>NZ_JAUNDY010000013.1 GCF_030525845.1 Moraxella sp.
GTCCGCTCAATCCCAATTATTTGACCGCCAAACAAAGTATTTTTCAGAAAATTGCAATGTTTGTGGAAAAATTTAAAGGAATTGGGGGAGAGGTGTAATATGACCGACCTTCGTAAACTTGACCTAAATTTATTAAAAGCCTTTGTCGTATTATTGGACGAATGCAATGTCAGTCGTTCGGCACAGCGATTATCCGTTACTCAGCCTGCGATGAGTGGCATTTTAAATCGCTTGCGAGAAAGTTTTAATGACCCCTTATTTGTCCGAGTTCAGCACGGAATGCAACCGACCGATAGAGCGTTGGAGCTTGGCAAAATCGCACGGCAAATCTTAACTGATATCAATTCAATGTTACAACCGCCCATTTTAGAGCCTGAAAATTTGACGATGACGCTGCGGATTGGGGCGACCGATTATGTGCAAGCGATTATTGTTGTCCCCTTAATTTTAAAATTAAGACGACTTGCCCCCAATGTGCAAGTGGCATTATTGCCCGTACAAGGGCAAAATGTTAAAACCTTATTTGAACAAAACAAAATTGATTTGGCATTTGTCAGTCAAAATAATTTAACGCCCGATATGTACCAACAAAAACTTTATGACGAACGCTATATTTGTGCAATGAGTAAAACGCATCCGATGGCAGATAAAAAAATAACCTTAGAGACTTTTTGTGAATTGCCTTTTGCGATGTTTTCGTATAATGGTGGGGAGTTTAGCGGAGCAACCGATTTGGCATTGCAAAAATTGGGATTAAAAAGAAAAGTGATGGTGTCTTTAAATAACATTTTATTATTACCATCGTTATTACAAGAATCGGATTTGGTGGCGGTGTTGCCAGAATGTCTTGCTAAAACTTTACCCAATGTTCATCTGCAAACACCGCCCATTGACATAGACGGTTTTACAATGCTAATGAGCTGGCACGAACGCACGCACCACGATATTGCCCATCGGTGGTTAAGGGATTTGGTGGTGGAGATGATGAAAGATATTGGCGAAAAATAAACATTAAAAAACACCATTATAAAAAATGGTGTTTTTATGGATAATTGACAATTAAATATTAACCGCCTGCCAATTCTCATCGCCCACCACAGGCGGTAAAAAGGCAGGTTTATTTTGTTGAATGTGCCATAAAATTGGTGGATAGCCGTATTTTTCAGGCTGACTTAAATCAAGTCGCGTGGCAATTTGCTCGTCTTGATTGTTTTTAAGCAAAGTCGCCAAATTCGGATTCATCAGCACCGCCTTGCCCACCGCGATAAATTCAGCAAACCCTGTATCAAACGCCCCACGAATTTGGCTGCCTGAAAGCAAATTGCCCACGCCAACGAGCGGCAATTTTCCGCCAATACGAGCGTGAATTTGCTCAATGCGAGATTTTGTCGTGTCCGCACCGCGTCTTGCCTTGTTATAAAAATCCCACAAGGAAATGTGCAAATATTGCAGGGGTTGTTCCACCAATTTATCCAGCAAAACAAAAGTATCCGCCATTGTCAGCCCGTTTTCTTCGGGTTCTTCGGGCGAAAAACGATAGCCGACAATAAAATCGGGGCGATTGTGTTTGGCTTTCACTTCATTCACGGCTTGAATCACCGCCAAAGGAAATGCCGTGCGTGCGTGAATGTCGCCACCCCATTTGTCGGTGCGGGTGTTGCTGTCGCCCGAGACAAATTGCTGAATCAAATAGCCATTCGCCCCGTGAATTTCCACCCCGTCAAAACCTGCCTGCAACGCCAATTCTGCCGAACGAGCAAACGCTGCTATCATCTCGTCCACTTCCGCCCCCGTCATCGCACGGGCAGAATGGTTGTCGGACTGTTCATTTTCAGGCTTGACATAATCGCTTGGAGCAATGGCGTCAAAGCCTTGATTGATGTCGGCATTCCACTTTTTGCCACCGTGATGCAGTTGCAAAATGGCTTTTGCCCCTTGATTTTTAATAATTTTGGCGGTCTCGGCTAGGCTGTCCAATACCGCTGTGCTTGTGGCTTCTGGCTCGCCTGCAAAGGATTTGCCCCCTTGTTTGACCAAAGTCGCTGCCGTGATAAATAAGCCAAAATCTGTGGCACGGTTGCCGATAAATTGGCGTTCCGCGTCTGAAATCGTGCCGTCAGGGTTGGAGCCAAAATGGGTCATCGGAGCGACCACAAGGCGGTTTTTGATTTCTATGCCATTGTTTAGCGTAAATGGGGTAAATAAATCGGTCATAAGATTACCTTTTAAACAAGTAAATAAAAATATGATGTTTTTTTAAATTTAATGTAAAAAATAATTGTATCATTTTTTATAAATAACACAATCAATAATCGGTGCACTCTTAATATTTCCCCACAAATCCAACCTTTACTATAAAGCTATATTGGGATATAGTTTTGTGATATTTGCACCGTTATTATTTTAAAACAAATGATTTTAATCGCCATAAATCAAAACCTGTGGGGGACTGATTAAACCTGCATAGACTAGACCAGAAGCCAGATGAAGCCCAAGCCATTGATACACCTAAGCTGTGGGCAGGTGGGCGGTCAAGAATATGCACAAAACAAAATGATAAAAATTGATGAAAAGTGATAGGAAAATGATGAAAAAATGTGCATAAATGATTGGTTTTTGATGGGTGTTTAAACGACATTTAAAACCGTTTAAAAGCCCATCAAGGGGCGATGTGTGGGGCGTGGCAAGTGGATATGACATGGCGGTGCGTCATTTTGTCTATGTCGCTGATGGTGTGGAGACTTATGTCAATACGCCATATCTTATTGGCAATCCTTATCAGCACACATGGCAAGGACTGATAACCGGCGTGCCAACGGTGTGGCAGGTAGTGGGATTGGATAGATATATGGGAAAATAATATCCTATTATATCATACATTAATACTCTAAAAAGTCAATCATTCAAAGAAAAAACATGAATTTATATCAAACGTTTAACAAGCTCTTTGCCACCCCCAAAGGCGTGGCACAAATCACAGGGCAAAAGGGGTCTGGTGTGGTGGTGGGACAGACACTCGGTGGGGTGTTTGTCGTGCTAAATGGTCAGGCAGAGGTGGGCGATATGGTCTATTATGACCATCGAACTCATCACGTCACAGGTCAAGCCCCAAAGGGGGAGCGAGGAGAGTTTGGGGTGTAGTTTGTGTTATAAAAAAACGTGCATATTATGCACAAAATTACATGATTTGCTTTTTAGGTCATGCAGGTTTTTTTACAAAATTATGCAGGTTTTTTTATGAGCTTACAAACCATTGTGTTCACTTAATGATGAATAAAATTCAAACCATGATACCCATTTTTCTGTATATTTTTTTGAAAAATGGGCTTGGTTTACTCACGTCTTAAATTTTTCGCTTCCCACCAACCCTCCCCAAGTGGTCATTGTCAGGCAACTGGCTAAAATAGCAGTTAAAAATTTGATTTTCATGATTAAAAAAATTCCAAAAAAACACCGCCCCAATTTGAAAGAGCGGTGTGCTTAAATCAAAATTACTCGATGAATTTCACCACTTCATCAAAAGTTTTACGGGCTTTTTGGCGGATTTCTTTATCACGATAACCAAAAGTTACCATTACCGATACGCCCCATTCGGCAGGGTCAAATAAACCTTCTTCTGCCAAAATGCGGTTCACTTCTTTATAATCAAAGCCTTCAATCGGACAGCTGTCAATGCCAAGCATTGCCGCCCCCGTCATCATATTGGCAAGGGCGATGTAGGTTTGTTTGCTCGCCCAGTCGTATAGACTGCGGTCAGTCTCCAAAATGGCAATGTCTTCTGTTTGGAATTTTTTGTACACCGCCAACGCTTTTTCACGAGCCTCGCCAGTTAAGCCCCGTCTGTCCATAATTTCGCCAAAATAGGGCGTGTCATAACGGGCGTTTTTCTTGGCAAGAATGGCGACAATGTGGCTGGCGGTTTCCATAGTAGGAATGCCCCAGCAAACAGGCTTTAATTTTTGGCGTAAGTCAGCATTTTGTAAAACCAAAAATTGCCAAGGCTCAGAACCCACCGAGCTTGGCGACAAACGCCCAAGTTCCAAAATGGCATTAAAATCATCAGCAGGGATTTTCTTATTGCCGTCATACGAACGGGTGGATGCACGGCGATGAAAGGCACTAATCAGGTCGTCTTTGCTAAAAATGGTCATAAATCGCTCCAAAATTAAGGATTTTGAAAATTGGAGCGTATTATAAAAGATTTGGGTTATTATGTATAATTGATAGTTTTGATAGGTAGATATTATTTGAAGTGATAAGTAATTTTTCAGGCAGCCTGAAACTTTATTTTTAAAATAAAAAACACCATCTTAACTCATAAAATGGTGTTTTTTATTGCCTTAATTACTCTTCGTCTTCCCAAAAATCATCATAATATTCTTCTGAAAAGTCTTCATCATCAAAATCCCAATCATCTTCGTACGGGTTGTACCAATAATAATCCATCGGTTCATCTTGAAATCCCTTTAAGGGAAAAGAATTTATAGTAAATTCAATGACTTTTTGGGTATCTTGATAAATTTGATAAAATTCATCGGCTAGCTGATTGGCTTGTTGAGATAAAGTTTTATCTAATTTTGGTAAATCAATAGGGTCATAACCTTCATCTTCATAATAATTAAACCACTCACCGTCATCATAAAAACTATATAGCCCACGATTTTGATAAGTTGTCTCTTCGGTATATATGCGAAATTGTTTGCCATCTAAAATATTATTATAACCAAATCTCAATGCTAAATTATACCAAGCGTGTGCCTTTTTTGTGTCTTGATTTAAAACACATTGCTCAATTACCTCTCTTAAAGTTTCTTGGCTATAAAACGCTTTAATAAAATCAATGTCATCATTTTTAGTTAGATGAAAGGCAATCAAATAAGGCAATATTGCTTTTTTGCCAAAAATATTGATTGCTTGCTCAATAACCTTATGCTTTCTTTGCTCTGTCTTTTGTTTCTCGTCCCACTCAGGGATAATTCTTGATAAAAGAAATAAATGCAAAATAATGGCATTAAAATTGGGTTTTTCGCAAAAACACGCCTTATCTAACTCTTGATAAAGGTCATTTTTAACCAAAATATCAAAACCTTGCCGATAATTTATAGATTTTAATAATTGATGGCTAAAATCCTTAACAGTAGGGGCATAAATTTGTGTCTGCTCTAACCGAATGTCAATGAACGCCATAATTTTATTTAATTGTTCTTTGCTAATATTAAAGTCAAAATCTTTAATGCGTTTATTGAGCAAATCGTTATTATTTGCTTTATGGTTTTGTTCATCTAAGTCAAACAATAAAACCGCATCTTGGCAAAAGTGTTTGTAGGTATAATAACCTAACCTTGCAGATAGCAATTCATAAACTTGTGAGCGTTTAATATTGGGAATAAAGGTTTTTAGTTCAGTATGAACATCAAAACAAATTTGAGATAAAGTCATATTAACTCCAATTTTCATTTTGACAAACAAATTTTATAAATAGCATATGACTAATGGTAAATTTGTTAGTCAATAAAAATGGAAAAATACAACTTAAAGTTGAAGTGATTTTTTAGGGATAAAATGTCGGTTTCTACTCATATGCCAAAGTAAGGGCGACCCCTGTTGGCATATCATAGTTTATTTTGGTAGCGCTGTCAAGAAAAAAACACCGCTCCAATCACAAAGCGGTGTTTTTATTTCCCTATGCCTGTTTCGGTTTACTACTTTGATAAATAAAATACAAAGCCACGCCCAGACAAACCACCGCTCCCAAGCGATAATAGGAAAATTCAATTTGAGCATTGCCAAACCAACCAAAACTGTCAATCAGCATTCCCATCAAAAGTTGCCCAAAAATCACCGCAATGGTTGCCGTTGCCGTGCCAATCTTTTGCACCGCCAGCACCATAATGATGATGTATGGCACGCCCATCTACAAAGTCTCCAATGTGCCGTACTGCTCCGCCACTTGCAAAGGGCTGTGATTGGGGAGCATCACGCCGCCACTACCGACACGGATTTTTTGCGTTTGCGACAGCGTGTGGGCGATGAGAATTTGCGTGGCGGAACTTGCCAAATGGGGCATATTGTGGTGTTCGGCAATCCAAAACCGTGTAAAATCAAGGCTTTCTAAATGCTGAGCCAAACGCACCATTGCGTCGATGGCATCTTTGGCGGTTTGTCCTTGTCGCATTGGAGCAAGGTTTAGGGCGGAGAGTTTGGGGGTTTTCATAAATTTCACTTTTACTAATATCTAAAAAATTAGATTTGATAATGGGTAAAAAATGCCATTAAAAACGGCATTAGGGGAAAGTTTGGTCTAATTTTGCCATCAAATCGGCTTTGGCATTGGGGGCAAAGCGGTAATAAGTCCATTTGCCCACTCGCTGGCTTTCCACCAAACCGACTGATTTTAAAGTGTTTAAATAGCCTGAAACGACTGACTGAGCCAGTCCTGCTTTTTCAGCAATTTTACCCACACAAATCCAACCACCGTTTTGCATTGTGGTGCATTCGGGCGAAAAATCAGGGAAATGCTGGGTGGGGCAGTGTAGCCAAATCAGCATTTGTAGGCGGTGTTCGTTGCCTAAGGCTTTAAAGGTATCAATTAAAGTCTGCATAGCACGTTATTATATCTATATTTTTAGAAATGTCAATTTTCACCAATCAAAACTCCCATTTTTCATCATCAATCATCGCCCACACCAGCAAGGGGCAAGAAAAATATCCAATCTTAACCTTGCGATCATCAACGAATAACACCGCAAAATGAGTTTTGTGACACACTGTTCATCACTTCATTCTACTGATGAGATTATCCTTCATCACAAACTGATGGTACAACGCCCCACCCACATGAGCCACCACAAGGAAAATCAGCACATAAAACATTGCCCCCGTATGAATGCCATTCATCAGCTTGGCCATCTCTCTATCAATGCCGACCACACTGGGGAAACTAAACAATCCAAACACACTGACGCCACGACCACCATACATGCTCATGAGCATGCCTGTGATGGGCATGGCAAGCATGGCAAGATACAAGCCCAAATGCGTCAGATGTGCCACGCCCGTTTGCCATTTTGGCATGGGTGGGTGTGGCGGTGCTTTGCTAACAAAGCGGTTGATGATTCGTAGCAACGTCCAAATCAAAAAACTCGCCCCAATTGATTTATGCAAACTGATGTAATCATCACCTTGCTCAATAGCGACCCACGCTCCTGCGATGAGCAACGCCCCCACCCAATGAAAAATGCGAGTAGCGAGCGTGTATTTGCCCGAACTGGGGCTGGCGACTGGCGTTGTCATAAAAACTCCAAAATATTGATAAAATTAAACTTCGTTAATGATAACGAAGTTTGTCGTTAAAAACAGCGGTAAATTTGTGAAAATTAGTAAAATTAACTGTCCAAATCCACCAAGTGATGCACAATCAAGTCCAAATCAGGTACAACATAGGTCTCGCCATCAAGTGTTACCGCTTGATAAAGATAGTTTTCTGGGTTCTCTTTGGCGTTTGGCAGGGCGCTTACTGACAAGCGAATACTAGCAAGTTCCTCTTCTTGCAGTATCGTATCCTTAACATCAGAAATTCGCACACGTTTCGTAGTTAGCTCGCCTACTGTCTGCAACGCCAATCTATGCACATCGGTATTACCCTCCAAGACAATGAGTTTATCCGCCTCAATGTCTTTGGGGATAAGATGATACACCGCCACTTCTTGCCCTCGCCACAGGTACGTCCAAATACGCTCCTGATACTCCTCAACACTCATAATCAGTGCTGTTGGCACAAGCCAATCAGGCTGACCGATGGCAGGAATGGCGGTAACCTCCAACGTACCGTGTTCAACGGTAAGCAAGCTTACTGGCTCAAACTGATGTTTTTGTATTTTATTCATGAATAATTCCCACTTTAAAAGGATAATTGGCGATACCCAAAACCACGCAACATGTGAGTAATCCGCCCTGCAAGCTCTGATGGCGAGCCAATAAACTGACAGAGCCCCGAATCAATCACAGCCTTAGGCTGACTAGGGCAACCACTACTCTCAGGGCTTTGGGCCCACAGATGGCTTTTGTTGTGAACGATTTGGTCAAGATGTGCCGAACCATCTTCGCCCATGCCAGAAAATATAATCCCAATCAACTCCCCACCATAAACATCGCTGACATTTTTAAATAATTGATTGATGCTTGGCTGATATTCGCCCTCCCATTTTTTGTCAAGCAAAATCACCCTACCCTCACTATCGCAGACGATTTGATGCTCAATGGGAGCGACCAAGCACAGCCCAGACTGCAAACTTTGACTGGCGGTAACGACCCGGCATCGCCACTGGTTATTGCGTGTCAAAATCTTAGGCAGACCATGAATCATGTCTTTATCAAAATGATGAGCAATTAAAATAGCGATAGGCAATGTCGGCGAGATGTTATCCAAAAACTCTTTGACGGCATCAGGTCCCCCCATCGACGCCCCCAAAAATAACACATACCGCCATGGGGTTGATGGGGACTGCGTGCGTTTTTTGTTGGAAAATTTAAGACCCAAAGAATCATTTAGGCGACGAAGTAATGAACGCTGCCATTTTTGATAAAATTCATCATGCTGAGGGTTTGGTGCTTCACGAAAACCCACCAAGACAAGGCGTGGCTGATGGCTATCAATGATAACCTGCAAACCCTCCGACAAAGGAGAATCCACAAGCCATACCATGCCTTTTGGCAGTTTGGACTTTACCATCAAATCAAGCTGCTGGGTACTAAAACAGCCAATCACATCAAAGCCAAAGTCCCTAAGCCCATCATCAAACGCCAAACGCTGAGTACGACTATCACTAACCACAATGACTTTGATGTGTTTTGGGTTTATCTCCTCGCTTTTGGGAGTCAAGTCAGCATGAGACTCTTTATTGGCATAAAACCTATCATGCCAATACTGCTGTACCACGCTCATCTGACTGTTGTTGTTTGGGTTCATGATTCATTCTAACTTAGGCTTGTACACCGATAAGCTTGCCGATACGCTCCAACAAATCCGCCTCTTGGAAAGGTTTGCCCATATAGTCGTTTACCCCAATCTCCAAAGCACGCTCTCTGTGTTTTTCGCCAGTTCGTGAGGTAATCATGATGATGGGTAAATGACTCAGACGTGGACTGTGTCGCACCTGTGTTGCCACCTCAAAGCCGTCCATGCGAGGCATTTCGATGTCAAGTAACATCAGGTCAGGCATCGCATCTTGGAGAATCTCGATGGCATCTACACCATCTTTGGCAACGATAACCTCAAAGCCCTGACGCTCCAAGAAGCGAGAGGTAACTTTACGCACCGTAACAGAGTCGTCCACCACCATGATAAGGCGACGCTGGCTAATCGCTTTAACTTCTTTAACTTCACGTTTGGTCTGAGCGGTACGCATGAGAGCCAAGAGGTCAAGAATAAGCATAACCGAACCATCGCCCATGATGGTCGCCGCCGAAATGCCCGACAAATTAGATAGTTGGCGACCCAATGGCTTAACCACAATCTCAATACGAGAACCAACAATCTCATCGACCTGCAAGGCCAGTGGCTGACCTGTTTGGGTTTTGATGATAATCACAGGCAGGGTTAGACCTGAGACGATTTCATTAAAATAATGCCCTGTCAAAATTTCATTTAAATAACGCAGACGATAATTTTTACCATCAATCTTCATGGTGCTATCGCCTGACTGATGATAAGCGAGAAGCTCGCTGGCATTCATCTGTACCACACGCTCAATCTGCACAAGCGGAACGGCATACTGACGGTCAGCCACACGCACAATAAGAGCATCCGACATCGCAACCGTCAGTGGCACACGGATAATGAAGCGAGAACCCTTACCATACTCCGACTCAACTGATACCGAGCCACCAAGCTGACGAATTTCGGTACGCACCACGTCCATACCCACGCCACGCCCTGAGATTTGAGTAACTTTACTGGTGGTCGACAAGCCTGCGTTAAAGATGTACTGCATGATGTCGCTGTCAGAGAGCTTCTCATCAGGGCTAATCAGTCCTTGACTGATGGCTTTATTACGCACCGCCTCAACGTTTACCCCTGCACCATCATCGGACAAGAGAATCACCATCTCGCCACCCTCACGCAACACTTCAAGCGTGATATGACCCATGAGTGGCTTACCTAGCTCACTACGTCTGGCAGGCATCTCAACCCCATGGTCCACCGCATTACGAAGCATGTGTTCTAGCGGTGAGGTAATGCGGTCTAGGATACTTCTGTCCATTTCGTCATCAGCATTAATGACGGTCAAATCCACGTTTTTACCAAGTTCGCTGGCGGTTTGACGCACGATACGTTGTAGTCGTGGGGTCAGACGTGAGAATGGTACCATACGAGAATTCATGAGACTGTCTTGTAGGTCAGTCTGCGTACGTGATAATTGAAGCAATAAATTTTCGCCATCACGTGTTTTTTCTAGCATGGTTGCCTTAATGTCAAGCAAGTCCGATGCTGATTCTGACAATGATTTTGACAGCTGATTAAGCGATGAGTATTGGTCCATTTCTAGGGGGTCGAAGCCCTCATCTAGGGTGGCATCGTCAATCTGAGCCAAAATTTGTTCTTCTAGCTCGATGTCCATACGGCGAAGCTGGTCAAACAAACGCTGAACCGTAACACCCATCTCCTCAATGCTACCTGTAATGCTCGCCAAATTCATGTCAATACGGGCACGGTTAATCGCCGCTTCCCCTGACAAGTTAATCATGCGTTCTAGTAGCGGTGCTGAGATACGAATCATCTCGTTACTGCTACTGTTCTCAACATGTTCAGCAAACACACCTCTCATCGGTGGCATGCGACTGATATCACGAGTTCCTTTTGAGGACAATAAGAAGGCTTGATATTCATTGATGAAGTCAATTTCTTTTTCAAGCGAAACGGTTGGTACTTCGTTTAGACTATCAGGATTTCTGATGAAGCGATGTAGTGCCTCAATAAGCGGTGTTGGGCGTGGTGGGTTGTAGTTATTTTCTAGCAGCCCAACCGCTGAACTAATCCAGTCATGACATGCAAAGAGTAGGTTTGCCACCATACGTGTTGCAGGCAAACGACGGTTACCCAAGTCCTCATAAACCGTCTCCATCTCATGAGCAAGGTCAGCCACGCCATTGGCAGAAACCATTCTGGCACCACCCTTAATGGTGTGTAGCTTGCGTTGCAATGACTGCAAGCTGGCAATGTCTGAGGTATTATTACGGAACGCCGAGAAGTCCTCACTACTACTCTCCGCCAGCTCTTTGGCCTCTTCTAAGAACACTCCAAGAATGTCTTTATCAGGAGGATTGCCTTGCCACGAATCGCTAATAAAGCTCTGGTAACGTGCCTCCTCATCGATACTCTCTTCGACGATAGGCTCTGCCACCTCTGCTGGCTTGTCTGCACCCCCATCAAGCATTGGCACAGCAATCGATGCCCCCTCTGGAATGGTACCAGCATGCAGATAGGACTGCAAATCAGCGATGGTTTCATCAGCAAAGAATGATTGCTTGGTATTTTTGACCGAATCAAGCTGTAAAGACAACACGTCTTGCACACGTTGCATGGTACGCACCCACGCATCGGTAACAGTCATTTGCTGATTGGTAAAACGCTCATAGACACTCTCAGCCTCATGCGTCAAATCGCCGATACTACTAATACCAGCGAGCCTTGCCCCTCCCTTGATGGTGTGCAGGTGGCGTTGTAAAACTTTTAGATGTTCAAGGTTTTCTTTGTCCTCTCTCCACTGCCCAAAGACATTAGTAACTTCCGCATCAAGCTCCAACGCCTCGTCCAAGAAAATATCCAAAAGCTCATCATCGGTATTAATCGTTTCAAGGCGTAACGAACGAATATCTTTGGTGGGTAATGTCGTTGGTGCAGTATCAACTTTATCTGATTTTTGTTCTTTTAGACTAGCACCTAGCTCTTGGTAGTAGTTTTCACGTTCAAGCGTGATGGCGTTTAGGGTGTTTAGTGTGTGCTTATCCACCTCCAAAGTCATGCTACCTGCCACCGCATCAAACAACCCAATCAGCTCATGATGCACCATCAAGAGCGAATCAATAAACTTATCATCTTGGGCCTGCTCGGTATGCTCTGCCATCAGCTCATAGGCCGGTTTTAGGGAAGCAAGCAGACTTTGGAATTTTGGCAGATCGTGCGTACGAGACGATAAAAGTTCAATTTGACCAAGCTGAGTTTTGGCGTAATTTGCAATGACTGTTTCATCTTGCGAGCTGATGTCTTCAAGTTCAAGCTCGGCATCTAACAAATCATCAATGCCATCAATCAACTGCTCAACATGATAAATATCCGCCCCATCGAGCATGAGTTGCTGGATTTCTTGTTTGTCCTCATGTAGTGTTTGTTGATGAGTCTCATCTTTGTGAATGCCAGTATAATTATCTAGATGACCATGGATGACCGCCACTGCATTTCTTAGTGCCTGAACATGGTTATCGCTCATAGGAGCATCGTGGTGTTGCAGGTTTTGTAGACCCTGCTCGATAATAGCCCCCACTTCGCCAACAGACACCAAAGGTGCAAGTCCCGAAGCACCACGCAAGGTATGAAATGCTCGTACCACGCTGTTGTCCACAGGAACTTCGCTCTTACCATCATGTTCATCAAGATAGGCACTCACATTTGCCAACAGCTCTTTTGCCTCGCTGATAAAGACCTGACACAACATGTCTTCTTCATCATCAACAGGACTGTTTGGCGTACCATCAGACATCAGCTCTTCAACCTGCTTGCTTAAATTAAGCACATCGGCAAGCTGAGTATCCGCCACTTCATCAAGCGTTTCCTCTATTGCTACTTCATCAGCAGAAGAAATTTCTGACACGACATCATCGTCTGCATCCTCAACCTCTTGGGTCATCTGCTCGGTGGCAACTAATGTACGATAATCAAACTCCTTGCCATGACCCTTGCTGTATGCGTGAGCCACCGCCTCCCATAGTTTTAGCTTGGCAGGATAGTCATCAGATTTGGCTTCAAATATCGCCACCAAAGACGGGAATTCAACAAGCACATCGCCAATCAATGCTTGCATGCCATCGTCCATCGGCACAGTATCATCAAGCACGCGGTTTAGCATGTTTTCAATGGACCAAGCAAGCTCCCCTAATTCATACGCTCCCACCATACGCCCTGAGCCTTTTAGGGTGTGAAAACCACGACGCACATCGGTCAGTACACCCTTATCAGGGTTGGTTTGGTATTTTTCAAATAAAGGTGTGATGTTCTCTAGAACCTCGCCTGCCTCCTCAATATAAATCTCGCGAATCTCTTCATCCACCTCCATAGATTCATGTGTTGTGGCATTGGCAGTTTCAATAAAGGGCAATAGCACCGCAGGCATGCCTTGTTCCAATACCACTGCCGAATCCTGCTCAACCACTTCGTCATCGGTAGCATGCAAATTCGGCTCGGTTTGGACTTGGCTGTCAACTTCCTCGTCCTCACCGATTAAGACATTGTCATCATCTTCGCTGATGAGGATATTTTCGCTATCGTCAGCGTCATTTGTGCCGATGGACGTGTCATCAAGCAAAGCATCTTTGGGTGTTACAACTTCATCATCAGCCTGCTCGTCTACCATCACATCATTATTGGAAGTAGGCGCCCCCTCATCCATCGGTCTACCCGCCAAAATATTGCTAGCACGCATAACCACCAATGCATTATCAACACTTGGGGGCTGACCATTAGCAAAATCTTGCACCATCACAGGAATTATCTGGGCGGTATCATTCACGATATCCACCACATCGGCACTCACAGGTATCGTCTCATCAAGCACACGGTTTAGCATGTTTTCAATCGCCCAAGCGGTTTCGCCCACTTGGAATGCTCCCACCATACGCCCTGAGCCTTTTAGGGTGTGCCAATTACGACGAATTTCTTTGAGTGGTTTTAGGTTTTGAGGATTGCTTTGCCATTGTGGAAGATGAGTGTGCATTTCCTCCAAGACTTCATCAGCCTCTTCAATGAAAATTTCACGAAACTCCTCATCATGGCTAAAATCATCATCTTTTAGGCTTGCCTTAGCCGCCAGATACACTTCACTTAACCCTGACAAATCAGTCTCATCTAAGACAGATTCGCTGTCCCAAACTTCATCTGCCACCTCATCGTCGGAGTCGCTTTCTGCTTGGCTGTCAGCCTCCTCATCCTCGCCGATTAAGACATTATCATCAGTGCTGTCGTCTTCGCCGATGAGCGTATCATCATTTACAGATATATCTAAATCACTTTTCTCATCTTCGCTGATAACAAAAGTGTCCTCAACATCGCTCTTAAAAAGCCCATCTTTATCTTCAATGTCCTCATCAATTTGAGCAACGTCCAACCCATCAAGCTCAATCTCATTTTGAGCAGCTGACTCATCATCTTTGGCGTTGTTATCAAAGACATCATCTTGCACATCACTTGCAATGACACTCTCGTCGGCTACGAGGTTATTTTTATCCTCTGTGTCATCGCCTAAGTCAAGCTCAACAGCCCCATCATTACCAAATGGGTCTTGCTCATCATCTGCAGCTGTCGCCAAAGCCTCATCAAATAACGCCAATACCTGAGAATCACTCTTGACACCATCAAAATCAATCTCCACAGCTTCGCTGGACTGACCGTCTAGCTTAGGTGCAAGCACCTGCGATGGTTCATCATCAAAGGATACTTCTACCTCGTCTTGACTGCTTATTACTGTTTCATTGACGCTGGCATCTTCAAAATCATCAAAAACCACCGTAAATTCATCATCGGTCTCGCTGTTAGATGATGTCGCCTCTTGTGATTTTTCTTCTTCATACTCAATCTCAATCTCATCATCAAAGACTTGTCTATCAACATCAGGAATCTCAAAAGAATCAAATACTCCATCATCGAAATCAACGGTAACGACATCGTCATCGTTAGTGGCCTTAGCATCCACACCCTCAAATTCTTGGTCGGTCTGCATTTGCTCCAATGATGCGTTGTCTTGCTCCTTGGCTTCATCAAATGCCAATACATCATCAAAAACCGTATCCAAGTCATCGTTTTTGGCTTGCTGGACATCTGATGTCTGCTCATGGATGGTACTGGGAGCGCCACTTAAATCCAAATCAAATTCATCAAAAACATCAAGATCGTCCTGCCCATCATTTGACGCTACCTCTGAGTTATTTTTGGTAGGCTGGCCACCTAACTCCAACTCAATGTCAAAGTCATCAAAAATATCGTCCTGATTATCGCTTTGGATTTTTTGGCTTTGTGTTTCCAGAAAGACCGTATCGCCATCTACTTTGTCAGCCGAAATGATAGGCACAACGTCCGCATCAATCTCCTCATCAAACACCGATTCTAGCTCATCATCTTGCTTGATTCCCAAGTCACTTTGCTCTGCTTGCTCAGATGACATTTGAACATTCAAAGATTGCTCATCAAATACCTCAACATTATCAGTGCTGTGAATATCGCCAATACGCAAAGCGTCTCCTAAGCCAGTATCAATCAAAGGCTCAAAAGCAGCCTCTGGCAACTCCACTTCTGCCTCCAAAGCAGGTGCATGTTCGCCAGCGTCATCATACAACACCATATAACGATGAGCAGATTTACGCTCATCTTCCATCTGTGAAAGCTCCATTTCATCAGAGGTAGACTCACTAAGCAGACGTGTCGCCTCATCAATACACTCTTCGGCACGTGTCAAGATGGCTTGGTCAAAGACCTGCCCAGCCAAATTATCCAAAAAGCCCTCAAAAAGAGAAACACACTCTGCAATCTTATGTGCCAACTGCCAACGCACACGAGCTGGTGCATAGTTTTGGAGTGAAGCAAACACCCCTGCCATTTTGGTGGTAACTTCTGACACCTCGAACAATGACATGCCATTAAAATGCTGGGTTAACTCATCAAAATGCTTGGCAGAAGGCAGATCCTCAATCTGTTTATTTTGTAGATATAAGGCAAAACCATCCTTAATCTCCTCGGTTAAGATTCGCACCTCTCGCAACACATCTTTATCTTCACTTAACGCACCATACTGCTTTTCTTTGGCGTTGATGGTCTCGGCTGTGCCAGAGATGGCGGTGTATAAATCTTGAAGCTGGGTATTGATTTGCCAATGCAGTCTTGCAAACGCTTCATCGCTACTTTTTGCTAGTTTAGCATCATCAAGGATTTGCTCTGCATAACGAGCATAAAACGACCAACCTCGTGCAGAGAGCTGTTCTTTTAGGGTGTGTAGGACATCTATTTCAAGTTTGTTATCCGCTAGGGCAAACACCAAACCCTCAATGGTGGATAATACATATGGGAAAAATGTCTGGTCATCAACAAGACCATCATTGAGACGTTTAAAGAGGTTTTGGGCTGGCTCACTTACCCGTGCCAAATCCGAAAGAATGATGTACATATCCACAATCACACTTTCTAGCCATACGCTAATCTCAAAGGTCATGGCAAGTTTGGACTGCTGAAACTGAATGGCACGATCAAGCTCGCCTAAGATATGCGAATAATAATTGGGAGTTGGCTCATTGTTGTTGACCAAGTTTTCTAGCCAGATTACCGCAAACAGCCACAATTTTTGTAGCATGGCATCATTTGATGCACCCGCAAGATGCGTACTAAGATTACGCAGTTTGAGTAGTTGCTCGCTGTTAATATCCTCTTCAATGATTTGCTTGGACAACGCTCGCCATGCCTGATTAATCTCCTGATAACTATGATCATCAAGAGGCTTGACCACAGAAGTATTCAGGCTAATTTGACTGCTAAATAGCTCGCTGACTGCCGACTGCAAGACATTTTGGCTGTCAATACTGTTATTATCAATGTAAGAATGCACCAATTTTAGATAATGAATACGCGCATTTAGAATGTCTCGACGCATGACCCCTGTGGTTGCATGGCGGTTAATTTCATGTTGCAATAACCGACTGGCATAGATGACCTTAGGAGAAACCGCAATAGGATTTTTAAGGTTAGCAAAATAACCAGCTGTCTCACTGATGGTCTTGGCAAGACGTGCAAATTCGGGCAATTTTGCCATGACCATGACGTTACTCACTGATTCATATTCATGAGCAAAATGTTGCAAAAGCTCAGTAACAGAATCTGCACTACTGCCATGCAGTGTGTCAAGCTGTTTATTTAAAGGGTCAATCAGCCATTCTAATGCAACTAATTCATTGGACTGCGTGGTCATCATTTTATCCTACATCTAATATGGGTTGGCTTACGCCGTATCTGTTTTGGGCAAGTCATGACAATAACACAAACAATTATTCACTTATCTTTTGCCATGCATTAATTTGTTCGTTGTCGACTCGTTTCATGTTTGGGTGTTGCCAAAATATCGCCTCGTTTGGAGCGAGAATCAGCCAACCACCAACTGCTAAATTTTTTACAAAATACGCCAAAATATCACGTTGGTCAAATTTACGAAAATATATCAGCACATTTTGACAAATAATTACCTGCTGTTTTGGTAAGTCTACCGCCTCTTTGGTAAACATGTTATGCCAAAAAAATTGAGTGTTTTCTTTGAGTTTTGGATCAATTCGCCATATGGTTTGATGATGCTCATCAAGCGATGATGTCAGGTGCAAGCGATAATTTTCAGGAATGTCTCTAATTTGTCTATCAAAATACTCGCCCTTTTTGGCAACATCAAGCGACCGCATACTCAAATCAGAGCCATAAATCATAAACGGTAAGGTGTTTGCTGTCTGTCCAGAGATCATGCCAAGCGTCATTGCCACCGAGTATACCTCCTGCCCCGTGGAACAACCCACACTCCACACCAAAAAGTCAGATAATGCGTCTGTTTTACCCTCTCTGATGGCTCGATTTTTGGTGTGAATGGCGTTTTTGTACTGCTCTCCAATAAACATCATTGACGGTTCATGGCGAAAAAACCGACTCTCAGCAATGAGTAAATTATCAAGCAATGATTGGTTCAGTTCTGATATGCCCTTAGTGTGATATTCGTCAATCAAGGCTTGGTACAGCTCATCTACCACAACATCATGAGCTTTGGCGGTAACGTTAATGGCATGAGCAAGCCAGTTGTGCTGAACCTCTGGCAGTACAAATCCACAAACTTGCTCCACATAATTTTGCCACAAAGGGAAATTTACCATGCCTTGATTCATTGATCATCACACCATCAGTACATTATTCGGTAAATACATCATCATTGGACAGCTTGAAGCCAGATACAGACTCTTGTAGTGCTGCCGCCATTTCATTTAGACGACCCACCGAGCGAGCGGTTGCCATCGTACCTGATGAAGTTTGGGACGTAATATCCTGAATAATGTTCATCGTGCTAGAAATATGACCTGCCGATGTCGCCTGCTGACGAGCAGCGTTCGAGATGTTTTGGATGAGGTCGGCAAGCGTATTCGATACGGTTTGCACCTCTTCAAGTGCCTCGCCTGCGTCTTTGGCAAGTTTAGCACCTTTTACAACCTCAGCGGTGGTAGATTCCATCGATGATACCGCTTCGTTGGTATCCGCCTGAATCGTCTTAACCAGCGTTTCAATCTGACGGGTTGCAGCCGCAGAACGTTCCGCAAGACGCTGTACCTCGTCGGCAACGACCGCAAAACCACGACCTGCTTCACCTGCCATCGACGCCTGAATCGCAGCGTTCAAGGCCAGAATGTTGGTTTGGTCAGCAATGTCGTTAATCAATCCAACGATATCACCAATCTCTTGCGATGATTCTCCCAGACGTTTAATACGCTTAGAGGTTTCTTGAATCTGGTTACGAATGGTGTTCATGCCCTCAATAGAACGCTGTACCACGTCCGCACCATTTTGGGCAATCGCAACCGAACGCTGTGCAACAGACGCTGACTCGGCGGCGTTGGCTGATACTTGGTCGATGGACACCGCCATCTCGTTAATCGCTGCAGACACGCCTGCGATCTCTTGGGCTTGGTGTTCGGAAGCTTCGGCAAGTTCAACCGCCGTCATCTGAGTTTGTTGGGAAGACTGAGCAACTCGGTCGGCGGTGGTGTTAATGGCAAGTACCAGCTGACGGAGCTGGTCAATGGCGAAGTTTACAGAGTCAGCAATCGCCCCTGTAAAATCCTCAGATACAGTGGCGTTCACGGTCAAGTCACCTTCTGCCAAGTCGCCAAGTTCGTCAAGCAAACGCAAAATCGCCATCTGGCTACGCTCATTTTCTTCTTGGATTTTGCGAGCACGCTCTGCTTCTCGTTGCACTTCTTGGCTTTGACGCATGCTTTCTTTTTCACTGATACGAAGCTCTTGGTTGCTTCTTTGGCGAAGCAGTTGCAAAAGAGAAAAAGCCGATAAAAAGCTACCAATCAACAAAAGAAATGCTGGGATTAGAATGCTTTTTTGAGTGATGATACCTCTGTCAATATCCGCCAATAGCTCTTGGGTTTTACTGGCAAGGTCGGCAAGTGCCTGAGCAGACTCACGAGATTTGATGGCAGGATTGCTAAGGTCGGTCAGTTGAGTGATGACAGGCTCAACCATTTGCTTGTAAGTTGCATCGATATTTTGAATGGCGGGTGCAACTTGTCCTAAGGCGGACTTTTGACCCGCAAGCGTCTGAGCAAATCTTGCAACTTCACCTTTAAACTCATCAGTATTTGAGCCTGTGCTGGTGGTTAGTGCTGCCATCTCTTTGTTGATGCGCTCAAGACGCAAAATCTGCTCTTGGATTTCTTTGTGTGTCGCTGACGACACGCCCACCCTCATGATTTGGTCAGTTGCTCCTGCATAATGCTCTTGCATTTGGCGAGTGGCATCTTGGATTTGTTTTTGGAGGTCTTGTAAGGCATTGACATCATTTTGATGCTCGACTACATAGTCGACACTACCCTTTTTGGCTTGCCATTCGCCACTGACTGCATTAATGATTGAACCATCGCCAATCATTTTATTGCCTTGTAGACGCATGAGTGCCGAGTCATAAGCCTGCACATCACGAGATAGTTTTGTGTATGCAGCTTTACTGACCTCAAAATCCCTAGAAAAAGTTGCATCATTGACATCTTTGACGATATTGGCAGCACTGACTTCTAGTTGGTTGACATCGCTAAGATAGTCAGTTACTTTTAAAAGGGAATACACCAAATACGCCAAGCTGAACATGGCGATAACCCCAGAGATGATCAACAGTGTCCACCACTTTTTTTCTGACGTGGTGCTTGCAATCTCCAAGGATTGCTCTGAGACTTGGCTCACATCATTCATTTTACTTATCCTTTTAAAAACCGAGCCTACGACCACTTTGCTCGTTTTTTATTGCGTTAATTAATTTGTCTAAAACCATCAAGGGCTTACTTGGCCCAATAAACCACACCACAACCACAAAGCACAGCCCAATAGCCGCCTTGTTGGACTGGCACAAATTAGCCTATGGCTGCATTTAGATAATTGCTGTCGCTAAACAGCAAGGACGGCATGACCACATACCAATCCTTATCATCTTTGACAAATTTGCCGTGATTATATGGGGCAAATGGCGAGTCCTCAGACAATGGCACGTCTTTATAATCACTCCCAGAAAATTGGAGCATACCCAAGACTTGATCCACCAAGATGCCTGAAAACACACCGTCTTGGTCGATTACCATGACTTTTTTGTTTTTTAGGCGTTCATGACTTTCAATGTTTAAAAATTTTGCCAAATCCGCCAACGGTAGGAGTCGCCCACGCACGTTCGCCACACCCAAAAGCCACGGCTTAGTCAAGGGAATGGGAGTCAGCTCAGGCATCGCCAATATTTCAGAAACCTCCCCCATCGGTGCGACAAATTCTTGTCCACCCACCGAAAAAGCGATGCCTACCCACTGCGTATAGTCAGAGTTGTGTCGCCCTGTCGTTCTTGCTTTGGCAAGGTCGGCAAGTCGCAATAACTCAATAAAACCAGACGATGCCAAGACTTACTCCAATACAGAGTGAATCACTCTGATTAATTCTTCTTCGGTAATAGGCTTGGTCAGATACTCTTTGGCACCTTGACGCTTGCCCCACACACGGTCGGTTTCTTGGTTCTTGGTACTGACAATCACCACAGGGATATGTGCAGTTTTTGGTTCGCGGGTAATTTTGCGAGTTGCCTGAAAGCCATTCATCTCAGGCATGACAATGTCCATCAAAACCACATCTGGAAGCACCTCGATTGCCTTAGCACAACCATCTTCGCCGTTATAAGCCTCAAACATCTCAAAGCCATGCTTTACTAAGATTTCACGAAATCTCATCATTTCTGTGGGCGAATCGTCCACAACTAGCACTTTTGCCATGCTTTTCTCCTGTTATCAAAAAATCAAACTTCTAAAATCGCTAAGAAGTGGGGAGAGTACATTAGCGAAAACGGCTGATGGTCGCAAACAAATCTTCTTTGCTAAACGGCTTGGTCAAATATTCATTTGAACCAACGATACGACCACGAGCCTTGTCAAATAAACCATCCTTAGACGACAGCATGATGACAGGTTTTTGGGCGTATTCTGGGTGGTTTTTAATCATAGAACAAGTCTGATAACCATCTAGGCGTGGCATCATGATGTCCACAAAAATAATGTCAGGGTTGGTCTCTACGATTTTTGAGAGTGCATCAAAGCCATCAACGGCGGTAATCACTTCACAGCCTTCTTTTTGGAGTAGGGCTTCGGCAGTACGGCGGATGGTTTTGGAGTCATCGATAATCATGACTTTTAGGCCAGAAAATTCGCTCACGGAGTTATCCTTTTGTTTAGATTGCTTAAAATAAGTTTAGTATTTACTGTGTTGTAGATGACGTGAAAGTGAACACCAAATCACGCCAAATTTTAGTCAGTAAAAACCTACTTTACTTTTTAGCACAAATACGGCAAATTTTCCACTATTTTTTGACAAAACAGAGGGTTTTATGACCTAAAATCATGCTTTAAAGTAAAAATTATGGTACGATAACCATTTGTGTTTGGTAAATTATTTTTATGAGTACCTCAACCACCAGATTTTTGCTCATAATAAGCATGTCCACGCTCATCGCCTGCAAACCGACCGACCAGCGAGCCTCCGATGGCATGGCACAAGATAAGTCTGTTTTTGCCAGTCAAGCCATCAGTCCACCCACCGATGCAGATAACGCCAAAATCCACATCAGTTCAGACGAAGTTACTCTTGCCAAAGCCCACGTCATCCCCATCAAGTCTGAACGTTACCAGCCTGCGTTTCGCTTAGAGGGTGTAATTACCCCTCACAAACAAGACACCGTTATCTTACCCAAAGACGGTAAAATCGACCATTTACTTGTCAAATCAGGCGATATGGTTCAAAAGGGAGATACGCTCGCTCAATTTTATCAAGAAACTCTCATCACACCATCACCTGATGACAAATCCACTTCTGATGACACACACGATACAAATAATGAAGTCATTGATGAGCATGACGATGATGACACACCCACCATCATTCAAGAGTTTTTTGAGGTGCATGCCACCATGACTGGTAAAGTTGGTGCAATTTTCATTCCAAATACAGAGGATTTACACAAACAAGACAGTCCGATTCTGGTACTATTTGATGATCAACTTGTCAAGTTCATCAGTCCTTTGCCTGCTGATTTTGCCAGTTTTTTGTCGGTGGGTAGTGCGGTAAGTTTTAGCACCGAAGACGGACGAGGATTTAGCGGTCAAATTGCACGCATCACGCCCAACCCCGCCAGCGAAAACATGATGGAAATCCACGTCGCCATCAGCCCAAAAGAAGCCACAAAAGCTGGGCTAACATTAGGCGAGCGAGTTGGGGGCTATGTAGAATACGGGCAGATTGACATGGGGGTATTATTGCCAAGTTTTGCCATCTTTGATGATTCGATGAATGTTATGGATTTATCCCACCTCCTAAAAAGCCCACACAAGCCCACCACGCCTCTACCTGCATGGGTGTGGAGCATCGGTCAAGATGGAAGGCTTATTTTATCGCAAGTGTTTGTTGTAGAATATCTACCCACCTACAACCAATATCTGGTCGCTGGCATCTCCCCCAATGGGCTGATGGTGCTTGCCAATCTACCCAAAAGTGCAAACGGCAAAAAAGTCCACTTAAAATAATCTGTAACAATGGTTACAAACATCACAAAAAATCGTAGGGTTATTTTTAGCCAAATAACAATTTACCACTTGCCAAAACCCACAAATATTGGCAAGATATATTACCAAGACATTTATGATTTAAGGGCAACCATGACCAAGCAATTACTACTCATCGAAGACGACCCAGATTTGGCGGAACTCATCAGCGACTACCTATCCATGAATTACTATGAGGTACATCACGCCCCCACCGCACAAGGCGGGCTGGACATCCTAGAAGCCAAAGAGCGAGACATCAGCCTTATCATGCTTGACCTCATGCTTCCTGATATGGACGGCATGCAAGTATGCCAAAAAGTGCGTGCCTCCAAAAACGCCCTAATTAATAAAGTCCCCATCATCATGCTTACCGCCAAAGGCGATACCACCGACCGTGTGCTAGGACTTGAAATGGGAGCGGACGATTATCTCTCCAAGCCCTTTGAGCCACGAGAACTACTCGCTCGCATTCGTGCGGTATTACGCCGTCATGAAACCCCCAACCAAGCCGACACCAACTTAGGCAGTTTAACCTTTGGTCGATTGACGGTATTTCCTGACAGCCATGAAGTTACCATCGATGACAAGCTGGTACGTCTGACCACCCATCAGTTCCAACTTTTGCACTATTTTGCCACCCACGCTGGCAAAGTACTAAACCGTGAACAGCTCTGGCAAGCCATGCCCAACGATGACAGCTCGGACAACATCGACCGTGCCATCGATGTGCATATTTCACGCCTACGCGCCTTGATTGAGGATAACCCTCGCCAACCCAAACGCATCATCACCGTGCGTGGTGTAGGCTATCAGTTTGCCACCGATCAAGTATGACACTCATTAGCACCCCCTAAATACCATCAATGCATTTAGGGGGTAACAGTATTAAAATGACCATGCCCTCAAAAAATACCCCCCTGCCTAGTTTTGGCTTTCATTCGTTATTTGCACGGCTGTTTATCAGCGTGTTTTTGGTGATTATCATTTTTGCCATCGCCATGATTTTGCTTGCCCAGCTCATTCATAGCAATTCTGATGGCATGAAATCCAAAGTCATCGCTGAGCAAGTGGTGGGGCAGATTGAGCCATTTTTGGTTGAAGTTGAAGAAGCACAAGCGGGGCATAACCGCCTACAAGCAAGATTCGTGCTGGCAGTAGTAAAAAAGAGCTTTGATATTTTTGATGAAAGCCTCAATGCCAAAATCGGATTGTACGACAAAAACCGCAGGCTTATCCTTCAAACCAACAACACCGACCTACCAGAACATCTACCACCCACACCATCATGGCTTGCCCAAACGCTGCCCACTCTATCAGGCAGAGAACCGCCACACATCATCATTAAGACTGGTACAGGGTACTGGGTCTGGTACGAAAACCGCAGACCCCCCAAAGAACGCCCCATGCTTGGCATGTTTAATTTTTTGACAGGGACGATTTTACTTGTACTAATGATGACGGCGGTTTTGTGGGGCATCGCTCATAACATGACGTGGCGACTTAACCAAATGAGTCGATTGATGACAAAAATGGGTGATGGCGATTTTAGCGTGCGAGTCAATCAAAGTGGCAATGACGAAATTGCCATGCTTGCATACGGCTTTAACCAATCCGCCGAAAAAATCGAAAAGCTCATCAACGCCAACAGTCTACTACTGGCTCACGCCAGCCATGAATTTCGCACGCCCATCACTCGCATTCGCTTGCAAATTGAGATGATGGACATGCTCGCCCAAAAGCTATCCGATGACGACAAAGCCAAGTTCGACAAACGTGCCAACGCCATCAATCGAGACTTGACAGGGCTAAATGACCTTGTGGAGAGTATTTTGCTCGTCAGTCGCCTCGATGCAGGTCATGCCCTACAAGATAGCGAAGATGTGGACTTTACCGAGCTTGTCAATAGCGAATGTCAACATTATACCGAAGTGCTACTCTTTGGTAAGCCTGCTCACATGATAGGTCAGCCCAAACTCCTGACGCACTTGATCAGAAATCTCATTAATAACGCCCTCATTCATGGCGTTCCTCCTGTGGAAGTCTATGTCTACGAGGCGATGACACTCGGCGAGGCAAGCTTTATCCCCAAAGAGCTAACCGATCTCGCCAAAGACCACAAAACATCACAAGACATCATGTCAGTCGCTCATGATGGCACACACAGCGATGAATTGGCAACTCATTTAGATGTCGCTGAAACCGACCCAAAAACAGACGACAAAAAACCAAAATTTCTAAAACTACTATCTCGACACAAACATGCAGATGCCGACATAAAGCCTGTCTATGTCGCTTTATCGGTTGTTGACCAAGGGGCTGGCATCGCAGAGGATAAGCGAGAGGATATTTTTAGCCCCTTTGTTCGCCTAAAACAAGAGAAAAAAGGCTCAGGACTAGGTTTGTCGTTAGTTGCCCAAATCGCTGAGGCTCATGGCGGAAGCATCATCACAGATACATGGCAAGGCAAGACTCGCTTTTTGGTGGTGCTACCCACACAGCCTAAATCCTCCATGTAGGGCATGGCACAACTTACCAAAACACATATTTTACCACCATACAAAAACACATCAACACAATCACAGGGCGGATAAATTTCGCTCCGCCTTTAACAACCATATGCGACCCCAAATTTGCTCCTATTAGTTGCCCTGCCATCATGGCAAGTCCAATCGTCCAAATGATTTTTCCACCCAAAATAAAGAAAATCAAAGAAGCAATGTTGGTGGCAAAGTTTAATAATTTGGCATTGCCTGTTGCCGTTACCAAATCCATGCCCCGCCCAACAACATTTGCCAGTGAAAAAAATGTCCCTGTACCCGGCCCAAAATAACCATCATAAAAACCAATGGCAGGGACAATGCGACTTTGCCATGTGTGTTCGCTGACTTTTGGCTGTTGGGTCATTGCTCCCAAATTGGGCGAAAACAGCGTATAAAGCCCCATACCGGCAACAATGATGGGAATGGCAATTTTTAAAAATTCTGGGGGCGACAAATGTACCAAAATCGTCCCCACCGCCGAACCGATAAAAGCAAAAATCAAGGCGGTTTTGATGTGTTTGGGATGGGCGATGCCTTTTTTTATCATGGTTAGGCTTGCCGAAAATGACCCTGCGGTGGCTTGCAGTTTGTTGGTGGCAAGAGCGGAAATGGGATTAACCCCTGTCAAAAGTAAGGCAGGAATGGTCAAAAGCCCGCCCCCGCCTGCCATTGCGTCCACAAATCCTGCAAACAAAGCCACCATAAAAAAAAGGGCAATTAGTTGAAAAGTGAGTTCCATGTTATGCTCGGTGCAAATGAGCTATTTTATAGCATTTGAGCCACAATAGATATAATTATCAAAATTTTTTATAAACTTATTGACTTTTTATATAAATTTGCTAGAATTTTTACATGGAAATTTGCCATTATTCATGAGCCATTACCAAATTAGCGTAATGGCTTATTTTTATACCAAACGACACGACGGGACGATATATGTCATCTATTTTTAAACTTTATTTTAAATCCAACTTACTAATCCGCATTTTGGTGGCACTCATTCTTGGGGCTATTGGTGGGCTTGTGATTGGTAATTCCCCAAGCGTGATGGCGGTGCTTGCTCCGCTTGGCGAGATTTTTGTGCGACTGTTAAAAATGATTGTTGTGCCTGTCATTGCGTCTACTTTGATTGTGGGAGCAAGCTCTATTACACCAACCCAACTTGGACGCATTGGGATTAAGACCTTAATGTATTATACGGTTACTTCATTTTTTGCGATTGTCATTGGGCTTGGTGTGGGGGCGTTGCTCAAGCCTGGCAGTGGACTCAATCTCGTGGCGGATTCTACTGTCGAAGGCAAAACCGCCGAAGCACCGACTGTCATTCAGATTTTGTTGGACATTATCCCCACCAACCCCATTGGAGCGATTTCTGGCGGTCAAGTGTTGCCAATGATTTTCTTTTGTTTGGCGTTTGGTATTGCTCTTGCCTTTGGGCGTGATAGTGATGATGAGCAGGTTAAGAAAAGCTCGGATATCGTCTATTATTTTGTCGATGGGGTTAGCCAAGCGATGTTTAAAATCGTGGGCTGGGTCATGCAGTACGCACCGATTGGCGTGTTTGCTCTGATTTTTACGGTGTTTGCTAAAAATGGGGCGGTAGCATTTGGTTCGCTTGCTAGCGTTACCTTGTCGGTTTATGTGGGGCTTGTTTTGCAAGTGGTGCTTGTATACTGTGTGATTTGTGCGTTGTTTAAGTTGTCGCCTGCTATCTTTTTGAAAAAAGTACGCCCTGCGATGATTACGGCTTTTGTTACCCGCTCATCGGGAGCGACTTTGCCTGTGTCTATCCAAGCCACGCAAAACATGGGCGTGCCAAAGTCCATTTATAGCTTTGCCTTGCCTGTTGGCTCCACGATGAACATGGACGGTACAACAGTGTATCTGGGCGTATGTGCGATTTTTATCGCCAATGCGGTGGGCGTGCCATTAGACGCAAGCCAAATGACAACCATCACACTGACGGCGGTGCTTGGGGCGATTGGTACGGCAGGCGTGCCTGGTGCTGGGGCAATTATGCTACTGATGGTGCTTGAATCTGTGGGTTTGCCTGTGGAAGCTGGCTCGGTCGTGGCGATTGCTTATGGTATGATTTTGGGGATTGATGCTCTGCTTGACATGGGTCGCACCTCAATGAATGTGGTCGGCGATGTCGCAGGGTCGGTGGTTGTCGCCAAGCAGGAAAAAACGCTTGATGAAAAGGTGTGGCAGTCCTAATCCCACTCACACCAAAACAACAAACCACCTTTTAAAATCACAAAAAAAACACCCCAAAGCCGAACCAACTTTGGGGTATTTATCAATATGGCTTACAGCGTACGTTTGACTTCGTGGATTTCGAATACTTTAGTTTTCTACTTTGAGATACCCAGCTGATTTTACTGATAAAAATTTATCAATATTTTTTAGAATATTTAATTCAAAGTCTTTATGACTTTGAAAGTTTTCAGAAATTTTTTTATCAATTGGCATATAAGATACAAAGTTTTCCATATCTTCTGGGTAGCCAAAATTAGCATATAAATTATCTATTTCCATAAACAATCTGGATAAGTTACTTTCGTATTTTCTTAAATGATAAATTATTGCAAATTTTGTTTTATCTTTCGCAATCAATATATTATCATCAAAATTTTTTGACAAATCATCTAATTGACCTAAAGCAATCAAAACCATTTCTTTTTCAAAACTATCCAACAATAGAAGATCAGTCTCATCATCATTCAAGACATTTCCAGAATTTATTTTACACACTAAATATTCATCTACAATCTTTGGATCAAATAAATTTTGTTCTATGCAAAAATATATAATAAACCAATCCAAAGGCATGTTGATTTCATTGAAAATGGAAAGTGAGTACATTTTTCTCCTATTTTAGAGGTCTTGCGTTTGGCTTCCTGTTATTTGCACATCTCCAACAAATCTGCGATGAACAACGCCTTTTGTGGGATCTGGATCAATTATCCATTCAAAAACTCCTCTTTTGCCATTAAGATAGCCTTCAATCTGATACAAATCACGCTCAACGCCATCTCCTCCTTTTAAACCGAACTTGGTTGCATTTCCTGCGTAATTATCAATAATATTGTTAAAAGCATGCAGTTCACCTGCTTTTAAAGCACTACCTAACTTGGGGCGTTTAAAACGGATTGCGATTGGGTGGTACCATAGTTTTATGTATTATAAAAATATTATAAACTACTTAATACCGCTATAACAATCATCAATATCATCTTTAAATTCAGAGAGCATTTCCAATAACTCCACTTTTACATCATTGCTTAAAACAAGTATCTCTATATTATTATAAATAAAATCATAAACACTAGATAAACCCAAAGCACCTATAATAAAAGATAATTTTTCAACATTATCAATTGACTGCAATATATTACCTAAATTCTTTAAAATCCAAATTGATAACTTATCATTTACATCATCACAGATTTTGTTATATTCATGCCACTGCACATCAGAAAGCTCATATAACTGCTCAAACAAATCATTTGAAAAATCATAAGTGATAATATCGGAAAAATTTTCAATATTTCTCATAAGACATCGTCCATTTATTGTAAGGGAATATGAGTTATATTACTTGGCTTTCTATAAAACCTGCCATCACTTCCCAATAATTTATTCCCCACTTTAATCTGTGCAGTCCACTCTCTACCCGAATTACTATTTGGATACTTTTGTGCTGCATTAACATCTGGCGAATGCCATTTAATTTCTACTTTTGTACCATTTATATCAAATGAATACTTATACCCAGCAGAAATTGTCGCTGAAGGGGCAAAAGTATTAGGAGTATCACTAGGTATCATTGCTTTGAGTACGCCTAAATCAGCCCTACCACCTTTTAAAGATTGTTTGACTGCTTCATGTGGATCATAATTTACCAAACCTGCTTGACCAGATTGTGAATTATGTGCTTGATTATGGTTGCTAGATGTTTTAAGAGGTTTATTGCTACCTGCCAACCTTTCATCAATAGGTGGCACACCTAAACTTGCACCCCCCCCCCATCACATCACTACCCCCACCCACTCCTTTGGGTAGCCCCGCCCTAGCTCCTACTGCTGTTGTGCCAACATTAATGCCAAGTTGGGTGGTTTGTGCAGAATTTGGGTTGTTTGCCGTATAAAGCTGACTTACTCTTTGATTTCTGTGGTTAATACAGAATGGATGCTTTTAGGAAGTTGTAAAAAAGCATTCCATGCAATCAATACACTCTTAAACATGGATAAAGAACAGCTTAAATCAGGCCAGCCATCTTCTTCGTCAAATTCGTTATGGTAAAAGGTAACTTTCTCGGCAGAAATTTTCCACTCAAATCCCTGACCTGCCCCCCAAAAAACCTCGTTAGGATTATTTTCAGCTTGGCAAATCAAATCTAAATTTTCATCTATATCTTTCTTTAAATAAAGATCTCCAGTCATAACATAAATTAGGTATTCGTATATTTTGGGATTATGAATTCTATTACCATTTTCATCTACGAATGCGCATGAACTCCACACATCATGATTGCCTTGTTGTCGATAAAAACATTTAAAAATATATTTATGTCTCATATAAATCTCCTAACTATTCATCATAAACAGGAAATGCTGTACCTTTTGGAGTAGTGTACCCTCGTATCAAAACGCCAGAATCTGACCTACCCTCCCATTTATCACCATCAACCTGTCTACTCTCCCACGCCGATGTTACCTCACTTCTAATTCTCGCTTCATCCCAATGAGCAGGAAACATGGAGTGGTTGGTCATGGGTCTGAATATACCTCAAGTTTGATAAATTTTGTAACAAATCCAGCAGACCATAACATTGCAATATGCAATAGATGTTATTTGATAACGCACAACATGTCTTGCAACAGTAAGTAGTTCATAATCTTGATTGTTCATTTTTATCCTCATCATTTTGTTGAATATCCCAATGAATATACACCCCTACATTACCCAAACATATCTTTTTTAAATTTTCTTAATGATAGCACCACACAGGGGACAAGGATAAAGTAATGAAAATATAAAAGAATAATAATCCAACTATAAAACATAAAACGATATAGCACAGGATAGTCAGATACGTTCACCAAAAAACTCAAACCAAAATGTACCGCCAAATAAAAGAAGTATTTAAACATTCTCTTCTTTTCTACTTCAAGGTCTATTGTAATTTTTGACATTCTTTAATCTCCTTTTTGCAAGCTAATATGGAAGCGCCTACACCAAAACCAGTTTTGACTCCTCCTCCAACTGATGTTGAACCATCTATTCCCACAGAGCCAGATAAACCGCCACCATAACCGATGGTTGGTGTTCCGCCAGTCGCCGTAACAGACCAACTGCTACTATTTTCTGTGAGCATACCTGTATTTCCATGCACGCTGGCACCAACAGAAACTTCCGCCATCGGACCGATACCGATACAAGCCGTGTCTGTTTTGCATACATTTCCACTAGTATCTCTTGCATAACCAGAGGACATTTGTCCAATCACACCCAGTCCAGCAGTATATCCGATTTCCAATTCGCGATTCACCCTAAGATTAATCAAATCATCGATTGGTTTTGGGTATTGACCATTATCATCTAGATCGCCAAAATCAGTTGGTCTTGGGCGTTCTGAATATCTGTCATTACGAGATTTTCGCTGTGGTTTGTCTTGATTCTCAAAATCATAGCCATAAGGTGCACGATGTTCATTCGGCTGTGCTTGTTCTCTGCGATCCAAGTACGCCTGATGGAGCCAAACACGATCTTGTGGCGATAGATTAAGATTGTCTAGCTGGTCAATGAAATAATTGCGCGCTCTGATTTCAGGTAGGATTTCGGTAAAGGCATGATTTTTTGTGCCATCACGGCTATTCTTGCTGATGGTGCGAAAGGCAGCTGAGCCTGAATAGTCACCCTTTTTCTGTACGCCATTTGTGGTTAAATGACCGGCAATTTGGATAGAACCATCAGACTCTGCATGTGCTTTTATTTTATCAGCCCAACTCTCCCATTTTGGGGTATGCCCCAAGACACTTTCTATTTCGTTGTAGGCACGCTGACTGTATATTGTGTAACCGTGTGTTCTGTCTTGCTCGCCAACTTCTTGAATGTATAATCTTGCCCCATATTCATAGGCATTGTTGTTTTTAAAGAATTGCTCAGAATTTGTTGGTAGTTTAGATAATTGTATAGGATTTGGTAGGATTAATCTACCATTTTCATCGATCTTGGGCGGTGGTAGTGAGTTTGCAAATGAGGTTGGCGATAAACTAATGATGAATGAGAATATTGCAAAAGCACTTAATAAACGTATGAAATAAAACATATCATGCCTCGCTTAATACGGCATGACATCAGCAAAATCCACCATTAAGGGGTCGGCAGGCTGTACGGTCTTTTTGATGCGATAAGGTCCCATCCAAAAGGCGTATTTTTCCTTATAGGTGGCTTCATAACTGCTGGTTTGGGGGTGTATTAATAGGCTGTTTTGGGTTTTGTCTATGGCAAAGTATTCTAGCTTGGTTTGTGCTTTTAGTGTTTCTGCATTATAAATATGAGCTTCGGTACGACTTCTGATTGTGCCAAACACATCGACATTGACAAACACATGAGCGTCGGCTTGTTGGTTGGGTACAATCTCAATACCCCGTAAAAAGAACATGGTGTGAATCAGATTGCTTAAAAATGAGCCGTCTTCAAGGTTGGCAAACATGGTATCGTTGCGATACTCTCCCATACCATTGATGTTAAGCCCGAGTTGACCGCGTTCACTACGACCATCATTATTGGTATTACTATAACTTGGGGCGTTTAAAACGGATTGCGATTGGGTGGTGCCTGTGATATCACCACTTTGTGTTTGTGCAAGTGTTTGGTAGGTAGGATAGGTATGGGCTGTACGCGTGGTGGGTAAGTTGGCGTATTCTCCACGTATGAGTGCATCGATAGAATAACGTCCACCCAACATCGTACCCGAACCTTCATGTCCTATGGTGGATACATATAAAGCGACCTTTTTGCCTTTTAGAGCAGACAAATCCATGTCTTTAACGGTCGCACGCGATGAGGCCGATACCAGTTCTTGTTCAATGGCAAAACGCTTACCGCCGCCATGAGAGGGAATGCCTGTGAGTGTGCCACAGGCGGTTAATAATACCCCTACCATTGATAGTAAAAATAGATTTTTCATAATGTTATGGGTAACAACAAGTCTTATTTAGATAACATCCCCATTGTATCAAAACAAAAAACGGATTGGCAAGTGAAAATTTGGTGTATATAAATTTTTAAGTCAACTGCAATCAACACTTCTATTTGTATGGCTCAAAAAACACCCCAAAGCCGAACCAACTTTGGGGTATTTATCAATATGGCTTACAGCGTACGTTTGACTTCGTGAATCTCAAATACTTCAATCAAGTCGCCCACCGCCACTTCATAGCCTTTAACAGCAAGACCGCACTCCATACCAGCCTTAACCTCAGTAACGTCGTCCTTATAGCGACGAAGTGATTGAAGCTGACCTGTAAAGATGACCTTATCATCACGCAATACACGGATTGGCTTGTTGCGATAAATCGTACCTTCTTGTACCATACAGCCTGCCGCCGCCCCAAACTTACTAGAACGGAACACTTCACGTACCTCAGCAATACCCAAAATCTGCTCACGGTGTTCAGGGGCAAGCATACCACTCATCGCCATCTTGACATCATCAATCAGACCATAAATGACGCTATAATAACGAATGTCAAGCCCTGCCTCGTCCGCTTTACGTTTGCCTGCGTTATCCGCACGCACGTTAAAGCCAAGCAAGACCGCCTCGCTAGACTCTGCCAAAATCACATCAGACTCGGTAATAGCACCCACGCCAGAGCTGATGACACGCACCTTAACTTCATCGGTAGACAACTCGTCCAATGCTCCAAGCAAAGCTTCTAGCGAACCACGCACATCTGTTTTTAGGATAATATTGAGTGTAGCCGCCTCTTCTTTACCTAGACTGTCGAACATGTTTTCAAGACGCATTTTGTTTTGGCGTTCCAAGACACGCTCACGCTCACGGGCAATGCGAAAATCCGCCACTTCACGAGCTTTTTTCTCATCAGAGACCACCAAGAATTCAGAACCTGCCATAGGAGCGTCAGGCAAGCCCAAAATCTCCACAGGAATTGATGGTCCTGCTGATTTAATGCGTTGACCGTTTTCGTCCGTCATGGCACGCACTTTACCGTAGAACTCGCCCGCCAGTACTAGGTCGCCTTGATTTAGCGTACCTTTTTTGACCAGCAAACTTGCCACCACACCACGTCCTTTATCAAGACGAGACTCAATTACCACGCCCTGAGCAGCACCATCGATGGGGGCGGTAAGCTCCATGATTTCTGCGTGAATACTGATGGTTTCTAATAGCTCATCAATGCCCATGCCAGTTTTTGCAGAAACCTTAACCAATGAAGTGTCGCCACCCCACGCTTCGGTAATGATTTCTTTGACAGAAAGCTCGTTTAGCACACGTTCAGGGTCTACCGTATCTTTGTCCATCTTATTCATAGCAATGATAATCGGTACACCAGCGGCACGGGCGTGGTCGATTGCTTCCTCAGTCTGTGGCATCACGCCATCATCGGCCGCCACAACAATCACCACAATGTCAGTCGCTTGTGCCCCACGAGAACGCATGGCGGTAAAGGCAGCGTGTCCAGGTGTATCCAAGAATGTAATCACGCCTCTATCGGTGGTAACGTGATAAGCACCGATGTGCTGGGTAATACCGCCCGCTTCACCACTGGCAACCTTAGTTTCACGAATCTTATCAAGAAGTGAGGTTTTGCCGTGGTCAACGTGCCCCATGATGGTAACGACAGGCGGACGGGTTTGGACGTTGCCTTGTCGCTCGCTGGCAGCTTCGTGCAGGTCATCTTCTAACTGAGTATCGCTAACTGCAATAAAATTATGCCCGAACTCTTCAATCACTAGTGCTGCTGTCGTTTGGTCGATGACATCACTTTCACGTGCCATTTCACCCATTTTCATGAGTGATTTGATGACCTCGCGGACTTTGACCGCCATTTTTTGGGCAAGGTCAGACACGACGATAGACTCGCCCACTTCAACATCGTGGATGATTTTTTCAACAGGCATTTCAAATTTATGCTTGTTTGCCTGAGAGGATTTTAAGGCGCGGGATTTGGTTTTGATTTCAAGCTCTTCTTTACCTTTTTTCTTGGCGGTCTTGCCACGAGCATTGGCACTACCACCGCCACGCTTAATCTCACGGCGTTCTTGCTCAAAGGATTCCTCTAACGCTGCACCCACCAAGCCCTTAGCAAGCGGTTCGTCTTTGCGTACCACCGCCACAGGAGCGTCTTCTTTGTCGCTATAACGGCTCGCCATTTGTTTCATTTGTTCAAGCGTACGCTTTTGGGCTTCTTCGGCAAGCTTACGGCGATTCTCTGCCTCGATTTCACGCAGTTTTTGCTCCTCAGCTTCACGAGCCTTACGAGCCTCTTTATCGGCAGGGCTTTCGGTTTTGGCAGGGGCTTTTTTGGGTTTGTCCGCCTTTGCAACATCTCCTTTTTTGACCACGCTGGCTGTTACCACGCTGTCAGAAGCCTCTTCTTCTTTTTTGGCTTTTTTCACCACCACAGAAGCGGTAGCAGTTTGAGTGGATTTTTGGCTAGCACCACTATTGGCACGCATGGAGGCAAGCACCGCCTCTTGTTGCTCTTGGGCTTGTTTTTTCTTACGTTCTTCTTCTTGCTTGACTGCCAACTCTTTTAAACGAGCCTCTTCAGCAAGGCGTGCCTTTTCAGCAATCTCTTCAGCGATTTTGTCAGTATCAGGTTTGACAAAGACTTTTTTCTTGGATTTGACAACATTAATGTTTTTGGCTTTACCGCTGGTGTCTGTGATTTTGGCGGTGGCGGTGGTTTTGGTTTTTAGACTGATGCGAGATTTTTGGGTTTGTCCATGACTTTGTTGTAAAAATACAAGCAGTTGTTCTTGCTCGCTGTCACTAACAAGGTCATTTTCGCTTTGTTTTTGAAGTCCTGCCTCTCTAAGCTGGGTAAGCAAAGTTTCGGAGGTTTTGTTGGATAGTTTTGCCAACGCTTTGACGGTTTTTTCTGCCATAATATTACCTAATTGATGAATTTGACACGGGGCGGTTGGTGCAATGAAACCGCCCACGCCTTGCCAAATTCCCATCGGTCTTTGGCAAAAAATTTAATGAGTTGGCGTACTCATTGCGATACGCCTAGATAAATTGCACGCATGGTTATTCAAACCACGATTTGCGAGCGTTCATAATCAGCTCGCCGGCCAGTTTACTGTCCAAGCCCTCAATATCATCAATATCAAAGACAGCTTGCTCTGCCAAATCATCGAGCGTTAGTACATCACGTTCAGCCAGCTTATAAGCGATGGCGGTCGTCATACCCTCTAATGCCAAAAGCTCAGCACTAGGCTCTTTAATGTTTTGTTGCTTAATGAGTTCATCGCTGATAACGACTTCTTTGGCACGCTCTTGAATCATGCTAATGGCTTCATCATCAAGCCCTTCAATGTCATAGAAAGTCTCAGCAGGGACGTACGCCACTTCTTCGATGGTGGTAAAACCAATCTCAGCCAGTGCCTCCGCCAAATCTCTGTCCACTTCCAGACGCTCATAAAACAGATTGATGATTGCCTCAGATTCGCTCTTTTGGCGTTCGGCATATTCTGATTCGAGCATCATGTTGAGCTTGTAGCCTGTCAAATCAGACGCAAGGCGGACGTTTTGCCCTTGTGAGCCGATGGCGCGAGCCAACTGGTCGTTGGTAGCAAAAATAATGTCAGCCGTGCGATTATCCTCATCTAGCACAATACTAGATACGTCGGCAGGTTCTAGCGAGCTGATGATGTACTGAGCAGGGTCATCGCTCCATACCACGACATCAATGCGCTCACCGTCAAGCTCGCTTTGTACCGCTTGGATACGAGTGCCGCGCATGCCGATACACGCTCCAACAGGGTCAATGCGTCCATCGCCCGTCTTGACGGAAATTTTGGCACGCAACCCCGGTAGACGAGCCACATCACGAATCTCAATGATGCCCTCACTAATCTCGGGTACTTCTTTTGACATAAGTGCAATCAGCATGTCATTGCTGGCACGAGACAACACAAGCTGACTACCACGCCCATCACGATTGACTTTGGATAAAATAGAGGTAACACGGCTTTTTGGACGAAGTATTTCACGTGGCAGAGCTTGATCTTTGGCAAGATAGCCTTCTGCTCCATCGCCCAAATCAATCACATAGCCGTCACGACTTGCTTTTTTGACTTCGCCTGTAATAAGCTCGCCCACACGTGCCTCAAAAGCGTCTGCTATCAGCGAACGCTCCGCCTCACGGATTTTTTGAATGATGACCTGCTTGGCTTGGGTAGCAGCGATACGACCAAATTCGATAGACTCGATTTGTTCTTCGACAATGTCGCCAATCTGGTACTCATTTTCGTCCAAATCACTAATGGCAAGCTGACACGCTGGCATTTCGTGGTCTTCGTCCGCCACTACTGTCCAGTAGCGGTAAGTATCATAATCGCCTGTTTTACGGTCGATTGCCACACGTAGGGCAACTTCTGGCTGTTCGGTATAAACCTTCTTTTTGGTTGAAAAAACAAGAGCTTGCTCAATCGCACCAAAAATATCCTCAGGGTCTAACCCTTTTTCGTTACTGACGGTCTCTACAACGGTCAAAATTTCACGACTCATTTGTTATCCTCAGGCATAAATTAATAAAATAAACACGGCAATTTGCCAGTAAAACTTGGTAAACTTAGGGCATTTAGTCTTGGTACACCAAATGAGCCTTATCGACATTATCAAAAGCAATGTCAAATTCTAGCTTATCATCAGTAAGCACCGTCATGCCAAAATCGCCCACTTGGATAAGACGCCCCACCACCTTACGGCGTTTGGCATCGCCTTGACCGATGGCATGAATCAAACGCAGATTGACGACTTCGCCAACAAAACGCCCCACCTGCTCTGGGGTAAAGAGCGGACGGTCAAAACCAGGGCTTGACACTTCAAGTATGTATTCGCCTGCAATCGGGTCATGCACATCAAGCACGCCTGAGACTTGGTGGTTTACCGCCGAGCAATCCTCGATGGTTACGTGTTCGCCACGTTCACGAGCCTCTGGCAATGCTTCGATATAAACACGCAACAAGGAGCGACGACCCTGTGGCATAAATTCAATCCCCCAAAGTTCCACATCGCACGCACTCACGGCAGGGGCGATGATTTGGGTAAGTTCAGCAATCTTGCTAGATGGTTTCATTTTGGCTTGATTTATCCTATCATTTAAAACGAAGTTATCAACGTGTACATGCATTAACCATGCACGCCTTGATAAGCTACTTTTGGCAAGTTTTAAATACAAAAAAACCCACAAAACAAGTTGGTGGGCTAATGATTATTTGCTCGCCGATGTCTTACTTAGCATTTGAAATAAGACACCTTATGTTATTTATTTTTAAAATATCATAAGGATTTAAAAGTGGTAGCGGGGGCTGGATTTGAACCAACGACCTTCGGGTTATGAGCCCGACGAGCTACCAGACTGCTCCACCCCGCATCAATTTAGGATTGCCATTATAGCAAAAATTTGGGTATTGTCAAGAAAATTTTTAAAAATAAATAAAAAAATTCAAACTTAAATAAATGGGAAAGCCCCAATCAATGAGGCTAGCAACTACCAATCCTGCGGTACTATTTGAGAGAGCCAAACTAGACCCCATTCTAATTCGGTAGCCGTCTATGTCATCAAAGCAAATTTCATGGCTATCCAGTACGGAGTACAACCATTGTTGAAATTACCTTAAAAACACGGTTCTCATGACTACCAGGAAAGTGAATGAGAACATTCCACAAGCTTTATACAGCAAAGCAACATTGTTTGTATATTGGAACAAACACCGATGTTGCCTACCAAAAACAACATCATTGGTGCGAACGGAGGGACTTGAACCCTCACGCCGTGAAGCACTACCCCCTCAAGATAGCGTGTCTACCAATTCCACCACGTTCGCAAGTGGCGTGCATTATAGCCGAAGCATTTTTAATTTTCAAGTGTTTTTTGTGCATTTTGCAAAATTGGCAGGGGTGTATCTTTGCCAAAATGCACTTCAACGGTCAGTTTGGGGACATCGCCCAGCACCTGATGACAGATTTGTAAGATGTGCTCAGGGGTGAGCCATGTGATTTGGCTGTTTGGGTTTGGGTTGTCATCACCGATGAGTAAAGCTGACCCCAATATCGCCACACGCCTTAGTCCCTTGTATCGCATGAGGTTGTAAATTTGTGGTTTTAAACCCACCAGACACCGCTCAAACATTCGTACGCTAATGGGGTGTTTGGGGGATTTTTGAGCGATGATATTGGCGATGTATTCTGCCCTGTTTGTCTGTACGCCAAGCCCTGTCAGTTGCTTGGTAAGCGTATGTATCCACACATCGCCCACATTGAGCTCGCCTGCCACCGCTTTTTTATGATACTCATCATAATTGTCCAAAAACTGACTTTTACAGCGTGCCGCCACAGGGTGAAAAATGTTGCCATCAGCACTCATCGGTAGCACCAAAAGCTGAGCCTTTGACTGCAAAAATGGCTCATGAGTCGCCCACATCATAGCATCTCAACAGGTGGCACGGCAGAGGCTGACACGCTGGGCGGTTCTTGGTGAATGGTGGTTGACGGCTCGTGGTCGCTCTTGTCTTTTTCATGTTTATCGCCTTGTTGTTCATCGTGATGACGAACATCGCTCGTGCTATGGATAATAAAAGGCGATAGGCACAGCTCACACATGATTTTCCCCAAAAATAAAAGCATTATAAAGACAAAATCCCAAAAACACAATATAATAAGCCACCCACCTTTTGGCAGGCAATCATGAAACCCAAGTTCCCCAAACAAAAACAGCCCCACCCCACTCCCATCACGCTCACCATCACCGCCCTCACCCATGACGGACGTGGGGTGGCGACCTATGATGAGACACAGGGCGATAAGGCAGGTAAAAAGGTTTTTGTGAGTTTTGCCCTGCCTGATGAGACCGTCCAAGCCACACTCACCCACAGCAAAAAATCCTTTGACGAAGCTGACACCGCCCACCTCATCAGCCCAAGTCCACACCGCACCGCCCCCATTTGTCGGCATTTTGGGGTGTGTGGTGGTTGCACCTTACAGCATTTTGATGTGGACGAACAGCTCAAACACAAACAATCTGTTTTACAAAACCACCTCACCAAAGCAGGACTTGCCCCCGATGTCTGGCTAACACCCATCATCGGTGAGCGGACACATTACCGCACCAAAGCCCGTTTGGGAGTGCGATATTTGCCAAAGGCGGATAAACTCATCGTGGGATTTCGTGAGCGGGCGAGCAACTTTTTGACCGATATTGACACTTGTCCGATTTTGGACAAAGCGGTCAATGATACCTTGCCAAACCTGAAAGCCACTTTATCTGCCTTAAAGGGTAAAAACGACATTACCCACCTAGAAATCGCCGTTGGTGAAAATATGGGTCAAAGCGATTTGCCCCGTGTCGCCCTTATCGTCCGCCACGTCAAACCCTTGTCCAGCAAAGACACCGCCCAGCTCATTGGCTTTGGCAAATCAGTCCATTGGCAGATTTTTTTGCAACCGCATGGAGCGGACAGCATTCACCGCATTGATGAGACGGATACAACCAAGCTACCCATGAGCCACACCACACCACCGACAGGCGGACTATTTTATCAGTTGCCTGATTTTGGCTTGACCCTGCAAAGTAGCCCGACCGATTTTACGCAGGTGAATTTATCGGTAAATAGACAAATGGTCAAGTTGGCATGTGATTTGTTGGATTTACAACAGGGTGAGCGGGTGCTGGATTTGTTTTGTGGGCTGGGTAATTTTAGCCTAGCCATGGCAAAACTGGTGGGCGACACAGGTCGTGTGGTGGGCGTAGAGGGCTCATCGGACATGGTTGAGCGTGCCAAGATGAATGCAACTGATAATGGACTTGCCAACACCACCTTTTACGCCCAAGATTTGACCCAAGATTTCTCAGGTGAGACATGGGTGGGCGAGGTGGACGCCCTACTCATCGACCCACCACGCACAGGAGCGTGGGAAGTGATGAATTATCTGGGTAAATTCAACGCCAGCCGTATCGTCTATGTCTCATGCGACCCTGCCACACTTGCCCGTGACAGCATACGCCTCGCCGAGCAGGGTTATCGGCTGACGCACGCAGGGGTCATGGACATGTTTTGCCATACGGGGCATGTGGAGAGTATTGCACGGTTTGAGAGGGTTTAGATCAACTCCAAAAAACCTTGATTATCAAGACAAAATCAGCCAATGGTACGCCCCCCCCCCCCCTTTTTTTTCATTTTTATGGTTTTTATTTAGTTTAGTTTATTATGATTTTAATATACCTCCACACTCAAAAAGTGCCACAAATTCACTTAATACCCAATCCATTAACAATAAGATAACCTATTGACATCATTAGATAAATACGAAAATTTATTCGCCTTATTTGGTCTGGCGACTGTATTAAATCTCCACTATTGTGGATATATATTTTAAAACAAAAACGCTGCCCATAAAAAACCCATCAAAAAGATGGGCTTGGTAACTTGATGAGGTTATTTGTCCAGTTTGGCACTGATTTCACGCAACAGTAGCACTTCTTCTGATGGTTCTGCTGGGGCTTCTGGCTCGGCTTCGGCTTGTTTGCGCATTTTATTCATGCCTTTAACCATCATAAAGATGATAAACGCCAAAATTACAAAGTTAATTAATACCGTGATAAAACTACCGTACGCAAGCATAGGCACGCCAGCTTCTTTTAGGGCATCATAGGTCATCGCCACGCCCTCTGGTGCTTCGCCCAACGTGATAAACATGTTTTTAAAGTCAATGTCGCCACCAACAATAAACGACACAATCGGCATAATCACATCTTCAACCAAAGAGGTGGTAATTTTACCGAATGCACCGCCGATGATGACACCGACAGCCAAATCCATCACGTTGCCTTTGAGGGCAAATTCTTTAAATTCTTGGATAATACTCATAAAAAACTCAAATGGAGGTTAAAAAGTCGCTCATTTTAATCACTTTTACCACATAAAACAATCATTTTTACAATACGCAACAATTTTATTGTGTTATATTACAATTCACAAGATGGCTTCTGATAATTACCCATTAATCACGTCTATATGACAACAGCACATCAAACACATGTTTGGCTAGCACACCTATCGCCACTCCCATAACAATGCAGATGATTAGCACCCACAATTTTAAATCAAAAGACCCAAATCCACTACCAGCCCACATAACAAGAAACCAAGCTACAATCAGCCATACACATGTCATCGTACCAAAATACAGTATACGCATCCACCACCTCTTGGAGTGGCGAAAATACAAAACACAGAAAGTAAATATGACCCAAAAGGCTATGCAAGCTGGCACACCATACCTTAAAGGCATGCCAGGTGCCAAAAAAGCAATGCCCCCTATTGCTATAAGTGGCATAAGACACCACAACAATACACAGTTTAACCAATACGGCAAAAACGTAAATAAGTAAACACTGCACGACATGTGATTATCTATTTTTGAACTTACGGTATTGTTCTGGTGTGATGGGGTGCAAGATACTTTCTTTCCACCCACCAATGATATCGTATGACACACCATCAGGATTCCATTCTCCCCACGGAGAATTTATATTAAACAAATTGTAAGGATCAGTAAACCTATCATGAACATCATAATAGATGTCGCCTTTTAGGTAGTATCCATTTCCGATTTGCACCACGCCACCTTCAAATCTCCCCGACAAGGTAAAACCACCAATCCCCCATTCAGCACTCCCTATATCCTGCCAATAATCCCCAGGATAGGCATTACGAAAGTCTCTGCTACCGCCCAAAACTTGGTTGATAAAATCCCCTTGCACACTACGACCATTCTTTTTGCCCAATGTGTTGGGTGTTACTACTAATTTTCACACCCTTTGAGTCATTGCAAGGTCATCTAGGGTACGAGTTTTGCCCGCCCCTTCTTGATAGTAATCATACAAGTCCCAAGCAGTTAAGCCATCTAACAGCTTCTCTTGCTCAGTATAAATAATGCAATCACTTCGTGGATAAGCCACACACAGGCATACAAAGCCCTTTTGGATTTGTCCATCATTTAAGGACATCTGTTCGCTTTGGTCTACCTCGCCACTCTTTAGTCTACCCACACAGCTTGTATAGGTACCATTGCGACACGCATAGGGCAATTCAAAACCAATCTTATCCGCCCTATTTAAAATCGTCTCATCATCAGAACAATCAAAAGAAATCTCTCTCTCCTACTTGGTGCAATCAAGTGTATTCGATACGCCGTCATTTCCGCTCCCTCTATATGCCTTGTTTTATTATACAACAAAAAACCACAAAACACTTGGTATTTTGTGGTTTCATTTGATTTAATCAGCTTTTTTACGACCAAAACGTTTGCGGTCGTTTTCTGTCAAATATTTTTTGCGGATACGGATAGATTTTGGTGTTACTTCTACAAGTTCATCGTCTTCAATGAATTCTAGGGCTTGCTCCAACGTGTATTCTAGGGCAGGCGTTAGAATGATCGCATCGTCTGAACCTGATGCACGAATGTTGGTCAGCTGTTTTGCCTTAGTGGGGTTTACCACCATATCATCGCCACGAGCGTTGATGCCGACAATCATGCCCTCATACACTTCAAGCTGTGGCTTGGCAAATAGGCGACCACGCTCTTGCAAGCTAAACAGAGCATAGCCCAAGCACGTGCCTGTTACCATCGAAATGAGTACGCCGTTTTGGCGTTTGGCAACTGACCCTTCTTTCATCGGACCATAGTGGCTAAAACTAGATGTCATAATCCCAGTACCAGAGGTCATCGTCAAAAATTCTGAACGAAAACCAATCAAACAACGAGATGGCACGGTCGCTTCAATACGGATACGACCCTTGCCGTCCACTTCCATGTTAGTCAGCTCGCCTTTGCGGTTACCCATCTCTTGCATGACCGCCCCTTGATGTTGTTCCTCAACGTCAAAAGTAACGTTTTCAAAGGGTTCGCACTTAACGCCATCAATTTCCTTGATGATGACCTCAGGACGAGACACACCAAGCTCAAAGCCCTCACGTCTCATGTTTTCAATGAGTACCGACAAGTGCAGTTCGCCACGCCCAGACACCTTAAATTTGTCAGGACTGTCAGTATCCTCCACTCTCAACGCCACGTTGTGAATAAGTTCACGGTCAAGGCGTTCACGGATATTGCGAGAGGTAACAAATTTACCCTCTTTACCTGCAAAGGGGCTGTCGTTTACTTGGAAAGTCATCGATACGGTTGGCTCGTCCACGCTAAGTGGTGGCAACGCCTCGACTTCTTTGGGGTCGCACAACGTGTCCGAGATATTCAGGTTATCAATGCCTGTGATACACACGATGTCGCCAGCAGATGCACTGTCTACGTCCACACGCTCCAAGCCATGATAGCCCATGATTTTTAGGATACGACCGTTACGCTTATTGCCGTCTTTATCAACCACCACCACAGGGGTATTTGTCTTGACACTACCACGCTGAATGCGACCCACGCCAATCACGCCCACAAAGCTGTTGTAGTCTAGTGATGAGATTTGCATTTGAAACGCACCGTCTGCGTCCACTTTTGGTGGTTCAACAATGTCCACAATCGTCTCAAAAAGTGGAGTCATGTCAGGGGCAAGGTTATTCGCTTCACGCCCTGCAATGCCGTTAATGCCTGAGGCATAGACAATGGGGAAATCAAGCTGTTCGTCCGTACCGCCCAAATTGTCAAATAAATCAAACACTTGATCAATGACCCAATCGGCACGGGCAGCGGGTTTGTCAATCTTATTGATAATAACAATCGGCTTTAAGCCACGAGCAAAGGCTTTTTGGGTAACAAAGCGAGTTTGTGGCATTGGACCTTCTTGGCTATCCACCAAAAGTAGTACGCAATCCACCATCGATAATACACGCTCAACTTCGCCACCAAAGTCGGCGTGTCCGGGGGTGTCCACGATGTTAATGCGGTATTCGATGCCTGAGCGTTTATCCGTCCATTTGATGGCGGTGTTTTTGGCAAGAATGGTAATACCACGCTCACTTTCTAGGGCATTGGAGTCCATGACTCGCTCAATCTCGCCCGCACGTTCGCCCAAAGCACCAGACTGCTGTAAAAGTTTATCTACCAGCGTGGTTTTGCCATGGTCAACGTGAGCGATGATGGCGATGTTGCGTAGGTGTTGAATGTTGTTTGACATAAAAACTCAAAAAATTGGGGGCATGAAAAATCTACACTAAGCCTAAACGCACAATATTAATTTTGGGCGTACAATTTAAAAAATTAGACCATGTTGATTTGTCAATACACAAAAGAACAAATAGAAAACGCACCATTATAGCACAAATTTTACCCAAAACCCATGATTTTACACAAAATAAAAACCACCCAAATAGGGTGGCTTTTATCAATCATAAAGATTATTTGGTTTCAACAACGCTAGTTACCTTAGCACCTTGAATTACAGCATAAACACGACGGTTTAGAGCTTTGTTTTCGTTGGTGTCGTTAGGTGCGATTGGGCGGTCGAAGCCATAACCTACCGCAGATAGACGGTTAGGTGCGATACCGAACTCGTTAGAAAGCATAGATTTCACAGCGTTTGCACGAGCTTCTGATAGACGTTGGTTGTAACGAGCGTTAGAACGTTTGCTGTCTTTAGAAGCGTGACCTTCGATGGCAGCAGTTGCGTTCGGGAATTCACGCATTTTTTCAGCAACCTTAGCAACTTCTTCACGGAATTGTGGTTTGATGTTTGACTTATCACGGTCAAAGAATACACGTAGTTCCATGCGTAGCTCTTCGCTGATTTGACGCTCAACTGGGCAACCACGAGCATCAACCACTACATTGCGTGGTGTACCTGGGCAAGCATCTAGGTGGTCAGCAACACCGTCCATGTCGCTATCAACAACCACATCTTCAATGATTTGAACAGGGGCAACAGGCTCAACAACAGGAGCAACAACCGCAGGAGCAGCTTTACCTAGACGACCGCCTAGTGTTACTTCAAGACCTGCTAGGGCTTGACCTTCCCACCATTCGTTATCGAAGTTGTGAACACCACGTACTTCGCCACGCACAGCAAGAGCGTCATTGATTAGGTAACGAGCACCCAGACCGATGTTACCGATGGTGTCTTTTGACTCAGCAACTTCTGTACCTGCTGGTACTAGCTCGCCTGCACCGTTAGCAGAGTTTGCAAGTGCAAGAGTGTTATAAGCAACTTGGTTTTCTACGCTGTATTTAGCTTGACCACCACCGATAAGCACATATGGCTTGAACTTGCTGTTGGTGTAGCCTGTGAATTGGTCTAGACCAATTAGGAAGTTACCAGAGATGATTTCTTCTTTGGCATCAAAAGTGTTCGCTGGGTCTAGGCTAGCTGAGTGCTTAGAAGCCTTAGCTTCGGTGTCAGTAATGCCGTATTCTACTTGGAACTGGGTAGCAGGAGTTAGTTCAACACCCAATGCAAGACCAGTGTATAGGTCACTTTCTAGGGCAACGCCACCGTTACGTGGGTTAGCGGTGTCAGATGGGTTGGCGGTGTTGTTTAGCTGTTTGCCAGTATGGAAAACGCCACGTTGTTTGTCGTGGGCTTCGTCTTGGTATTGATAACCAACGAGTGGAGTTACGGTAACGCCAGCAGAAGCAGCGGTCGCAACGGTAGCAAGTACCGCTAGGGTAATTTTGTTAAGTTTCATAATTCCTCCAAAGGATGATTTGATAAAGTCAAACACAAGACATATCCCACTTAGTTTCACACACAACACACTCATCAGCATGACATAAATAAATTAAAAGTAGGATAAGCCTAGACTATCACTTTGTATTTTAACATTAAGCCTAAATGTTTTTCAATAAAAAATTTAACTTTCTGCCAAATTATGACAATAGCTTAACGACAAAATGTGATTTTGACAACCGATTTTTGAGCAAAGATACAGTTTATTACATAAAGTCTGATAAATTTTACAATAAATATCTGCAACACTCATTAACCCAAACAAGCGTTTTTCATGTTTTTCACCGCCTCAAAAAGTCCCACAAACACACTATCAGCAATGATACTATGACCGATATTAAGTTCATGAACGCCTTCAATTTGGGCGATGGGAGCAACATTGTCCACCGTTAAGCCATGCCCTGCATTGACGATAAAGTCAGGATTTTGTGATAGAGCAAACGCCACGCCTGCCTTTACTCGTTCTAACTCATGGGAGATTTTATCTTTATCGCCATCAAGCCAGCTCTCAGCATACGCCCCTGTATGAATCTCAATGGCATTTGCCCCCAATTCAATCGCTTTGGCGATTTGGGTGGTGTCAGGGTCAATAAAGAGCGAGACTTTAATGCCTGAGTTTTGTAAGTCTTTGATAAACTTAGGTAATTTTTCATTGTTGATGACATCAAGCCCACCTTCGGTGGTTACTTCTTGGCGTTTTTCGGGGACAAGACACACCCACGCTGGACGGACATCGGTCGCGATGGCAAGCATTTCATCGGTTACCGCCATTTCTAGGTTCATCGGCACACTTATCGCCTGTTTCATTGCATAGACATCAACGTCTTTGATGTGCCGTCTGTCCTCACGCAAATGCAAGGTAATGCCGTCCGCCCCTGCCTGCTCACAAATCAATGCTCCTTTAATAGGGCAAGGATAGTCCACGCCCCGAGCGTTGCGAAGGGTGGCGATGTGGTCAATATTTACGCCAAGTCTGGGGGTATTCATCATTTTTTCCTTTTAATTAACGGTATTTTAACTGCTCCGCCCATAATTTTCGGCTGTTTAAGGGTTTATAGTCCAGCAAAAAATCAATCAATTGGCGGTGGATTTGCCCCAGTAGCATCAAATCAGGGCTTAAAATTGCCTCGCCCATCATACCAATGGGGGTTTTGACAAAGCCTTGATTGAGGGTAAATTGATAATGGGTGGTCGGCTCTATGGCTTGCCCCAAATTGTCCGTTTGCCAATCAATACTGACCCCCAGTTCATCAAACAAACTGGTTTCAAAATCACGCAAAATCCGCTTAATGGCAGTCAAATCATTGGCTTTTTGTAAATCTGACACACTTTTTTGATAAGCACACCAAAGCGAAGGGCAAGGGTTTTCAAGAGCAATGAGCTTACAAATCAGCTCATTTAGGTACAAAAGTGCGTACTGACTTTGTCCAAATGATGGCGATGATAAGGTGGATTTTGGGTGAATTTGGCTAAAATTTTTGAGCGAGTTTTTACCACCAACAAAAAGTTCAAGCACCACAAAAGATGGCAATCCGTGCTTACCTACGCCATGCACCACACCCCATTCTTTGCTAAAAAACTGATAAATCGCCCTTTTTTCTTGGTAAGGGCGAGAATGGATAATAAAGCCTGTTAAAAGGGTGGGGGTCATTGTTTGTCAAAAACCACTTTTTGATAAATCTCATCAACTTTTAAAGTGAAATTGATACTGTCCAGCAAAATTTCATCGCCATTTTGATACATTTGGTCAGACCACCGCCCAAATTTGCCACGCCGATACACGATAATTTGTGCCTTTGTTTGCTCAATCAACAAAATCTCGCTAATGGACGGACAGTTTTTATAACGCACCAATTTTTTGACATCATTTTCACGATTGCTAGAAAAAATCT
>NZ_JAUNDY010000014.1 GCF_030525845.1 Moraxella sp.
ATGGACGGCTGGACGGCTCGTCATTTGGGGCAAGCCTATGATAAAAATGGCGACTGGGCAAGGGGTGGCGTGGTTGATGAAAAGCTATTAAACGAATTGTTAAAACACCCATTTTTAAGCCAATCCACCCCAAAATCCACAGGGAGAGAGGAGTTTAATTTAGACTGGTTGGACGGTGTTTTAACAAATTTTGACACCTCCCCCCAAGATGTACAAGCCACCTTATGCGAATTTACCGCCTTAACCGCAGGGCGTGAAATTGCCAAATTTGCCAAAGCGGACAACGCTCTATATGTCTGTGGCGGTGGGGCGTACAATGGCTATTTATTGGAACGCTTGCAAGTGCATTTACCCACTTGGCAAATCGCCGCCACCAACAGCGTAGGACTTGCCCCCACTTGGGTGGAAAGCGTGTGTTTTGCGTGGCTGGCTCGCCAAACCATCTTGGGGCAACCTGCCAACCTGCCAAGCGTTACAGGGGCAGAAAAAGGCGTGGTGCTGGGGGTGGTGTGTTTTGGGTAAATAAACACACGCCCTTAGGTGCATCTTTGTAATAAATAAAACCCAATCATGGCACTAATCACGATGGGTGATAATGCCATCAAAAACGGCGAAATCCCCATTGCGATTGCCACAAATCCTGATAAATCCGTCAAATAACTAAACAGCAATCCTGACAATAACGCCATCACGATTCTCACGCCAAGTCCCTGTGAGCGCAGAGAACCAAACACAAACGAAGATGCCACAAGCACCAAAGACAACACCGCAAAAGGAGAAAGTAGCTTTTGCCAAAAGGCAACTTCATGACGCAACGAACGCTTACTCTGAGACTTCATCAGCTGACCATGAGCATACAGGTCGCTAAGTGATAAATCTTCTGCTTCTTTGGTTAATAAATGCACGTCCGTTGGAGCAATCGGCAATGACAACATGGCATAATCATCAAAAGAGCGTTGCACGCCTCGTCCGCCAATATCAAGCTGTGCCACCTCTGTCAGTTGCCAGCCCTCCCCCGCAAAGACACCGCTTTTGGCATGCGTTACCCCAACAAGATTGCTATCCACGTCCAAACGATAACGCTTGGTAACCCCCAACTTACCCTCCGAGTCTGCATAGCTGATATAGACAACCTCCCGTCCCTTATCTGTATGATTGACCGACCAATATCCATTGACACTAAACAATCTTGTATCATCGAGGCGATTGACGATTTGGGAGGCTTTATCGTTGGTAACGGGCAAGATGAATTGATTTATGCCCAACGCAATCAGCACAAATAAAAACGCTGGCAACATCGCGTAGCTGATGATTCGATAAACGCTAACCCCGCCTGCTCGCATGACCACAAGCTCGCTATTACCCGCCAAAAGCCCAAGCCCAATAACCGCCCCCAATAATGCCCCCGTAGGGATAAATTGCACCAAAAAATAAGGGGAGCGATACAAAATAAACATCAAAGCATCTTTGACCGTATAAGTCTCTGACAGGTTTTCAAGCTCAGACAAATAAGCAAAAACCATCTGCAAAAGCCATAAGCCTACCACCGCTCCCATCATGGCAAAAAAGGCAAAACGAATGACATAACGAGGCAGTATCCATGTCATGACTTATCCCCCTTAGTGCGTGTCAGGCGTGCTTTTGTCATGAGACGCTCGTGATAATTAAGATACACGGCAAATGCCACAAAAATCGCCACCGCCAAAGGATATACGGCAAGTCCCACCTTGCCCTTAGAAATCGTCTCTTTGAGGGATATTAAAATCAACACATTTGCTACAAACACAAAAATTGCAGGAATGAGTTTTAACCATCTGCCCTGACGTGGTCTTGTGGTCGCAAGCGGTGTTGCCAGTAGCACAGCAATGACAATCAAAAACGGCAACGCAAATCGATAACCAAGCTCTGCACGCACTTGATTGATATTAAATGAAGCGGACATGGTCATACCATCATTTAATGCCAAAAGCTCACCTGTGGCGACACCTTCGATTTTTATGGGTCTGTCATTGCCCTGCTTGCCTGTCAGATGAATGCGATAACGCCCAAAACCAACTTGGCTATACTGCTGGCTTGTCGTATCAACCTCATAACGCCTACCATCATGCAAATCAAGCACCACCGAGCCATCACTTGATGCTGTGGGTACTTGGGTGGCAAGCCTTGCAAAAATCACGGTGTCTTTATTAAAAATCGCTGTTTGATGGGTATCCGCCGACTCTTTTGATTGATGTCTTTGGGTGGTTGAGCTACCCATTTGAATAACAATCACGTCTTTTAAAAATTCACGCTCATCGCCCACTTCGCCGACATACAAATGATAGTCGCCACTGCTGATAAATTCTTTGGTGCGAATCAAGTCAAAAACTTCTACCACCGACTGCTCTTGCCAAAGATTGGTCGCCTTTGCCACGCCCCATGGTTTAGCAATGATTGTGATAAATAGCTGAATAACAAAAATCACCACCACCAGTGGCACAAGCAGTCTTGATAATGCACCTCGACTGACCCCGCCTGCATTTAATACCGCCATTTCATGCTCGGCGTGCATTCGCCCAAAAACAAGCATCAGCCCAATAAAAAATGACAACGGTAAAATCAGCTCCAAAAAATACGGTAGGTTATAGCCGATGAGCGTCCAAAGCACGCCTGTATTTAGCCCGCCTTCGGCAGCAATCCCAAAATAACGAATCAATCGCCCACCAAGCAAAACAACCACCAAAAACCCCAATACAAGGGCGGTGGTCAGAGCAACTTGGCTTGTGATATAACGGCGAAGAATCACGTTAAAAATACCGATAAAATAAACCTCTTATTATAGCAAAATTTTAGGGTGTGTTGAACTTTTATATTACTCTTTGTCAGCCCATCAAGCCCATCAAAGATATTTTGTCAATTTTTGCATTCATTCCCCCATCACTTCACAAAAATATGCTACAATCTGAAACGGTTCGTATTTATAATTAGGAGCTTAATATGTCAAAATCTACCCTCGATTTTAACGTCTTAGATGAATTTACCCCCCAAAAATCCAAAGCCACTCCCCACATCGTGCTGTTTGCCGATAATCACGGCAAAGTGTTGGGAGATGCCCTACCCATCATCTCGCCAGAGCTAGAACGAGCCACCGCTCTAATTAAGGCAAGCGGATTTAAGGGCGAAGCTGGCGAGTGCGTGAGCGATTTTGGACTAAACGGAGGCGGTACACTTAGCGTGATTGGCACAGGCGTACCAAATAAGCTTTCAAACCAACTTCCAAAACTTGCCAAAACCACCTTTAACACCATCAAAAACAGCAAAACTGCGGTTGTGATTTTAGGTGATGTGCTTTGTCAGCGACAGTTTGAACAATTTGTACGTGCCATGCTCCACGCTGAGTATCGTTTTGAGACTTATAAATCCAAAAAATCCGACAAACTCCCCCTAAGCACCATCACATTTATCAGCAACAAAGACAGTCAAAGCGATTACCAAAACGCCCTCGCCATCGCCATCGCTACTGCCATCGGTCAGAGCCTAACTCGTGATGTCGCCAATGACGCTCCCAACATCATGACCCCAAGCCACCTTGCCAAAGTCGCCCAAAAACTAGGCAAAGATTATAAAGATGTTGTTAATGTCAATGTCTTAGGCGAAAAAGAGATGGGTAAATTAGGCATGGGCTGTTTCTTGGCGGTGTCTGCTGGCTCAAACAACGAAGGCAAACTTGCTGTCATCGAATACTACGGCAAATCGGACAAGAAAAAAGGCAAACTAAAAGACCCCATCGCATTGGTTGGCAAGGGGATTACTTTTGATACAGGGGGCATTTCTCTAAAACCTGCCGCTGGCATGGAAGAGATGAAATATGACATGGGGGGTGCAGCCGCCATGCTAGGCACGATTAAGGCTGTCTGCGAGGCAAAATTACCCATTGACATCGTGGTGGTACTCGCCTGTGCTGAAAACATGCCATCTGGCACAGCAACTCGCCCATCAGACATCGTTACCGCCATGAACGGTATGAGCGTTGAAATCCTAAACACCGATGCCGAAGGTCGCCTCGTTCTATGCGATGCTCTGTGCTATGTCCAAGAAACCTACAAGCCACGCACCATCATCGATGCTGCCACGCTCACAGGTGCTTGTGTGATTGCATTAGGCTCTGTTCGCTCTGGCTTATATACCAACGATGAAGATACGTTATTTGCCCTAGAAGATGCAGGCGAGTACACAAATGACCTCGTATGGCAAATGCCCCTAGACGATGCCTATGATGACCAGCTCAAATCCACCTTTGCAGATGTCCAAAACATCGGTGGGCGTGAGGGAGGATCTATCACAGCAGCATGCTTCTTAAAACGCTTCATCAAAGAGGGGCAAGCATGGGCTCATCTTGACATCGCAGGTACTGCGTGGGTAAGCGGTGGCGAAAACAAAGGGGCAACAGGTCGTCCTGTACCGATGCTTGTGCGTTATTTAGCCAATCAAGCTTAAATATTTAAAGCACCCAACGACCATTCCATGAGTGGTCGTTTTTATTTAGATGACATTTGTACATGAAAATTGTTCACACTTTTTGTACAAAAAATGGTATAGTTATCGTATTTTGTGAATTGTGTTATTTTATTGTTTTGTTTTGAGGATTTTGATATGCGTAAACTGGTTGAGGCGTACATGCGTGTAGGACTTGTACCATTGATTGTTATTGCTTTGGTACTTGGAGCGATTATCGGTCAGACCAATGCCAGCTTGGGGTTATCTTTGGGGGTGCTTGGCAATGTGTTCGTTGGTGCGTTAAAGGCGGTTGCCCCTATTTTGGTATTTGTGTTGGTACTATCGGCAGTTTCAGGCTTTAAAGGCGGTAATGACGCCAGAATCAAGCCTGTCATGCTTCTTTATGTGGCAGGAACATTTACCGCCGCACTGACCGCCGTGCTGGCAAGTTTCGCTTTTCCTACTGAACTGGTTGGATTAGCCGACATGACTGCCGTTGAGCAGTCTGCCCCACAGTCGTTGCGTGAAGTCCTAAAAAATCTACTCATGAACCTAGTCGCCAACCCTGTTACCGCTCTAAGCAGTGGCAACTATCTAGGCATCTTGACATGGTCAATCCTGATCGGTCTAGGCTTACGCCATGCCTCAGAAACCACCAAAACAGTCGTACATGACGTGTCGGTCGCTGTCTCTGCGGTGGTTAAGTGGATTGTCGCCATCGCTCCTTTTGGTATTTTGGGGTTGGTATCATCTACCGTTGCCGAAACAGGATTTGAGGCGTTAGCAAGTTATGGTCGTCTGCTTGGGGTGCTGGTGGGCGCGATGGCATTTATTGCTTTTGTGGTAAATCCGCTCATCGTCTTTATCAAGACTCGCAAAAACCCCTATCCGCTCGTCATTGCTTGCCTAAAAGAATCAGGCGTAACGGCGTTTTTTACCCGCTCATCAGCCGCCAATATCCCCGTAAACATGAACCTTGCCAGAAAACTGGGACTCAACGAAGATACTTATTCACTAACCATTCCTCTTGGGGCAACCATCAACATGGCAGGGGCAGCCATCACCATTAACATCTTGACGCTTGCCGCTGCTCATACATTAGGCATTGAGGTTGGTTTCTTTCAAGCCTTACTACTTGCTATTGTTGGCTCGGTCAGTGCTTGCGGTGCCTCAGGCGTAGCAGGTGGTTCATTGCTACTCATTCCGCTAGCATGTAGCTTATTTAATATCCCAAATGATGTCGCCATGCAGGTGGTTGCCATTGGCTTTATCATTGGCGTGGTACAAGACTCAGCAGAGACAGCACTCAACTCGTCAACAGACGTGCTATTTACCGCTGCTGCCGACCCTAAATACGCCCACAAGGGTTAATTTGGACAGATTCAAGGGGCGTGCGATACGCCCTTTTGGTGGATTTAATATTTAAGGATAATTTATGAAAAACCTCTCCATCGCCCTACTCATGGCGTTTACGCTTATCGGTTGTGCCAGCAAGCCTGCTACTGAGCAAGTCATACCATCACTACTGATTAACCCCAATACCCAAAAATCCGACCAGCCCCTCTCCCCTGATGCCTATGTGGATGGCGTGGGCATGCTCCATTTTAAGGAATATCACACCAAAATCTCCCACCAAGACAGATGGTATCTGCTAGATAGTTATGTTATCCCCTTAGAGCAACCTTTTTATGTTCATGTACGCACTACTGATGACACTCCCATCATGAGGGAGACAGCAGTAAGCATTGCAATGGACTACATCACACCCAGAGGTTGCACCGAACCTCCAATTCGCCGCCCAGAACTCGACAAAACCACGAGCGATCTAAGCGAATGGATTATTGGCGTGGCATGCTAAAACCAAAAAATCGGACATTTACTGTCCGATTTCTATTTTAGGCTTTGGGTTTAAAACCTGCTGGGCGTTCGTAGTCGCCATTATCCAAAAATAACTCTCGCTGTTCGGCGATGTATTTTTTTGCCTCTTTATCCACCATACTCAGATGCTTTTCGTTAATGAGCATGGTTTGTAGTTCAAGCCATTCATCCCATGCTTTTTTTGAGACGGTGTTAAAGATTTCTTCGCCTTTGGCATTGGGAAAGGGCGGAGCGGGTAATTTTGGTAGGTTTTCTTGGTATTTACGACAAAATACAAGGTTGGCTTTGGGGTTAAAAACTTCGGTCATAAGCTTGCCTTTTAGTTAATCAGTTTATGGTGTAATTCTTGATATAAAGGAAATTTGGTTTCCACACTCGCCAAATAGCAGCCATGAATTAACGCGGTGGCGATGATGAGTCTGTCGGCAGGGTCTTTGTGATGTTCGGACAATTCAACCGACAAACTGGCAATTTCTGGCATGATGTTTAAAAATTCAATGTCAGTTAATTGCCGAACGCGTGCTATCCAAGTGGCATAATCAAGCCCATTTGGCAAAATAATCCTGTTATGACGAACAAGCCAATTGATTTCAAAACACGAAATTGCCGAAACGCATATTTTATCATAAGTTGCAATGGCTTGTTTTATCTTATCGGAAAGCAAATTAGGTTCATTGGTATACCACAATAAAATATGCGTATCCAATAAAAGCATTTTCACTTAAAATATCCCCATTCTTGCCAGCTTTCGGACATATCAAAAATATCGCCCACAATTTGCATTTGCCCTTGCAATTCTTTTGGGGGAGTGCGTTTGGGTTTTAAATTAGTAATATCACCTGTATCCATAATATCGCCATTTTCTTGCCCAAGCCCCTTTAAAGATGCTGGGATTTGGTGTTTTGGCTTGGGAATGTCTTGGTTTTGTTTTGGTAAAATCAAGACATCGACATCGGACACATCGGGCGGTGCGTCTATCCAATGGATTTGATTGCCTGTGATTTTGGCTTGGTATGCAACAAGCATATTATCCCTCTATTCTTTCCCACCCTTTGGTAATCGCCAATTTCACCGCCTGTGGGGCTGTTCCACCAATATGGTTACGAGCATTAAGCGAACCTTCCAGCGTTAGGCAGTCAAACACATCATCGCCAATCAAGTCGCTAAATTGTCGCAGTTCGTCCAATGACAATTCCGCCAAATCCACGCCTTTTGCCACGCCAAGAGACACCGCCTTACCCACGACTTCGTGAGCATCACGAAACGGCAAGCCTTTTTTGACCAAATAATCCGCCAAATCGGTAGCGGTGGCATAGCCTTTTAGGGTGGCTTGTCGCATATTTTCCTTGTTGGGGACAAGGTTGGGCAGCATATCGGCAAAGGCAAGGAGCGAACCTGTCAGCGTATCCACAATATCAAAAAGTGGCTCTTTATCTTCTTGGTTGTCTTTGTTGTAAGCAAGCGGTTGATTTTTCATCAAGGTTAAAAGCGTGGTTAAATCGCCAAACACCCTTGATGCCTTACCCCGCACAAGCTCAGGTACATCAGGGTTTTTCTTTTGGGGCATAATCGATGAACCTGTACAAAAGCGGTCAGGTACTTGTACAAAGCCAAATTGAGCCGACATCCATAGGATAATCTCTTCGCTCATACGAGATAGGTGCATCATTAAAATACTGGCATTGCCGGCAAATTCAATGGCAAAATCACGGTCAGAAACTGCGTCCAATGAGTTTTGGCAAATGCCTTCAAAGCCAAGCAATTTGGCGGTAATGGTGCGGTCAATCGGATAAGTTGTCCCCGCTAACGCTGCCGAGCCAAGTGGCATTTGGTTAATGCGTTTACGAGTGTCCGTCAATCGCTCGCTATCACGAATGAGCATTTCAAACCACGCCATCAAATGATGAGCGAACGAAATGGGCTGGGCGGTCTGCAAATGGGTAAAGCCCGGCATAATGGTGTCAGTGTGTTTTTCTGCCAAATCCAAAAGCCCACTTTGCAGGCGTTTTAATAGTGCCAAAATGTTGTCGGTTTCGTCTCGTAACCATAGGCGAATGTCGGTCGCTACTTGGTCGTTACGACTTCTGCCCGTATGGAGCTTTTTGCCAACATCGCCAATCAGGGCGGTCAGACGGCTCTCGACATTCATATGCACATCTTCAAGCTCGACTTTCCACACGAACGCACCGCTTTCAATCTCGGCTTTGACTTGATTAAGTCCGTCAATGATTTTTTGACTTTCGTCTTTTGTGATAACCCCACACTCGCCAAGCATTGTGGCGTGGGCGATGGAGCCTTGTATGTCTTGGTTTGCCATGCGTTTGTCAAAATTCACGGATGCGGTAAATTCGGCAACAAATTTGTCGGTGGCTTCGGAAAAGCGTCCGCCCCACATTGATGATGTTTGGTTTGTCATAAAATAACTCGAAAATAAACAAAAAATTACGCTTATCTTAACAACGAACACCGCAGAGTACAAGAAGTTTTGAGAAAAGATAGCAAAAATAAGGATAATTTTTTAGAAAATCTGATATATTTTTGTGAATTTATTAAAATTATTGTAGTAATTGTACAAAAATTAGCCAATATTGAAAAACAACTGTTGTCTTTTCGTGTATAAATGTTATAATACTAAAGGATAGCAATTTTTATGCCATTCTCACTTCAAACCATTCAATCCATCATAAAAATACCTCATTTCATCTATTTTTTGATGTAGATATTCTTCGGCTGATAAATTGTGTGAATTTAGGGTGCCAGTCAGTGTCGCCCCCCCCCCCCCTTTTTTTTTGATTTAGGGGATTTCATTGAATTATCAAGGAAATACTGATGAATATTCTGATTTGTGAAATAGAGCCATCTTTGGGCAAACACTTGACAACTCTAATCACACTTCTTGGACATGAAGTGGTTGGATTGACTAATCGCCTAGATGAAGCATACAAGCTAACTTTACAGTACCACCCCGAGATTGTGCTGATAAATGCACATCTGCCACATACCCATGAATTTACCCAAAAACTATCTGACGATTTGACAGCACCGCCCGCTTTCATCTTTTTTGGCTTAGATGATAGTCATCTTTTGCTAAATGCCTTTAAATGTGAGGCGAGCGATTATTTACTCATTCCTGTTCATGAAAAAAACCTGCACCACGCCATACAAAAATGCACTCGCATTAACGCTGCCCAAGAGCAGGCACTAAGCAAACAAGACGAAGACAGCCCTCGCACTCGTCAGTACATCGCTGCTCGCACTCATCGTGGCGTAGAGCTTATCTCGCTTGCCGATGTATACTACTTTACCGCCGACCAAAAATACGTTAAAGTTCGCCATAAAGGTGGCGTGGTACTCATCGATGAAACCCTAAAAGATCTAGAAGAAGAGTTTTCAGGCATGATGTTTCGTATTCATCGAAATGCCCTCATCAACCTCAGCTATCTTGACTTGTTGGAGACGGTTGATAGCGGACAATACCGAGTGCGTTTTCGGGGCATGTCAGAGACACTCTCTGTATCACGTCGCCATCTGCCAACACTCAGAGAAAAAATCCAAAACATCTAAAACATACAGGGCGAGATTATCGCCCTTTTCATTGTCCGTTTGAACATCATCAAACGTGAAATTTCATTTGGCATTTTTGGGTAAATGTGATTAAATAGACAAAACACAAACCAGACACCAACAACAATGAACACACTAACCATAGCCACACGCCAAAGCCCGCTTGCTCTTTGGCAAGCCCATTTTGTCAAAGAGCAGCTCCAAGCCCTCTATCCAAACCTAAACATCAAACTGCTAGAACTGGTAACCAAAGGCGACAAAATCCTAGACACCCCACTTGCCAAGATAGGTGGAAAGGGCTTATTTGTCAAAGAATTAGAACACGCCCTACTCTCAGGTCAAGCCGACATCGCCGTGCATTCTCTAAAAGATGTACCCATGATGCTACCAGATGGACTTGTCATTGGTGCATATCTTGACCGTCACAGTCCTTTTGATGCTTTTGTCAGCAACCATTTTGCAAACCTTGATGACCTACCACAAGGAGCAAAAGTTGGCACATCAAGCCTACGCCGTGAATGCCAACTGCGAGCCTACCGCCCTGACCTAGACATCATCAGTTTGCGTGGCAATGTCGGCACTCGCCTATCCAAACTCGACAATGGCGACTATGACAGCATTATCCTCGCCCAAAGTGGCTTGGAGCGGTTGGGGCTAAATGAACGCATTCGCCACAGCATTTCTACTGACATTTGTCTGCCTGCGGTGGGTCAAGGGACGCTTGCCATCGAGTGCCGAGACGATGAGATTAAAGAACTCATCAAACCTTTAAATCATGAAACCTCCGCCCTAAAAGCCATCTGCGAACGGGCGATGAATCATGCCTTAGAAGGAGGTTGCCAAGTTCCCATTGCAGGGTTTGCAAACTTAGAGGGTCAAACCATCAATTTGGAGGGCAGAGTTGGCTCGCCTGACGGCAAAACATTACTCAAAGTCATCAAATCCGCCACCTTAGGGGATAATCCCCACCAAGATGCCACAGCACTTGGGGAGGCGGTCGCCACTTCGTTATTATCGGCGGGGGCTGATGAGATTTTAAAAAACATCTACACATGAGCCACCCTGTTTTTATCAATACTCGCCCCAATGTACATTATCACATCGATGGTATGGCTGTATTTGATTTGCCGTTATTGGAGCTGTCAACACGTCCGCTGGCAGATGATGAGCTTCATCTATTATCAAGGCTGATACAGGGTCAATTTAAAGTGGTGATTGCTGTTAGCGTGATGGCGGTAACTTGTGCGATGTCTTGGCTAAAAAAACAAGGCATCTGCCACGTGCGTGACTTAAAAAACCCCCCTGCCTTTATCGCCGTAGGCGATGCCACTGGGCAAGCACTCAAAGAATGGGGCATCACACCCATCATTCCTGACACCCAAAACAACGAAGGCATGTTGGAGCTACCCATCATCAAACACCTAAGCCCTAACGATGACATCTTAATATGGCGTGGCGTGGGCGGACGCAGACTGCTCGCCGATACGCTTATCAAGAGAGACATTGGTGTGCATGCCATTGCTTTTTATGAGCGAAAAGTCTCGCCTCATCTTCCCCAACGCTTTCATGAGTTATTAGCCATACTCCTAGACTCACCGCCCCAGCTCATCACAGTGCTCATTTCTAGTGAGGCAAGCCTAAACGCATGGCGTGATGTTTGTCAGGAAAATGCCCCAGATGGTATGTTTTCTGCCAAAAATGTGATATATTTGACGCTAGGCGAAAGGCTTGCCGCACTCACCAGTCAGTATTATCCTGATTTTGGGGTGTGGCGTATTGAGAATTTAGATAAAGCCACTTTGCACCAAGCCTTACACACCATTACTCAATCACAATAACCATCTCATTGCCATGTCAGCACCAAACATCAGTCCAGACCCAAACACCGCACCAAAGACCGCCTATGCCAAGTCGGACGATAAAGAAGAACTCAAAAAACAAACCGAGCAAGCACGCATTGTTCTAATGAGACTACAATGGCTGGTTATTATTTTATTGACTGGGGGGCTGGTTTGGCTTTATTTTTCTTTTTTATCTGTTGTTGATAAAGTCGATGAACGCCTCGTCAAAATAGATGCAGTAGACACACGCCTAAATGACATCGATGATAGGCTATTTGCCATCACACCCACCCACGACACCCACAAAAAATCTGAAACTACCGACACCACCAATAACACCAAACTCATTAAAATCGAGCTTGCCATGGCAGACCGCCTCTACAAACAAGGCAATCACGAGGACGCGTTGACTGCCCTACGTGCCATCGATTATCAGCTTACCCAAGCAAATCTCTTATCATCATCGCTTGGTGCAGCCCTAAGTGCCTCCATCAAGGCAGACATTGCTCACATCAACACCCTAAAAGCCCAGCCTGACGCATGGCAAGCTCACACCATTAAAATGCGAGACTTACAAACTTTTTTGCGTGGCAAACAAACCGAGCACACCCAAAACGCACCGCTAAACCGCAGTGATATTCTGCTTCACGATGCCAACATGATGCTCTCTCTTGCTATTAGTGCCTCAGGCATGCGAGATAGAGGACTGATGACAAGTTATTTACAAGAAGTGCGTTCACAGCTTGAAAGTCATATCGTGCTACACGGTGGCAAAATCGATGCTGAAAACCTCAAAAAACAAAGCCAAGAACAAACCAACCAATCTCCCAATCCAGATGAACCACCCCAAAAAACAACGCTAAACACCACAGAAGACGCCCTGCTGTGGGTGTATGATTTGCTTGCCAATACCCCAAAAAACAAAGAACTTACCAGCGTAGAAATGTTACAATGATATCACTTTAACTGTGCTTAACACCAAAGGAACGCCATGACACAGCCAGCTTTTAAAAACACCCTCACAGGCGATGACCGCCCTACCGCCCTTGTCAATTACCCCATTGTTCACGTCCAGCCTGTGATGTGGGGCGAGATGGACGCTTTTAATCACGTCAATAATGTCGCCTATTACCGCTACGCTGAGTCTGCTCGTATTAGCTATATGCACTCGCTTGCCATGTTTAAGGACGAAACTTTAACCATCTTGGCAGGTTCATCGTGCAACTACCTACGCCCCGTGCATTATCCTGATACCCTACTTATCGGGGTCAAATGCACCAAAATCGGCAATACCAGCCTATCAATGGCTTATGAATATTACAGCACCGCCCAAAATGCCATCGTTGCCAATGGTACCGCCACCATCGTCCGCACCGACAAAGACGGCAATAAGCAGGCGTGGACAGCCAATGAACGAAAACTCATCAGCGACTTTGAGGGAGTGGACTTCTCATGAGCGAAAATACCATTCATCACTTAGACACCACAGGGCTTATCTGCCCTGAACCTGTCATGCTTCTTCATCAAACCATTCGCCGTGCCAAAGGAGGCGATGAGATTCACATCATCGCCACTGACCCTGCCACCACGAGGGACATTCCCAATTTTTGTCGCCATTTGGGGCATACCCTCGCCAGCCAAGAAACCAGCGATGAGGGCAATTATCGGTTTGTCGTGGTTAAAAAGGGCTAATTCTACCCATTTTGAGACTTTAACCAATTCATAAACGCAAAACTTGCTTGTTCCTTTTGATTATCGCCAAAGTGATAAAACTGCATTCCTACTAAATTATCAGGCAAATAATTTTGCGGATAATAATGGTTGGGATAATCGTGTGGATAGACATAATCTATGCCATAGCCGTCTTTTTTCATTTGCGTGGTTACGCCGTTTCTTAGGTGGAGTGGCACGGGCGAGCCGTCCGTTTTGGCAAAATCTAGGGCTTTGTTAATCGCCTTATAGCTTTCGTTGGATTTTGGCGAAGTTGCCAAATAAATCGCCACTTGCCCCAAAATTATCCTTGCTTCGGGCATGCCAATGCTTTGCACGCTTCTAAGGGCGGTATCCGCCAGTAGCAGGGCGTTGGGATTGGCAAGCCCGATGTCTTCACTTGCCAAAATCACAAGTCGCCTTGCAATAAACGCAGGGTCTTCGCCCGCCACGAGCATTCGTGCCAACCAATAAACGCTGGCATCAGGGTCAGAGCCACGCACCGACTTGATAAAGGCGGAGATGATGTCGTAGTGCATATCGCCGTCTTTGTCGTAGCGGACGAGCGTTTGCCCTGCAACGGCGGTGATGGTTTGGTAATTGATGACGATGGGTTCGGCTTGGCTTTGAATGCAAATTTCTAATAAATTCAAGGCTTTGCGTGCGTCCCCTTGTGCCAGTTTGATAAGGGCGGTGGTGTCGGCAAGGGCGATGTTTTTGGTTTTTAACAGGGGGTCGGTGTGGACGGCACGGTTTAGTAAAGTATTGATTTCATTATCATTTAACGGCTCTAAGCGGTACACCTGACAGCGAGACAATAGGGCATTATTGACGCTAAATGACGGATTTTCGGTGGTCGCTCCGATAAGCGTAACTGTGCCATTTTCTACCGCTCCCAAAAGGGCGTCCTGCTGAGCTTTGTTAAAGCGGTGGATTTCATCAATAAACAGCACGGGCGGTTCGGCAAACAGCCCCGTGTCGGGCGTGATGGCGTCTTTTAGCTCTTTGACCCCGCTACTTATGGCGGATAGGGATTTGAAGGGGCGACCGACCACTTTGGCAAGGAGTGTTGCCAGCGTGGTTTTGCCAATGCCTGCCGTGCCGTGCAAAATCATAGACGGCAAAAAGCCTTGACGGACAAGGGTGCGAATGGGGGCATTTTCGCCCAAAAGGTGTGTTTGTCCGATAATGTCGTCAAGGGATTGGGGGCGTAGGCGTTCGGCTAGGGGGATAAAATTGTCCATTTTGGGGTTTTACACCAATAATATTCAAGGATTGAATTAACAAAAAACAATAAAGGAATAAACAAGAACATGAAATAAAAATTATCATATGAATATTTTATCACAAAAAACATTAAAATATAGCTAACAATAAACTTATAAGTATTGATGTTTTTTAGTTTTGGATTTAATATAAATTTAATATGGCAATTTTGGCAGTTAAATTCATCAATCTTTTGATGAAGTCTTTGCGAATGACAATTTGGACAAAAAGGGTCGAATGCATTAAATTGTGCCTTTAAATCTTCCAAGGCAACCGAAACATGAAAATCATCTTTAACCAAATCACAAGTATCTACACCCTTTAAAATGGGTTTATTTTTTAATCTGTCATAATGATAATTTTGTAAATTTTTTTCTATAAAATAAATGGAAATACCAAGCAATATCAAGGCAAACACCGATAGCGTTATCCAAAATCCTGCCCCTAAATTTATTTTGTCAAAATTAGCAACCACTTCAATTATGGCGATAAAAAATGCAAACATGATAGCCGTAACTGCGTATACCTTCCATTGATTTTTGGTAAAGCGTTTTGCAAATTGCCTAAATGTCATCTTTTCTAATTCTGACAAAAAAGGATTAACCAACAAACTTTTTTGGCAATGCGGGCAAAAAACAACGCCGTGATGATAATCTACATGGGTAAAATTTTTTCCGCAATCATGGTGGGGGCAAGTGCATTCATTCATTTTTGAGCATCATTTAAAGTTTGTTATTGATTAAAAGGGTTGATTATTGTTAAGTCATCAATCCATTCAAAGTCTTTGCTATTTCTAGTCATTAATGGCAAATGATAAATGACGGCAGTCGCCAAAATAATCGCATCGCCCAAACTCATCTTTTTGGCTTGGCGAAGTTTAGTGGCTTTTTGGATGATGGGGTCGGTAATATCACAATAATCAAATAGCGAAATTAGCTTTTCTATTTTGCTCTTTTCGGGTTCTTGCAATTTATGATAACCAAGCGTTTCTATAATACTAATTTTTGAAATATAAATCTCAAAATCCAATAATGCCTTGCGAATATGGGCGTATTCAGGTTGAATTGTATAAATAATGATATTGCTATCCAGTAGGATTTTTGATTTCATCTGATAATTTCCCTATCTTGACGGCTTTTTTCAAAATCGTCTATATCAATTTTTCTACCTGATTTTTGAAAATCATCAGAAATTTCGCACATTAACTGATAGATTTTTTCTGATTTATCAGCACTGTTAGCCTGTTGTGATTGTGGCGAAAAATTTTCTTGCACGCTGTCTTTTTTGCGTCCAAAACGAGCCTTAATCATATTGATATAACCAAATACTTCAAGGCGTTCGCTTTCGGTTAAATCATAACTGGATTGATGAATAAGTTCAATCGTATTCATTTTTACTCCCAAATCAAAATCTGCTACAATAACCTTATTATACACCTTTTTGAGCGTTTATGAAGTTAAAACCCCCACGCCCCATTCGCCCCCTAACCGCAGGCGAACAAGCCATCGCCCACTCGGTCTTTGGCGAGTCGCTGACTCTTGATGACATTCGCCTAACCACAGCGTGGTGGGTGCTTAGGGGTTATGCGGTGTCGCCCAATGGCTGGGTGTATTTTCATCAGGACGATTTTTGTGAGGATTTTAGTGATAAACCCTTGCACATCAGAGCATGGCTTGTTCACGAACTGACCCACGTTTGGCAAATTCAGCAGGGCATGGCGGTGGTTCGCCGAGCGATTTTTAATCGTCAATATAGTTATACTTTTAAAGAGGGCAAATCATTCTTTAAATACGGCATTGAGCAACAAGCCAAAATGGTCGAGGATTTTTATGTTAGGCGGGAACTTGGCAAAGATTGTACGGCTTGGCAGGAGTGTGTGCCGTTTTTGGATAATTTCGATGGCGAAACGAAAAATAACTTGATAAAATAAACCATTTTATGGATAAACTAACATGCCTACCATCATCTATCTGCACGGACTTGACTCCGACCCCAATGCAAGCAAAGCCGTCATTACTGCCGAGCATGCCAAGACACTTGGTATTGACACCATTCGCCCTGATTTGAACTGTCCGCCTGACGAAGTGGTAACAAAAATATCGGCACTTATCCATGATAACCCCAACTGTGTGCTGGTCGGCTCATCGCTGGGCGGTTATTTTGCCACCTTGCTGTCCGACATGACAAGCACGCCTTGCGTACTGCTAAATCCAAGCATTCGCCCTGACCTTAGCTTTCGGCGGTTTTTAAAAGACAATTTTGATGAGAAAAACTTAACCGACAAGACAGTGATTTATACCACCGTCAAGGGTTGGCAAATCAAATTTGGCGATTTGGCGTGGTTTGAGAGCCATCGCCTGCACGCCAAACACCCTCACAAAATCAAAGTCCTACTTAAAATGGGCGATGAGCTTCTAGATGCCCACGCCACCCAAGCCTTTTATGAAAATTCAGGGGCGTTTGTACTTGCCCAAGACGGAGGCGACCACCGTATCAGTGATTATGACACGCAAGTACCTATGGTACTATCATGGGTAAACGAGTTTTATCCATCAAAATAACCAAGCCCTAATCGAGTCAATCATGAGTAACTTTCACAACACCCCTGCCTCAGCCAGAGTCAAGCGTTTAGACGCCATCAGAGCCATTTTAACTGCACACAACATATCTGCCCTCATCATTCCCTCATCTGACCCACATCTGTCAGAATATCTGCCAGAGTATTGGCAAGGCATGTCATGGGTTTCTGGGTTTACAGGCTCGGCAGGCACGCTGGTTATTACCCTAGATAATGCAGGCTTGTGGACAGACAGTCGCTACTGGGTGCAAGCAACTTTACAACTAGACGGTACAAGCATTAACCTGCACAAAATCACAAAAGATACGCCCTCTTATGCCAGATTCTTAGCCGATACGCTACCACAGGGGGCAAGTGTCGCCATCGATGGTGCGGTACTATCGCTGTCTGAACACAAAAACCTAAGTGCTACTTTTGACCCCAAAAACATCACACTCATCACGGATTTGGACATCTTGGGCGAAGTTTGGCAAGAACGCCCTAACCTACCCATAAGCCCCATCTATCCACATCAGCGTGAATTTACCGACCTAACCACTCTTGATAAACTTACCAATATTCGCCATGCCATGACAAGGTCTGGGGCGGATTATCATTTTATCAGTAGCCTAGATGACATCGCCTATATTACCAACCTAAGAGGTGGCGATGTTGATTATAACCCCGTATTTTTATCGCATCTGCTCATCAGTCATCAACATGCCACGCTGTTTGTCGATGAGACTAAGCTGACCGCTGATGCTCACTTGGTGTTACATGAGGCAGGCATAACCATCTGCCCTTATGATAAAATGGGGGAGGCACTTGGCAAATTGGCTGGCACACTGCTCATTGACCCCGCCAAAATAACCATTGGCACGCTTTCTTGTTTATCCCAACAAGCCACCTTGTTATCCGCTACCAACCCTAGCACCACCCTAAAAGCCATCAAAACCCCCAAAGAAATCAAACACATCAAATCTGCCATGAGGCAAGACGGGGTTGCGTTATGCAATTTTTTTGCATGGCTTGAAAAACGACTGACAAACGGCGAAGCACTAAGCGAGTTAGACATTGATGACATGCTTATCCAGACCAGAAGTCGCCAGCCACACTATGTCTCGCCTAGCTTTGCCACCATCGCAGGCATGGGTGCTAACGGAGCCATCGTGCATTACCGTGCCACCGATGAGCATTTTAGCTATCTTGATGGCGATGGTTTGCTACTCATTGATTCAGGAGGTCAGTACCAAAACGGCACGACCGACATCACACGCATGGTTGGTATTGGCGACATCACGGACGCCCAAAAACAAGACATCACATATGTGCTAAAAGCCCATATCGCCCTTGCCAGAGCCCATTTTCCAGCAGGCATATCAGCCCCCCTACTTGATGTGTTGGCACGCAATCAACTGTGGCAACAAGGTCTTGACTACGGTCATAGTACAGGTCATGGCATTGGCTATTTTTTAAATGTCCATGAAGGTCCTCAAAGCATCTCCTACCACGCCCCAGCCACCACCGAACGCACCATGCGTGTTGGCATGATTACCAGTAACGAGCCAGGTCTATACCGAGAAAATCAATGGGGCATTCGTCTTGAAAACCTCATGCTGTGCGTACCTGCTGGTCGTAGCGAGTTTGGGGAGTTTTTAAAATTTGAAACACTGACCCTATGTCCATTTGACACACGTCTTATCCTGCCTCATCTACTTAGCCCAACCGAAAAAGATTGGCTAAATGCCTATCATCAGCATGTTTATGATGAACTCATCAACGAACTAAGTGATGATGCCAAAGCATGGCTAAATGCACGCACACAGGCAATTTAAACCAACACCAAACACAGCATGTGGCAATACAGACTTTAAGAACCACACCCATAAGCACAGCCAATAAACCAAAACCCCACTCAAAATAAGCAATGAACCGCCAAATACTTGACTGCCAAAGCCCTCCAAAAACAAAGGTGTTTTGCAAGCCCAAGACGGAGGCGACCACCGCATCAGCGACTATGACGACCAAGTGGAGCAAGTGGTGGCGTGGGCTGTATCACTGACCAACTAACCCAAATCGGAGCATACCATGCACACTTTATACCTCAGTACCACCTCGCCTTATACTCGCATTTTGCTTATGATTGCTAAGTTAGAGCAAGTGGATTTGGCATTAAAATTCGTTACCCCTTGGGACAACCCTGCCGAGCTGACCGCCGTCAATTCGTTCAGCCAAGTGCCAGCCCTCCTACTTGATACAGGCGAGGTCATCACCGAAACACCACTCATCATTCAAGCCATCGCCCCACAAGTCTATACCAACACCACCACCGATTTGCCAAACATCGCCAAAGCCTTTGGGATTTTGGCACAGGGCGTGCGTGCGTTTTCTACCGAGCGATTTACCCCAGAAGGGCACGATTTGCACCCCTTTGTGGCACGCTCCACCGAGCTGTTACAGACCACTTTGCCAAACCTACCCACCTTATCAGCGACCAGCACCGCTTGGGGCGATAGGGTGCTGATGTCGGCACTCATTTGGATTGGCGTACGACTGCCTCATGTGTTTGAGACATTGAGCGACACCAACAAACAAGCGGTAAACGAATTTCATCAAAGTCCACTCATGCAAAGACTCAATGCTGATGTGTTAGAAAATAAGCCAAGTTGGGTGGGGGATTTGTAATCTCTTGCCCTAAAACCACCATGTGAGAATATGGTGGTGTTGTCGCACCACAAAATACACACCAAACCCTAAACGGTTAATGATATTTTTGCAAATAAACCATTGGCAACACAATACGAATCTTCTGATGTTGCTTGTCTTTGTTTTGCCAAAGTACGATAAAATTGACTTTTGCACCTACGAGCTGATAACCTTTATTAAAATACCCTGCCAATTCATTTTTGAATTTTTTAGAAAAAACAGCCACTTGGTTGCCATGCTCATCACAACAGCCCTGATAATATTGGTTTGCAAACACACTCAAAGTTGCCCCCGCCCTAAGTGGTTCAATGGCAATTTGAGATTTATAAAACCAATCCAAATACACATCATCAAGCTTCAAATACCGCACCAACTCCCTAAATTCTAGGGGATTGCCTTGATAAGTTAGCCAATCAACACCCTCTTTGGGCAACAGCTCGTTCACCGCCATACTGTTCGACACAACCGTCAAATGCGATTTGGCACGAGAGAACGCCACATAAAATTCACGTTTTTTGACATCATCAAGTTTGCCGTATGGTAGGTGTTTGGGTTGAATGTTTTTGTGGTCAATCAGCACAAACACGCTGTCAAACTCACGTCCTTTGGCTTTATGAATGGTGGATAGCGTTACCACGCCTTTTTCAGGGTGATAAAAATGCTCCAATTTGGATTCTTTGATGAACACTCGCCAATCCGAAACGTATTTGCGGTTGGGGCAACTTTGTTCAAACGCACGCATGATGTTTTGCAATAAAGACAAACGTACGCTGGTTGCAAGATAATTTACCGCTTGCTGTTTGGCGTTTGCCCACATACCTTGATTGAAAGCGTGTTTTAATTCGCCCACCGAAAAATTGACCTCAATCCAGTCGTTGTGAATTTTGTCAGATTGTTTGGACAGCTCCGATATATGACGCACAACAAATTCGCCCAGCACCGCTTTGCGAGCGAGTATGTTATTTAAGCTTTGCAAATCCTGTTTTAGGACAAATTCAGCACCATTTTCTTCGTCTCGCCCCAGATGGTTTTTAATCCGCCAAAAGTTAATGAGCGTGTTGATGTGTTTGGGCGTGGCTTGGGGAAAACGGTCTTGGACTTGTTGGGCAAACTCTTTGAGCGACCAGCTTGGGTGATGATAAGCAAAAACGTCCAGCATGGCTTTTTCCACATGAAGCCAACGGTTAAGCTGAGTCATGCTGTCGCTGGTACGGGTGTTTTTACCGATAAAGGCTTGCAAATCCTGCTGATTTGCCAAAATCCCCTCTTCGGTGAGCCACGTTACGATTCGCACGACTCGTTCTATTTTTAGCCCCAAAACATCCGCCAAATAATCCACCCGAGATTCACCGTCTTCATCGGTGCTGGCTTGGCTTTTTTGAGAAAATAGCTTTTTGATGATTCGCCGAGCGGATTCTTTTTCGTCAGGGTAAATGAGCGTGGATGCGTTGATTTTATCAATCGCTTCTATGGCGTTTTTGCTGATGATACTCGTGGCAAACACACGAGGCATATTTTGTCCACGTTTGATATAGCCTGCGTCTTCAAGTGCCAAAATGGCAGTTTTGACACGAGTTTCTATCTCATCAGGACGTCCATCATTCCAGCCTGCCTGTCGTGCGATTTGTAAGGCAGATTCACAAATGCGAGGACGCACACCACACAGCTCTTTGATGGCTCGCCAGATTTGTTTGATTTCACTGACTGAAAGTTTGGTTTGGTTGAGTAGGGTAAAATGCTTATCCAAATCCTCAGAGGCATTAAACAGCACATAACAATCCGCCAAAATCCCCTCATCACGCCCTGCTCGCCCTGCCTCTTGCACATAATTTTCCAACGAATCAGAAATATCATAATGCACCACCAAACCCACATTGGGTTTGTCCACCCCCAATTTGAGCTTCGTCCGCCTTAAAGGCATTTTGGTTGGCGATTTTTTCGTCCACACTCATTTTGCCATGATATGCCAACGCCCCAAAACCGTCTTTTTGCAAACGCTCACTCAGCGATGTCGTGCGTGTGGTGTAAGATACATAGACGATGGTTGGGCAATGATGAGATTCTATCAACTGGCGTAAGACTTGGTATTTTTCATCTTCGTCTTTTTGAGCAAGCACTTGATAACGCAGATTTTTGCGAGTTACAGGGGCAATGAACTTGGTCAAGGTCAGTCCCAATTCACGCTCAAAATACGCACAAATATCCTTGATGACTTGGATTTTGGCGGTGGCGGTAAAGCACGAAACAGGAATGGGGTGGGTAAGTTGTTTCTTGGCTTGCAACGTGCGAATAAACTCGCCAATATACAAATAATCCACCCGAAAATCCTGTCCCCACGCCGAAAAACAATGTGCTTCATCAATGACAAATCGTGCGATGTTCCGCCCAAGCAATAATCGCTCTATCGTGCGTGAACGCAAACTCTCAGGCGATAGATACAGTAGGCTTGCCGAGCCGTCTGCCACTCGTTCCACCGACTTTTGACGTTCAATGGGGTCAAGCAGTCCATTGATGGTAACTGCTTCACTGATACCTTTTTGTTCTAGGTTGTCCACTTGGTCTTTCATAAGAGACAACAAAGGCGAGATGACCACCGTTAGGGCTTTGGCTCGCTCGCCTGCAATGAGAGCTGGCACTTGAAATGTAACCGATTTGCCACCCCCAGTCGGAAAAACCGCCAACAGCGAACCGCCTTGTATGGCGTGCTGGGCGGTTTGCTCTTGTAGGGGTTTGTCATCATATTGGCGAAAACTGGGGAATTTAAAATAGCGTTTTAAGCCATTGATGGCACTGAGTTCGGTTTGGCAATAAGCACATGAAAGGCAAGGCGTGTTTCTTAGTTGGTTTAATATCGGTTCAATTTTAGGGTATTGATGTTGCAACCACGCAGGCGTGATTGAATAACGGCTCTGACTATGAATGAGTGCCAGTGCATAAGCCAACTCCACAGGCGAATGCTCAATCATCTCATCAAGCGGGGCATTTTGACAAATGTGCGTTTGAAAAGCATCAACAATCAGCGAAGCTAACTCTTCATCAATGTCTTCAAATTTTATAAAATCAAAAAACGCCCCAAAACCTGCCTGATGACGTAGCAACTGATAAAAAATCCGCTCCACACCAATAGGCAACTCGCCAAAGGCTCGGATTTGGTCATCGAGCAAGGCTTGGGTAATCAGGCAGTCATTTAGGGGGTTGTTGGATTCTTCTAGTTGGATTTTATAATCTTTGTCCAACGCATGATAAGGACGAGCAGGAAATAATAAAGGCGATAACAACAACGTATCAATGACATGCATTTTGTTTTTGCCAATGGCAGTCAAATCACCTTGCAGATAATGAAAATCATGTGCCAAAAAATTATGACCGCAGATGAATTTGGCGGACTTGATGAAGTTGATGAGTTCATGCGGTCGGTTTTGATGAAAATGATGCTGTCCACAAACCGCCCCAATATCCGCAATCTTATTTTTACTGTCAATTTCCAAATCCACAAAGGCAATGCTTATCATGAGTTACTCCAATTTTTGGGTATGATAGCAAATTTATGATGGTTTAAAAAGCAATTAGGCACATCATACCCACCTTATGATATCATCTTCAACGACCGCCATTATGAAAATTGCCAAAAATCGGTTACAATACCACCCAAATTTTATGTTAAGAACGACGATGACCAACACTTCCCAAAACTACACTACCCAAAACCTAGAAGTCTTAGAAGGGCTAGAACCCGTCCGCCGTCGCCCTGGTATGTACACCGACACCACTCGCCCCAATCACTTGGCGGCAGAAGTGATTGACAACTCGGTGGACGAAGCCTTGGCAGGACACGCCAAACACATCACGGTAACGCTCCACACAGACGGCTCGCTCTCCGTGCTTGATGACGGGCGGGGCATGCCCACCGACATTCACCCAGAGTTTAAGCAGTCGGGCATTGAGCTGATTCTTACTCGCCTGCACGCAGGGGGCAAATTCTCCACCGACAATTACGCCATTTCAGGCGGTTTGCACGGCGTGGGCATCAGCGTGGTCAATGCCTTATCCAAAAAAGTAGAAGTCATCGTGTGGCGAGACGGCACAGAATACCAGATGAATTTTGACAATGCCGTCCCCATCGCTCCCTTAGCCAGCACGCCTGCCCCCACCAAGAAAAAACGAGGGACGCAGGTGCGGTTTTGGGTGGACGAAAAATACTTTGATAACCCCAAATTTGCCATCAAAGCCCTAAAACACAGCCTAAAAGCCAAAGCGGTGCTTTGTACAGGGTTAAAAATTGACTTTATTAATGAAATTGAACCAAGCGAGAGTGAGAGCTGGCAATACACGGACGGCGTGGTGCAGTATTTGACCGAAGAGATTGGCGATTTGGCGATTTTGCCCGATGTGCCGTTTTATTTTAGTGCCGAGCCGACCGCAGGCGAGCGGGGCGGGGCAACCTTTGCCATTGCGTGGCTCCCTGACGGTGGCACGCCCATTACCGAAAGTTATGTTAATCTAATTCCCACCGCACAAGGTGGCACGCACGTCAATGGGCTACGCACGGGGATTACGGACGCCTTGCGAGAATTTTGTGAAATTCATAACCTACTGCCCAGAAATGTCCGTCTGACGGGCGATGATGTGTGGGACGGGGTTAATTATATTTTGTCCTTAAAATTTGCCGAACCGCAGTTTAGCGGACAAACCAAAGAACGCCTATCCAGCCGTGAAGCGTCGCCCCTTGTGCAAGCTCTTGCCAAAGATGCGTTTAGCCTGTGGCTAAGCTCCCACCCAGACACCGCCAAAGCCATTGCCGAGCTTGCCATCACCAAAGCGGGAAAAAGGCTCAAATCCGCCCAAAAAGTCGCCCGCAAAAAAATCACCCAAGGCCCTGCCTTACCGGGAAAATTAGCCGATTGTAAGGGCGAATTTAAGGACGGAGCGGAGCTGTTTTTGGTAGAAGGTGACAGTGCAGGCGGGTCAGCCAAGCAAGCACGAGACCGCCATTTTCAGGCGATTTTGCCTTTGCGGGGTAAAATCCTAAACACGTGGGAGGTCTCACACGACACCGTGCTATCCAGCCAAGAGATTCACGACATCGCCATCGCCATTGGCATTGACCCCAATTCTGACGACTTATCCGAGCTTCGTTATGAAAAAGTGTGCATTTTGGCGGACGCAGACTCGGACGGCTTGCACATTGCCACGTTGATTTGTGCGTTGTTTGTCAAACATTTTAGGGCTTTGGTGGAAGCAGGGCATTTGTTTGTGGCAATGCCCCCACTTTATCGGGTGGACATTGGCAAGGACGTGCATTATGCCCTTGATGACGATGAATTACAAAGCATTCTTAAAAAGACTAAAAACAAGGGCAAACCCCAAATCACCCGCTTTAAGGGCTTGGGCGAGATGAACCCCGACCATTTGCGTGAAACAACCATGAACCCCGACACCAGACGACTGGTTCAGCTGGATTTGGACGATTTTGCCAATACCAATAGCGTGATGGACATGCTCCTTGCCAAAAAAAGAAGTGGCGACCGCAAAGCGTGGCTAGAACAAAAGGGCGATTTGGCGGATTTGGGGGTATAACCATCATCAGTCATGAAACCTTGCCCGATACTGACCGCTCTTGCTCCCCTTGCTCACATCGACCGTCCACTCTATGTGGCGTGTAGTGGTGGGCGAGATTCGCTTGCTTTGGCTTATGGCTGTTTTTTGCTTTATAAACAAGGCAAATTATCCGCCTTGCCGACCTTACTTCATGTTCATCATGGCATGCAAAAGGCGAATGACGATTGGGCGGATTTTGTGGCAAATTGGGCGAGCAGTCATGGGTTTTCTTGTCAAATTTTACCCTTAAATTTAAACAAAAAAACCGAAACCACCGCCCGCCACGCACGTTATCACACCTTAGCCAACGCCATGCATGAGGACGGCGTATTACTGGTGGCTCATCACAGCGATGACCAAGCCGAAACCGTACTTATGCGACTTATCAATGGAGCAGGCGTGCAGGGTTTGTCAGGCATGAGGGCGTGGCAGGTGCGTACTGTGGGCGACAGAGAGCTTGCCATTCATCGTCCGCTCTTGTCCGTCTCTCGGGGGGACATTACCGCCTTTGCTCATGCCCACGCCCTAGCCTATGTGGACGACCCCACCAATGAAGAGAGTGATAATGCCAGAAGTTTTATCAGAAATGAGATTTTGCCACGCCTAACTGTCCTAAACCCCAAAACCACCCAAAACATCGCTCGTAGTGCCGCCCTCATGGCTGATGCTCATGCTCTTATCAGCAAGACGGCTTTTGAGCTGTTTTGTCAATGCGTGATTGCAACCCCTCACACACCTTTTGTAAATCGCCTAAGCGTCAGCAAAATACAAAAGCTTGCAAAACACCAACAATCGGCGATAATACGGTATTTTGTACAAGGGGGCGAGCCATTACCACCCAACCATCAGACCGTTACCGATGTTTTACACCTCATCGCTCGCACCGACGGCGACCATCAGACGAGGATTTTTTGGCAAAATGATGGCGTACAAGACGGTCAGGATTATACCATTTGTCGTTATCAAGACACCCTTTATCGCTATCATCATAAGCTGTTTTTGTTGTTACAAGATGAGCCATACTGTGATGGCGTGTTGCTTGGCGATGATGAAAAAATTCTTTTAAAAAGAAATGCTCAATTTTGTCTGTTTTTTCATTATCATGATGAAGTCAAAGCCCTTTTTTATGGTAAATCTGCCCTGATGAAACCCATCACTCGCACCGATGTGTTATTTATTTATCAGCCCTATGTGGACAAGGAGGGTTATGAGCAAATTGGCTTCATCAAATTGCAAGGTAAAAAACTCTATCAGCACCTACACATTCCCTCATGGCAACGCAAAAGCCTGTGGGCAATTTATGTGAGTGATGAACCTGTGATGATGATGAGTATGGAGCAGATGTGGCTGACAAAAAGTGCAATATTTGATGAGCTAAACCAAGCATTTGCCAGTGGCATGGGGCAGACATGGTTGGCGGTGGATTTATCAAAAAAGCACAGGGCGGATTTGATAAGCGTATAAGCTTGACAATTTTTAGGTAAAGTTTTGCACAATCGGTGCATTTTAGGTACAATAGCAGACGGTTTTTGTTTTAAAATTAGGAAAAATAATGACGGATTTTTTGGCATTAGACGGTAAAAGCATTGTCTTTATCGGTGGTGGCAACATGGCAGGGGCGATGATTGGTGGACTTATAAACGCCAGAGACTCACATGAGTTGAATTTGACCATCGGCGTCTCTGATAAGCACACAGATAAACTGGCACATTTTGCCAAACAAGGCGTACAGACTGCCATGCCTGACACCGCCCACACACTGATTGAAAAAGCTGATGTGGTGGTGCTTGCGGTTAAGCCCCAAGTACTGGCTGATGTCGCCCCCACGCTTGCCCCTTATTTGGCAGATAAGTTGGTTTTGTCAGTACTGGCAGGTGTGAGTGTGGCGACATTGACAAATGCTTTGGGAACAGCTCATGTGGTGCGTGCCATGCCAAACCTACCTGCTTCTGTTGGGGCTGGGGCGACAGGATTGTACGCTTCTGCTGATATTAATGAGGGGAGCCGTGCGATATGCGAGGCAATCATGTCAAGCTGTGGCGTGGCGGTATGGGTGGCAGATGAGGATAAGCTCCATGCAGTTACAGCGGTGTCAGGCTCTGCACCTGCCTACTTTTTTTATGTGTTAGAACACATGACCTCAGAAGCGGTGGCGATGGGATTACCTGTCGATGTCGCACACAAGCTTGCTGTACAAAGCATGATTGGGGCAGGTCTACTTGCCAGACATGGTAATCCCACCGCCTTGCGTGAGGCAGTTACCTCAAAAGGTGGCACAACCGCACAAGCAATCAACTCTTTAAGCCATGACGATGTCGGCGGTGCGTTTGGGCGTGCGATGAGAGCGTGCTACGAGCGAAGTGTGGAGCTAGGAAAACTATAATCATCGCCCATTAGACAATTTTAATCATTAATAAAACCAAGTTAAAACCACTTATGAATCAGCCGATTACCATTTTATTTAATATTGTTGTCAATTTTGCCTTAATCATTTGTTTTTTAAGGTTCATGTTTCAGTTTGCCGAGATTGATAAGCACCACCCCTACGCCAAAGTTACCTACACGCTCTCAGCCATCGTAACAGTATTTGGGCGGATTTTTCCTGATTTGTCCAAAGGTCGATTTAGCACCTCTGCGGTGGTTTTGATGATTTTGCTGACTTTTATTAAAATTGCAGGCATGGCGAGCATTCTGGGTAAGAGCATTACCCCCCTAGTACTGTTTTTAAGTGGCACACTCACAGCGATACTCTCACTCATTGACATGTTTCAGTACATCATCATCGCATCTGTCATCATCAGCTGGATTATCATGCTTGCTCAGGTCATGCACCCACTCATGGACCTCATCACACAGATGGCAGAACCCATCGTTGCTCCATTTCGTAAAATCACCCCCAATTTAGGCATGTTCGATTTCTCAACTTTGGTGGCGATTTTGGCGTTATCACTCTTAGAGATTATCATTCGAATCATCGGTGGAAATATCTTACACATGCTAACCTAGCACCAAAAAACAAAAATCGGCAACAAGTCCGATTTTTGTGTAAATAAAGGATAGAAAATGAGTTAATTTTTCTCGACCATCTCCACGATGTTTAGGTTAAAGCCAGAGATGTTAAACCTCGCCGAACTTGACAAAAGTCGCATGTCACTCACGCCAAGCAGTCGTAAAATCTGCGACCCCACGCCGATGGTGCGATATGGCTCGCTCCCCTCATGAACGCTTGCCCCTGTGTTTGCCTTATCCAACGCACCACTCACATCAAGGGCTTGACCACCATCTATCCACACGAAAACGCCCTGCTCACTACCAGCAATCTCACGCAGAGCCGATTGCATGTCCCAACCACCCTTTATGGTCGCCCCAAACAAATCTTTTAAGGGATTTAGGCTATGTACTCGCACGGTACTGACACCGTTTTTTGGGTCGCCTTTGACTAGGGCGATGTGGGTTTCGCTTGCCCCATATTCTCTAAAACGGTGCAAATCAAAAGTGCCAAATTCGGTATCTAACGTACCACTATCAACCAGCTCAACGGTTTGTTCGTTGGTCATGCGATAATGAATGAGGTCAGCAATCGTGCCAATTTTTAGCCCATGCTCTTTGGCAAATATCTCTAAATCATCACGGCGTGCCATCTCGCCATTTTCTTTGATGATTTCACAAATCACAGCGGAGGGTTCAAGCCCTGCCAGCCGTGCCAAATCACAGCCAGCCTCTGTATGCCCTGCTCTGTGCAAGACACCGCCTTTTTTGGCGATGATGGGGAAAATATGACCAGGGCTGACAATGTCGGTAGGCTTGGCATAAGGAGCGATGGCTCTTTGGATAGTCAATGCCCTATCAGCTGCCGAGATGCCTGTGGTTACACCCTCAGCGGCTTCGATGGAGACAGTAAAGTTGGTGCTAAACTGCGAGCCGTTTTTATCACTCATCAGCCCCAAGTTTAGCTGTTTTGCACGCTCCTGCGTGATGGTAAGACACACCAAACCTCGTGCATGTGTAATCATAAAATTAATCGCCTCAGCACTGATGTGGCTGGATGCAATGACGATATCGCCTTCGTTTTCACGGTCTTCATCGTCCATTAAAATCACCATCTTACCTGCTTTGATGTCGGCGATAAGCTCTTGGGCGGTGTTTAAGGTTGCCATAAATCATCTCTTTTTAAAATTTGCCCTTTAATGGGGGCATATTTAATGGATTAAAGTAAAAAAATAAAAATGATGACTTTAATTTTTGGCATGTTTTGTTACAATAACCAAAATTTTAGCAGTCATACCATCATGAGCAAAGTTCGTGCCACCAAACCACGCCTACCATCATTAACCACCACCGAATCCGACCCAGAATTTTTGACACAATTTCGCATCAATATGCTTGCTCGTGGGCTATCTACTCGCACACGCAATGCCTACATCAGGGATTTGCGAATTTGTATGGCAAGCTCGCCCACTCCTCTACCAAAATGGCAAGAGACGCATGTGGCGTCATGCCTAGTGTACCTACAAGGGCAAGGCAAATCTCCCAGAACACAGGTGCGAGTGCTTGCAAGCCTGCGTCAGTTTTTTTTGTGGCAAGTGGGCGAGGGCTTTCGTGATGATAATCCCTGCCAAAACATCAAAAACCCCAAAACCGACAAGCCCCTCCCCAAAACCCTAAGCGAAAACGACATCACTCGGCTACTAAACTCGCCTGACACCACTACGATTTTGGGACTTCGTGATAAAGCCATGCTAGAAGTCATGTATGCGTGCGGTCTGCGTGTCTCAGAGCTGGTCAATCTCTCGCTTAGCGAACTCAACATGAACGCAGGCTGGCTACAAATCACAGGCAAGGGTAACAAAACCAGACTGATTCCACTAGGCGAATACGCCCTAAATGCCCTCAATGATTACCTTGCTCATCGCCATGAGCTGACCTTAGGCAAAAGCGGACAATTGTCAGACACAGAATGTCAGGCGGTGTTTTTGACTGAGCAAGGAGGCTACATGACAAGACATAATTTTTGGCATTTAATCAAAAAATACGCAACATGGGCAAACATCGCCATCGACATCTCGCCTCACACGCTCCGCCATGCTTTTGCCACACACCTACTCAATCATGGAGCTGACTTACGCAGTGTTCAGCTTTTGCTGGGGCACAGCGACTTATCCACCACGCAGATTTATACCCATGTCGCCACAGCCAGACTGCAAACTCTGCATGCCGAGCATCACCCCAGAGGCTAAATACCGTAGGCTTCTTTGACGGTCTTAGCGATGACTGCAATGCCCTGTTCTAGCACCTCATCTGATTGGGCGATACTCATGCGAATGCACTCATGAGCATGCCTAAACTCACTAATATCCACTCCCACAAAAAAATGTTCGCCTGGTATAATCAGCGTGCCTTGTTGTTTTAGTCTCTCGTACAGCTCTTGGGTACTGATGGGCAGCCCCTCAAACCAAATCCACAAAAATATCGCCCCTTCTGGCTTGTGGATTTTTACCTGTGGTAAATCGCCAAAAGCTTGCTTTAATAGACAAATGGCGGTATTTGCTTGTTTTTTATAAAACGGACGGATATGCTCTAAGGATAGTGATTTTAGGCGGTCATCACGCAAAAGCGGTGCGGCAATCGCACCCCCAAAACGACTTGGGGCAAGATTAACGATGGCATTTAGACTGCTGATGGCTTTGATGATGTCAGGACGTGCCACCACAATGCCAGTTCTTACCCCAGCAAGCCCTATCTTTGACAAACTAAAACACAAGATAATGTTATCATGCCATGTCAGCATCGCATGACTATGAATGATATTAGGAAAAGGCATGCCATAGGCATTGTCAATGATGAGCGGAATGTCATACTGCTGGGCGATGGCATCTAACCGTACCATTTCGTCGTCGGTTAGGACATTGCCTGTGGGGTTGGTGGGGCGAGAGACACAAATCGCTCCGATTTTATTGTTTTTAAGTTCATCTAAATTCTCCAACGCCTCAAAATCCACCACGTACTTAAAAAATCCCGCCTGTCCATCATGCTCACAAAGTTGGATATGAGGCTTGATGCCAATAAAATGCTTGCCCGCCACATGAGCATCGGCATAGCCCACATACTCAGGTGTCAAGGGCAATAAAATGGATTTATCGCCATCATCAAACGCACCCCCAAATAAATTAAACAAATAAAAAAAGGCGTTTTGCGAGCCGTTGGTTAGAGCGATATTATCCTTTGTGATGTGCCAATCATAATGACGATTAAAAAACGCCACCAACGCCTCAATAAACTTAGCATCCCCTTGCGGTGTCGAATAATTACCCACGCTGTCTAGGGCGATGTTTTTGGCGGTGTCTTGCTCGCTTTGGACGATGTTGCCTAACACCTCATGATACACCCTGCTAACCTCCTCGATGTAAGCAGGGTTGCCACCGCCTAGCATGTTGATGGGCTTGTTGCTGTTTAGGGCATTGCCCAAATCGTCCATGAGTTGCAAAATACCGCTGTTTTGGGTGAATTTTTTACCAAATTTTGAAAAATGCATGATTGAACCCCAGATGAGAAATGGGGCTATTTTAACATTTTTCTTGGGGCGTTGTCTTGTTTTGAGGGTGGATTGGGTTATAATATGGCAATTTTTATGACTTGGAAAAATCATGCACATCATTGACCCAGTTTTATTAGAAAAATCAAATGCTTGGCGAAAGGATATCAGCTTTACCCAAGAAGTTTTGGGTAAACCCTTTACCTTTAACAGCACTTGGGGGGTTTTTAGCCCTGAAAAGCTGGACGAAGGTAGCCTCATGCTTCTTGATTATATTGATTTTAAGGCAGACGATAACTCCATTGATTTAGGCTGTGGTGTGGGCGTGCTGGGCATGACTGCCAGCCGTGAATGCCCAAAGGGTCAACATTTGCTCATTGATAAAGACTTTGTGGCGGTGGAGTACGCTCGCCTAAATTGCCAAAAAAATGGGCTGACCAATACCGAAGTCATGCTCTCCAACGGCTTTGCTCATGTACCAAAAGAGCGAAAATTTAGCCTTGTGATGAGCAATCTACCTGCCAAAGCGAGCAAAGAACAGCATTATCTGTATCTACTAGATGCCTATGAACGCATGGAAGTGGGTGGGCGATTTTATGTTGTTACCATCAATGGGCTTAGGGATTTTATGAAACGCTCGTTTAGTGAAGTCTTTGGTAATGCCGATAAACTAAAACAAGGCAAGACTTACACAGTAACGGTGGCAGTCAAAGAATAAACACTAAGGCAACTTATCCGCCAGCGTCATGCACGCTTCATAACGGCGATTGACGTTGGTGGCATACCAGTTGGTATTTTTATCCTGTTTCATCTTGGTGCTACTGATGACCACCTCTGGCATGATGGCATAAGTGGGCTGTCTTTGGTATTTGGCAACAAACATCTCATTGACCGCAGTGTAGGTGGCCGTGGTCTCAAAACTTGCCTTTTTTTCTTTTTTTAGGTCATGGCGGATTTGGGCGGGCGATAGCGGTGTTTTAGCGGTGGCAAGTAGCTTAACCAAGGCTCGCTCCGTCTGCGAAGTTTGGGAGCTGATACCGCTACCGCTGTATATCAATAAATCTCCATCTAACGCCAAACGCTCCCCTGTCAGGCTTGCCACACGTTTTTGAAAAGCGGCGTTACGACTAGAATACACCCCAGAATTATAATCTGCAAAACGATATAAGGGCTTATCATAATTGGCTTCATATTTCATCAGTCTATGAATGCCATAATACAACCCCCCATACTGTCCATATAGGTCAGCACGAAGGGTGCGGTCATTCATGTTCGCTCGCCTGTTAGCACGAGCATAGTTAATATGCACCTGCATAGAACCTAGTGTGGTGATGGGGTTTAGGCGTTCGTCCACACTCTCGCCAGTCATCTTAGTGAGTGTGTTTAGCCCTGAGACCTTATAGGTGCTCGCAAAATGGTCAAAAATCCGCCAGTATAGCTCATCGAGTTCTTTTTCGGTTTTTACCGCCTTAATCTGACTCATGAAATTTCGCTCTTTGGTGGGGGCGGTGGCAAGCATGGTACGAAACACGCCTGCAAGTGGCTTACCAAGTTTGGATTCTAATTTTTCATCAATGGCTTTTAGGGAAACCTCTCCTAAATTTGGGACGGCAGGGTTGGCATGAAAATTGGATTCTTGGTCAATGACAGCGATGACGGTGCAGATGTTTTGCTTGTCTTTATGCAGTTTTAATTCATCAAAAACCGATGCGATGTCTGATGCCCAGCTTGCCTTATCCTGCGAGCGAGAAGGCATGATTTTGGCGATGTCAGCAGTAGAGAGTGTTGGCGTGGTTGGCACTTCATCGGTGCAAGCACTTAGCACACCCGCCAAAGACAACACAACTGGCAAAAAACAGCGATTTTTTATCATCACAGCCTCCACAATAAATTTAGACCAAACCGCCCATCTAGGAAGTCGTGGTGTAGCATTCTGCATCAATGAGCCTCATTAGACCCTCTTGCTGGGTGGTGGCGACAAGCCTACCATCTTGCCAAAACTGTCCGTGATTTAGCCCCTTAGCATGACTTGTGGTATCGCTCCACATGTCGTACAACAGCCACTCATTGATGTCAAAGGGGCGATGAAAATGCATGCTGTGGTCGATACTCGCCACTTGTAGCCCTTTGGTCATATAACTAAGCCCATGAGACATCAGCCCTGTCCCCACCAAATAAAAGTCCGAAGCAAACGCAAGCAGAGCCTGATGGATAGCCACAGGTTTATCACCTAGACCATTTACCCTAAGCCAATTGGCTTGGCGTGGTCGCATGGGCTTGGGGTGTATGGGATCTCTTGGTTCAACAGGCTTTATCTCAATATGTCGTTTACGCAGATAACGCATTTTTAGAGCCTCTGGAATCTTACCGACATGCTCATCTTTGAGTTCTTGTTCGTTTTTTAGGGTGTCAGGGTGCGGATAGATGGGCATTGGCTCTTGATAATCTAACCCACCCTCCATTGGCGAAAATGACGCAATCATACTAAAAATAACCTGCTCAGTCGTGCCTAAGTCAGGATTGGCTGGGTCGATTGGGACATTTTGTACCGCCACTATCTCCCTTGCCGACAGACTTCTGCCATCTCGTAGACGGCGAACTTGATAAATAACGGGCAGTCTGACATCGCCCCCTCTTAAAAAATACCCATGAAAACTATGACATGGCTTATCCTCCACCAGCGTCAAAGCCCCTGCCATCATCGCTTGGGCAAGCACCTGACCGCCAAATACCCTCGCCCCCACATAGTCAAAACTGGGTGCTTGATACACATTAGGAGCAAGCTCGGTAAGCGTTAGTGTATTCATCAAATCATCAATCAGGCTTTGTTGGGTGGCGTTCGGCATAAGATTTTCCAAATAAAAATTAAGCTTTTTAAGTATAACAAATTTTTTATCTATTTTTTATTTAAAAATGGTAAAATAAATTAAGGCATGCTAAGTATTTATTGCACAAGTTTGCAGTACGCTATTTTTTATTTTTAAATCATGTGATGTTTTATGCTAAAACTCCCGAACCTATCCCAAATCTTTGGCAAAAAAACCAAAAACGCCCCTCTACTCGCTGAACAAACCGCCAAAAAAATAGAAAACAAGCCCTCCACCTATCGCCACCTATCAGGCAAGGGGTTATCGCTTGCAGTCAAGGCACAAGTGCTGGGCGAGATTCCCTCCATTGATGATGATATCCCCACATTTTATGTTCTGCGAGAGTACTCTCGCTCCAACAGTCTGCTTGTGGACATAAAAACTCGTGAGCTTGGCTTGCCATCGGCTCTTGCCTCCACACGCACTGGCAGTATCCATGAAAGTGCCTCTGTGATTTTTTTAAAACATCGTCACAGCTCATCTCATGTGCCATCGCCACGCCTTGAAAGACTGGTCGAGGCATGCCTAAATGACCCTAGCCTAAACATACGCCTCATTCCCGTAACTATCCTATGGGGTCGTGCCCCTGATAAAGAAGACAGCCTGCTTCAACTGCTCATGGCGGACGAATGGGATAGCCCCAGTATCCCCAAACAGCTCTTTAACATCGGCGTGATGGGGCGTGATACGGTGGTGCAATTTGCCACCCCAAAAGATTTACAAACCCTCATACACGACACCCAAACCGCCGAAGATGACAATGACATCAGCGCCAGAGCTTTGACGCAGTCCATTTGTGTTCGCCTAAAAGGTTTTTTGGATAAGCAACGCACCAGCATCATCGGTCCTGACTTGTCTGACAGACGCAACGTTACCGAACAAATCCTGTCATCTGCTACCGTCCAAAATGCCATCGAACATGAAGCACGTGTCAGCCACAAATCCATCAATGAAATCAAAAAAGAAGCCTCAAATTACATCGGCGAGATTACCAGCGACTATTCACATTCTACCGTGCGACTGTTTGACCAATTTTTAACACGACTGTGGACTAGGCTATATGACGGCGTAGAGGTTAGGCATTTTGAGCGTGTTCGCCAGCTTGCACCCGACCATCAAATCATCTATGTGCCGTGCCACCGTAGCCACATGGATTATTTGCTATTGTCTTATGTCATCTATAAGCGTGGACTTCGTATCCCTCACATCGCTGCTGGCGACAACCTAAACATTCCCATCGTGGGTGGACTGCTCAGAAGTGGCGGTGCGTTTTTTATGCGTCGTAGTTTTAAGGGTAATGCCCTATACAGCACCGTTTTTAAAGAATACCTACACACGCTCATGCAACGAGCCGCCCCTATTGAGTATTTTGTGGAAGGGGGGCGTTCTCGTTCAGGTCGCCTGCTACCGCCCAAGCTGGGTATGCTCGCCATGACCGTAGGTAGCTATCTAAGAGACCCTGCCAAACCTGTGGTGTTTATCCCCACCTACATCAGCTATGAGCGAATCATGGAAGGGGCAACTTATGTGGGCGAACTAAAAGGCAAACCCAAAGAGTCCGAAAATCTCCTTAGCCTCATCAAGACCGCCCAAAAAATCGAGCGTATTTTTGGTACAGTACATCTATCCTTTGGCGAACCGCTTTATTTGGCAAATTTTTTAGAAAAATTTAATGTCAAAACCAACCAAGAAGCCTCCACACTAAGCCTTGATGACCAAGAAACCAACACCGAGCAAACGCACGCCATGATTGCCAACATCGGCGTAAAAATCATGCAACACATCAATAAGGCAGCGGTAGTAAATCCTGTCTCACTGCTTGCTTTGGTGCTACTCTCCACCCCAAAATCCGCCCTAGACGAAGAAGGGGCTATCGAGCAAATCGCCCTATATCAGCGTATCGCCCAAGCCCTACCTTACGATGACGACACCTTTGTAACCGACATGTCACCGAAGGATATTTTGGCGTATGGCTTACAACTCAAACTCATCGAACGCACCCCTCATATCTTGGGCGACGTGATACGAGTGGCAGACAAGCAAGCTCCTCTGCTTAGTTATTTTAAAAACAACATCTTACATGTGTTTATCCTAGCTAGCCTCATCGCTGCCCTCATCCAAAGAAATGGGCGCATGCACCAAAGCGAGCTTTTGAATATTGGCGAGCTACTCTATCCCTTTTTGCAGACCGAGTTGTTCTTAAAGTTCCCCCAACGCAATATCCATCAAACCATCGACAACATTCTAAGTGTCCTAATCGCCGAAAATGTCGTGGTAAAATGGGAAGATGGACTGTTTAGCACGCCTGAGACCAACTCCTTAGCCTACCAACAACTCATGACGCTTGCCAGCTCCGCCCAGCAGAGCCTTGAACGCTATTTTATGGCATTAACCCTCCTGTCTGAGCAAGGTAGTGGTCGCCTAAACAGCGAACAGGTCGTAAACCTCTGTTATTTCTTGGGTCAGCGTGTCTCGGTGCTGTATGCTGATGATTTGCCTGACATGTTTGATAAGGCATTATTTAAGAGCTTTATTGACACATTAGTGCGTATGGATTATGTACAAATTGACACCAAAACAGCCATGATTCATTTTGATGAGCGTATTGACAAAATCGCAGAACACGCCAAATTTGTCCTAAATCCTGACATGATAGAGCTACTACGCCACAGTGCTCATCTTAGTCATGATGACATCAGTACCGTCATGAATCAAATGAACTCAAAACATAAATTCGGACGCACACCCACAGGTAAATGATTGCAATTCACATCTGGATATTATATAGTAACCCAAAACACCACGAGGATAAATGATGAACATGCAACCTTGGCAATGGCTGATTTTTGGCTTAGTTTTGATGATACTTGAAATCTTTGTGCCGACATTTTTCTTGTTGTGGTTTGGACTATCAGCAGTCATCATTTCGCTTTTTGCGTGGATGATTGGCATGTCATTGACCATCAGCGTCATCGCTTGGCTTATCTTGTCAGTCATTATCTGTATTTTATGGTTTAAATTTATCCAGCCCCACATCAAAAACCGCACCACCGCAGGGCTAGGTGGTAGCGTCATCATCGGTGAGATTGGTATGCTAACCCACGCCCCCACATCGGACAGACTAGGCAAGGTACGATTTAGCGTCCCAAAAGTCGGCTCTGATGAATGGGCTTGCCGTGCCGTTGATGGCGAAATGCTAAACGCAGGCGATAGAGTGATTGTTACGGCTGTATTGGGCAATGAATTGGTTGTCAAACGAAAATAATGGGGATAGCCCCTCACTTATAAATTAGGAGTAAAAATGTCAGTATTATTTGTATTAGTCGCTTTTGTGGTGTTTACCATCTTTAAAGGGGTACGCCTTGTCCCTCAGGGCTACAAATGGGTCGTACAACGACTGGGTAAATACCACCAAACCCTAGAACCCGGTCTTAACTTCATCATTCCCTTTGTTGATACGGTCGCCTACAAAATCACCACCAAAGACATCGTGCTTGACATTCCAAGCCAAGAAGTCATCACACGAGATAACGTGGTCATCATTGCCAACGCTGTCGCCTACATCAACATCATTCAGCCTGAATACGCCGTCTATGGTATTGAGGATTATGAATATGGTATCCGCAATTTGGTACAAACCTCGCTACGTTCCATCATTGGCGACATGGATTTTGATGCCGCCTTATCCAGTCGAGACCAAATTAAAGCACAACTTAAACACGCCATCTCTGATGACATCGCAGATTGGGGCATTACCCTAAAAACAGTCGAAATCCAAGACATCAGACCCTCACACACCATGCAAATGGCAATGGAAGAACAAGCCGCCGCCGAACGCCAGCGCCGTGCGATGGTAACACGTGCCGACGGTCAAAAACAAGCCGCCATCTTAGAGGCAGATGGTCGCTTAGAAGCCTCTCGCCGTGATGCCGAAGCACAAGTAGTGCTAGCTCGTGGTTCAGAAGAGTCTATCCGCCTCATCTCATCAGCGATGGACGGCAAAGAAATGCCTGTGGTGTATCTACTTGGCGAACAATACATCAAAGCCATGAATGAAATGGCACAATCTGACAACGCCAAAACCGTCGTCCTACCCTCCGATATCCTAAACACCGTCAAAGGACTGGTGGGCGATAAATTAAAAGGCTAACCCAATACACAAACCCACCAACGTGGGTTTGATTTTATCATAACACCATCTTAATAATGGCTTTTCTCGGAAAATTAAAATCATGTTTAACAACATTGCCGTACTCATCGATGCTGATAACATCAGTGCCAATAAAGCAGATTGGATTTTTAATAAAATCAGTGAATTAGGCACAATCGGCATTAAGCGAATTTATGGCGATTTTACAAAGTCGCATTTATTACCTTGGGAGACACCCACCCTAAAATACGCCATCGAAAAACAACACCAAACCAGTTATAGCACAGGCAAAAATTCCAGCGATATTGCATTGGTTATTGATGCCATTGACTTATGGCACACCAAAAATTATGACGCTTTTTGTATTATTTCATCTGATAGTGATTTTATCAGATTGACGGTACGCCTAAGACGTAATGGCGTGCAGGTTTTTGGATTTGGCGAGGACAAAACCAACACAGCGTTTCGCCAAGCCTGTTCAAAATTTTTTAATGTCAGTAGCATTACAACACCCAGCAACCCCCCCCTCTCACTTCCTTAACCACATCAACCAAACAATCTGCAAAACACACCAAAACTCAACTCAAAGGCGACACCAAATTACTAAACGCCCTGCGTGATAGCATTCAAAAAAATAAAGCCGATGAAAATGGCTGGGTAAATTATGCTGTTTTTTCATCATATCTACAAAAACACCATTCAGACATTAACCCTCAAAATTATGGCTATGATAAGTTTTATGAGATTATTGATCGAATAGACTTATTTGAAGGCAAAAAAGAAAACTCTACCATATTTATTAGACAAAAACCCACTCAAAACAATGGTGTCAATAGCCAATATTCAAAAGAAAAATTATTACAAGACACCAATTTAATAAACGCCATCAAAGATGGTATTACCAAAACTTCGGTAAATGGCTGGGCAAATTTTACCAATTTTACCCAATACCTAAATGTCAATTACCCAAACATCAAACCCAAAAATTATGGCTATAAAAAATGGCAAAGTCTCATTAATAAAATAGACTTATTTGAAATAAAAAAAGAGGATAATGTGCCATTTATCCGTGAAATCTCAAATGATAAATCCACAGTAGCCAATACCAAAATCCACAACCAAAAATTGCTCGATGACATCACACAAATCATCAATGAAAACACCACTCGCACTGATGAATGGGTACATATCGGCTATCTAGGAAGTCAATTAAAAAACAAAGGATACAACCCAAAAGACTTAGGCTTCAAAACATTTGGACTGCTACTTGCAAATGCTTGGGGTATTACTCACAAAAAGGTAGGTAGCGGTGATTATTTTACGCTCGCCGACCAGTCAAACATACAACCTGCCAATAAAACAAAAGCCATAAAACCCAAATATAATCTGGATTTACAATCAACGCATTTTTATCAAATTTTATTAAGAAATAAGATGGTCATCAGCCATAAAATTCAGCAGTTTTTAGATGGCGGTCAAGAGATTGATATTAATGATTTTTTAAATTTGATTATTAAAAACATACCAAAAGAGATGATGTTAGATGATAAATCAAATCATGAGTGTTTTTTGATGTTTATTGAATATGAATTGATACAATTTAAATTAATATACAAAGACAATAAAGCCATCTTTGCCCACGAATACACCATTAAGCCTCATTGACAGATTAATGGTTGGAGTTACCCCCAAATGCGGCAGGAGATTTGGTGTTGTCCGCCCCCAAAATCTGCACCCAATAATACTTATATTGGCTTTTTGGGGCATACACCAACCCCATGCCGATTTTGGTATGATTGGCATTCATCATGGCATGATAATGCGTTGGACTGTTTTTAAACTGCAAGATAACATCGCTGGCACGTGCCTTGCCTGCTGCGATATTTTCATTAGCACCCCTACCGACACTCATGCTCGTATAATACATTTCACCATTGGGTCGCTCATGGTCAAATTTTTGAACAATCTCATAAGCTCGCAATTGGGCATAAGCAGATAAATTTTCGTCATAGCGAAGTACAGACAAGCCGTTTTTGGCACGCAGGGCATTGGTAAGATTGATGGCTTTTAGGATTTCAGCGTGTTGGTTGTCGGTGGGTCGCTCCACAAATAGACTAATCGGCACAGCTGGCGTGGGTGGTGGCATGATAATCACGTAGGGCTGATAAATAGCGACAACGCTTTGTTGGTATTTAATAAACTCGGCATTGGCAATACCAAAAGTAGCAAGCACCGCCACCAATAAGACAGGTTGTAATTTCATCACAAAATCCATCAATCTTACCAATAAAAAGCAAGGCATCAATACCTTGCTTCATCGCTTTACCATTACTTGTCATCATCGCCATAATATTTGACACCGATTTTAATTGGCTCTCTTCCTTGACTACGGCGAAAATTATTGGTATCACGCAAAGAGTAGGCACAGCCACAATATTCTTGTTGGTAAAAATGCTCACGCTTACTAATTTCAATCATACGACTGCTACCACCGCCTTTTCGCCAGTTAAAATCCCAATAATCGAGACCCTCATAAGGGGCAACGGCACGGTGTCCGCAATCGTTGATTTGTGCCATGTTTTTCCAGCGACTGATGCCAAGCGAGCTGGTCATCACAGGAAAGCCATGCTCATGGGCGTATAGGGCGGTGCGTTCAAACCGCATATCAAAACACATGGTGCAACGGCGACCCCGCTCTGGGTCTTGCTCCATGCCTTTGGCACGGGCAAACCAATTATCCATGTCATAATCAGCATCAATAAATGGTATGCCGTGTTTTTCGGCAAAGGCGATGTTTTCGTTTTTGCGGATTTCGTATTCTTTTTTGGGGTGAATGTTGGGGTTATAAAAATAAATGGTAAATTCAATACCGCTTGCCAGCATTGCCTCCATGACTTCGCCCGAGCAGGGGGCACAGCATGAGTGCAGTAGCACTTTTTTGTGTCCGTTTGGCGGAATCAAAATTTCACGGTCAATGGGCGTTAGGTGTGGGTTGGTTGGGTCGGCTTTGGCAATTTGGGGCTTGCCTTTTTTTTGTCCGTTTTGGGATTGTTGGGGGGTGTGGGTTTGTACAGTCATGATTTTTAAAGATAATGATGATAAATTAAAATGGCGGTTATTATAGCATTGATTAAAAAAATTTGTTAAAATTTGTATAACTTTCACTTTAAAAAAAGGTTTTTTATGAAACTTAACTGGCACGACAGCCTTGACATCGCCATTGCGTTGGCAGAAAAGCACCCCGATGTCGATGTGCAATATATCCGCTTTACCGATTTGCACCGTTATGTCTGTGAACTGGACGACTTTGTTGGTGAGCCTGACAAGTCCAACGAAGCAATTTTGGAAGCCATTCAAATGGCGTGGCTTGATGAGTTGGACTGATACCACCCAGACAAAATATCTCCGATTGATAAACAAACTTCATATTATTGTAATATCAATTAAACAAAAATGATAAATTTATGATAGAATAGACAGCCGAAGGTTGCCCAGCCGTTTTTATTAGTAAATAACCAGCAAGGCAATTGCATGAATTTTATGTGGTTTTGGGCAACTTTCGCCCCCCCCCCCCCCGTATTTAATCCGATGAGTGCATTGAGTGGTATGGCTGTTTTTCATGACTTATCAACACCCTTATATAGCCTCTGTTGGCATTCATCATTATTGACATTGATGAGAAAATTATGATAAAGACAGTGCTAAGTGTTGCTATTGCCACACTAATCTTGACCGCATGTGGTCAAGCTCCTACCCCAACCAACCCCCAAGATATCGCCTATCCGACCGCTAATGTAGGGGTTAGCATTACTAATATCACCAACCCATTTTTTAAGAGTGCATTTGATGCTTATCAATCCGAAGGAGATGCTAATCCCTCTTTGACCCTTATCGTTGAACAGGCGGATAATGACCAAAACACCCAAAATACCCAAATTGAAACGATGATCTCCAAAGGTGCAAAAGCCCTAGTACTCAATCTTGCCGATGTATCACAAGGCAAAGCAATCATTGATAAATATTGTGGTCAGGTTGCTCTTGTGTTTTTTAATCGCAATCCAGGCGATAAAGCTCTTGCCCAGTGTGATAGAGCCTACTTCGTAGATGGAGATGCCACCCAAGCAGGAGTGCTACAAGGACTAAAAGTTTTGGAATTATGGAAAGCCAACCCCAACTGGGACAAAAACAACGATGGTAAAATCCAGTTTGCCATGCTAAAAGGCATTCCAGGCCACGCAGGCGCACAGGCTCGCACCAAATGGGCTATTGGTACCATGGAAAACTATCCAACCTTGGGTATTGATGTAGAAGAGATATATGCTGATTTTGCCATGTTTGATAAAGAGCAAGCTCATGCATTGGTGTCATCATGGATAACAGAACCAAAGTTTCCCAATGTGGAGATAATTCTTGCCAATAACGACGCAATGGCACTGGGGGCAGCAAAAGCCCTAGATGAGGCTCAAATTAAGCTACCAATTTTTGGCATTGATGCCACCGCTGATGGATTAAATGCAGTCAAATCTGGTCAAATCACCGCAACCGTACTCAATGATGCCACAGAACAAGCCAAAGTCTCGCTACGTCTTGCTGCTAATCTTGCTGCTGGTACCGACCCATTAGAGGGCATCGACCACAAACTACAACACAAAACCATCAACGTGCCTTACCAAGAAGTAAAATAACAGGCATATTGACACCAAATATTCAAGAGATAACATAATGACTAATACACATCATAATAACGACACCAAGCTAAAAGGCTTGGCAAAATACCGCTCTTTAATTCTATTGGCGACCAGCTTTTTTGGTTTGGTTGCGGTACTCTCTGGTGTAACTTATCTAACCACGAACAAAATCGCAAACGCCACCAAGGAGCTAGAACTCGCCTCCCAACAAACCATCTTGGTGCAACAGCTCTCCAAAAACTTACTTGACCTAAATCTATATCTGAATGATTTGACCAACCAAGATATCAACATCTCTGATACAACAGTCTTTGACCCAGAGCAACAAGCCTTGCCACATGGCACTTATTCACTTGATTTGTTACCACAGACAGGGATTTATCAATTAGAAGAAATCGGCAAACAAACCCAAACCTTTACCAACATGCTAAATGCCCTAAAACATGGCGGTGTCGCACAAGATGTTTTGGGTAATGCTGTCAATATCAACACCGTTACCGACCCCAAACTCAAAAAAATACTTGACGAAATTGAAACCATTTGGACACCGTTTTTGGGTCTTTTAAATAACTTCGTCAATGACACCAAACAAGGCATCATCAAAAAACAAACCTCCGATTATTTGGTGGACTATGCTCGCCAATACAATCTATCCTTGCAAGCTGAAACCATTGAATTTTCAGGTCGCCAAAACGAGCTGATTCAGTCTGTGGCACACCAACTACGCTTGGGGCAAATCGGTGGTATCAGTGTTGCATTCTTGTTATTTTTGGCCATCGTCTTTGGTTCTCTTCGTCAGCTGGTTCGCACCGATAAACAGCTTGCTGTTGCCCAAAAACAAACCGATGACATCATGCACACGGTAAACGAAGGTCTGTTTTTGATTGACAAAAATCTCATCATCTCCGACCAACACTCCGCCAAGCTAGAAGAGATTTTACACAAACAAAATATCGCTGGACAAAATCTCTACGATATCTTAGAAGGCATGATTAGCGAAAAAGACATGGGTACCACCAAACGTTTTATTGAACAGCTGTATAATATTTGGGTGGTTGAAGAGCTAATCCAAGACCTAAACCCCCTAAAACAAGTCTCGTTGTCATACATTGCCGACAATGGCGTACCTGCCACTAAGTTTTTAGCATTTAATTTCCTTCGGGTGCTTGACGAAGGCACCGAAGACATCAAGAGTGTATTTGTCAGTGTTACCGACATCACCAAAGAGGTAAATCTCCAAAATCAAATGCAAAAAGACAAAGAACAACACAATCGCCAAATTGAAATGATTAGTTACCTATTGAGTGTTGATGGCAGTCAGCTGACTTACTTTATCAATGAAACCAAAGGACGCATCGAGCGAATGAACGATGTGCTTAAAAACCAAAATACAGACAACCCAAAAGCAAAAGCCCAACTGCTGTATCGTGAAATGCACAGCCTAAAAGGCGATGCGTCTGCGGTCAATCTAAACGCACTGGTAGACATTGCTCACAGACAAGAAACCACTCTAAAGCAACTTTTGGAACATACCGACCTAAAAGGCAACGACTTTCTGCCCTTTACCATCGGTCTAAACGAAATGATGGACATGGTGTCATTTATTGAAAGCCTGATTGGACGACTAAATATCGGTAGTAACCCCCAAAACCTCCCCAATCTTGATGTACCCACCAACAACGCCCAAACCACCCAACCCCCAAAAGACCACTGGCAAGGGTATTTTACACAATATGCTAATGACATCGCCAAGCGTCAAAACAAGCAGATCAAAGTACATATAGCAGGCTTTGATGAAGTCAATATCCCAAATGATTTGATGTCTGCCTACAAAGACATTGCCACCCAACTACTCAAAAATGCCATCGTACATGGTATTGAAAATACTGAAGAACGAACCCATAAAAACAAAGACATTACAGGTCAAATTACCCTCAACCTTAGCGAAGATGCCAAAAATCAAAAACTCACCATCAAAGATGATGGTGCTGGCATTAACTGGGAAAAAATCCGCCAAAAAGCTGTGGAGATTGGACAAGCCACCACCGACACCGCCCACAACCTTACCCAAAAAGACCTTGTACGCATCATGTTTTTATCAGGCGTATCCACCGCCAAGACAGTAGATGAAGATGCAGGTCGTGGCGTAGGCATGGACATCATCAAAGCACTGGCAAACAAATACCATGCTAAGATTGGTGTCAGTAGTAAGGCAGACCACTTTACCCAAATTAGCATTACTTTCCCAAAAGACATTTAATACGCCAAGCAAACTTAAAAATTACTACAAAGTTTCTTAGACTTTGACCTTTATGCACAAAAACATTCTCATGCAATAGAAGTTTAGCCTGATACTAACAGGCTTATCAGTCTAACAACGTGTAGTAAATTTCTACTATGGTAGATATAACATCACAGGAAACCAACAATGACATACAAACTTATGATTGTTGATGATTCTAACATCATCAGAAACCGCATTGAAAAAAGCTTCAAACACAGCGAAATCCAAATCGTTGGTACAGCCACTAATGGCGTAGAAGCCCTCCAAAAATTCTCCGAACTAAATCCAGATTTTGTTACGATGGATTTGACCATGCCCGAAATGGACGGATTAGAATGCATTCAACGTATCGTAGCACAAGGCACAGGTGTAAGTATTTTGGTAGTCTCTGCTCTAACGGATAAAGACACCGCCCTAGAAGCCCTACAATACGGTGCTAGAGGATTTATCTGCAAACCATTTGGCGAAGAGGAGCTAAATGCCGCCATCACACGCATGATTAATCTTAAAAAGAAAAAATAATCTTACCTAGCTGACGTGCATTGCGTCAGCTTTTTGACTCTTGCAAAAACCCAAAAAAAGCCAATAATGACGATTTTTGGCGTGTAAATACAGATTTGACCCACCAAATAAAGGATAGCCACCCATCTCACTGGCACGCTTTAACTTCTTATCTCAACAAAAAGAAACTCATGTCTTTGATAAATTATTTAAATTAAAATCGTTCATTTATTAAAAATTTTTAATTTAAAAAATCAAATCAAAATATCAGATTAATGCAATTTACCAAATCATCAATCTTCGCTAGAATACCAATCATACAACAGGCATTTGCCAAAAACATTTTTAACAGTCCTTGGAGTTCATTATGAGCCAACAAAATACCGCAGGCTGCCCATTTCACGGCGGCGTAACCTCAGATCAACAAGGTCCTATGGCTTGGTGGCCAAAAGCCCTAAATCTTGACATTTTGCACCAACACGACA
>NZ_JAUNDY010000038.1 GCF_030525845.1 Moraxella sp.
TTGTCTTATCGGGTGGTGTTGACACATCAGGGGAGGGTGTATCGGAGGGAGGGGGGTTGTTAAAAAACCCCAACGTTTTGTTGGGGTTGGTGTATGGAGAAATATTAGTAGGTAAAATTCACGCCAACGCGGTACTCACGGCCAACACCTGGTAGGCCACTAATGGCGGTGTGTGAACGATAGTATTCGTCAGTGATGTTATTGACACTAAAATTAACGTTCATTTTGTCGTTGCCATAAGGTTTCCAGTTGGCGTAGACATCAGTGACATTGTAGCCGTATTTAATAAGCTCCAAATCGTTGAAACCGCGAGAGTTGCCAGTAACGCGATGATATTGCCAAGCACTTTGACCAGTCACGTCTTCTACTTTGCGGTGGTTTACACCAACTTCTAGATTGGGGTTATCAAAGCGATACGCCAATCCTGCTGTCCAAGTGCGTCCGATGGTATTACCAAATTCACGGTTGCTAAATGCTACTGGATTGCCACGAGCATCTGTTGTGCTGTGGTATTCAGGATTGCTTTCTGCAACACCCAATCGAGCGGTCAGACCTTTGTAGCGGTAGCGGGTATTGATTTCAAAGCCGTGATTTTTGCCATAGCCGACATTGGAAATGCCTGCAACAATTTCTGTGGAACCAGTTTCATCATGGCGAGTGATTTGTCCTGCTTGTAGCAAATTGTCAATTTCCTGCCAAAAATAGCTACCATCTGCTGAAAAATTGCCATGATTGAAGTTAAAGCCGATCTCAGTATTTTTGGCTTTTTCGGCTTTTGTACCATCTGCGATGGAGGTGTTTAATACGCCGACTCGTAATGCATCTACAAGACGTGGACTGCGGGTGGCATGATTATGAGTAACGTTTAAACTAAGACTAGGCAGAGCCTGCCAAATGATACCAACACTAGGACTTAGCGTGCCATCGGAGATTTTTTTACCACCAATAGCGTTATAGCTAAAATGGTCGTATCTCATGCCGCCCGTCAGGGTAAACTTACCGATGTCATTGATGATCTCGGTGTATACACCTGTATCTGTTTTGTCAGTTTGGTTAAATACACCATTGCTGGCTGTATGAGGTTCAATTTCTTGTTTGCGATAATTTACACCGTATTTAAATAGTGTGCCGTCGGTTAAATAGTTGTCAAGGTTTAGGTTTGCCCCTGTAGTCTTGACAACGGTGGTATTTTCATTCGCTGTGCGTCCTGCGTAGCCATTGTTCGAGTCATCAGAGGATTTGCGTTTGTTTTTCATTTGGTAAACATTGGCTTCTACCTTATCTGCAAAACCCAGATTGTTGCCAATGTATTCAAGGTTTGTGTTTTCAAGGGATAACTCACGATAGCGTGCTTCATTCCCTGCAAAAAAATCAAACTCTTCTCGAACGTAGCGTTCGCCTTTATTGGTGGTATTAAAATGACTTGCCACAAAACGGTGGTCGCCTAGATTGTACCCAGCTTTAATTAGGTAGCTTTCTTTGTCTAGTGCTGAATATGCTACTTTTTTTGAGCCATCATAAGGGCTGACGTACTCAGCTGCGGGAGCGTTACTGGTAATTTGGGCTGATTTGCTGCCAGCTTTGTAGTTTTTTTGATCAACTTCGTTGTAACTTACCAAGAAGTCAAAATTGCCTGCTTTACCAAAGCCAGTTACGCCATAGCTGGTTTCATCATTGGAGCTGTAGCCTGCATTGACTTTCACGCCCCAGTCTTTGTCGGTGTTTTTAAGAAGGTCATAAGCATCGATGGTTTTGGCGACAATCGCACCGTTGGTTGCACCGATGCCAGCCGAAGCAGAGCCTGCACCTTTTTGAACGCTGACAATTTTAACCAAACTAGGGTCAAGCATATGGCGACCTTGATGGTAGAGAATTTGGCTGTCTGAATAGGCGTTATCTACTTTAACATCAATGGAGTTTTGACCCATGCCACGAATGGTTAAATATTGTGATGTGCCGTTACCACCACTAAAATCAATGGCAGGCTCACCCTGTAACAGTCCACGTAGGTCGGTGGCGGTGGATTCATCTTTTTCTTGTAGGGTAACGACATTGGTTTTGACTTTTGTTCCTTGACGGTCAAGGTTAATGACCTCATGTCCTAGCTCTACGGTGGGTTCGTTGGTATTTGCCAATGCGACCATCGATGTCATCGTGCCAATCACGGCTAAGGTCAGATGACGCAACATAAATGCTTGTTTCATAAAATCACCTAAGAAGTAACAATAAGACAACATAAGCGTCTTATTTGGGGTTTGGTAGTAAGGTTAGTGATAATGCGGTAATAATAGTAACATGATTTTTTATGGAAGTAAATAATATTTTTTATCATTTGATATTTTTATGCTGTTATTAATCAATTGTTTTTGTATTTTTATGATAAATAAGAATAAAGCATGATAGATGGTTATCATGCTTTTGTGATTTCAATAATTAATTGGTAATTGATAAATAAAATAAATTATGAGAAGTTGGTAGGGCTATGAGTTTCAAGATGGCGGTCGTGCTTGTCGTGGAGCGTGTCACACAAAGCAAAAAGCACGCTGGTGGCAAATGTCCCACTAGGTAGACAAAAGCGTAGAGTAAGCGAGCCGTCATGCCATTGCCAACTTAGGTTTTGGGGGTGTAGGCGTAGAGGACGGTAAGTTAGTTTGGTGCCAACTTTTAAGAGACCTTGCTTGAATACCTCAAACGATGGTTGGTTTAGAGTGGTTTGGTAAATTGCCCAGCTTTCATCGCTGTTTTTTATCTCGCCCGCGCCAAATAGCGGTGCGGTGGGGTGAATGTCTTTTTGCTGTACTCGGCAAATGATTTCTTCATCAATAGAGGTACAAAAAATGGAATTTGTGCCATCTAGATTAAAGACATCGCCTTTAACTGCTTTGTCCCAATTATTAAGTTTTACCCTTTGGCTAAGTAGGGCGTTAAATATCAGACTCTTGGCGGTGGAGATGTAGAGGCTGTGGCGATTTATGTCTTTTTTGGACGGCTTGTAGGGTCGATGGCTGGCGAGTATTTTTTCAAAAAACTGTTTGGTTTTGTGAATGTTGTTATCGTTGATGCCAAATCGCTGTTGTCCAAAATAGTTGGGCACACCTATTTTGGCGATGAGCGATAACTGTGCCTCGATGGTATTTTTGTCGCCGATGACGTTATTTAGGGTGATGGTAAAGGTGTTGGATTTGTGCGTGCCACGTCCCAGTTTTTTGTGGTGCCAGTGCTGGCGTATGATGGCTAGTGCTTCGCCATTGTGCAAGTGAGGCGTGATGATGGATAAAGGGTCTGTCTCTGGTAGGGTTTTTTGAGGTAGTCGCAAACTAAACCATTGGTATGTCTTGGCGTGTCGGTCTTTTAATCCAGAATAGCCGACATCACGAAGGGGGATATTTGCCCATTTTGCCAACAGTTCTGCAACAAAAGCGGTGTTCATGCCAATCTTACAAACATAAAGCCACAAATGCTCGCCCTCTTCTGAGTGAGTGATGTCCATGTTTTCTTCTACGATAAAATCGTGGGGCGTGCTTTTAAAATTCGCAGAAATCATGGCGGGGTCAAAAGGGCGATATAGCATAATCATGGTAAATGACTCTTAAAAATTAAAACGCCTAAATTTGGGCTAGTGCAAGTTAAGTATTTTGGTTATTCCAAGTCAAACTTATACATTTAAGCATTTTGGCTGGCAAGGTTTTACATTAAAATTTGACGTTTGCCAGCATTGTCCATAGGACTAACCAGACCTGCTTCTTCCATCATATCCACGATGCGGGCGGCACGGTTATAACCGATACCGAGTTTTCGCTGAATGCTGGATATGGATACTCGGCGAGACTCCATGACAAAAGTAACCGCCTGATGATAGTATTCATCATCGCCACCTTTACCTAAGCCATCGCCTGTGCCTTCGCCTTCAAAGGTGTAACTGCTGGACAAGTCAATGTAATCAGGGCTACCACGCTCACGCCACGCATCACAGACACGATTGACTTCATTATCATCAACATAAGCACCGTGAACACGTCTGGGGGTATTTTCACTAGGACCGATAAACATCATGTCGCCATTGCCGAGCATGTTTTCTGCACCGCCCTCTTCAATGATGGTGCGACTATCGACTTTGGAGTTTACCCTTAGGGCGACACGTGATGGAATGTTTGCCTTGATGAGGCCTGTAACGACATTGACGGTAGGGCGTTGAGTGGCAAGCACTAGATGAATGCCAGCGGCACGTGCTTTTTGGGCGAGGCGTACGATGGGCTCTTCGGCGGTTTTACCAAGTTGCATGATCATGTCCGCAAACTCATCTGCTACAATGACAATGAGTGGCAGGGGTTTGAGTTTGGGGGCGGTCTTAATGCTGACATTTTCGTCTGCTCGCCATAGTGGGTCAAAAATAGGCTCGCCCAATTTTTCAGCGTTAATGACTTTTTTGTTAAATTCAGAAATTTTACGCACACGAAGCAGACTCATAAGCTGGTAGCGTCGCTCCATTTCGTTGACACACCACGTCAGGGCTGCTGTTGCCTCTGTCATGTCAGTAATGACGGGGGTTAGCAGATGAGGGATATCGCCGTAGTTGGCAAGTTCGAGTTGTTTTGGGTCGATGAGTACTAGTTTTAGTTCATCAGGGGTGTATTTAAACAACATAGAAAGCAAGATGGAATTGACAAAAACAGACTTGCCAGAGCCTGTCGTGCCAGCGACAAGCATGTGCGGTGCTTTGGCAAGGTCAGCGATGACGACTTTGCCACCGATGTCTTTACCGATGGCGACACCGATTTGTTTGTCTGGGTTTTTATAATCTGGCGTATCCAAAAGCTCGATAAGTCTGACCATCTCACGTTGTTTGTTGGGGACTTCAATGCCGATATAGGGCTTGCCAGGTATGACTTCCACCACACGCAGGCTTGCCATGGATAAAGAGCGTGCCAAATCCTGCGATGCACCTGTTACACGACTTGCCTTAATCCCTGCTGCCAGCTCCACCTCAAAACGTGTTACCACAGGTCCAACCATTGCACTAATGACGTTGGCTTTGATGTTGAATTCTCGAAGCTTGATTTCAAGTAATTCTGAGAGCATTTGCAATTCTTGCTTGGTGTAGCTTGGTTTGTTGATGTCAGGTTTATCCAAAATGGACAGTTCTGGAATGGGTGTTAAGCTCATGCGATGACTGAGCGTATCCATAGCATAGGAACGTGAGGGGTTTGGCTCATCAAAAATATCAGGCTTGGCAGGTGTGATGATCTGCTCGGTGGTATCGTCTGATAAATTCGATGAAGTTGATGTGGCTAATTCATCAATGCTTACTGTGTCGGATTTTTGGGTGTCGGTATCTAGTACATTCCAATGCATGTCAAAGACTTCGCTTTGACTAATGGACTGCGTTTGGTTGGTTTGTTTGTTTTGGTAGACAAAATCCGCCTCAATGCCGTGTTTGTCATTTACATCATCAACAACATTTTGAGAGTCATGCGTGGATAATGCCGGTGTATCAATAACATGATTATCTTGGTCGATGTCGTCAGAGTCGTGATTTAAGATTTCAATGAGTTCGTCATCTGCCATCAAATCAAATTTGGTGGTAGCATCTTCATCGTGAGGGGGTGTGGTGTCTGCATTTATTTGTGTGGTGTTTAAAGTGATGTTTTCTGCCTTTAAAACCACTTCATCAGCATGGATTTGTATGTGATTGGCGGTGTCATTCGTGAGTAGAGGCTCGCTGGGGGTGGATATTACCGTGTCAAAATGATTATCCTGCAAGTCTTGGTGGACTTGTGCTGGTACTGGCTTAGATGGCATGTCTGTGATGTTGGTGGATTTTTTGAGTCCCAGTATGCCCAAAAGTCCGCCCCATAGTCCAGCCCACGAAATCTCAAACACCAACATCATCACGACGGCACTAATTGCCACCAAAAATAACATGGTTGGAACAGCACCAAACAAAGAAAACAGCCCCTGATACAGCTCAACACCCATCACGCCACCAGAGGTAAGTGCTGCATCAAGACCCTCTGACCATTGCCAACCTGATAAGATACCGCTGATACATATCAGGATAAATCCATAAGATAGCACACGAAGTTGCCAGAGCATTTGTGATTTTCGCCACCATAAGAGTGCCAACTCGTATACCATTGCTATGACAAGCCACCATGCACCCACGCCAAAAAATACATGCAAAATGTCAGCGAGCCAAGCACCAACTCGACCGCCAACATTGCTAACCTCTTGACGTTCGCCCACGTGCGACCACGCAGGGTCTAGGACGTTATAAGAAAGTAAAGATAAAAACAAAAACCCCAAAACAAACGTACCAAACACGCTAAAAAACAAGCGTTTGGCAAGGGGCATCTGACGCAAGGCTTCGCTAAATGTTGGGTTGCTTAGGATTTTTTTCATGGTGTACGAGCGTTGAAACATAACCGCTTATTATATCGGATAATGGGTGTATTTATCAAATGTTTGGGGGATTATTTGGGGATTTGTCGTGGTTGAATGGCTTGCAATTTTTAAAATGAGCATTATTATAAGTCCATATTTTTTTATTTTAAGGCGTATTTATGACCATTCATCACAAACTCATCATCTTAGGTTCAGGGCCTGCTGGCTATTCGGCAGGCGTGTATGCTGCTCGTGCCAACCTAAATCCTGTCATCATCACAGGGCTACAAGTGGGTGGACAGCTGACCACCACCACCGAGATTGACAACTGGACAGGCGGACACGAGGGTCTGACGGGTAATGAGCTGATGGAGAACATGAAAGCCCATGCCGAGCGTTTTGGTACACAGCTCATTTATGACCACATTCACACCACTGACCTAAGCAGTCGCCCCTTTAAACTCATTGGTGATAATGATACTTATACCTGTGATGCTCTTATCATCGCCACAGGGGCAACGGCTCAGTATTTGGGTCTAGAAAGCGAAACTACCTTTATGGGGCGTGGCGTGTCAGCCTGTGCGACCTGTGATGGCTTTTTTTATAAAAACCGTAAAGTGGTCGTCATCGGTGGGGGCAACACCGCCGTTGAGGAGGCGTTGTATCTGTCAAATATTGCAAGCCATGTTACACTTGTGCACAGACGTGATGGCTTGCGTGCTGAAAAAATCATGCAAGACCAGCTCTTTGAAAAGGTCAAAAATGGCAACGTTTCTATCGAATGGAACAGTACTGTTCATGAGGTGGTGGGCGATGAGATGGGTGTTACAGGTGTGGTGATTGATACGCCAAACGGACAAAAGACACTTGATGTCATGGGGATGTTTGTTGCCATCGGGCATAAGCCAAATACCGCCATTTTTGAGGGGCAACTTGCCATGCAAGATGGCTACATCGTAGTCAAGAGCGGGCTTGATGGCAACGCCACCGCCACGAGCGTGGAGGGTGTGTTTGCCTGTGGTGATGTCGCCGACCATGTGTATCGTCAAGCCATCACGTCTGCTGGCACAGGCTGTATGGCGGCACTTGATGCAGAAAAATATTTGGATGGTTTGGCAAAATAACAACACAAAAGCAAGGCTGACAGTCTTGCTTTTTTTATTACAATGAAGACGATGATGGATTAACACTTGTTTACAAAAATGATACAAACAAGTGTTTGCTAACTGCTATGAATTTAGGCATTATAAAACTGTCTTAAATGGTTTTAAGACCTATTCTCTCTATGGTTATAAGGAAATTGTTATGCGTTATGCCAATCCCAGCACCGAAGGGGCAAAAGTCCACTTCAAATCCCAATACGACAACTTCATCGGTGGCAAATGGGTCGCCCCTGTGGACGGTGTCTATTTTGACGACATTTCGCCTGTGG
>NZ_JAUNDY010000015.1 GCF_030525845.1 Moraxella sp.
TAGAAAACAAGCTGAGGAGGAAGCCAGAAAGAAAGCCGAAGAAGAGGCAAAACGCCAAGAAGCTGAACGCCTACAAAAAGAGCAAGCCGTTCTTGACAAGGTTAATAAAGCCATCGCTGCCACCAAAAATGCAGCGGATGCTCTTGCCAACGCCCAAAACACGGCAAATACCGCAACAGGTCAAGCAAGCAACATCGCCACCGCCCAAGATGCAATTAATAACGCCAACACCGCCTACCAACAGGCAAACAACGCCATCAACGAGGCTAGCACCGCCCTATCCCAAGCCGAGCAGGCTTTGCAAGATGCCAAAAATGCCAATGCCAGCGATGAAGTTATCGCCAAAGCCGAACAAGCTGTTGCTGACGCTCAAAATGCCATCGCTGACGCTCAAAATGTTCGCACCCAAGCTGACAATGCTCGCAAATTAGCAGAACAAACTCAGCAGGCTGAAAAAGAAAAAGCAGAACAAGAGCAAGCTCAAAAAGAGCAAGCAGAAAAAGACAAACTCCAACAAATCATTAACACAGCAAATACCGCTCAAAACACAGCAAATAACGCTTTGACCGATCTAAATAACGCCAAAGCACTTGCTGATACCGCAGATACTCAGTCTCAAAAGCTCATTACTACCGAGCAGGCACTAGATAACGCCCAAAAAGCTCTGACAGATGCAACTGCTGCCGAAAAAATCGCCCAAGAAGCACTTGACAAGGCAAAACAAGCTCTGGTAGATGCTGAGGCTGTTAGTGCTGACAACGAAGCAATTACAGCCGCCAAAAATGCCGTAGCTAAGGCAGAAGAAGCCCTGCAAGTTGCTCAAACCATCAAAACCCAAGCAGAAGGCATCAGCGAGCAGGTTGCAACCACCGAAGCCAAAGCCTATGTCGCCCCTATCAAAGACGACATCATCAAGCAAAACAAACCTGATTACACTCGCACGACATCTGACAAGCTCATTGCTGCCCAACCTACACCTAGCGCTGACACCCTGACAGGCTACGCCGTCATGGATGACATGGTAGATGGTGAGGTTATTACCAATAAAACAGAGGCATTTTATGGTCTAAATCAACTTGATTATGCCAAAAAACTCCATGAACTCAAAACCACCATCGACACCACCGATTTGGCGGTTGGTATTATTGATACTGGCATAGACCCCAACAACTCTGATATGGTAGGGGCAAACCTTAGTGGCAACAACCTAGTCGCTTGCTCAGATGGCAGTCTAGGCACCCCGTGCATAGAGTCTTACGACTACACCAAATTTACCCCAGACCACCCACACGGTTCTCAGATGGCTGCTATTATCGCAGGCAATAACGGCATGACCAATGCCACGATTTATTCATACTCCGATGGTCATGACCCACAAACACTTAGCGAATTTGCAGGCAATAACGATAATGAGTTTATTGCCATGTCCAGAATTTACGACCAAAGCGGTGGCAAAGCTAAAATATTTAACAACTCATGGGGTTATATTTCTGAATCTGCCGACAAGGATGAATGGCTAACGTACGCCAAAACTCTTACCAATGGTACAGATACCGAAAATAGCCGAGACATCAGCGTACGTGCCATTCACGACCTTATCATAAATAAAGACGCTCTACTTGTCCATGCCACAGGCAACGAGGGCGAGAACGACACTTATGGCGAACGCCTAATTCCTACGCTAAACCCCGAGTTTAAGCGAGGATTTTTGGCAGTGTCTGCCCCTCGTGAGGACTTTGCCGAAGCCAACCACTGTGGACGAGCTGCCGAGTGGTGTGTGTCCGCCCCCTCTACTTCGTATAGCTACAAAAACAGTAGCGAACCAGAATACTATCAAGGCACCTCGCCTGCCACCGCACGTGTTACAGGCACCGCCCTATTGGTCAAGGGGGCTTATCCATGGATGAAAAACAAAAACTTGGTCGAGAGTATTTTAAGTACTGCCAAAGACTTTGATGACATTAAAGCTGCAAACCCTACCTATCAGTCGTTACAAGTAGTGCCAGAAACCGCACTAGACCCCAATAAAGAAACCTACGTTTCCGAAGATGAAAATGGCAATAAGGTATTCCTCCAAGCTGTTGATACGGCATGGCTTAACCGCACCATCGTCAATAACATCGGTGGCAAAAACATCACTCACGAAAGTGGCTGGGGCTTACTTGATACAGTCGCCGCCACACAAGGCTATGGTGGATTCTACTGGAATGATGTTGAGTTAGATACCACAGGTACAGATGTATCGGTATTTTCAAATAACATCAAAGGCGATTTTGGTTTTACCAAAGCAGGTAGTGGCAAACTTGTCCTCACAGGCGACAACACCTATAAGGGCGACACCATCATCAGCGGTGGCACCCTAGAAATTAACGGCAATAATAGCGCCTCCACTGTTCAACTCCAAAACGGCGAGCTGACCGGTTATGGCACATCAGGTAGTGTCGTACAAACAGGCGGTGCGGTAAATAACGAGGGCAATCTTACCATCGATGGCAACTATACGATGAATGAGAATGCCACCTTTAAAGCCAAATTTGGTAACCTCCTTACCGTAACCAATCAAGCAAAAGTCGCTGGCACACTCGACCTGTACGATGAAGTCCAGCAAACCGAACCACTTATTACCGCCTCAGGTTCAAAAACCACCGTACTTAGAGCCAAAGAGCTTAGTGGGGAGTTTACCAATGCCAAATCCAGTAACGCCCTATTTGACATCATTAAGGTGGAATATAGTGGCACGGTGGGGCAAGACGGCGTAACCACACCAAACGCCACCCAAAAAACAGACGTGGTCGTTAGCGCCAAGCGTAACGAACTAAGTAGCGTAGGTAGCAGCGCCTCGCAAAGTGCAGGACGTGCCACCGTTGAACGTAATCTTGATAAGGTACTAACTTCACTAGATATCAAAGACAGCGCAGGCACGCTGACCGCTAGCGAAAAAGCCTTTGCCACAAACCTTGCAAACGTTGTTTCATCTGTTACCAACAAAACACTACTTAGCACAACTGGCACGCCTGCCGTGATTGACAATCGCTACAACGAAGCGATGTTCGGCTTTGATCCAGCATTTTATGCCAATAACGCCGTACACACCATCGAACAAAGTAACACTCAGGCCACCAATTTTGCCAAAAGTATGGCGGATAACCCAAATGGCTTATGGCTAAACAGCACCTACCAAGAGTACGCACTTGAACTGCCAAGTAGCGATAGCGAGCGTGAGGTACGCAACCAGAGCATTGGCGTTGCCAAGACAGGCGAACGTGTGGGTGCTGGTTTACAGCTTGATTTGGGTCGTCTAGATTTAGACGAGCGAAATGGTAGCACCAAACACAGCGTAGACACTAATGCTGTTGCCTTGACATTGGGTGTAAGCACCGACATCGCCCAAAAAGCCAAAGGCACATTGTGGGCAAAAGCAGGCGTCCTAGAAAGCCAAGCCCAAAACAACACTCGTGATAAGCACAAATATGACGGCAATATCTATGCTGGCGGTGTTCATGTAGGCACAACCTACTCGCCTAGTGGCAATGTCAAAATCAAGCCCTATGCAGGTGTAAGCTACCACCAATATCAGCACAAAAGCGGTGCGTTTGATGATGGGGTCAGCCTCATCAAGGACATTGATGCAACACGCTGGCAAGGTACTGTGGGTGTGGATACCGAGTATCAAATTAACCCACAATGGCAAATCAAGGCAGGCATTCAATACGATAACGCCTTTGAACAAGATGCCAAAGTTACCAGCTCCTATACAGGTACCGACACCAATCTTGACTTTGATGCATGGGATACAGGCAAAGACAAAATCCAAGCCACCATCGGCACAAGCTATCAGATTGACTCACGCAACCGTATCAGCCTAGATTATGAACACTTTGAGAGTGAAAAATCAGACGGCGACCGTGTGCAACTGACCATATCCAGCCGATTCTAATCCCAACAAAAAACGGTTCTGATGAACCGTTTTTTATGTCTGTATTTTTATAAAATCCGAATGCCCTGAATGAGTGCATAAATCCCCAACGCCAAAAGCACCACCGAAATCACATGCCCAAAAACTTCTTGGGAAAGTCTATTCCGCACCTTTGACCCCAGATACACAAATACCATAGAAATGGCAATCACAATACCCAGCATTGCCATTTGTTTTTGGCTAAACTGCATGATGAGTGGCGTGAGTGTAAATAGCTGAATAACTTTGGTAATCAAAATACTCATGTTATTGATGATGACCATGTCTTGTTTTTGGCGGTCAGTCCCCAAAAGATAAATCATCAAAAACGCCACAATCGCATTCGTAACACCACCAACCACACCCACAATAAATCCTGCGATGGACATGGTTTTTTTGTCTTTTTTAAATTTGATTTTAAATTTGCTGTATTGGGTGGCGATATAGACAATCAGCGTAACACCCAAAAAGATTTTTAAATAACTGTCAGGGAAAAGCAACAACAACCGAACGCCAACCAATCCCCCCAAAAAGCTCATGACAAATAACCAAAAATACTCTTTGCCGTATTTAATCATATTGCCAATAATCGTGCCACCCGTACGGAGCATGATGAGGTTTAAAATAATACACGGCACGATGACCATCGCCACTGCAATTTTTAAAGGGTAAAAACTGGCAATAATCGCCGTACCAACAATGGGATAACCAAACCCTGCCACCCCATGAAGCAATGCCCCAAGCACAAAAAATACCATGATAATCCAATCATGGGTTTCAAAATCAAACATAAGCCACCTATTGACATTCAAAGATGGCAAATTATCGCAAAATTATCATAAAAAGTAATATTCATGATTTTCTACCTTATATTCTAAAAATGAATAAACAAGAACCCAAACCACACCAACCCACTTTTTGCACAAAAAAATAACACCCCAAAGGTGGGGCGTTATCAGATAAATTCACCAAATTATAGCAAATGAGCAATCGCATCACGCTCTTCGGTCAGCTCTTTTAGTGTAATATCAATACGTTCTTGGCTAAATGTGTCAATTTCTAAGCCTTGAACGATTTTGTATTCACCGTTTTCGCAGGTAACAGGGAAGCCAAACATCACACCCTCTGGAATACCATAAGAGCCATCCGATGGGATACCCATGGTTACCCATTCACCGTTTGTACCCAATGCCCAATCACGCATATGGTCAATGGCAGCATTGGCAGCAGAAGCAGCAGACGATAGACCACGAGCCTCAATGATGGCAGCACCACGCTTACCAACGGTCGGTAGGAACACATTGGCGTTCCATTCTTGGTCGTTAATCATCTCTTTAACAGACTCGCCATTGATGGTGGCAAAACGATAGTCAGCGTACATGGTTGGGCTATGGTTACCCCAAACGGTCAAGTTTTTGATGTCTTTGACCGCTTTGCCTGTTTTTTTGGCAACTTGGGTCAAGGCACGGTTGTGGTCAAGGCGTAGCATGGCGGTGAAGTTTTTCGCTGGCAAATCAGGGGCAGACTTCATGGCAATGTAGGCATTGGTGTTGGCAGGGTTACCAACCACCAAAACTTTGACATCACGGCTGGCGTGGTCGTTTAGGGCTTTGCCTTGTACGGTGAAGATTTTGGCGTTTTCTTGCAAAAGGTCGGCACGCTCCATGCCCGGTCCACGAGGTCTAGCACCCACCAGTAGGGCATAATCAGCATCTTTGAACGCCACATTTGGGTCGTCTGTACCAATCACATCGTGCAAAAGTGGGAATGCACAGTCATCAAGCTCCATAATTACGCCTTGTAGGGCTTGCTGAGCTTTTTCGTTAGGAATTTCAAGAAGTTGTAGAATGACGGGTTGGTCTTTGCCCAGCATTTCGCCAGAGGCAATGCGAAACAGTAGGCTATAACCGATTTGACCTGCGGCACCAGTTACCGCAACACGAACGGGTTGTTTACTCATAATACTATCCTTAAAAATTGGGGAATAATTTTGCGATTAAAAACCATTTAAAATCTGCAAAATCGCCCTAGTTTAGCACTTTTTTGGGGTGCTTGCAAAGGTTTTTTGCTGTCTGTCGCCACGCAAATTGGGCTTTTATGAGTTTTATTGTTATTTATGAATGCTAGTGCCTTCATTATTCCTCTTTATGCTTTTTGATAATTTGTTTTAAGGTTTGATTGTTTTTATCAAATTGTTTGCAATTTGGGCACATCATCAAATGAAATTTCAGCGTGATTTTTTGCGACCATGTTAAAGGCTCTTCTTGCGACAAACTTGCAAGCTGGGTAATTTTTTGGCAATTTTTTAGTTGTTTCATCATATCCACCTACACAAACCATTTTGCCGACAAACACATTTGCAACCTTAATCTTGCCCTGTATAATAATACATATAAATTTTGACGAGTGATGTTTAGGTTTTGGCAAATCTCATCACTGCCTAATTCTATATACTCTTTCATTAAAAAAGCCCTTGCCTGTTCTTTGGGTAGATTTTCTAAACATATTTCAAGTACTTGCCAAAATTCATTATTTTCAGCATTGTGATGAGGGTTTTGCCAACTGTCATCAAACGCATTGGGAGAGACGCCTTGTTGCCAATGCCCAATTTCATCAAACAGTGTGGCCAAAAACATTTCATCATCATATTCATCATTGATTTGACTTAGATGGGTATATCTTTTATTTTGGCGAATAAAGTCAGCAATTTTATTTTTTAAAATGGCAAAAACCCAAGTTTTAAAGGTAGATTTACCCTGAAAACTATCAGCATATTTTAAAGCATTTACCAGAGCATCTTGGACGACATCTTTGGCATGTTGTTCGTTGTCAAGCTGATTATAAGCAAAAGAAAACATGGACTCATATATTTCCTCCATACCGTCTTTATCAAAATGATGTAAGTTATTTGTCATTGTTCACTTTCTTAAAAACCCAATAATCAATACTCAAAAACCGTCCTGCCCCATAAATAATCAACACCAAAAGCATGATAAAATAAGTCATGCCAAACTCAATGCCGTTATTTAAAATGACAAAATTACCAGTTTCGGTAAGCCAATCATAATTGCCGTGCGTTTGCAGGATTTCACGGGCTTTATTTAGTCTTTGAGCTGCTTGTACTGAGTTGTCCAAACTTGCTTGACCAAAACCACCAAAAAGCTGGGCAATGCTTGTGCTAGGGTCGGTAGGGGTAATGGCATGCCAGCCGTTTTTGAGATGCACCGTCATCATCGCCACCGCCATAGTGATGGCAAGCATTATACCAAATAAGCGAGTTGCCAACCCAAAAAGTAGTGCCACACCGCCCACAAGTTCGGCGATAATCACCACAACCACCCAAAATGATGCAAAAGGCAGTCCAAGTCCCCACTCACTATTACCAAACCAATTGACCGTACTCTCAAAATTTTGATATTTATTTAGCCCTGCCATGATAAATACAGGAGCAAGATATAAACGAATGACAAAAAGTGCCAATACGTCAAAACTTTTTAATCTATCAGTCAAAACCAAATAATGATGTGTAAATTTTTTTATCATGAATGCTCCACATAACATACTTGATTATCAATCATGGTCGTCATTAATTCATCAAATGAAGAGTCAATCATGGATAACACCTCATCATTTAATTCAAAAGTTTTTTGTAATGCGTCAAGCAATTCATCACGATGAATATAAACAACACCTTGATTTGCTTTTTCTTGCAAAAATGTCAAAACCACAAAACTAAGCTGATTGATACTCATAAAAGCGGTTTTATGTTTATCATCATTTTTGCGGTAGACAATGATAAAATTAGGCTGTTTTTCTTTTGGTAAAAAAGATACACCAATATCAGATACCGCCCATTCATAATATAAAATTTGAACCGTTGGATTCATCAAGATGGTGTGATGATTATCTATTAGACAAGGTTTGGGATTGGTATTTGGCAGATTATCTACATACAGCTCAATCCATTCATAATGGGCAAGCTCTCCCAAAAATAAAGGCAAATCAAATCTTGATAGTACCTCATCGGTCAAATACGCCACAAACTGTTCGTTAATCTGACTAAAATAGGGGCTTGCCATGTCACCATGTTTGAGAAAATCTTTGATGAGATTTTGCCAAATTTCTATTCCAAAATGATTTTGGACGATTTGGCGACATATGGGAAAACATTGATTGACAAAGCCTGAAACATTATTATAAATCAAACTTTGGTATAACCTACCGACACGATTTGGCACATTATCTGTGTCATCATGGCGTTGTTTACGAATATAATCACCAAATTGACTCTGAAAAGCACGCAGATTGGGAATTTTGTCAATCATTTTTATGCCAATTTAAAGGTGGACTGATATTTGTGTTTTTGTTGGACTTCACGGATAAAATTCACTTCACTAATGAGTTCGCCAAGCTCTGGGAAGTTAAAATCACGCTCCAAACAAGTAGGGATTTTATCAGCCGTTTTACCAGTTTTGTCAAAAATCAGCCCATAAGCGTCATTTAACAACTCCCAAACACGCTCCACCACGCTGTCGCCATGCGTATCCACAATCAATCCATCATCATCCACATAATGTCCTGCCACGTGCAAATAGCAGGTGCGTTCAAGAGGTAATTCACGCAGATACTGATGTGGGTCAAAACCAAAATTTTGGCTATTGACAAAAATGTTATTGACATCTAAATGCAGCAAACAATCCGCCTCCGCCACCACTGCCGAGATAAACTCACTATCCGACATCTGGCTTTGGGGTGGTAGATAATAGTACGAGGCATTTTCTATGCCGATTTGGGTGCCCAAAATGTCTTGGACTTGTTTGATGCGATCAGCCACCCAAAATACCGCCTCATCAGTACAAGGAATGGGCAACAAGTCATACAAATGCCCTTTATCATCACTGCACCAAGACAGATGTTCGGTAAACAGATTCATGCCATGCGAGTGCATGAACTGCTTGATGTTTTTGACGTGAGCGACATCAAGCTCTTTTGATGAGCCAATGGACAATGACAAACCATGACAAATAAAATCAAAACGCTCGGTATAGGCTCTTAATGTTTTATCAAAACGTCCGCCCATTTGCCCTGCCGAATTAATCCAGTTTTCGGGCGAAACTTCAAAAAAATCAATCTGATTTAGATGATGAACCGCATTTATGTCATCAAATGACATTTGGGGCAATAACTCACGGCGAAAACCCAAGCCTGCACCAGATAAAGTTTTGTTTGTCATGGTTTATTTTTTCCAATTATTGAGGTTTATTATCATCGCTGTGGCACGTTTTACAAGTACTCATGCCCAAAAGATGATAAATGGGACAAAAATTAATCAAACCTGTCAAAAGTGGTACAAGTCCAATCACGCCCCACCAAGAACCAAAGGCAACACCCAAGCCAATAATGACCACACCCAAAACGATGCGTGCGATTTTGTCAGGTTTACCGACATTGATTTTCATGGCAATCCCCTAGCGGTAGCCTTGTTTGACCAAATCTTCATAACCACCATGATTGACCACATTGGTATAACCCATACCAATCAAAGTCTGGCGAGCGGTCTCGGCACGTCTGCCACTACGGCAATATAGGTTGATAGGAGCGTTTTTGTTGGGTTCTACACTTGCGATTTGGCTTGCGATTTTATCCACTGGGATATTTAGGCTGCCTTTTAGATGTCCTGCGTTAAACTCATCGGCAGTACGCACATCAATCCACACACCTTTAGCTTTGGGTTTGACATCTTGCACACTTTGACTTTGGGCAGGTTTGACAGTCTGAGCGTTGGTGGTTTGGGCGTTGGCACACGCACCAAGAGCAAACGTGCTTGCGATGATGATAGGAATGTATTTTTTCATAAAACACCTCTGATTTAAAGTCATGTCGTTTAAAAATTAAAATTGAGCAAACAAATCGTTGAGTGCTTCGCTGATGGTTGGGTGAGTAAATATTTGATTTTTAAAATAATCTGCCGTAACACCGTTATCCATAGCCAATTTAAATAAGTTGATAATCTCATGAGAGTCTTCGCAAAACAATGTAACGCCCAAAATCTCACGGCTGTCTTTATCAATAATCGCTTTTAATAGACCGTCTGTCTCCCCTGTGATTTTGGCTTTGACGACATTGACGGCTGGCATGGTGGCAACGGCATAATTTTTACCGCTTTGTTTTGCTTGATTTTCATTCATGCCGATTTGTGATAATGGCGGTGTGATGAAAACGCTGGTAGGAAAAACCTGACGGTCGCTGGTGTGCCGTGTGCCATCGCCATACAGATGGTTGGCGATGATGCGATAATCGTCAAGCGAGATATAAGTAAACTGCGGTGAACCTGCCACATCGCCCATCGCCCAGATGTTTTCTGCTGCTTTGAGTGTCTCATCACACACGACATGACCACGCTCTGTTAGTTTGACGCTCGTGTTTTGTAGGTTTAGTGCGTCTGTATTGGGTCGTCTACCCATAGCAACAAGCACCGCATCTGCCGGCAGAGTCATCTTGTCGGTGATGACATCGGTATGAGTGTCAAAATGCTCAAATTTTTGCAAATTTTGCCCCAAATGTAGCTTGATACCACGCCGATCTAAAAGTCCAAACACGATTTGGCGTACATCATCATCAACACTGGGTAAAAATTGGTCAAATTTCTCAATAAGCGTTACCTCACTGCCAAAATTGGCATACATAAAGGCAAACTCTAAGGCGATAAATCCTGCACCAATGATGACAAGTCGCTTGGGGGCTGTGTTGGCACTTTTGGATAAATTTAACAGCCCTGTACTGTCATGAATGCGTAAGCCGTCCACGCCTGCCACCTTTGGCATGACAGAGGTCGCCCCTGTGTTGATAAAAATCCTCTGGGCATGCACACGCTGACCTGTGGAAAGCTCTACGGTGTGATTGTCAATAAAACTTGCCTGTGCATTTACTACCGTAACATGAGACAAATCATCAAGTCGCTTAAAATTGGCTTCACGCAACGCACCAATCAGCTTGTCTTTGTTTGTCATGGCGGTGGCAAAATCGGTGTGCTTTCCTTCAAAGATGAGCTTTTTGGAAGGGATACAGCCGACATTAATGCACGTACCACCATACATTTGGGCAGATTGCTCCACCAAAATGGTCTCTTCACCATGTACATTAAACAATCCTGCAAGCGTTTTGCCTGCCTTGCCAAAGCCAATGATTAGGTTTTTGGTCTGTATCATCACACATCACCCAATGATTTTGTTGAAAAATTTAAAAAAGCCCCAGAGCAAGGACGAAATACGTCCAAGCCCCAAAATAAACCGTTTGTTTGGTTTACAGCTTTGTTAGATTATTTGGCGCCACCACAGCTGGCTGAGGCGTTTTTATCCGTGCTAGCACCACAGCTTGCCGAAACTGTTTTATCCGCACCAGCATTTGCACCACATCCTGCGTTGGCAGATTTGTCAGCACTGGCTTCTGCACCGCACTTACCCTCACCGCATTTGCCTTCGGCGGTTTTGTCGGTCATGGTAGCACTGCACCCTGCTTCACCACATTTTCCCTCGCCACATTTGCCTTCGGCAGTCTTGGTGTCAGTGGCAGTGTTAGTTTCAGGTTGGGCAGTACTTGCAGGTTGGGTTTTTTCGGCGTTTTGGTAGCCTTGTTCCATGGGCTTAGCTTCGGCTTTTTCTTCGCCACAAGCGGTTAGGGTAGTCGCCAAAAGACCTGCCATGGCAAGCCCTGTGAGTTTTTTGGTGTTTGACATCATATTCTCCAAAGTTAAAAAATAAGTCATCATAAAACCGCTTTATGATGATACTTAGACGTAGTAAGTGTAATTTTCTTACAAAAAAATTTCAAAATTATGGCAGGATCAATGGTTTTTACGCCAAAAACCCTGCCATTTTATCATTGGGCAGACACTTAAAAATATCGCCACACCAAATAACCGTGTGCCATCGCAATCATGATAAGCATGAGTGGGAAAGCGTATTTGGTAAACTGTATCATAGAAATGGGCTGTTTGGCTTTTTCGGCAAAGCCTGCCACCGTCAAGTTGGCAGACGCACCGATGAGCGTGCCGTTACCCCCCAAACACGCCCCCAGTGCCAACGCCCACCACACAGGGCTAAATTCTGTACCTTCTGGCATCTGAGTTTGGGCGGTGTGTAGCAGTGGAATCATGGTTGCCACAAACGGAATATTATCCAAAAATGACGACAAAATCGCCGACACCCAAAGCACCATCAGTGCCATTTTGACGACATCGCCACCTGTAATATTCATCAGTTCATTACCAAGTAAATCAAGTAGCCCACTATGTTCTACCGCACCGACAATGATAAACAGCCCCATAAAAAAGAAAATCGTTACCCACTCCACTTCGCCAAAAGCATGGTGGATTTTTTCGGCTTGATGTTCTGCATTCTCACCGCCAAACGCCAACAGCATCAGTAGACCTGCCCCTGATAGTGCCATCGTGCCAGGCTCAATGCCCAGTCCATGACCCACAAAAAACCCAATGATCACAAGGGTAAACACAAAGGCACATTTTTTGAGCAATGTCACATCGGTAATGGCATCACGCTCGTTAAACTGCATGATTTGGGAGCGAGCTTTTGGAGTGGTTGTCAGATTTTTGGCAAACATCATCACCAGTATCGCTGTGATGACCGCCAAAATGACCACCGCAATCGGTGCCATATGAATGACAAAATCGCCAAAGGTAAGATGAACTTTTGAGCCAATTAAGATGTTAGGCGGGTCGCCAATCAGCGTCCCTGCCCCACCAATGTTGGACGCCAAAATGGTGGAAAACAGATAAGGAAACGCCTTGATGCCAAGCTGCTCGGTAATCAGTAGCGTTACAGGCGTGATGAGTAGTACGGTGGTAACGTTGTCCAGCAACGCCGAAAAAAGTGCCGTGATGACGATAATCATCGCCAAAATCCCCACAGGACTTGCTTTGACAAGCTTAGCAGAGCAAATCGCCACGTATTGAAACACACCTGTCCTTGCGGTAATACTGACCAAAATCATCATGCCGATGAGTAGCCACAGCGTGTTCCAGTCCACTTTGGCAAGGGCTTCGTGCTGATTTAACAGCCCCAGATAAATCGCCAAACACGCACCGAGTATCGCCACAACCGCACGGTTGATTTTTTCGGAAATTAAAAAGCCATAAACAATAATAAGTAGTATGCCTGACAGCCACATATGGGCTGAGGCGTGATTTAGTAAGTCCATCTTTATAATCTCAATCTTGGGTTAAACTTGGGTCAAATGATTAACAAGCACCTTGATGGTAATAATACCCTCAAAGCGACCAGAAACCTTGTCGGTAACAACGACATGGGCATGATGGTCATGCAAAATATGAATCGCTTCCATGATGGAGCTGTCCGCATGACAAATCGGCACATTGGTCGTCAAGTGTTTGTCAATCGTCTGATGACCGATGTCGTCCAATTTTGCACGCAATTCTTCTATGCTGGTACGCATAAAATTCAAATCCACCAGTTTTTTGCCCATGTTGATGGATACCGCTTGCGGAAGCAAAAGATTGAGAAGGGTAAGTGTAGAAAAAATCCCCAAAAATCGCCCATTTTCATCAACCACAGGCAAATAACGCACGTTATGCTCTTGGGCAATGGCAAGTGCTTGATTAAAGGTACAATCAGGCTGCAAAGTGATGGGGGTTTTTACCATGATGTGTTCGCACAGTGTTTTCATGGGTTATCCTTGTTGATTGATATGGCAATCGCCACAAACACAAGATTAACACTGTTTTTAACGTTCAGTAACTCTTTGATTTAACTCAAAAAACCTAACATACGTTAAAAGCAACGTTAATTTATTTAACTAACGCACTCATTATACACCCGCCCACACCCACCTTTCAAGTTTTAATCTCATGAAAAAAACTGCCCCATTTGAGCAGTTTTGTTTGTGGTAAATTACCAAGATGGCGATACTGTTCCCATACGCTGACTGATGGGCGTATAATTTCCCAACAACACACCATAAATGGTGGCATTTTCCATGACATGCTTGACGTATTCTTTGGTTTCGTTATAAGGAATGGCTTCGACATATTGGTCAGCACTGATACTGCCGTGCTTAGGCAGCCATTTTTTGGCGGCATTTGGTCCTGCATTATAGCTGGCGGTTGCCACAGCGATATTACCAGTTTTTTGATATAAATCACTCAAAAACCACGCACCATAACGAATGTTGGTATCAGCATTCATCATATTTCCCACACTCTCGCCCATGCCACGAGCAATTTGTTTGGCAGTATTTGGCATGATTTGCATAAGTCCGCCAGCACCTGCCCCTGAGCGAGCATTGGGCTGAAAGCGACTTTCTTGGCGAATAATGCCATAAGTCCACGCAGGGTCAATACCCACACGCTGGCTGTACGACATTACACTACCTTGATAAGGCGTGGGGTGGCTGATGGCGGCGGCACGCACAGGAGAATTTTGCATCGCATGAATACTGCGACTATACACGCCCATGTCGTGAGCTTTTTTGGCAGCAGCAAGTACCAAATGATGGTCGCCTGCTTGGGTGGTAGTACGTACCGCCCAGTTCCATTCACGCTGGATATGCTCCATGCTTGCCCCACTCTCCATGAGCTTAAAGGCACGAGCAAAATCGGCATTTTGCATGACACGCTGTGCATCACGCCCGCTAATGTTTGGCATACCGATACCGCCAATGTCATTGGCTGTCAGTGCCATACCTAGTCTATCACGAGCAAGCAGTCCATAATAACCCACTTGCTTGGTAAGATTTTGGTAGATTTGTCGTGCTTGCTTATTTTTGCCTGTTTGCTCATAGGCACGAGCCAGCCAATATTGCCACACATTTTCATTTGCCTTTGTTTGACTCATCGCACCGATGGCATTTGCCACGTCCGCCCATTGGCTAAAATAAATGCTCGCTTGGGCGTAATCCTCCGCTTCCTCAAAATTAAACGGCTCACCTAGGCTGTTTCTAAACCAAGTTACCGCCTCGATATTAAATCCATCATCAGTATTCATGTTCATGCGTTTAACGGCGATACTGCGGTAAGCGTAACGGCGAGCCATGTCTGAGATGAGTTTTTGGCGACGAGTGTTATCAAGATTGATGTCATAGCTCAACTGATTGGCTGCCTCCCAATACGAACGATGAGCAATTTGGCTGATGGCGTAGACGTATAGGTATTGATTTACCTCGCTATAAGGCATGTTGTTAAATTGGGTCAAAAACGCATTGGGGTTTGACTTAATGCTTGAAAGCGTGCCATAGTCAATCGATAGACCCAAATGTCTTGCCAGATTAACAATGTCAGCACTTTTATCAAGCGGTGGTCGCTTCGAGGATAGCTGACGACCATCGATGCGCATCATGCGAATGAGCTGTTCGTGGCGGTCGGTGCGTGTAATGTGCTGATGGTTTGCCATCTCATAGGCGAGCTTATCACACAGTGATTGCTCGATACGGGTGTTTGTCCAGACGTTTTCTTTTTGGGTTAAGGCACGAGCATCATGAATGTTATTGTAGCCAAGAGCAATGGCACACGCCTCAGAAGCATCGGCATTTTCGATGTTTTGGGCGACCGCTCGCACGCTGGCATAGTCGCCTTGGCGAGCCTTTTCTTCAGCATAATCCGCCACCAATTTTTCACTGATGACATGGCTTGGGTATTGACGCACGAAGTTATTGATGGTGGCAGGGTCTTGATAGGAAATGTCGCCATTTAGTCGCCAGTAGGTTGGGTACATGGCAAAGAGCGAGCCTTGCATGTTTTGTTCGTACTGATACATGGCATTGGGGTTTGATTTTTGGCGTTCAGCTTCCAAAAATTGATAAACACTACTATCATAACTGTAATCCTGATTGGCACAAGCCATCAAGGATAACCCAAGCACCGACAAAGACAAATATTTTTTTGACATCATAAGTCCTATCAATTAACACAAAATCCTGCTTAGATTAACAAAATAACTTTACTCACAATTTAAGCAGTTGTATAAAAGTTGTAAAATTTGACAGACGTACACTTATCTTAGGTTAAAGGTACAAGTGCAACCCCAAAAAATCAATCCTCCAAATACTTCTGTGCCTCCTCCAAATTCACCGTTACCAAACTAGAAATGCCCGCCGTTGGCATGGTAATGCCTTTTAATTCGTGGGCGGTTTGCATGGCAAGTTTGTTATGGCTGATAAAAATAAACTGCACGCTGTCCGCCAGCTCATGAATCAGACTCGTAAACCGTCCCACATTGGCATCGTCAAGGGGTGCGTCCACTTCGTCCAGTACGCAAAACGGAGCGGGGTGCTGTTTGAAAATCGCAAAGATGAGCGACAAGGCGGTGAGCGTTTTTTCACCACCTGACAGCACACCAAGCCGTGAATTTTTCTTGCCTTTGGGCTGTGCCATGAGCACAAGACCCGCTCGCCATTTGTCGGCTTTGGGTAGCGATTCATCGTCCATGAGCGTCAAACTCGCCTGCCCACCGCCAAACACCTTGCTAAATAAAGTATTTAGCTCGCCATTGACCGCATCAAGCATGTTTAAAAAGAGCGTTTTGGTCTTTTCGTCTATCGCCCGTATCGCATCTTTGAGCTTATCCATGCTATCGGTAATGTCTTTGATTTGGTTGTCCATAGGCGATACCCGACTTTCAAGCTCGGCAAGCTCCGCCACCGCCGTTAGGTTGACCGCTCCGATTTTATCGAGTTCGGCTTTGATGTCGCTTAGGCGTTTACTATGGTCGGTGAAAGTAGGCGGTTTGTGAGCGAAGTCATGGAGCGTGGACGGCAGGTTAAAATTCTCATCATAAGAGAGCATTTGCTCGCCCAAATCCGCGAGGCGACTTTGTGCCACCGCCACGTCTGCACTAATTTGGGTGGCGTGGGCTTGGGCGGTGGCGACTGCTGTATGAGCGTCCGTGAGCTTTTCTTGGAGCTCGCCATGTACGATTTGCAACGCCTTGACCTGCGATTCGTGTTCATCGCTTTGGACTTTTAACTCCGCCGTTTGTGATTTGGCAAGTTTGAACGCTTGTTCTAGCGTAGGGAGCTGGGCGATGAGCGATTCGTCTTTGGCATAAGTGGCTTGAATGTCTTGTTCGGCAGTTGCTAGGGCAAGTTTTGCCATGTCAAAAAGCTTGGTTTCGTGGGCTTGTTTTTGCAATAATGACTGATTTTGCAAAGTCAAAGCATTGACTTTATCATGACATTCTTTGATGACACGGTTTAAATGCTCCACCTGTCCGCCCAGCACCGTCATGATGTCGGTGGCAGTTTGTAGCTCTGGTAACAGTTTGGCAAGCTCGCTCTCGCTTTGGCGGATTTGTTCGTCAAATTTGAGCCTATCGCTGTCATGCTCGGCTTTTTCGTCATCAAGGCGTGCTTGATTTTGGGCTATCATCTCAGCTTTGAGCGTATGATTTTTTAGGGCGGATTCGGCACGCAACAACGCCTGCTCCGCCCCATGCTTTTTGTTGATGAGCGTGGCACGCTGGGCAACCCGTTCATCAAGGGTGATTTTAAGGCAAGATTCATCGGCTGTTAAGTTTTTGAGCGTTTGTGATTTGCTTTCCATGTCACCCTCGAGCGTGTCCAGCTCACTTTCTAGGTCGGCAAGGCGTGCCAAATGCTCGGTTTTTTGGCTTAAAAAATCACTTCTCGCCCCAAATTTACTGGCAGACACCACCCCAAATCGCCCCACAATCCAGCCTGTTTTGGTTAGGATAATTTTGTCATCTGCCACGCTTGGCACGCCCTGCCCTGTGTACAGATAGACGTTATCAAACAAGGCAAGTTTGGGGCGGTCAATAAGTGCATTTACCGCCAACAAGTCGCCTTCACTCACGGCAGTACTTTGGTTAAGGGTACTTGGGTAAAAAATGGCAGTGGGTTTTTGGCTGTCTGTCTCCACAATGTCATGACAAGAAACATCGCCCAATTTACCATCTAGCCAAAACCCCAAAAATCCGTCCAGCACCGCCCCAAAGTCTTTGCCCATTTTGCTTAGACTAATTACGTCTTTTAATTGCTGTAACTGCTCATGGCGGGCGTGGTCGGCTTGGGCGGTGGTGGTTGTTTCGCCTGATTTTTTGGGTGGGTAGACGAGCTTGTGCAGGGCATCGTATTCGCCCGTCAGACTGGCATGGCGTTTTTCTAGCGTGGCAAGCTCGGCTTTGGTCGTGGCGACTTTTTGGCTAAGTTCGTCCAGCGTGCGTTTGTCATCGTCAAGCTGTATTTCATCAATGGCAAGCGTCAAGCCATCAATCTCACGAGCAAGCGTTTGCACTTCGCCTGTGTCAGTTTGGATACTGTCAAGGGCGGTTTTTTCGCTAAGTAGGTCATCTTGGCGTTTTTGCCATTTTTGTAAGCTGGCAACCAGACGCTGTTTGCCCGACAAGGCAAGCTGTTTTTGAGTGTCTAGGGCTTGGCGAGTGGTGGTGAGCTTGTCCACGTCTGCACGGGCGTTTTGCCATGTGTGCTGAACGCTGGCAAGCTCGCTTTGGTGGGTCGTTAGCACCGTTTGTACTTCGCTTAACTCTGGGGCAGTGTCGGTCAGGGTTTGGGCGATTTGGTCAAGCTCTCTTTGGGCGGTTTCCATGCTCGTGCGAGCGTCTTTTTGGGCTTGGAGCAGGCGGTTTAATTTATCATCGGATTGGCTAAGTTCTTGATTGACTTTATAAAAATTATGCTCCGCCGTCTGCTCTGCCATGCGTGCGTTGTGGTATTTGTCCTTAGCGTCATCTTTGAGCCACACCGCTTGGGCGATTTGTTCGCTTTTTTGGTCAAGAGCTTGGCGAGCTTTGGCGACATTTTGTTCAAGCGTGGCAAGTAGTTCGGTGGATTTGTGATGTTCGGCTTCTTTTTGCCCCACCAGTTTCCACGTCTCAAACATCCGCTCCAAAAGCGTACTTTGGGAAATGGCGGTCATCTCTTGGTGTAGCACTTCGTAGCGTTTGGCGGATTCGGCTTGCTTGATGAGTGTTTTTTGTTGTTTTTTAAGCTCACTTTGCAAATCGGTCAGACGTTCCAAATTATCCCGAGCGTCATCTAGCTGTTTTTGCGTCTCAATCCTGCGAGCCTGATAGCGAGATACGCCTGCCCCCTCCTCGATGAACGCCCGCAATTCCATAGGGCTAGATTCCACAATCCGCCCAATCATGCCCTGCTCAATCACCGCATAACTTCTCGCTCCAAGCCCCGTCCCCAAAAACACATCCACCACATCACGGCGACGCACTTTTTGACCGTTGATAAAATAATCCGATTTGCCCTCTTTGGTCACTTGACGGCGAAGGGTCAGCTCTTGATATAGGTTTAGGGCATGGCGAATGCCTGTACTCTCATCTTGGGTATGCTCAAAGGTCAGCTCCACGCTGGCAAGCGATTTGCCTGCTCGTCCCTCCACCCCTGCAAAGATGACATCACTCATCGCTCCGCCACGAAGCTGTTTGGCAGAGGTTTCACCCAGCACCCAGCGAATCGCATCGATGACGTTGGATTTGCCACAGCCGTTAGGTCCTACGATGGCGGTGATGTCGTGCTTGAAAGTGAAAGTTGTGGGGTTGGCAAAGGATTTAAAGCCAGCAAGTTTTAGGGATTTTAGACGCATGAGATGAGCTGATGATAAAAAAGGGGTATTTTAACAAAAATTAGGGAGATTGGTAAGGGAGATTATCAAGTCCATAAAGCCACCTGCACAAAAAACCGCCCAATTTAATGACAGACCAGCCCCAACCTCTTTTATCCAAAATAAAAAGCACACCCCAAAAGTGTGCTTTTTTATCATCACTAATTTAACCCAACAATCCTTTATAAATCAACTGACACCCCACCACCATGAGCAAGCACCCAAAGGCTTGTTTGAGTGTCTTGGCAGGTAAGACGTGAGCCAATTTCGCTCCCACTTTTGCCATGACAAAGCTACAAATACTGATGCTGATAAACGCCCCAATGTGGATAAAACCCAGCGTGCCAGCCACATCAAGCTCAGAAACCGCCCCACGCCCAAACCAAATAAATCCAAGCGTACCAGCGATGGCAATTGGCAAACCACACGCCGATGATGTACCCACCGCCTGTTTCATGGGTAAGCCACTACCTGACAGATACGGTACAATTACCGTTCCCCCACCAATCCCAAAAATCGCCGACAACGAACCGATCAGCGTACTGATGATGCCTTGCATATAGGGCTTAGGAAGTCTGCTGTTGGGATTTTCTTTGTTGGGGAAAAAGAGCATTTTAATCGCCGCCAGCACCGCTCCACCACCGATGATGGCTTGCAGGGATTGACCGTTAATCATGGTCGCCACCCACGCTCCGACAAGCGAACCCACCACCAAGCCAACCACCATGTTTTTGAACACATCCCATCTGACACCGCCACGCTTATGATGAGCCGACATGGAGCTGATGGAAGTCAAAATAATGGTGGCAAGTGCCGTTCCCACCGCCACATGCGTCAGGACATCGACAGGCATACCATACGCCCCCAAAATCCACACAAGGGCTGGCACGATAATGAGACCCCCACCCACACCAAACAGCCCTGCACACACGCCTGCAAACGTCCCTGCAATCACAAACCACAAATACATCATTTTACATACTCCTAAAAATTTGTGCTATTATAGCCCAATTTTTTGTGAATTTTAACCCTATGCCCCATTTTTTAACACCCACCGCCCACACCCATGTTCAGTGTACAGGCAGTACCAATACCGACCTTATCCGCGCCATCACGGGCGGCACGCACCCCCACAACCTGCCCCATCTGTACACCGCCGACCACCAGACGGCAGGACGGGGGCAACACGGACGCTCGTGGGTCAGCGGGGCGGGCAATGTGTTTTTGTCTTTATATGTTCCCATAAGCAAAGGACGATTTGATTTATGCCAATTATCAGGCTTATTGTCGCTGGCGGTGGGTTATCAAATCGCTCATTTGGACATTATTCAGCACATCAACCAAATTCGCACCCAGAATAACTTACCCCTAATTGGTGTTAAATGGGCGAACGATGTCGGTTTTTATGATGATAAATTACATTGTTTTAAAAAATTGGCAGGGATTTTGATTGAACCTGTCTTTAAACAATTAAACGACAAAAATACCCTTGTGGGCGTGGTGATTGGCATTGGTTTAAATGTCGGTCATTCGCCAGAGATTAAGGATGGGCTATATCAAGCGACTTGTTTGCAAGATTTAACGGCTGATTTAACTTTATCCGCCAAAGATTTATACATTCCAATAGCAAACGCCATTTTTAAGGCGGTGGAGATTTGTAATGCTTGCCAAAACCCAAATTATTTAACCCACTTTATTAATCATTTTAACCAAGCCCATCTTTTACAGGGTAAGAATGTGTCTATTTTTATTCAAAATAATATGACTGACATTGCTAATGAAGGTCAATGTATTGGTATTGGTAATAATGGCGAATTGTTATTAGAAAATAACAATGCCATTACGCCCATTTATGCAGGAATGGCAAAAATAGAGAGAAAGTTGTAAGGTGCGTATTACGCACCGTGTTGGAGTTTGGATTGTAATGGCACACAATACACATTTACGCCCAAAACAAATTTTTGCTACTTTTTAACTTATCGTTTAAGGAAATTTTAATGAAAAAATTATGGCTAGACTTAGGCAATACCCGCCTAAAATATTGGATTATGGACAATGACACCATCATTGCCTTTGACGCTCGTGAACACCTAAAAGCCCCCAATGAATTGTTGCTTGGGCTACTTGGCACTTTGGCAAGTTTTGAGCCTGAATTTGTTGGCATTTCTAGCGTGCTTGGCGAAAAAATCAACACCGCCATCACCGAGACTTTGCAAGGCTTTGCCGTGCCGTTTGAATTTGCCAAAGTCAATGCCGACCACCCTCTGTTAAAGAGTCATTACGATCCCAATCAGCTTGGCGTGGACAGATGGCTACAAATGCTCGGGGCGGTGGACAGCACTCAAAAACAATGTGTGGTCGGCTGTGGCACGGCTTTGACCATTGATTTGATTGATAGGGGCGTGCATTTGGGCGGTTATATCCTACCCAATGTCTATATGCAACGCCACGCCTTGTATGCAGGCACTCAGCAGATTGCGGTTAAGGCAGGGCGGTTTGACAGCGTAGAGCTTGGGCGGACGACTTTTGATGCGGTCAATCACGGTGTACTGTTTGGCGTGGTCGGGGCGGTGCGAGCCATCATGGCGGATTATCCTGACTTTACCATCACGCTGACGGGCGGTGGGGCAAATATGCTCAATGCTCAATTTGATGGCACATTATCCGTGCAAAAAGAGCTACTCTTAGATGGGCTAAAACGCTACTTTTGTGTGGTGTAGCACACACCATCAAAAGCACCCTATGTCTCACACAGGGTACTACTCATTAAGAAAACTAGTTTCTACATGGGTTGGGAGTATACTTTTCTTTCCAATTGCTACCATTAGCATCTACTTCACATGACCAGCTGCCATCGGCATCGCGTATCATGGAAATCTGAGCACCTTTTAAAGCAACATAAGACTGCTTGCCAAATTCAGCCGTCAGCTTCTCAAATCTATCGCCATTAATGGTAATACTAGCAATATATACCAGATTAGATGCTGGGTCTTCTGTAATACCAACATATTCATAAGAATCATTAGATTCAGCTTGAGCAGGGTCTAGCGTAGGCAATCGACCATTAAATAGGATTGAATCAATGGTTGTGCGAGCAGCGCTGATCTCATAGTGAACACGGGTTACCTGAGCTTTGGCGACATAATCTTGATACATGGGTAGTGCTATGGCTGCCAATATACCAATGATAGCAATGACAATCATTAATTCAATTAATGTAAAGCCTTTTTGGGCTAAATTTGAATAAGTTTGCATTTTAACTTCATAAAAAGAACGGTATTTGCTATAATTGAAGCAATTTTCGTACCAACTTTGACAATCCATGAAAACTTTTTATAAATTACCACTTAAATCCAAAATAAAAGCTATGAGTGTTCACTTTTCTATATCACTTTTAGTCTTTTTGATGGCGGCAAGCTGGGTGTATTTTTGGGCATACCCATCTTTTTATTTTAGCATGACAGGGGCAGTGCAGGGGCTAACACTGGTTTTTTTGGTGGATGTGGTACTAGGTCCCTTGCTGAGTTTTTTGGTTTATAATCCCGCCAAGCCCAAAAAAGAAATTATCTCAGATTTTGCCATCATCGGCATGGTGCAACTGAGTGCATTAGTCTACGGACTAAACACACTCTATCAAGAAAAACCCTCTGCGGTCATCGTCTACCCCAATAGCTCCGCTACCGTTGTTGGATATAGGGAACTTGCAGATTTTCCACAGCTAGGAGGCTTATCCAAATACAGCACACTAGGGACACTACCAGTAGCAGTGTATTACCCCTCAAAAAAAGGCGATGATTATATTCCTTTAAGCGAAGCAATAGACGTCCTAAACTCCACTGACATCGCCACGCGAAAAAACATACAGATGTCCAGCCCTGACGATGTGAATACATTGAACGATATTGAGACCAAGCACGGTAGAGTCTATGTTATCGGCTTGATGGCAAAGTATAATGGTGCTTACATTGTCCTTGACAAAAACCTGCAATACCTAACCAAATTTGGCGAAAAACCCATTTCATAATAAAAAGCCACTTATACAAGTGGCTTTTAACAGCATCAACAACTCTAATCTTTTACCTTAAAATGTACCCAAGATACATCTTGCCATTGTAAATAAGGATGTATGGGATGTCTGGTAAATATTGGTGGCATGTGGTCGCCTACCACAATCACTTCCACACCTCTCATCTCAGGTTTTTCAAGCAATTTACTCAGCCCATCAAAGTATTGAGCTTCTAGGCGAAAGTTATTACAGATATCGCCTTTGGGTATGCCATATTTATCACAATCAAATCGAGGATTAACCATGTCTTTTTCAGGAAAAGATGCGTGGCTGGTAAGCGTCAGCCAATAAAAGAATAATTTATTCCCATTATTTTCTTTAAATTCTTTGGCCACTACATCAAACATCTCGCTATCGCACACCCCATTAAAGGCAGTGCAGTGTTTGAGGTGATTGTAATTTTCAGCAAAAATAGTCTTATCAAAACCCATCTTAGGATACAAAAAGTTGCGTTCGTAAATAGAACTAAATCCTGCGTGCATACCGATGGTTTGATAACCTTGTTTGCGTAGACGATTTGGCAAGCAATCAGCAAAAGGTTTATCATCTAAACGACTAAACGCATAACCGCTTTCCACATCTAACTGACAAAGCTCTCGTAATTCCCCCTCAACAGTCGCTCCTGCAAACCCAAAATATCCTACATCCAAAAAATCAAAATTATCACGATGAGCATATATCCCTGCCAAAATATCTTTTTGGGCATTACTATCTCGTGCTACACCCCAAGATTCCGCCACAATCAGCAACATTTTGTCAGATAATTGACGTGGTACATCATCGCCAATATCCACACCCTTGTCGCCAAGCACTCGTCTATCGGTATCAGCCGTTACCAACGGACGACTTTCAGGCTCCACAATACCTGACTTAACCGCTCCAAAATGATGTGAAATATACGCCACATCAATAAGTATCATTTGTGGAACTTGATTAAAATACCCCGCAAATCCACTGTCAGCAACATGACGATAGCGTTTGTATTGACTATGGATATAAAAATAATCCGACTGTGCAAAACGCTCTCCAGAGACACCCATGTAGCGAAACTCATTAAAATTGGTGTAACCCCACACCCCAATAACTGCCCACACCACCACATATAAAAACGACCATTTCTTGATAAACCAACGTCTTGACAGCCATATCATTAGCACAGGCATAAGAAAAATATACCCTACCACAACCCCAGTCATGACCATATAACGTAAGGGGGCATTTACCAAAAATGGTGCCAATGAGATAGCGGCAGAAATATCTAAAAACGGAAATAACTGCATTGCCATCATCATTGCATCAATAAGTACCGCCACCACAAATGACAATGTGCCAACCCATTTCGCCAGACGATGCGGAATTGCCCACAAAATACAGATCGCTAAATAATCTACATTAATGATAGGTCTAGCAATGCCTGTCAAATACGCACCCACCAAAAACAACACATTGGACAATAACACAAAAATTAACGCCAAACCCAAACTACGATAATCAGGTCTAATCTGATAATCACGGGTCAGCCAATTTGATGGCTTAGTTTGTTTGGAAAAAATATCTGTCATAAACACTCGCTACAAAATGTCAAACTACTGCAACGCCTCATCATCGTCATCAATCTCTAACTTTTTCATGCGATAACGCAATGAACGAAAGGTCATGCCCAGAAGTTTGGCGGCTTGGGTTTTGTTGCCACCTGATTGTTGTAATGCAGTATAAATCAGCTGACGCTCTTGTTCTAATAGATAGGCTTCTAGACCCTCTTTGGGTAACTCCCCCAAAGCCTCATGAGGGATTTTTGAGGGTTTGTCAGGCTCATGCTTGGCAGATGGCGTAGATATAGGCATGCCATAGTTGGCAGAACCGCTGATGTGCAGACCTTGTGCAGTAGGCTTAATGTCTTTATTGCTGTCTTTATGCTCTGTCTTGATGGCATGAGTGTGATAAGTGGGGCGCTGATCCTGATAAGGCGATGTTTTTGTTGGGCTGACATCAATCCGCTTTGATGGTAACACTTCTTCTGTTGTGGTCGCCTCATGAGGCACATCTTCAATATCCTCCGCCAAGCCATCTAGATGTTCTAGCTCAACGTGTACATCGTCCAGCATAAGATGGTGTGCATCAATCTCATCGCTATCACTTAGTGTAACAGCACGCTCTAAGATGTTGCGAAGCTCCCTGACATTACCCTTAAAATTATGATAAGTTAATGCGTCAATGGCGTCATCAGTCAAAGTCAGTCCATCAAGCCCCCAATCTTTGGCAATTAAATCCAAAAAATGGTTGGCAAGCATGGGAATATCATCTCGGCGGTCGTTTAGCGTCGGGAGCTTGACTTCGATAACATTAATACGATAATACAAATCTTGGCGAAATGCACCTTGTTGAACCAACGCCGCCAAATCCTTATGTGTGGCACAAACGATACGAATATCCACTGGGATTTCTTTAGTGTCGCCAATGGCACGCACGGTTTTTTCTTGGATGGCACGTAACAGCTTAACTTGCATGGCGAGCGGTAAATCCGCCACTTCATCTAAAAATAACGTACCCCCATCTGCCTGCTGAAACAATCCCATTTTATCGGAGGTCGCCCCTGTAAAACTACCCTTTTTATGTCCAAAAAACTCACTTTCCATCAGCTCTGAGGGTATCGCTCCACAGTTTACGGGGACGAAGTTACCATCACGACGACCGCTAAGGTCATGAATCAATCGAGAGACAACTTCTTTACCTGTGCCAGAACCACCCCACAAAAACACAGGGGCTTGCGAGCGAGCGAGTTTTTTGATGGTAGCACGAAGCTGTTTCATGGGTCTAGAATCGCCAATAAGCCTACCATCAAAGATATCTTCGTTACCCGCAAAAGTAGGCTGAGGTGCTGTCCGCTTTGGGGCTGATGCAGGCAAACTGGATGTATAAGAATGGGTCGTTTGAGACGACTTAGGTGCCACCTTAGGCAAAGGAGAAGTGCCAGCAGAAGATGGCGTGCTTATATCTGGTTTTTCTGCGTATTCTTTGGTGTTGTTATCGCCCACCATACTGTCTTTGGATATACTATTGACTTTTAGGGCGGACTGAGCCAACTGACGCAAGCGTGGCAAATCAAGCGGTTTGTTAACAAAATCAAACGCCCCTATCTTCATCGCCTCAATGGCGGTATTGACATCACCATGTGCGGTAATCACCGCCACAGGTGTGGTGGTATTTTTGGCAACCATCTGCACAATATCCATGCCAGAACCATCAGGCAAGGCAAGGTCAGTTAAGCAAAAATCATAATAATTTTGTGCCAAAAAATCCTTGGCAGTAGCGACATCATAGGCGATGTGCGTATCCACACCCATTTTATTTAAGGTGATTTGCATAAGGCGACATAGGTCAGCTTCATCATCAATAATTAGGGCAAGTGGTTTATTTTGCATAGTTTTTCCAAATTTTATACACACCAACACGCTTGCGCGCAACAAATATTACAAATCTAACCTTATTATAAAACATCTGGCAACTTTTTGGCAAAATTAACCGCTAACAGGTGCACCAGAGACGATTAAACGAAAACAGCTCATGTTATTTTCACGAAAATAGCGGATTTTTGCTTGATTAGCTTCACTAAATGACTGCGACAAATAAAGCCCAAGTCCCGTGCCTTTTCGGCTGGTGGTAAAAAATGGATTAAATAAATTAGGTAAATCCTGTTCACTAACCCCATCGCCATAATCTAGCACATCAATAAACGCCCCTGAGACTGTCTTAGTGAGGCGAATCTTGACATCGCTATCATCAAACTGATGAATGGTGTGACGCAAGGCGTTATTTATCAAATTAGTCATGACCTGCTCTAAATGCCCCACATCAAAATAAAACGGCATGGGTACGTCCTCGCCCACCACCATGACTGATTCACGAGGATAATGTTCGTCCACAAACTGTTTAGCCCAAACACATGCATCTAATAACGATTGAACAGGCATTGCTTGGCGGGACAAGCTCAGCACATCAGAGATGATGGTATTGACACGCTTGGTCTGCTGATAAATCATCTGATAATACTCAGCATTGACATCATTGTCATCCGCATCTTCAATAAGCAGTTCACTTGCGGTACTGATGGCCGCCAAAGGATTGCGAATTTCATGAGCGATACTGGCAGAGAGCTGACCTAGACTGGCAAGTTTTAGCTGTTGAGCTTGGCTTTGTTCTCGTCTTAAATCCTCAATCACCAAAATCTGCCCTTGATCAAGCAAAGGCTTTGAACTCACACGCAGTTTATCCACCGCATGCACAAGGTCATTATCTGTATCAGACATCATTTGTGGGGTAGCATCATAGATGAATTCAGCAGGATGTTTGGCACTAACGCTACGATACCAACCGATGAGACTTGGGTGATTTTTAATGAGTGTGCGAGACAGCTCTAAGGCCTGTGCCTGACTGCCATACTCTTCATTGACAGACAAACCAAGCATTTGCTGGGCGGTGTCATTTATCATGACGATGTTTTTGTCGTGGTCTAGCACGATGATGCCATTTACCATGTTTTTGACAACCGCTTGATTGATGGCGTGCAATTTTTCAACTTCTTCGGCATGCAATAAAAGTGATTGCTCAGTTTTTGCAAGACGCTGGGAAATTGACCAACTTAAAAACCCCACTGCCACCAAACTAACCGACAGCAACAAACTGTCATTAATACTCAACAAATCTTTATCGGCAGGACCATCAAAAATCAGATGAAAAAACTGGTGGTGCAATATTGATAACACCACAAGCACCGTGATGATGTTCGACTTGTTAAGTGGCAACAGCATATAGCTTGTGGCAATAACCACCATGTAGAGCAAAATAATCTGAAAATCGCTAATTTGGCTGTATATAATGCCAAGCATTAAAAAAACTACATCTACCACAAAACCCACAAATAACTGTGTTCGTACCTTTTTTCGAAACAAAAAAAAGACAATCAACAAAAACAGCGAAACCGCCACATACAGCCCTAGACTAAGCTGTTCGATGACGCTTGGGGTAGTTACTACGCCCGCCTTATGGCTATTTAGCACAAGATTGGTCATTACCAAAAAGGAGGCAATGACAAAACGATACACGCCATAAATAAGCCCAAGCTGACGCAGTCTGGCACTAGATATGAGTGCCTCGTCTCGGATATTAAAACGCCACAGTCTTCGTATCCATGTCGCTTGGCGTTTTAGGGGCAAAACTCGTGATGAAGTACTCATGCACTAACCAACCCATAACGCATGGCAAGATGGGTCAGCTTCACATCTGAATCCACACCCAGCTTCTCAAAGATGCGATAACGATAAGTATTGACTGTCTTGACACTCACAAATAAACTCTGAGCAATCTCGCTGGCACTTTGGCAGTTTGCCACCATCAAAGCCACCTGCTTTTCACGCTCAGATAAGGCATCAAAAGGGTTTTGCTTTTTATCTAGCACGCTTTGGGCAAGCGCATCAGCGATCTCATGACTAAAATACTTCCCTCCCAACGCCACTTTTTTGATGGCGACTATCATCTCATTAATAGGTGTACCTTTTGTGATGTAGCCATTTACCCCCGCCTTAATGAGCATCGAAGGATAAGGTTCTGCCACCATGCTAGACACCGCAAGTACCTTGATGTTGTCGTCATGTTGTTTAATGCGTCTGGTCGCCTCCACACCGCCGATGTTTGGCATATTGACATCAAGTAGCACCACATCAGGACATAGCTTTCGTGCCAACGCCACCGCACTCTCGCCACAATCCGCCTCGCCAACCACCTCAATTTGCACATCATCACAAAGCATACGACTGATACCCATGCGAACAAGCTCATGGTCATCAACGATAAGCACTTTTATCGTCATTTTTGCCCACCTTATCTAAAATTACCGCAATCATGCACAATCAAACACCCAAAACACACCATTTGGTGTAAAAATTGCAACAATAAACTCGGCACATTGTTTAAGCTGACAATTGTAACAACTAAACACCGAAGTCGCAATTCTTTTGCCAAGATTTTTCATCACCGTCATGGCATTAAAGCCAAACCAATGGCTTATTTGTGAAGTTTTTGATAGATTTATTTACAAATTTACTCCAAAAACGACAGGTATTAGCATAACAAGCACATTTTATTGTGCTAGAATATAGCTTTTAGGCATTTTCGCCACCAACGAACGAGCATACTCACTGCCCTTGACGGATAATGCGGAGTATGGGACTTTTTGAGGACGATACCACATCACCTCAGGGTACAAACAAACAAATGGGAGTGCAATCCATGAAAAACATCTTAAAGAACAATCACACAAGACAACTTGGTTTACTTTCTCTTTGCATGTTATCTACGGTAGCAGTCCCTGCCCATGCGTTTTTGGTAGACAAAAGCCAACAAAAAACCATCTACATCGGTAAAGGCGACGCTCAAAGCATGCAGGCGGTGCAAGTACAAGAAATCCCAAACGCCCAGCCAAGTCGCAGTTACGTTAACACCACCCCAACCAATCAAAGCTACACCACCACCCAAATTACCCAAAAACCACTGCCAGCAGGTAGTAGTTCTCAGCCCTTCCCTATCCAACCCATCTACGGTAGCACTGCCTCCTCAGCCTACCAGTATGGCGAACAGCTTGCTATCAGCACTCGCTCTGCTGCCGCTGTGGTGTTTGACCTACAAACAGGACAGCCCATTTACCAAAAAAACGCTGATGCGGTTCGCTCCATTGCCTCCATCAGTAAAGTCATGACAGCGATGGTATTGCTGGATGCTGGGCTGGACATGCGTGAGGAGATTGTGCTGGTAGCTTCTGACTTTAACGGTGCCAAAAAAGCCAGCTCTAATTTACGTGTTGGCGACCGCATGAGTCGTAGCGAGTTCATGCTACTTATGCTTATGAAATCCGAAAACCCTGCCGCCAAAGCCCTAGCACGTACCTATCCAGGCGGCTATGATAACTTCATCTGGCAAATGAACCAAAAAGCCCAAAGTCTAGGCATGTACCAAACCAACTACGCCGATGCCTCAGGGCTTGACCCACGCAACCGCTCATCTGCCAACGACCTTGTCAAGATGATGCGTGCCGTGAACTCCGACCCACGTTATCATACCGTGCGTAACTTCTCCACCGCACCAAGTTATGATTTTTACATCAATAACTACAACTCAGGTTCACGCACCTATAAGGCCAATAACACCAGTCGTCTGGTACGTGCAGGAGGACACCCCATTGGCGTTTCTAAAACAGGCTTTATCCGTGAAGCAGGCTACTGCTATGTGATGGAAACTCACGTCAATAATCGCCCTGCGGTGGTGGTGTTACTCGGTGCCAGTGCCAATGATGCTCGCTGGGACGATGCCAACAATATCTTGACACAGTTGGCTTATCGTTACTAAATACGACGCTAAGATACACTAAGACCCAAATTTTTGGGTCTTTTTTTATGGTAAATCTTGTATAATAATCACAACCAATGACAGCAAACATACCATGTCCGCCCCAAAACTCTACCTACTAACCAGTGATGACGACATCACTACCCTATGCGATAAGCTAACACGCGTCTTTGATACAGGTATTGTCTCCTTGTTGCAGATTCGCCGTCAGCATACCGTTCATGCCTACGACCTCATCACACTCTACCAAGAAACCGAAATCCTCATCAGCCTTGCCGACAAATACAACATTCCCACCGTCATCAACGAAAACCTAGAACTCGCCTGCCACTTTAATACAGGACTGCACCTTGCCAGCACAGGTAGTGTCAGTCTTGCTCGTGAACTGCTCGGCAATGATGTGTTTATTGGGCGTAGCTGTTATGATGATGTGGCAGTCTTTAAAGAAGCCAAAAAAGAAGGGGCAAGCTATGGCACGATGGGGGCGATGTTTGGCACTATCTCAAAACCCCTGACCAAACTCGTCAGCCCCAAAGCCCTACTACGTGCCTCCCAAGTTGATTTACCATTATGTCTTGTCGGCGGCATTTCACTAAGCAATCTTAACACATTGCGTCAAAACACAGGTGATATTCCCATTGAATATCTCGCCATTACCACAGATATTTTACAGCACAGCACAGATACCATCGGCGAAAAATGCCGAGCATGGCGTGATTATCTGGAATACTGGTAGTATTCAAATATAAAATACCACCATTTTTAAAATCTATAAAGTTTGGGAAATGCCAAAAATTATGCTAAAATGACCGCCATACTGTTCTATGGCAATGAAATAGCATGCCAATTTGGTTTGACAGCTACCACACCAAAAAGGAAATTTTTATGAGCATTACCTATTTATCTGACCTTGACATCACAGGTAAAACCGTACTGATTCGTGAGGATTTGAACGTACCCATCAAAGACGGTGTCATCACAAGCGATGTACGTCTACAAGCATCATTACCCACCATTCAAGCCTGTTTGGATAAGGGAGCAGGCGTGATTGTCTGTTCGCATTTGGGCAGACCCACCGAAGGCGAGAGCGAGGCGAAGTATTCGCTTGCTCCGATTGCCACGTATTTGGCGGATAAATTAGGCGTGAATGTGGCGTTTAGCACCGATTATTTGGATAATGGCGTGTCAGTCAAGGCAGGCGAAGTGGTACTGCTTGAAAATGTCCGTTTCAATATCGGCGAAAAGAAAAATGCTGCCGAACTTGCCAAAAAATACGCCGATTTGTGCGACATTTTTGTCATGGACGCTTTTGGTACAGCTCATAGGGCCCAAGCCTCAACCGAAGGGGTGATTCGTGCGTGCGTGGCAGACGGTAAGATAGTTTGTGCAGGCAACTTATTATCTGCTGAGCTTGATGCGTTGTCCAAAGCTCTTGATAACCCTGCCAAGCCCGTACTATCTATCGTGGGTGGCTCAAAAGTCTCCACCAAACTTGATGTACTAAACAGCCTTGCGACCATTTGCGACAGCATTTTGGTGGGTGGGGGCATTGCCAATACCTTTTTGGTGGCGAGTGGTAAAAATGTCGGTGCGTCCCTGTACGAGCCTGATTTGGTGGAAACCGCCAAAGACATCATGACCAAAACCGAGATTTTGCTCCCCACACACGTGGTGGTGGCAGATAAAGGACAAATTGATTTTGAGGACTTTTTGGGGTCGCTTGCTAATGCTACCGCTACCGTCAAATCCGTTGATGAGATTGGCGATAATGACATGATTTTAGACATTGCCCCAGAGTCCGCCCAAGTGCTGGGCGAGGCAATTAAGTCTGCCAAAACCATTTTGTTTAATGGTCCTGTGGGTGTGTTTGAAGTGGATAAATTCGGTCAAGGCACACAAATCATCGCTCAGGCGGTGGCGGATAGCGAAGGATTTAGCATTGCAGGTGGTGGCGATACACTTTCTGCGATTGACAAATATGGCGTGGCTGACCGCATTGACTATCTGTCCACAGGAGGTGGGGCGTTCTTGGAGTTTGTGGAAGGCAAACCACTACCTGCCATTGTCGCCCTAGACATCGCTTGATAATACAGCCCTCTTTACGCAACAAAACGTTTGTTATTTTTTGTTGCGTTTTTTATTTTACACTTGCCAAATACCGTCATTCTGCTACAATTAGCCATCATACACCATTAGAGCCTCTAAGCTCTTATATTTGGAGATAGACATGCAAAAATCCCTCATCATCGCCCTGCTTGCCACTTTTGCACTAAGTGCCTGTACAGACAAGCCAGCCCCAGAGAGTGCCGAGCCAAAGACACCGACCGAAGTTGTCGCTACCGAAGCCGAAGCCGCCGCTAACGACACCGCTCCTAGCGACACCACCGAGCCGACACTTGATGAAGCTCAGACCAATGAGACTACCACAGACCAGCCAAGTGCAGACAGCGAGCCAGCCAACACAGAACAAACCGCCGAGCAAAAAGCCCCAGAAGACCAAAAATACTAATCCTCTTATCTCATCTACCCCCGAATCCACCCAGCGGATTTGGGGGTTTTGTTTTTTTGACGCACTAAACTACCATTATTAGTACCCAACTGACAAATTTTGCCTTGTCTGACATAAAATTTTAGCAACTTAAAAAATTTGTCAGTGTCAAAAATTGACGTCATGCCCAAAATTATCCCAAAATCCCCCCAAAATATTCACATGACAAAAATTGTCAGCCAAAAATCGCCCAGAAATGACAAAAATGAGTACATGTGTAGATTTTTTAATTCGCCCAAGACGACAAAAAATCCAAATATATGGATATTTTTTAGTCAATCTTAAAAATAACACTCAAAAATATAAAAATTTTGGCGAAAATTCATACAATTTTCCCATTTCTTGCCAAAAGTCGCCCAAAACTGCCATCATCGCCCAAAAAGTTGGCATGGCACATGCAACATTATAAGCGTCAGGTTAGCAAATATACTTCATCAACTTGCTAATCGCTTAATCTAAACTTGGGCAATACCGCCCCACTACTAAGGAGTTCACTATGAACGCTCAAAAAGGTTTTACCCTTATCGAACTAATGATTGTTATCGCCATCATCGGTATCCTAGCTGCCATCGCTCTACCAGCATACCAAGACTACATCTCTAAGTCTCAATCTACTCGTGTAGTAGGCGAGCTAGCTGCTGGTAAAACTGCTGTTGACGCTGCTCTATTCGAAGGCAAACAACCTGTCCTAGACCCATCATACGAAGGCACTAGCCAAGAAGACGTAGGTCTTACTACTACTGGTGGCAACCCACGTTCTAACTTGATGAGTTCAGTAGAGCTAACTGGTTTCGAAACTAACGGTGAAGGTACTATCGTAGGTACACTAGGCGGTAAAGCGAACAAAGACATCTCTGGTGCTACCATCACTCAATCTCGTGCTACTGACGGTGTATGGACTTGCACAGTAGACGGTTCAGGTGCTGCTAAATACAAAGACAAGTTCATCCCAACTGGTTGCACTAAGCCTTAATATTATCTAGCAATAGATATAAAAACCACTCCGAAAGGGGTGGTTTTTTTACACGCACGAAACTTAATTTTACCGCCACTAAAAAGACCCAAACAGAGACTTACATTCAAGCTGATATATTAAAAACACGACATCAAAATCCCCCCACAGGAGCAAAGCTAATCCCAGTATCAAGCTTGGCACCGTCCATCAGCATGACCGCCCAAGACAGCCACACATCATCATGCCCCGCCACGTCCATTGTGCCGTCATTGGCTATTTGACGGGGTTTATCATCAAGCGATACATCAGGTATGACCCCCACTCCATCAATTTGTTTGCCATCAGCGGTCAAATAGTGAGCTGTTGTCATCTTTACCGCCTGACCGTCGCCCAATGGAATGACCGACTGCACCGAGCCTTTACCGTAGCTGGTCTCGCCGACCACGAGTGCTCGCTTGGAGGATTGCAGGCTACTGGCTAGCACCTCAGCGGCAGACGCTGAATAGCGATTTTGCAGTATCATCACAGGTAGCTCGATGAGCAGGGGCGAGCCTTCGGTTTTTAGTTCACGCTCCACCCCTTGCCGTCCTACCACTTGTACTACTGTCTGATTTCGCATGAATAATGATGCTACCGCCCCCGCCGACTCCAATACACCCCCCGGATTATTTCGCAAATCCAAAATCACGCCAGAAATAGGCACGCCCACCAATCCCAAACTCTCCAAAATCTGCTGACGGGTGTTGTTTTGAAACACAGGCAGTTTAATTACCGCCACGCCATCAATGATGGTCGTTTCAACATTGCTTTTAATGACTTCGTTTCGCTGAACCGAAAGCCGTCTCTTATTACGTCCTGCATTTGAGATGACAACATCTACCTGAGTACCTGCAATACCGTTTAATAGTTGTAACACATCACTGCTACTTTGGAATTCACTTAGCTTGGTATCGCCAATTTGGTGTAGATAGTCGCCCACCCTAATGCCAGCACGTTTGGCAGATGAACCCTCCTCCACCTGCGTTACCACCCAGTGAGCCTCTGATGCCTGATAACTTGCCGACACGCCAATGTTTGCCACATGACCTGATGTGAATGATTGCAGATTGTTAAATGCCTCTTTATCCAAAAATTCTGCATGACTATCAAGCCCTGTCATCATACCCTTGATGGCATAGCGAAATAACGCCTCATCGCCCACTTCCTCAACATAATCACGACGCACCAAATCCACCACCGACACAAACGTCTTTAAGGTATTTGGCGACACCGCCCCAAGTGGCACACGCCCATGATGAAGCCCATCAATACCATGCAAGGGATTGGGTTTGGCTTCTAGCACGTCCAGATTGGGTGTTTCGTGTACTGACGACATATCATCGCCATCATCATGACCATCGCCATAACCAAACAGGTTGGCAACTTTTAAGATGGGTGTGCTAATGACGTTTGATAAATTGGCATGAGCCGATGTACCAAGCATGAGTGCCATCACAGACGCTAGGATAGTTTTTGAAAAATAGGCACGATAAAAGGTCATGACGATTCCTGATTAGACAATAACCAAAAGCGGATAAATTCACACAACATGCAAATTTATCCGCCCAACCAATTAAGCTTCTACAAGCAAGCTCTCGCCTGTCATTTCGTTTGGCTTATCAAGCCCCATCAAATGTAAAATGGTCGGTGCAACATCGCACAGCCGTCCACCGCCACGCACACTCACTTGTTTGTCGCCCACATAGATAAACGGCACAAGCTCTGTGGTGTGTTGGGTATGCACTTGTCCACTTTCATAATCCATCATCTGCTCGCAGTTACCATGATCTGCCGTGATGAGTAGATGTCCACCCATCTCACGCACCGCAGAGACAATCTCGCCGATACAGGTATCCACCGCTTCGACCGCTTTAACCGCCGCCTCGAATACCCCTGTATGCCCCACCATGTCGCCATTGGCGTAGTTGATGATGACCACGTCAAATTCGCCTGACAAAATGGCTTCTTTGAGATTATCAGTAACTTCGAACGCACTCATCTCAGGCTTTTCATCATAGGTTGTAACTTTTGGGCTGTTGACCAAAATGCGTTTTTCGCCATCATAAAGTTCCTCACGTCCGCCACTAAAAAAGAAACTCACGTGCGGATATTTTTCAGTTTCGGCGATACGAAGCTGAGTTTTGCCGTTGTTTTGCAAATATTCGCCCAACGTATTGGCAAGGCTTGTTGGATAATAAGCCACAGTGGTTTTGGGGTTGTTTTCAAGCTCATCGGAGTATTTTGTCATCATCACAAAGGCGGATAGCTCAGGTATAGATTTGCGTTCAAACCCATCAAAATCCGCACTCACAAAGGCTTGGCTGATCTCTCTGGCACGGTCGGCACGGAAATTGACAAAAATCACGCCATCGTTATCGGCAATCACGCCATTATCATCGATGATGGTCGCTTGTACAAATTCATCGGTCTCATCTGCCTCATACGCCATCTGTATGGCATGGCTTGCGTTATTGGCTTCACGCACCGCTTTGGCAGTAGTCAAAAGGTCATAGGCACTTTGCACTCGCTCCCAACGCTTGTCTCTGTCCATCACAAAAAACCGCCCAATGACGCTTGCGATTTTGGCTTCACAGACATAAGTGGCGTTAAGCTCGCTCAAATATTCTTCTAAATCCACCACATACTCATCAGCGGATTTGGGTGGTGTGTCTCGTCCGTCCAAAAAGGCATGGATAAATACTTGGGTTGCCCCTTGCTCTACCGCAAGGCGTGCAGTCGCCTTGATGTGGTCGATGTGAGCATGCACACCCCCATCAGAGAGCAAGCCCAAAATATGCACCGCCCCTTCGTTTTCTACGGTATTTTTGACGGCATTTACCAAAACTTCGTTGTTGAAAAATTCGCCTGTCCCAATGTCATTCATGATGCGAGTGGAGTCTTGGAACAAAATCCGTCCCGCTCCTAGATTCATATGCCCCACTTCGGAGTTGCCAAACTGACCATCTGGCAAACCCACGTCCATGCCAGAGCCTGAAATCAGACCATTGGGGCAACTTGCCATCAAAGCGTCCAAATTGGGAGTTTTTGCGGCATAAACAGCGTTATCTTGTGGGTCTTCACGATGTCCGACACCGTCCAAAATCATCAATACGTGAGGAATTTTTTTCATAATAAACCCTTAAAAAATAAAACTCTTTTCCCATTTTATCACAAAATACCCCCATTTAGCACCGTCAAAATCGCCAAAATTTTTAAAATTTACAATTTTATTCGCCTTGAAAATTTTACAAATTTGTCGTACAATAAAAGTACTGGAACACTCGCCAGTTGAGCGTACACCTGAGCCGATAATCTTACTTCTAGGGTGATGACTTTTTGTTGTGGTGTGTATGCCCGCATCGTTTGATGTATCGGGAAACCTTAAACAACATTGATTTACCCGCCTTGAACCTCATGGTTCATGGTCAATCCTTGACAGCGGTGTTTCGGTTTTATTTTCGTTTTAAGTAATTGATTTTTATAGTGATATTTTTTTATTTTAAAAAATTGGTAAATTTTTTTAAATTTTTGCTTGACAAATATTTTAAAATCTATATAATACGCAATCACTTGATACGACAAGTTATTCCCCAATAGCTCAGTCGGTAGAGCATCGGACTGTTAATCCGTGTGTCCCTGGTTCGAGCCCAGGTTGGGGAGCCATATTCAAAAGCCTTTCTTGATAGAGAGGCTTTTTTTATTTATCAAATTTTACTCAAAAAAATAGATTGGCTCACACCAATCCATTTTTACCATTCGTCATGCCATTACCGACATCGCAAGATATGCCGTATAAGCAACAAAAGTCGCCATCAAAATACCGCCCGACAAACGCCCAAGTTTTTTGGTTGAACCTGCCAACGCCATCAAACACATGACGAACAACACAAGCGTAACACCGCTCATGACCACGATATCACGTTTTAAGATTTCATCGGCGACACTGATGGGAGCAATCAAGCCTGCCACACCCACCACCGCAAGCGTGTTAAAAATGTTCGAACCAATGACGTTACCCAGTGCCATTTCATCTTCGCCCTTGCGTGCTGCCATCACAGATGAGATAAGCTCAGGCAAGCTTGTTCCCACCGCCACAATAGTAAGTCCAATAATAATCTCCGACATGCCAAAGCTTTTGGCAATCTCCACCGCCCCCCACACAATAAAACGTGAACTGATGACAAGCACCGCCAACCCCCCCACGAGCTTAGCGATGGATTTTGGTACATTGACCGCATCGCTTTGGATAAGCTCATCTGTGGCTTCATGACCGCCTTTTTTTGCAAAATACATCTGCAAAATCAAAATAGCCGCCAAAAGCACGCACAAAATAACACCATCTGTAAACGAGATGGTTTTGTCAAGAAGCAGCACCACCGTCAAAGCCGTTACCCCCAAAAGAAGCAAAAAATCGCCTTTGACGAGCTTTTGCTGGATAAAAAGCGGACTGATTAATGCCGTCGCCCCAAGCACAAGCGTGATATTAACAATATTTGAACCATAAGCATTGCCAAGTGCCAGCCCAGCACTGCCCGATAATGCCGATAAAACAGACACCACAATCTCAGGGGCAGACGTACCAATCCCCAAAATTAGCATACCAATCAAAAACTTAGGCATGCCAAACTTAACTGCCGCCGCCGATGCACCATCGATAAAATAATCGGCACTGTAAACCAAAAAAACGAGCCCTATCACGGTCGCCAAAACTGCAAGAAGCATGAAAACCTGCCAGATAAAATAAAAGTCAACCATTCTACATTGTTTTTTTTGTTTTCGCCATATGGCTTTTAAAAAAATAAAAAGATATTTTTACCCCTTAATTACCGCCTTGATTTTTATCAGCCGACAAGCATATAATTGACTATTTACCACCCAATAAGGAAACCCATTTGAGCATCACACGCACCCTCACTTTTGACCTCGCCCCCTTTGAGCTTCGCACCCTACTTGGCGAATACAACATCCATTTAAAATACCTCCAAGACCGCCTTGATGTCAGCATTGTTCATCGTGGCGACAGCTTTATACTCACAGGCGAGCTGATGGCGGTGGAGCGAGGCGAATATGTCATGACTGAGCTTGCTGAGCTTGCCAAAAGTCAAGACAACATCACAGGCGAGGAGCTACACCTGCTCATTCAGGCAAGCCTCGCCAGAGAAAACACCGCCCCCCAAACCACCCAAACCCACACCCCCATCAGCCTATCCACCCGCAAAGGCAAAATCACGCCCAAAGGACACAATCAAGCCGAATACATTCGTAACATCTTACTCTCAGACATCAGCTTTGGCGTTGGGCCTGCGGGGACGGGCAAAACTTATCTGGCGGTGGCGGTGGCGGTGGACATGTTAGAGAGGGGCGAGATTGAGCGGATATTGCTGGTGCGTCCTGCGGTGGAGGCTGGCGAAAAATTAGGCTTTTTACCAGGCGATTTGACCCAAAAAATTGACCCCTACCTACGCCCCCTATATGATGCCCTTTATGAAATGCTGGGCTTTGAAAAGGTAGGTAAACTCATTGAACGCCAAGTCATTGAAATCGCCCCGCTTGCCTACATGCGTGGGCGGACTTTGAACAATTCTTTTGTTATCTTAGACGAAGCCCAAAATACCACGCCTGAGCAGATGAAAATGTTTTTAACACGGCTTGGCTTTGGCTCTCGTGCGGTCATCACAGGCGACACCTCACAGGTGGATTTGCCTCGTGGACATAAGTCAGGACTTGCAGAGGCACTTGATATTTTGGCAAATATTGAGGACATTCACATCACACGATTTAACTCAAAAGATGTGGTGCGTCATCATCTGGTACAAAAAATCATCGAGGCTTATGATGCTCATGAGGTAATTGCAAACCAAATTGAAAACGAAAAAGCCCAAATCCGCAAAAAACAACGTGAAAAACAAGAGCTTGACCGTACCCTAAACGCCCTTGCCTTTTTAAACAACATCAAAGATAACAAGGAGGCTCATGATGAATAATGTCGCCATCAGCTTTGCCGATGAGGTGGCAGAGCTTGAAAGCCTACCCATTTACCAACATGATGTATTGACCGCCACGCTCAATCACGCCCTTGCCGTCATGGGTGATAAAATCAAAGGCGGATTATTGTTGTCCTATTATGTTTTTGAGGAGCATTTTACAGGCGAGGACTGGACAACCCTACCTAAGTCGCTTGACATCTATGTTTGTGGCACGATTGAGGGGCGAGAGCTTAACCTTGACGCTCGTGGCAAAGACTACGCCACCAATATTTTATCCTACCCAAGCGACATACCGAGCGATGTCTGTGTGATGATGAATAATATACCACTGGGCGAGCTTGTGATTTGTCATGAGGTGCTGGTGCGTGAGGCAGACGAGCAAGGCAAAACCGTCAGCGACCATTTTACTCATCTGCTGGTGCATGGCATTTTGCACCTACTTGGGTTTGACCATGAACTTGGACAAGCCGAGCAGGACGAAATGGAGGGATTTGAGATTGAGATTTTGGCAGGGCTTGGGGTTGGCAATCCCTATGAATGACAAAATTTCATCATACCCCAAAACAAAATAAACCAACAACGCCCCCAACCGCCCACGTTTAGGGGGTATTTTTATATCAAAAACCACAAACGACATTGGTTCAAAAAACACCACACCTTTATAACAAATCCATAAATAACACGGGTTGTTTGTTATTGACAAGGGGCCCGGCCCCCCGCGCGGGGGGGGCGCGGCGCGGTCCCGGGCCGGGTCGGGCGGCGCCACCGCCCCCGGTCCGCACGTCCCCGTCCCTGCGCCCTGTGGGGTGCAACGGCGGCGCTCAGCCGGCCAGCGGGTGCGCCAGCTCGTCCTCGCGCATCCGCCCGGCCCACAGGGCCACCAGCCCCAGCGCCGGGGTCAGCAGGGCCACGAT
>NZ_JAUNDY010000004.1 GCF_030525845.1 Moraxella sp.
AAATCTTTGCCTTTGATGAAATGGTTAAAGCTCACGAATATATGGCAAGCAATCAGCAGATTGGTAAGATTGTGGTTAAGGTTTGATGATTTGAAAACACCGCTTTTGTGATAAGGGCGGTGTTTTTCTTGCTAAATTTTGCAAATAAACTTTTCAGGCTGCCTTGCCTCCTACACAATCCGCCCAAACATCATCTCATCATCTTTTAATCGTTGCATATCTCGCAAAGGCGGCTGCCCAAACAGCCGAGCATATTCACGATTAAACTGGCTCACGCTTTCATAGCCCACTTCCCGAGCCGTATTATTACCGCTCTTTGCCGACCGAATTGGCAAAAAAATGCTTTGAAATGAGCGAAAACGGGGCAACCCGTGCCGACATCGCCAAGGTAATGAACGCTGGCACAGGAATGCGTTTGGGTATGCTGGAAGGCGATTTTGATAATGGCTATGTGTCAGTGGGCAATGGCATTTCACAAATCCACAAAATCAAAAGCGTGAAAGAATTGATTGATGAGTTGATGGCTTAATTAAAAAACACCGTTTAAATGAGAATTTGAGCGGTGTTTTGATTTTTTAGAAATAATATACCATTTCATTTGCCTTTACCCCCAACACCCCTTATAATGGTGCGATTTATGAGCCACGACCATGATTTGACCCGTTATTATTGTGATGTGGTGGTGGATTTGACGGATTATAAAACCATCTTATGACCCAAAGTGATGGTTCGATGCATCGATTTTGTTACTAAATTATTGCTAAATTGTAGTTTATATCACAAAGTTCCAGTATGTCATTATTTTTACTTGCAAAATTTTAAAAAATTTGATATATATAACGCATTTTAAATGTCGCCCATGTGGCTTGTTGGGGTTGTTGCGATTATGACAGATTTGTTTCAGTCCGCCTTAGAACTTGATATGCAAGAGGAGTCCCAGCTTTCGGATTTTACCTCTGTAGGTTATCAGGCGGTCGTCATCGCCTCCCAAAAACTTTGTCAAGGCGAATTACCCGAAATCTTTATTTACGGCAAAAAAGGCTCTGGCAAATCCCACCTTGCTCTTGCCATCTATAATGAATACACCAAAACAGGCAAAACAGCCGTCATCTTATCCCTATCCAAGCTGATTGAGAGTGAAGGCGATGACACGTCCGCCTTGCAAGGTTTGCAGTTATTTGACCTTGTGATTTTAGACGACATTGAGGCGATAGCAAGCAGTAGCGAATGGCAAGAGGGCTTATTTCATCTTATTAACGAGCTTCGGCGCGAACAAAAACAACTGGTGTTTTTAACCAATAACCCTGCTCGTGAACTGCCTATTGATTTACTCGACTTGCTGACCAGACTCTCTCTTGCTCCTGCATTTAGATTGCCTGATGGTGACAACCCTGCCGACAGAAAAGCGATACTAACTTCCATATTAAGACGCAAAAACTGGCGACTACCCCCCCAAATTTTTGACTATCTTGTCAGCGATGGTCCATATAACGCCTCAGACATGATGAGCGTGTTGGACAGTATTGCACCACAGCTCTCTCATTTGGGGCGTGCACATGTTAGCAAAAAAACCATTGACACCACCAAAAAAATCATTGATAAGGAAACCTTGCTTTTGGAGCTGGGCGAATATCTTGATGAATTTGGCGATGAAACATAGCCCCCATATTGACCCCAAGGATTTATCATGAAAAAACTCTATGCATTACTTGCACTGACCTTATCCATGCCAACATTGGCACAAGTGCAACTTTTGGTTGATGAAAACATCAAGGTTACCGCCATTAACGGCAAAGAAGTCAAGCATGGCGCCCTACAACCCCTAAGACGCGAATTTAACTTAGATGCAGGTCGTCATGTGATTAGTGCACGTTACGACCGTTTATTTGATTTAACTCGTGGCGAACATGATTATGTTAAATCAGGCAACGTTACCGTTACCGCTGATTTAGCAGATAATCAAACTTATCATCTAACCATGCCAAATCAGCCAAACACCCACAAAGAAGCCAAAGAGTATGCCAAGTCCCCTACACTTGCCATTACCCAAAATAACAACATCATTACCCAAGAAAAATCAGACGGTAGCCAAGCAGGGCTGTTGTCGTCACTAGGTGGGCTGTTTGGGCGTGATAATGTCGCCGTCATCGATAACCAGCAAGCCATCGCCGCCATCACGCCTTCCGCCCCTACTCCCACCACCAAAGACAATCTAGATGGTTTTATGCAACTTTGGCTAAATGCCAGCCCAGAGGAACGCGAAAAAATCCGCCAATGGATTGAAAAATAACACTCTGTTTATAAGAACGCTCCGCTGTGGGGCGTTTTTTTGGCTGTTTTATAAAAGCACTCGTGTCACGCTGTGATTTGACACCCAGACCATTTATCCTCTTAAAAGCACCGCCTAAAAAAATTTTATTTTCTTTAAAAAAATGCTTGACAAGCCCTAAGCGTTACAGCGTCTTTTATGCAGGCGTGTCCTTAAATTTTTGGATTTTTCATTCATAATTTTTTTAAAAATACAAGCTAGTATTTTAAAAATTTTTAGGATATATTGTGCTTCCTTAGAAATACGTTACTACATCTAGTGGTCGATATTTAGACGAAAAAACTATCTAAGTTATTGAGATTGTATGACTTTTTATAATCAATAAGTAAGTATGGGGCAATCATGACGCACATAGACCAAATCAAAGTGAAAAAACGTGATGGTACGTTTGAGCCAATCAACCTAGACAAAATCCACAAAGTCATCACATGGGCAGCCGAAGGACTTGACAACGTCTCTGTTTCACAGGTTGAGCTAAAATCCCACATTCAGTTTTATGACGGTATTGCCACCAAAGACATTCACGAAACCATCATTAAGGCGGCGGCCGACCTCATCAGTGCTGATGAGCCTGATTATCAGTATCTATCCGCTCGCCTTGCGATTTTTCATTTGCGTAAGATTGCCTATGGCGACTTTGAGCCACCACATCTATATGACCACGTCAAAAAACTCACCGACGCTGGCAAATACGACCCACATATCTTGGCTGACTATGAACGTGCCGAATTTGACGAACTTGATGCCTACATCAACCACGACCGAGACATGAATTTTGCTTATGCTGCCGTTGAGCAGATGATGGGTAAATATCTGGTGCAAGACCGTGTAACCAAGCAAGTCTACGAAAGCCCCCAATTTTTATACGTTTTGGTGGGTATGTGCCTATTTGCCAGCTATGACAAAGCGGTGCGACTAGACTATGTCAAGCGTTTTTATGATGCCACCAGTCAATTTTATATCTCGCTCCCCACCCCCATCATGTCAGGTGTGCGTACGCCCACTCGCCAGTTTAGCTCGTGCGTATTGATTGAGTGTGATGACAACTTAGACAGCATTAATGCCACCACCTCCGCCATCGTCCGCTATGTCTCTCAGCGTGCAGGCATTGGCATCAATGCAGGGGCGATTCGTGCCTTAGGTTCGCCCATTCGTGGTGGCGAGGCACAGCACACAGGGTGCATTCCCTTTTTTAAAATGTTCCAAGCAGCGGTCAAATCCTGCTCACAAGGTGGGGTGCGTGGCGGAGCGGCGACCCTATTTTATCCGCTTTGGCATTTGGAGGTGGAGAGCCTGCTTGTACTTAAAAACAATCGTGGCGTGGAGGACAACCGTGTTCGCCACATGGATTATGGCGTGCAAATCAACAAAACACTCTACACTCGCCTCATCCAAAACAAAGACATTACCCTATTCTCCCCATCGGATGTGGAGGGCTTGTATGAGGCGTTTTTTGCTGACCAAGCAGAATTTGAACGCCTATACACACTTTATGAGAATGATGAGAGCATTCGCAAACGCAAAATCCCTGCTCGTGAACTGTTTAGCCTCATGCTCCAAGAGCGAGCCAGCACAGGGCGAATTTATGTGCAAAATGTCGACCATTGCAACACCCACAGCCCCTTTGACCCAGCCGTTGCCCCCATTCGCCAGTCTAACTTGTGCATGGAGATTGCCCTACCCACCAAACCGCTTGACAACATCAACGATGAGCATGGCGAGATTGCCCTTTGTACGCTGTCTGCCATCAACTTGGGTAAAATCAACCAAGTGGAGGACATGAAAGAGCCTGCCGAGCTGATTGTGCGTGCGTTGGATGCTTTGCTGGATTATCAAGATTACCCTGTTATCTCCGCCAAAAATGGTAGCATGAACCGCCGTACCTTAGGCGTGGGCGTGATTAACTATGCTTATTATCTTGCCAAAAATGGCACTCGTTATTCAGACACTAAGGCACTTGGACTCACTCATCGCACCTTTGAGGCGTTCCAATACTATCTGCTAGAAGCATCGGTCAAACTTGCCAAAGAAAAAGGGGCTTGCCCTGCCTTTGGCGAGACGACCTATGCTCAGGGTATTTTACCAATTGATACCTACAAGTCCGATCTTGATGACGTGTGCGATGAGCCATTGCGCTTAGATTGGGAAAAATTGCGTGCCGACATCAAAACCTACGGACTTCGCAACTCCACCCTATCTGCCCTCATGCCGTCTGAGACGAGCTCACAGATTGCCAACGCCACCAACGGCATTGAGCCTCCTCGTGGACTGGTCTCCGTCAAGCAGTCCAAAGACGGCATTTTAAAACAGGTCGTGCCTGACATTGAGCGTTTGCGGTTTGAGTATGAATTACTCTGGCAAATTCCTGACAATAGCCATTATCTAAAACTTGTCGGTCTGATGCAAAAATTCATTGATCAAAGCATATCCGCCAACACCAACTACGACCCCGCCAAGTTTGAAGGCGGTAAAGTGCCAATGAAACTGCTCATTCAAGACCTCTTGACCGCTTACAAATATGGTGTCAAAACCTTGTATTATCATAACACCAGAGATGGTGCGGACGACTCACAAGGCGAACTTGATGATTGTGCCGGTGGGGCGTGTAAAATCTAACCGCCAAACGCCCAATAACACAAGATTTAAAAGGTGATTGAGCAACAACCAAGCAAGGTCAAAAAAATCCACCATGATATCATGATGGATTTTTTATTTGTTAAAGCATTAGATTATTGAGCAACAACCAAGCAAGGTCAAAAAAATCCACCATGATATCATGATGGATTTTTTATTTGTTAAAGCATTAGATTAAGGATTTATTCCACAATACCCGTAATATCCACAGAGTTATCTGTTGCTTGCTTGGCTTTGGTGCCATCACTACGTTTAGCTTGTAATTCTTGCAGATATTCTTCGGTAATCTGACCTGCCACATAACAACCATCAAACACCGAACAATCAAAACCATCTACTCGGCTATATTTGGTGTTATTTACCGCTTCCACCAAGTCATTTAAATCCTGAAATATCAAACGGTCAGCACCGATAATTTCTCTGACCTCATCAACCGTGCGTCCTGACGAGATGAGCTCGCTTTTAACAGGCATGTCAATGCCGTAGACATTGGGGAAAATCACAGGCGGTGCAACGGACGCAAAAAAGACGTTTTTCGCTCCTGCGTCTCGTGCCATCTGAATGATTTCGCCACAGGTAGTGCCACGCACGATGGAATCGTCTACCAGTAAGACATTTTTGTTTTTAAATTCTAGTGGAATGGCATTTAGTTTTTGGCGAACACTCTTTTTACGCAGAGACTGACCAGGCATGATAAAAGTACGCCCAATGTAGCGGTTTTTATTAAAGCCTTCACGATACTTCACCCCCAAATGCATGGCACATTCTAGGGCGGAGTTACGAGAAGTGTCAGGAATGGGGATAACGACATCAATGCCGTGATCTTCGCCCCATTCTTGGACGATTTTTTTGGCTAATTTCTCCCCCATTCTCATGCGTGCCTTATGTACCGAGATGTTATCAATGATACTATCAGGGCGTGCAAAATACACATACTCAAAAATACAAGGCGTGTATTTGGTCTTTTGGGTGCATTGCTTGGTGTATAAGTTGTGGTTTAGGTCGATAAATACCGCTTCACCAGGTGCAATATCACGCACTATCTCAAAACCAAGTGCCGTCAGTGCCACAGACTCAGAGGCAATCATATATTCTGTGCCTTGTGCGGTTTGGCGTTGTCCGTAGATAAGCGGGCGAATACCGTTAGGATCACGAAACGCCAACATGCCATGACCTGCTATCATCGCAACCACACCGTATGCTCCCTCACAACGCTCATAGACGGCATTTAGACTAGAAAATATATCATCAGGGGTAAGCGTGCTTTTCGTAAATTCTTGCAACTCATAAGCTAAGATGTTTAGTAGCACCTCAGAGTCTGAATCTGTGTTTAGATGACGGCGGTCTTGTTCTTGCACTTCTTTGGCAAGTTTATCGGCATTGGTAAGATTGCCATTATGAGCCAAGGCAATACCATAGGGGGAGTTTACATACAAGGGCTGAGCTTCGGCGGTGCTTGATGTGCCAGCGGTTGGATAACGCACATGTCCAATGCCAAAATCACCCAGCAATCGCACCATGTGTTTGTTTAAAAACACATCACGTACCATACCATTATCTTTGCGTAAATAAAAGCGATTATCCTGCAAAGTAACAATGCCTGCTGCGTCCTGACCTCGATGTTGAAGCATGGTCAAACCATCATACAACATCGGTCCTACTGGCTCATACGCACATATACCAATCACACCACACATAGTTCATTACTCCAAAACTGGCACTGCCAATGATTAATACAGGGCGTGTTGCACTCAACAATATCAATGACAATACGCCAATTTAAAATTTTACACCCCAAACCCCTAAAATCACTGATAGGGATTTTGTATTTGCGACCACGTTTCATTGAAAAGCTGGGTAACCAACATACGTGCCACGGGCGAAAAAGGAAGTAGACTTTGAGCCAGAACAGACTCCTGCCAACTAGGCATACGCACCAAAACTGGCGATAACACACTCATGATAATCAGCACCTTTATCACGCCTTTGGTAGCACCCAATACACCACCCAATATTTTATCCAAAAATGTCAATCTTAAAATACTGATGGTTTTGATGATTATCCATGATATGACATGAGCAAAGCTGATAACCACCAAGACAATCATCAAAAATGCCAATGAGATTTGCAATACTTCGCCATCAATCACACTCACAAATAGCGGAGAAAAATCCTTGGCTAGGATAGATGCCATTACCAAAGCGACAAGCCAAGCAACAAGTGAGATGGCGGTTTTTATTGCTCCCACACGAAAACCACGCCACAGCCCCATTAGCACCACAAAAGCGATGGCAATATCAATCATACTCATTAATCACTCTGATGATTGTCGTTTTCTAGCTTGGCAAGCTCACGCTCTCTATCCTTGTAGTCTGCGATACTTTGGACACAAGATTGCACGAGTGATGGTCCTTTAAAAATCAAACCAGAGTACAGTTGTACAGCAGTTGCTCCTGCTTTTAATTTACGCACCGCCACATCGCCTGCATCAATTCCACCCACACCGATCAAATCCACCTTATCAGACAGCCTTTGGGAAAATTCACTTAAAATCTGCGTGCTTTGGTAACTAAGCGGTCTGCCTGATAAGCCCCCTGCTTCATCAGCGTACTCTTGGTCTTCTACGCCTGCTCGTGATAATGTGGTGTTGGTGGCAATCAAGCCATCAATCTCAAACTCGATGAGGTTTTTGGCGATGTCGTCAATCTGAATCTCTTCTAAATCAGGGGCGATTTTTAGGGCAAGTGGCACATAAAAGCCATGTTGGGTGGCAAGCTTGGTATGGTGGTTTTTGATGCCATCTAGCAGGCGAGCCAACTCGGTCGAGCCTTGTAGTGAACGCAGATTGGCGGTATTGGGACTTGAAATATTAATGGTAATGTAGCTTGCATGTACATACACCCGTTCTAGACAAAACAGATAATCATCGAGGGCGTTTTCGATGGGTGTGGTGGCATTTTTGCCGATGTTAATCCCCAAAACCCCTTTATACTTGGCACGCTCGATGTTGGCAATCATACGCTCCACACCGTCATTATTAAAGCCCATACGGTTAATGATGGCACCGCTGTCAGTTAGGCGAAATAGGCGAGGTCTGTCGTTACCAGATTGAGGTTTTGGGGTAACTGTACCAACTTCCAAAAAGCCAAAACCAAGCTCTGAGAGTGCATCAATATACTCGCCATTTTTGTCAAGTCCTGCTGCTAGCCCCACAGGGTTGGAGAGGCTAATACCCATGCAGTTAGTGGGTAGCGATTGGCGAGGGTAGGCAAACCCCAACAAGCACGCCTTATGAAGTCGCTCTAAGTTTTCAAGCGTCCACTCATGTGCACGTTCAGGTTGCATCGAAAACAAATAAGGGCGAAGTAGATGGTACGACATGACACTCTCAAAATTTCAACATCTCCCCATTATAGCATAAATCTCCTTAAATATTAAATAGTGCATCTACCCAATCTAGATGAAAAACAATGAATTTTCTCATGCTTGATAAGTACAGCATACAAATGTATAATAAAGAGGTGGGTTATGTCTTGTTTGGCATAATTTCACGCATTCACATCTCATTTAAAGGTAACGCTATGAAAATTCAGTACATTGCCTCTCTTGCTATTCTCATGGGGGGGGGATTAGTCGGCTGTGGCGATAAGCCAGCTTCTACCACCGCACAAAAACCAGAATCTACACCCACACAAGCCACCGCTAGTGCAACGCCCGCTCTGCCTGATGACGCTCCCGTGTATAAGGTTGCGACCACAGGTACTAGCACGCCCATGAGCTTTAAGAGTGAAACCAATCAGCTGACAGGCATCGACGTTGATGTCATCACTGCCGTTGGTGAGCGTGAGGGCTTTAAGGTTGAATTCATTCCTGTTAAATGGGGCGAGCTATTTACAGGTCTAGACGACAAACTTTATGATATTGCCATCTCAGGCATTTCATGGACAGAAGAACGTGCAGGCAAATATGGTGCATCCGATAGTTACTTCTTCTCCCCTGCTGCCTTTGCTTATATCGACAATGGCAAACCCATGACTTCTTTGGCAGACCTAAAAGGCGTAAAAGTTGGTGTGTTATCTGGCGCCAAGCACGAGCAAACCGCCAAAGACGCTGGCGCCTCTGAGGTTATTACCACCAATCGTGGCTTTGAGGCGTTTACCTTGATGGTGCAGGGACAAGTTGATGCGTTTATGCATGACTATGTTGACCTAAAAGAGTTCCAAAAGAACTATCCTGACCATAAAGTTGTCATTCAAAACATCGAAGATGAGAGCAACAAAAGTGCTCATTATACCGTTCTAACCCAAAAAGACAATACCGAGCTTTTGGCTAAGATTAACTCAGGCATCGAAAAACTAAAAGCTGATGGCACACTAGATAAAATCTCCGAAAAATATCTAGGTAGCGAAAAATAAACCAAACAGCCATTTAAATAGCACAGACAAATTTGTTTGTGCTATTTTTATGTCAAATCAAGGCTGTTTTGGACTAAATTGCCCAAGTTGTGTTGCCAGCCCCTCAGCGACAACTTTGGTGTCTAGTACTCGACATTCGGCAAGCTCAAACATGGCAGGAGGCAAGCCGTCTAATATCGCCACCATGCGAGCGACAATCGGCATGTGACAAACGATGGCGATGGTTTTGTCGTGTTCGTACCCAAAATGCTGAACCACAATCCGCTCAATGTCCGCCACGCCTTGCACAGGGTCATCATCAGGCGTGATGGCATCAAGCGTGATAAATAAGGGGTTTTGTCCGTTATCATTTACTACTTTTTGTAAAATTTTGGCGGTTTGGTCGGCACGGTTAAAGGGGCTGGCAATAATCATGTCAAGTGTGTGATTTTTTGCCACATAATCAGCGGTTTCATGGGCTTGGATCTCTCCAAATTCGGTCAAATTTCGCCCTGCATCATCAGCACAGTAGGCGGTGGCTTGTCCATGACGGATAAAGATGAGTTTCATGATTTGTCCTTAAAATAAGAGCGATTATTCGTCTGTTTGCTCATTTTTGGGTTTGTTTTCTTTGGTGGCTTTTAAAACTTTATCAAACTCTTTGGAGAGTTTTTCATTACTTTCATCATGAGGCATGACAAATTCCACATCGCTACGAAAGCCCGTTTCCATGAGATTGACCGCTACGCTCAGGGCGGATTTGTTGTCATAAAGCACCGCATAGAGGGCGTGAGTGATGGGCATATAAATGCCCAGTTTTTTGGCTTGCTCCTCGACTTGGGCGATGGTGTTGACCCCTTCGGCGGTTTGCCCCAGTTTTTTGATGGCGTTTTCTAAGGTCATGCCTTTGCCAAGCATGTTGCCAATTTGATAATTTCGGCTTAGGGTGGAGTTACAAGTGGCGTACAAATCACCCACGCCTGATAAGCCCAAAAAGGTTAAAGGATTTGCTCCCACCGCCACCCCAAATCGGCTCATCTCCGCCAACGCTCGGGTAAGGAGCATGGCTTTGGTGTTCTCGCCCACGCCATAAGCATTTGCCATACCCATCGCCACCGCATAGATGTTTTTTAACGCTCCGCCCAGCTCCACACCTTTGACATCATCGGAGGCAAAGACTCGAAAAAAAGCACTGTGTAATGCCGTTTGTACCGCCGTTCGCAGTTGCTCTGAGGGGCTGGCAATGACGCTCGCTGATGGCATGTTGTTCATGATTTCAAGGGCGAGGTTTGGACCGCTCATCACCCCAAAATTGACTTGTGGTAACTCATCCTGAATGATGTCGCTCATCAGGGCAAAGGTTTCTTTTTCGATGCCTTTGGTAAGTGAGACGACTGCTTGGTGTGTGATGAATGGGCGAATGTTTTGCAAGGTTTCACGCACCGCAGAGCTTGGTACAGCGATAAAGATGATGTCTTTATTTTTGACCGCTTGTGCCAAATCATGGCTAAACATCAAGCCCTCATCTAGGGTGTGATTGGGTAGGTATTTTTTGTTAATGCGAGTTTTGTTAAGGGCTTTGACGGTTTTTTTATCACGTACCCACAGGGTGGTTTCACAGCCATTTTTGGCGGACAAATTTGCCATGGCTGTACCAAAACTACCGCCACCCAGCACCGCAATGCGTAAGGGGGTTGGCATATTTTTATCAACATGAATGCCAAGTTTGCTAGGGTCTGGCACTTTTTTGCGTTTTTTGGCAAGATACGCCAAATTCGCCAAAATCCCCCCTTCAGCCTCTGATTTTTCTAGGAGGTGTTTTGCCTCCTCGATGCCTTGACTGGCAACTTGGGCGATTTTTTGGACTTTGGGGTTATTTTTTGACAATTTCATGGATTGCCCCTTTTGGTTATTTATAAATCAAATTTGACAAAATCCGCCAAATCAACCATTTCACGCTCTGGCATGACGATGTCGCTTGACCCCACATAGATAAAGCCACACACCACGTTGTCATCACTGACACCAAAATGAGCTTTGACGGCAGGTTCATTGCACAAATCGCCTGTTCGCCATACGGTGTGATAGCCTTGACTTTCAAGGGCAAGTAGGAGGTTTTGAATCACCGCTCCTACGCACAAAAGTTGCTCAAATTCGGGGACTTTGGGGTGGGCTTTGTAGTCAGTCGCCACCGTGATAATCATCGGAGCTCGTTTTGGCATGTTGATGAGCTTGGTGCGGGCGGTGTCGTCCAGCGTCTCGCCCAAACGTTCGGCTTTTTCCAAACCTGCCTTTAACAAAACTTCCCCAAACCGCTCCAACGCCTCGCCTGTCATCACCGTAAAATGATAGGGTTTTAGCTCTTTGTGATCAGGGGCGGTTGTGGCACAATGTAAGGCAACATTCAACTCATCAGGGGTAGGCATGGGGAGGGTGAGTTTGCCAATGCTACGGCGAGCCTCAATTTGGGCGATAAAGTTGTTCATACTCATTTTGATTACTCGTTACAAAACCTATTCTACACGATGCTCTTGTGCCAAATACTCTTCTGATTGCATTTCTAAGAGGCGTGAGCGTGTCCGCTCAATCTCAAAGGCTAATTTTTCGCCTTGATAAATCTCCAAAATGGACTGCTCGGCACGCACCAAAAGCTTGACACGGCGGTCATAAAATTCGTCCACCAAATAAATAAACCGTCTGACAGGGTCAGCCAAAACATCATTTAAGACAGGAACGTTTTCGATAAGTACCGTATTAAAGTTATTGGCAAGCTCAATAAAATCACTTGCCGAACGTGGCTCCATGCATAACTCACGGAAATTGACAAGGAGCATGGTTTCGGTACGCTTGATGATGGTCAAATGACGACCACCCACCAAAATCGGTTCACTGCTGATACTTTGTCCCATGGTTAATGTTTCAAAACGCTCATTAAGCCAACCGTCCGTCTCAGCGGTCAGGGGAGAGACATACAATTTGGCTTGCTTTAAAAGTCTTAGGCGATAATCCGTCCCAGAATCGATGTTCATCACGGTGGTATGCCTCTCAACTTGCTCAATGGCGGGCAAAAATCGGTCTCGATGAATGCCGTTTTTGTACAGTCCTGATGGCTCGATGTTGGAAGTCGCTACAAGCGTAACCCCACGCTCAAACAGCATGGTAAACAAATCCCCCAAAATCATGGCGTCCGACACATTAGACACAAAAAACTCATCAAAGCAAATAACCACCGCTTCGCCATGAATGATGTCGGCAACTTTTTGCAGGGGATTGACTTGACCTTGCAATTTGACAAGCTCAGATTGCACTCGTTTCATGAAGTGATGAAAGTGCATTCGCATTTTTCGCTCAATCGGCAAACTGTCAAAAAACATGTCCATCAGCCACGTTTTACCACGCCCCACTCCGCCCCACATGTACAGTCCTTTGGGTGGAGTAGATTTGGTTTTAAATAAACTTGCCAAAAATCCTGACGGAGCATTTTGACTGGCGATAATTTCATGATGCAATTTATCCAAATAAGCAACGGCTTGTGCTTGGATTTCATCACGACTAAAATCGCCTGTCGCTAGGGCTTGTTCGTATTTTTGTAAGGGAGTTGTCATTTTTGTCCTTAAATTTGCAAAAGTGCTTTTAGCTCGCCAAGTCGCCCATGAAAAAAATGCCCTGCCTCATTCATCACTTTGGTGCTTATGCCAAAATCATCGGCAAAGTCCGCCATGATATTAGGTTTGACAAATTCGTCTTGGTCGCCATAAATCATCAGCGTTGCCTTTGGTAGTGTCAAGCCTGTGGGGTCATTTTTTTCAACAGATGGAGCGATTAGGGTTAATTGTTGTATGACTAAATCAGGATAATCGCTTAAAATTTTATCTGCCACACGACAAGCAATAAACCCGCCAAACGAAAATCCTGCCAGCCAAATTTTCTTAACACCAGTCTGTGCCAACGCCCAGTCAAGCACACAAAGGCTGTCGGCAAATTCGCCATCGCCATACTCAATCTGTCCGCTTGATTTACCCACGCCACGATAATTAAATCGCACGACATTCATGCCATGTTCACGACAAAAACGAAATAAGGTCGTGATGACTTTGTTATTCATGTCGCCCCCTGCTTTGGGGTTGGGGTGCAATATCAAGGCAAGCGTGTCGCTATTGGTAAATGAGGTTTCTGCTTCAAGCACGCCATCATTACCCATGTGCAAGGCTGGTATTAGGGTGATTGGTTTTAAATTTTTCATTATCTATTGAACCATTATAACACAAATTTCGCCCAAATCGGTGCGTGGTCAGACGGCTTCTCCATACCACGAATTTCATAACTAATCCCTGCCTCCACACAATCAGCGATGAGCTTATCGGTGCATAAAATATGGTCAATACGCAAACCCCGTTTTGGTGTGTCCTCAAACCCTTTGGAACGGTAGTCAAACCAACTAAACTCATCGTTGGCATCAGGCTTAAATTTACGATAGGTGTCGTACAACCCACAGCCCATGAGCTTATCATACCACTCACGCTCCTCTGGCAAAAACGAACACATCCCGTTTTTTAGCCAGCGTTTGGCGTTTGCCTCACCAATACCCACATCATTATCCTGCGGAGAAATGTTCATGTCTCCCATGACCACAAGCTCCCTGCCCTGCCCTTTTAACTCATCAATATAGCGAATCAGGTCGGCATAAAAGGCACGTTTCATGGGATATTTGGTTTCGTGAGACAGGTTTTCGCCTTGTGGAAAATAACCATTAATCACGTCAATCTCTCGCCCACCCATGTCAAATCTGGCATGAACCAACCGTCTTTGAGCATCAGGGTCAGCAAAGGGAAAGCCTTTTTGGACAAAAATCGGCTTGGTTTTGGATAAAATTGCCACGCCATAGTGTGATTTTTGCCCAAAAAACTCCACATGATAACCCAGTGCCTCCACCTCAGCAAGTGGAAATGCCTCATCATGGACTTTGGTTTCTTGTAGTCCGATGATGTCCGCTCCCAACACATCACGCACAGCGATGAGCTGGTGGGGTCTGGCACGAAGTCCGTTGATGTTAAAACTGACAAATGTTGTCATAAAATACCCATCTTGAAAATTAGCTATTGTAGCAAATTTTAAAAATTTTTGTAAAATTTGTACCACTTGACTTATTTTAGTGTACAATGGTTCAATTTTATAAAATCCTCATAGGCACGTCATGACCACACCTATTTTTAGCAATCGTTATAAAGTTTATATCAATCACACGGATGCAGGTGGCATTGTTTATCATGCCAACCATCTGACATTTTTTGAAAACTGTCGTCGAGACTGGCTATCATCGCTTGGGTTTCATGGTTATTTTTTTGACGAAAATGGCACGGCTGATAGCACCAATCACAAACAAGGCAAAATACATTTTGTGGTTAGTCGTGCTGATTTGACCTATAAATTACCTCTTTTGGTTGATGATGAGATTATTGTTACCGTGCATGACATCATCAAAAAATCCGCCAGCCTCATCATCACTCAGTACATCTATCGCTCTGACGAGGATTTTAAACAAGGCAAAATCGCAAGCTGTGGCATTATCACACTTGCCTGCGTCATCAATCATGACTCTGGCATCTCCCCTCATCGCCTGCCATTGGCATTTCGATAATGCCCTCAAAAGTTCTTATTTGACCATAATTTACCAAAAATCATTTTTTGTGGTAAATGAAGTGTTTTTTGGGTGAATTTGGTTTTGGTGTTTGGTGTGGTTTTTAAATAAAATGGATTATGTTAAATAAATTTACCATGATGTTATTTTAATGCAGATTGGACTGGTATGCTGTTGACGCTCTTTGGGTAATGATGGATTTATCTTAAAATAGCCCCTTGAAAAAACACACAAATTCCCCATTTATCCCCTAATTATGTTATAATCCATCTCTTTGCATTTTTAGGCATAAGTGAGTATTCATGAGCGAACATTCTACGTCCCAACTAGCCGCCCTTATTCAACTTGGCAAAGAACAAGGCTATCTGACCTATGCCGAGATTAATGACCAACTACCAGAATCCGTTACCGAAAGCGATCAAGTAGAAGACATCATCGCCATGCTGGCTGATGTAGGCATTCCTATTTATGAGGTTGCTCCTGACGAAGATGACATCATTCTTACCAACTCAGGCAATGATGACGAGATGGCGGCTGACGAGGCGGCAGCAGTGCTTGCTAGCGTGGAGACCGAACCAGGTCGCACTACTGACCCTGTGCGTATGTACATGCGTGAGATGGGAACGGTGGATTTGCTCTCTCGTGATGGCGAAATTGCCATTGCCAAACGTATCGAGGAAGGTACACGTGAAGTTCAGTACATCATGGCGTATTGGCCAGGCACAGTAAAATTTGTGCTTGATGAGTATGCTCAGGTTCAAACAGGCGAGAAAAAAATCTCTGACATTGTTACAGGCTTCTTGACCTTAGATGATGGCGACTTTGAACTCAATGAGCACGATAGCGACATTGAACTTGATATCAACGATGACCGAAGCGTTGATGATGACCTAGAAGAAGACAGCGATGATGGCATGAGCATGGATAACGACCATGATGACAGCGGTCTTGACCCTGAGGAGGTAAAAGCTCGCTTCGACGAAATCCAAAGCCTCTTTGATAACGCCAAAAAAATGCTTGATAAGCACGGACGAAGCAGTGATGAGGCCAAGATTGCCTATGACGAGCTTGCCACTAAGTTCATGCTCCTAAAACTCAACAACCGCCTCTCCGACCAAATCATGTCTCTCATGCGTGAAGTTTATGAAGACGTGCGTGCCACCGAACGTCAAATCATGCGGTTGGTTATCAGACGTGGCAAAATGCCTCTTGACGAATTCAAAAAAACTTTCCCAAGCAACGAAACCAACATCGAATGGCTCTCTCATCGCATCGAGGGTAAGCCAGCCTTTGCTCATACATTAGAGGCGATTTTGCCCGATGTTGTCGCTCTGCAACAAAAAATCCTTGCCCATGAAGAAAACTTACAAATGAACATCAAGGACATGAAAGCAGTCGCTCGCCAAATGGCAATCGGTGAAGCCAAAGCCCGCCGAGCCAAAAAAGACATGGTGGAAGCCAACTTACGTCTGGTAATTAGTATCGCCAAAAAATACACTAATCGTGGTTTACAGTTTCTTGACCTCATCCAAGAGGGTAACATTGGTCTGATGAAAGCGGTGGATAAGTTTGAGTATCGTCGTGGTTATAAATTCTCAACCTATGCAACATGGTGGATTCGCCAAGCCATCACTCGCTCTATCGCTGACCAAGCTCGCACCATTCGTATCCCCGTCCACATGATTGAGACGATTAACAAAATCAACCGTGTCAGCCGTCAGCTACTCCAAGAAATGGGACGTGAACCCACCCCAGAGGAGCTGGGCGAACGTCTTGACATGGACGAAGCCAAAGTCCGCAAAGTCCTAAAAATCGCCAAAGAACCCATCTCTATGGAGACACCCATCGGCGATGATGAAGATAGCCACTTGGGCGACTTTATTGAGGATAGCACCATTTCTAGCCCAGTAGAAAGTGCTACCGCTGAGGGGCTTCGTGAGGCTACTCGTGAAGTGCTTGACAATCTTACTGAACGTGAAGCCAAAGTACTAAAAATGCGTTTTGGTATTGACATGGCAAGCGACCATACCTTAGAGGAAGTAGGCAAACAGTTTGATGTTACCCGTGAACGTATCCGCCAAATTGAGGCTAAGGCTCTGCGTAAGCTTCGCCACCCTTCTCGCTCGGAACATCTACGCTCATTTTTAGAAAATGACTAAAACACAATAATCTTTCTTGCAAAAAGAAATAAACCGACATCACGTCGGTTTATTTCTTTTATTTTGTTTAGCCGATGATCTTAAAAAATTGCAACAAAAACAAGATGGTAAAACCAGACAAGAATACAATCCCTGATAAGGCATAGACATTCATCATGGAGCTTAGTTTGCCATGACTTTTAGCAAGGGAGTAGTTTAAATAGGCAAAAATTGGTGCCGAAACAAACGCACTAATCATCGCAAATTTTAAAAGCATTGCCATCTGACCCATAAAAAACGCAATCAAAATCAAAGCCCCCACAGCGATGGCACTCGTCCAAATCATGATCATTTTTCTGTCAGGCTCTGTATGACGAATCAGACCCAAACTCTCAGCAGCAGCACGTCCATAACCATCAATGCACGTGATGACCGTACCAAACATGCACAAAAATGCCACAAATGTTACCAAAATACGAGACCATTCACCAATGGTGGCAGTGTACATATTGATAAGCTGACCCACGTATGCACCGCCTTGCATGCTGATTTCTTGACCTGTGCCATACTGCACAAATACTCCCAACGCCAAGAAAAACAGTGCCAAAATCGCTGATGTCATATAACCGACATTAAAATCAAGCAACCCTTGCTCACGTGTGGGATTATCTTCTTTGATTTTGCGGGCAGTCCACACCGAAGAGATGACAGAAAATTCTAGCGGTGTTGGCATCCAACCCATCAGAGCAATGATAAAGCCAAGAGATGCTAGATTCCATGGTGATACGGGAACAAAATCTGGCACAGGCGGTGTTGCTTGCAATCCTGCCACGCATACCGCAGCAATCGTCGCTACCGTTAGCGAAATAATAATCCACTTAGTCAAATTGTCCAGCAGTTTAAAATGCCCCGCCACAAGCATAAACCATGACACCACCATCACAACAACAGATAATGTAATGGAGGATAAACCAACAGGAATCATATATCCAAGGATTGTCGCCGCCAAAAGTGCAACCGCCCCTGTGCTGATAATCCCAGAACAAATACAAAGTACGTAAAAAATCCACAAGTACACTCGTGATTTTTTGGCATAACCTGCGATGAGGCTATCGCCTGTCTCATAAGCGTAGTTGGTTCCGAAACGAAAAAACGGATACTTAAAAAAGTTTGCCAAAATAATCATGATGGCAAGTTGCCAACCATAAAGTGCCCCAGCCTGAGTGGAAGCCACTAAGTGTGAACCACCAATCGCTGCTGAAGCCATCAAAATACCCGGACCAAATGCCCGCCAATTAATATTTTTCATGATAAATTCTCAATAACAAAAATACCACAAAAGAGTAACATATTATGCTATTTTATTTTATGATTTTTACTTATCAATTTATTTTTATTATTAAAAAATCACAATAATAATTTCTGGTAGCCACTCCCCTCCCCCACTCATTTTAACAGATTTAATTTTTTAAAATTTTTTCATTCAAGTTGTTAATTAACGCTTGCAAATAATAATAATTATTGCTAATATAGCGTTATCAATCGCTAATGCTAACAGTTTTTATTTTTGCTAAAAATTCTCGGTTTAAGGATATCGCCATGTATGTTTGTATCTGCCATGACATCAAAGACTCCCAAATCAAAACAGCCATGCAACAGGGCATTGATAGTTTGGAATCCCTCCAAAGCGAGCTGTTGGTTGGGACATGCTGTGGGTGTTGTGTGCCGATGGTGCAAGATTTGCTTGACGAACATCATGCAACATGCCCCACGATAGATGCAATGGCAGTTTGACAATCATCTCGTAAGGTAACGATAATGTAATAAAATATTAATTTTGTTACATTATTGTTTCTTTATTTTTTGTACTTTATGCAAGCTCCATTTAATTGAAATCATTAATAGCTATTTATTTTCAATTTTATAAAATTAAACAAAAATGAATATCGATCATCAATAACAACAAATTAGCAACCATTATCAAGAATTAACAAAAATATAAATAAAATCATAAGGCTATAATAAGACCCAATTACCCGATATTTCACTGTTTCTTGATGGAGTATTAGGTGTGAATTTTTGTTATTATGATAGCCATTCTCATACTGCAAGTCGTTCGCAGTTCATTTGCCATACAATTTTACCCTTGCCCAAATCCACACTTGTGCTATGATATGCACCATGCAGCATTCGCTGATATATCCATCAATATCATAAGGGTATTTAATATGAAATCATCTCAAAAAGTCATTGACTATCTTAACTTTCTTTTGGCAGGCGAGCTAGGTGCCAGAGACCAATACTTTATCCACTCACAAATGTACGCTGAATGGGAGCTTGGCAAACTACACGACCGTATCTATCATGAGATGGAGGATGAGACGTTGCATGCTCGCCTTATCATCAACCGCATCATCATGTTAGGTGGCACGCCAAACATGCAAGTGGGCGAGATTAACATTGGTGCAGACGTGCCTGCCATGCTAAAAAGCGACCTTGACCTAGAATATGCCGTTCAAGAGCACCTAAAAGAGGGTATCGCCATCTGTGAGGCGGAGCGTGATTATGTCACTCGTGATATGCTCGTAGGTCAATTAAAAGACACCGAAGAAGACCACGCCCACTGGCTAGAAAAACAGCTACGCTTGATTGAGATGATGGGTTTACAAAACTACCTACAAAGCCAAACCGCTGAACCAAACATGGTTGCTTCTGCTCACTAATGGAGGCGTGATATGAAAGGCGACAAAGACGTTATCCGTCAGCTAAATTTGGTCTTAGGGCAATCTCTAATTGCCATCAACCAGTATTTTTTGCATGCTCGTATCGTTAAAAACTGGGGCGTAGAGGAGCTTAACGACTCATTTTTTAAGCAATCCATTGCTGAGATGAAATGGTCTGATGAATTGATTGAGCGTATTTTACTGCTTGAAGGTTTGCCAAACTTGCAAGATTTGGGTAAACTTATGATTGGCGAGAGCGTCCAAGAAATCCTAGATTGCGATTTACGTTTAGAAAAACGCAAACAAGACGTGTTGATTGAAGCGATTGGTGTATGTACCGAAAAACGTGATTTTGTTTCTCGTGAACTGCTCATCAAGCTTAAAGATGGTAATGAGGAGTACGCCGACTGGCTCGAAACCCAGCTTGAAAAAATCGACGATATTGGCATTCAAAACTACATTCAATCCCAAGCTACCGAAGATTGATAGAATCACAAAAACACCCCAAACATTAAATTTGGGGTGTTTTTAATATCACACAAAAAGCCAGCATTCTTTTAATCACTTAAACCCGTCTTTTAAGCCCACAATCTGGTTAAAGACAGGTTTGTCGGCGGTATGCTCTACCCTATCTGCCACAAAGTAGCTTTCACGTTCAAACTGGAATTTGTCATCAGGGTTGGCTTGTGCCAAAGATGGCTCAACCACCGCATTGATGATTTGTACCGAATTAGGATTAATGTGTGTTAATACCCACAGCGTGTCATCGTCCGCCTCTGGATTTTGTGCTTTGATGTTGGCGATATGCTCATCTGTCAGCTCATCGTCCTCAAAGAGCAAATGTTCATACAGTCGCACGGTGGCAGGTACGCCATGCGTGGCAGATACCCAATGAATCACGCCCTTAACTTTGCGACCCTCTGGGTTATTGCCAAGCGTTTTTTCGTCAATGGTAGCGATAAGCTCCACGACTTCGCCATTTTCATCTGTGATATGTTCCTCTACTTTTAACACATAGCTGTTACGCAGACGAATCTCGGAGTTAGCGGGCGAGAGGCGTTTATAACCGTCTGGCGGATTAAGCTTAAAGTCTGATTTATCAATATAAATTTCTTTGGTAAAAGGAATATGGCGGTCTGTACCGTTTGTGTTGGTTTGGGTCAGCCACAGTACGCCATCATCAAGGCGAGCTTTGACCGTGTCTTTTTTAAGTGTTTCAAAATCTGCCACCGCCTCCTCAAAATTTTTGATGGTAACTTTGAGCGGACGAAGTACCGCCATACCACGATTGGCGGTATTTTCTAGGGCATTACGAATGCTAAATTCAAGCTGACCAAAGCTGACCACGCCGTCCGCCTTAGACACGCCAATGCGTTCACAAAAATCTCGCAAGCCCTCTGGTGTATAGCCACGCCGTCTCATGCCAGCGATGGTGGGCATGCGTGGGTCGTCCCAACCTGACACCACGCCCATCTCGACAAGGCGTTTTAATTTACGCTTGGAAGTTAGGGTATGGTCGATGTTTAGACGACTAAACTCATACTGGCGTGGTGGCACCTCAAAGCCCACTTTTTCTACTACCCAATCATAAAAAGGACGATGGTCTTCGAACTCCAACGTACAAATCGAATGCGTGATGTTCTCGGTAGCGTCCGACAACGGATGAGCGTAGTCATACATCGGATAAATGCACCATTTATCGCCCGTTTGGTGGTGATGAGCGTGCAACACACGATAAATCACAGGGTCTCGCATGTTCATGTTGGGGTGATTCATGTCGATTTTGGCACGCAGTACCGCCTCGCCCTCTTTGTATTTGCCGTTTTTCATGTCGTCAAAACGAGCTAAATTTTCTTGGGTAGTGGCATTACGCTGTGGTGATTCTACCGAAGGTTTGCCAAAACCGCCACGATGCTCACGAATCTCATCAGGTGTTTGCAAATCCACATAAGCGTCGCCTTGACGGATAAGCTGTATCGCCCATTCATAGAGTTTATCAAAATAATGAGAGGCATAACGCACCTCGCCTGCCCATTTAAAACCAAGCCATGCCACATCTGCCTTAATGCTGTCCACATAGTCTTGTTTTTCGGCGGTGGGGTTGGTGTCGTCAAAGCGTAGGTTGCACAAGCCGTTAAATTCTTGTGCCACGCCAAAATTTAGACAAATGGATTTGACATGACCGATATGCAAATAGCCATTTGGTTCGGGTGGAAAACGAGTAATGATACTGTCGTGTTTGCCAGAGGTCAAGTCATCACGAATGATTTGGCGGATAAAGTTGTTTTTTTCGGTGCTGATGTCGCTCATGATTTTTTCCAAAATTTTAAAAGGGTAAATTTGGTTATTTTAGCACACTTTTGCCACAAATTAACAAATTCCCTTGCAAAATCTCATTGCCAATTACCGCCAAAAATAGTACAATAATACGTACTTATTTAAGGAGAAATGTCATGCAAGTGATGAATTATAGTGAATTTCGCCAAAACCTCGCCTCCGCCCTTGATTATGTCGAGGACACACACGCCCCTGTGATTGTCAAACGAGGTAAGACTTCGGCGGTGGTTATGAGTCTTGATGAGTATAATTCTCATATGGAAACCATACATCTACTATCAAACCACACCAATGCCGAACGATTAAAACAAAGCATTGAGCAATACAAACAACACAAAACCATTCAAAGAGAGTTGATTGATGCTTAGTTGGACGGATAACGCTTGGGAGGATTATTTGTATTGGCAAAGTCAAGATAAGAAAACCTTAAAACGCATTAACGCCTTAATTAAAGACTGTCAGCGTAGCCCCTTTGACGGCATTGGCAAGCCCGAACCATTGCGGTATAATTTGGCAGGTTTGTGGTCAAGGCGAATTGATGATAATCACCGTCTGGTTTATAATTTTGAAAATGAAGTTTTAACCATTTTTGCCTGCCGTTATCATTATGACTCATAAGTTTTTGCTAAATTATTCGCAAGTTGGTATAATAGCCAATAATTTTCACTTCACCTAAGGAATCCCTATGGACATGCCTGTTGTACAATTTGACACCACACACGGTGCGATTGTCATTGAACTTAACGCCGAAAAAGCCCCTGTAACTGTTGCCAACTTCCTAGACTATGTCGAAAGCGGTCATTATGATGGCACGATTTTTCATCGTGTGATTGATGGCTTTATGATTCAAGGTGGCGGTATGGACAGCGAGATGAACGAAAAGCGTACTGGCACACCAATCAAAAACGAAGCCGACAACGGTCTTAAAAACGAAGTTGGCACGATTGCGATGGCTCGCACTTCCGACCCACATTCTGCCACTGCTCAATTTTTCATCAATGTTAAAAATAACGACTTTTTGAATTATAGCAGTCCAACCCCGCAAGGCTGGGGCTATGCCGTATTTGGTAAAGTTACCGATGGCATGGACGTGGTTAATCAAATCAAAGGTGTACCGACTGGGCGTTATGGCTATCATGCTGATGTACCCACCACACCGATTGTGATTAACTCTGCCAAAGTGATTTCTAAGTAATGCTTTTTAAGTAATCTTAGTAAATTTTTGCTAAAATAAGGGTAATTTTCTCGCTCTTATTTTTTTATGCAAAATTTTGACCACTTACTAACCACACGCCCCCACGACATTCATACGGTATTTGTCAGCGATTTGCATTTGTCAGATGGCACGCCCTTACTTATTCAAGCATTTTTGGCATTATTAAAAGATTTGACCGTCTTGCCAAATTTGCAAAAGCTGTTTATTTTGGGGGATTGGCTGGATGGCTGGATTGGCGATGATGATTATTTAAGTTTAACGGATAATGAAAAATCCACGCACTTTTTGACACCAATTTTAACTGCTTTACAAAAATTATCCACCAAAACAACCATATATATCATGCATGGCAATCGAGATTTTGCCATTCGTCAGGGGCTTTGTGATACTTTAAATGGCAAACTCATCAAAGAGCCTTATTTTTTAAAGTTGGATAAAAATTATCGTCTTGAACATGGCGACCGCCTTTGTACTGATGATAAAAATTATCAACGCTACCGCAACATCATACGAAACCCTGTGATTTCATGGCTTTTGTTAAAACAGCCCCTTACCAAACGCCGACAGCTTGCCCAAAAAATCAAAGCCAAATCCCACCATGACAAATCCAGCAAATCCACCGCCATCATGGATGCCAATGCGTTGGCAGTCAAACATGCCTTAGAGACTTGTGATGTGTTGATACATGGACATACACACAGACCTTGTGCGCACGATGAACAGGGCAAGCAAAGATTGGTACTGGGCGACTGGCGATGTGATGATCGTACCGCTCATGCTGTGATTGGGGCGATGGTGGCGAATGAGGGGGTGGATTTGTGGAAGTTTTGTTATCGCTTGTGGTAATGCTCGTCAACTTTTCGTTGATACGAGCAAAACACATTTAAATCAAACAATCACAGCACGGATTTTACTTGCCAGTTCTGCCAGCTCGTTTTGGTCAGCAAATCCACCCTCGTGTTTACCCAATTCATGCACGTGCGTAGGAATTAAGTGCATGTGATAGTGAAAAACGCTTTGCCCTGCTTTGGCGTGGTTTAATTGCATTTGTACCACACCCTCCACCCCTAAGGCTCTCCTTTGAGCCTCTACTACTTTTTGGGCAGTAGCAAACACCGCTGTCGCATATTCTAAGGGTAAATCCGTCAGCTCCACCGCTTGACATTTTGGAATAACCAGCACATGACCAACCGCCTGTGGCATCACATCCATAAACGCGAGCGTCTTATCATCTTCATACACCCGATGGCAAGGGATTTCTTCACGTAAGATTTTAGCAAAGATATTTGTATCATCATAAGTCATCAACATCTCCTGACAAATTAACAAGTAAGTTATTGTAACATAAAAACATAAAACTTTTTAAAATTCCTCGAATTTTATGTTATATTACACCTCCAAATTTCATCGAGACTGACATGACCACTCGTTTTATCCTACAAGAATTAATAACCGACATGCCCTCCTTTCGGATACACAATACAAAAATTGACACTTTTATTTACGAACAAGATTTACCCATCATGTTTTTGGCTCAATACGACCGCTTAAACGATGGCATTAAAGCACAAAAACCACTTGGCGATTTTTTCCATCATTTAAACCAAAAAGTAACCGTCGCCGAAACCTGTGCCATCTTGGGGGTTGATGCACATCATCTAAAACCCGCCACGCACATTAAGTTTACAGGGACGACTGTCATGGTTTGGGACGATTTACCACTGGCTTTGCACTTGCATTTTACCAATACCGCCAAAGACCATCAGGTCAGCCAATACTCATCGACAAAAGCCATTGGGGAGCAGATTGCTCACATCATGCTATCAGGGAGCGTTAGTGTGCTGCATAAATCGCACGACAAAACCCTAGTTAGCATGGATTTATCTGATGATGAATTTTTAATATCTCCCAATACTCACTACACCGCCCTACCCAATAGCCACGCCCTTGCTACCACACAGATACTAAACCACATCAGGCACACAAACCCCAAATCTATGGAAGTTTTGGAAATGGCTCTGCACGATGCAGTTTTAACTTATTTTGCCACGCATTTTAACTAATTCTGACGCTTATGCCCAACCATCTTTTACTTACCCCCCTAAACATCGGCAAACACACTATTAAAAACCGCCTCATCGTTGCACCGATGGCAGGTGGGACATATTAAAATTATTTTCTATTAAAAATCAAATATTTAATTGATGTTTGATTTTTGGAATTGCAAATATATTGCATAAAAAAAGCGGACAAAAGTCCGCTTAGGTTAGACATTCATTGCTTGCCAGTCCTGCCGCGCCTGTTCTCGCTCCTGCTCCAACCACATCGCCAAGTCCGATAAATTTACAAAATGTTCGGCTTGACTGCTCTTGTCGGTGCGAAAAGTGGGGAAGGGCAGGCTACATTTGTTCGCTTCCTTTCTTGCCGTGTCTGCATTAAGATGTGGCAGGTAGTCAGCGATGATGGCATTTAATGCAACAACTGGCGACTTGTAACGCAAAAATAGCATTGTTGCGATGTCTCAAAAAATGCTTGATGGCGTGCTAGACATTGATGATATGTGGGCGATACTCTACGGCAAAGATACAGACGATGCGTGGGATAGCGATATTGCCTTGATAAAGGCAAACCCAAATTATAACATCTCGGTATCGGGCGAATTTTTGCAAGCACGGCAACGAGATGCCAAAACTTCGGCACGCAAACAGTCGGTATTTCGCACCAAGCACCTAAATGAGTGGGTGGGGGCAAAAAATGCGTGGCTAAACATTGCCAAATGGCAAAATACCCCTGCACGAAAGTCTCTACACGAGCTGGAAAACCGTCCGGACATTGCTGAATATTTGGCAGAAAGTCAATCTGATGATTTTTTGCAAAAAGGCAAAGATATTGAGCTGTCTTGATATTGACAGCGCGATACCCTGTGGAGTATCATAATGCTATTATGGCATTAAGTGTCAATAAGGCGATTATCCGTTTGGATAGTTGCCTTTTTTATCGCCTAAGCAGTAGCAAGCTCGCCAATCAGCTCGGGGCGTTTGGCAAGCAAATCTAAAAGCACACGAGCCGAACCGCTTGGCTGTCTTTGTCCTTGCTCCCACGATTTGAGCGTGTTTACTGAAATGCCAATGGCACGGGCGAACTGGCTTTGGGATAGATTGTTTTGTTGTCTGATGGTGGCAGGGTTAATGCGGTATTGCCCTTTGTTAAACTGTTCAAGAGAGCGGGTTAGGCTCTCACGCACAGCTTCGGCATCTGGGTCATCGTCAATAATTGCCTGAACAATGGCATCAATGTTGTCAAATTTTGGTAGGGTCATTGTTTCTTTCCTTTTAGGGTGTTTGGGGAGATGTTTTCTTGTCTGTTTTTGGCATAGACCGAAAAGCAAACAATCATACCGTTTTCTAACAGATTGTAATAAATCACACGCACACCGCCTTGTTTGCCCTTGCCTTTGGCAGACCAACGCAGTTTGCGAAATCCGCCCGTTTTTGGGATAACATCGCCTGCCAAAGGGTTTTTGGATAAAAAAGTGATGAAATCGCTTTTTTCGTCATCGCTCCAAACGGTTTTGGATTGGGCGATAAAATCATCGGTTTCGGCAATGGTGTACATAATGGCTTATCTTTGATTGAATACATTGTATTATAACACTATGTATTATAATTGCAAGTGATTTTTTGATTTTAACCGCTTTTTTGAGCGGTTTTTTTATTGCAAAAAGGAAATAAAATGAAATTTTTTGGTTGGCTAGGCTCACTTTTCGGGCGAACTCGCCTAGATAAGAGGCAAACTACTGACCCCTTTATCGGCACAACATCGGCAAGTGGCAACGCCGGACTGATGGCTGGTAAATCTTACTTGTTTAGCGAAACGGCTGGCAAGACCAATTCGCCCACCCATACCGCCAAGCAATACGACCACAACCTACCACACAGCGTGCAGGTGGACTCGGACAGTATGGCAAAACACCAAGAAATCCTAGCCTACTGCGAAGCTCACAAAGTGGACTACACCACCGCCGTAATGGCAATCGGTTAAATTTATTGATAAGGAAAAATTTATGAAAACCCAAGCAATTAGCCTTTTGACCCTATCCGTCCTACTCGCCCAAGACAGAGTGTGGATTTGGGTGTGGCTTAGGCTTTGCGTGCCTTTGCGTCCGCTAGTAGCGGATTTTCAGGTACATTGGCAGACTGAGCCACACCACCCGCTCCATACTGCTCGGACAACAAAAAGTCTTTTTCGCCTTGTTTTGGCAAGCCTTTGGCAAAGTCGCCAATCACGCCATCTACTTTGTCATCATCAAGCGACAACAGTAGGTCAAAACTTGACTGCGATAAGTGGGTGTATTCGCCCTTGTCATTTTTGACAAAGCCGTTTTGGGAGAGTTTGGCTTCAACGCTGGCTTTTTTGCTTTTCTTTTTAAGCTCTGCATTTTCAGCTTTGAGTTTTTCTAGCTCTGCTTGCAAATCAACAATGGTTCTGCTTAGCTCATCAACATTTGGGCGAGCGGTTGGATTTGGGTTTTCGGTTGCCATTGGGTTTTCCTTTTGGTTGGGATTGGAATTGGTTGGGTTATTGGATAAAATCATCGCCAAAGTGTTACTGTCCACACCCGTAGGGGTAAAGGACACTTCTGGCACGGTGCAATTTTTTAAAATTCGCATTGGGTAGCCATAGGTCTGCCCATTAACGACTACCGTCTCGTGTTCTTGCAAATCTTGGTAGTAGCCCGCACTGATATGGGCGGACATTTGCAAGGGAAAGCCATCGTCAGCATCTTTGGCAAGTTTCTGGGCATCATCATTACTGAGTAATGTACCGTCAATTTTTAAGGCATACCCATCAAGCGACAATTTGCCAAAGCCTAGACGTACATTACGGTCGTGCAAGGACAACACAGGTACTTTGTCGGATAGGGTAATGCTATCCATGTCCACAATGGCTCGCTCGCCATAGTAGGAAAATGGCAAACCGCTATTGGCAATACCTGTAAAGGTACGAAGTTTAGCGTTGTCGTCCGTCTTACTGATGGCGACATCGGATAAGTTGGAAAGTAGGTAGTTGTGTTCGGTTGGCATAACTCGCCCCAAAATACGATTTTGCGGTATTTTAAAGGACTTAATGATTTGGCGTTAGGCGAAAGGGTTCAGGGGTTGAGATTGATTAAAAATTAGACAAAAACCACCCAAAAACCCAAAACGCAGTTTAAGGCGATTTTAGGGGGTTTTTAGGGCGATTAAATTTGGGTGGGGCAAACGTACCACTTTAATCTTTCAAACGAATTTAAACGGTATTTAAATGGGTTTTAAATGGGGTGTAAGATTGGGGGTGGTGGGGCGGGAGAATTGGGGGCAGAAATGAAAAATCCGCCCTGTGTGTGTGGGGGGGGGGGGGGGGCGGACTTGGTTAGGTGGTGGCGGTGTAGCGAGGGTCTTGCTTTATGGTGGTTAATAACACTTGTTGCCATTCTTGGTTGGGGAGTTTTAGGGTTTGAATGGTTTGAAAAACCGCATTAAATGTCTTTTTATCAAGGCTTGATAAATCAAGCTCCCCAAAAAACTCAATATCACCTGCAATCTCTTGGCGGTCGCTTGCGTCTAAATGCTTATCAAAAACTGATTTAAGCCCATCAAATACAAGACTGGCAAAGCCCTTTGAGCCAAGTGTGTTTTTTTCATTGACGATAATCATTGGGCATTCCTATTCAATTAAGATGATTTTTTCTTGTAAATCTTTGGGTAATGATAGCCAGTAGCTGGCGTGGTGGCGGGGATTACCGCGTTGGTGGCAGGTGGTCTACTGCTATGGCAAAACTGGGACACAGTCAAAGCCAAAGCAGATGAAGTGTGGTTTGCCATTGGTGAGATTGTGGCAATGGCGGTGGAAAATGTCAAATCCTATTTTGTGGGGATTGGCGAATGGTTTGGCGGTATGTGGGAAAGTGTCAAAACCGCCATCAGCACCAAAATTGATGAAATAAAGCAAGCCTTTTGGCGGTGGCTTGCTGGTATGCCCGCCCCCCCATTATAAAAAAAAGGTGGTCAAGGCGGTTAATTCGTCATTGGTGGGCGTGCGGTCAAGGGATTTTGAGTTGCTAATAACCCTGCGTTTTCTAAGGGCAGTGGTGGCTTGTTGTAACTCAAATTGCACGGTTTCAAGGGGTAGCCCCCAAGCTGATACCGCATAATCAATGGTTGCCCTCAAAAATGAAAAATCGCCTTTAATTGTGGACGGTGTAACCCCTTCGTTTTCATCATCGCCACGAAACCGCCACAGGGCAAAGGCGGAGAAGTCTTGACGGGTAAGACTGCTCGCTTGCCGTTTGGCAATCGGATAACCTGCCACACGGGTTAAATTTTTGGTGTATTTGGGGTTAAATTGTTCTGCGACTTCATCACGATAACGCAAAATAAGGCTTGCAAGGGTGTCGTTGGTGGGTTTTTTGGCGATGTTGCCGTTTAACTCCAATTCAGCTTCGGTTTTTCTAATCCATTCTTTTGCCAAACTCTCTTTACTAAAAGTCTTGGATTGGCTAAAATTGTTGCCCTACCGACTTTGGCGGACGGTGGCGACAAAGCTGATTTTGCCATTTTTGGCGGTGCGTTTTGTAATCGTACCCATAATTTGCAACTCCCGCAACTCGGTTGTAAAAAGTTGCAAATATATTACAACATTTATGTTAAAATATGCAAGTTTATGCAACTTTATGCGAGTTTATACCAAAATTATGACAACACAAAACCAAGAAAAATCCTTTGAAAATCAACATATTTTATTACAGCCCTTATATGTCGGGGGTTTGAAAATTGAGAATAGAATTTGGGTCGCACCGATGGCAGGCGTAACGGATAATCCCTTTCGCCGATTGGCAAAAAGTTTTGGGGCAGGTCATGCGGTAAGCGAGATGATTATCGCTGATACCGCCCTTTATGCTCGCCAAAAGTCCTTGTACCGTGCCAATTTTTCAGGAGAAATTGCCCCCATATCCGCCCAAGTCGCTGGGGCAGAGCCTGACAAATTGGCACAGGCGGTGCGATTTCAGGTGGAAAATGGGGCGTGTATCGTGGACATCAACATGGGTTGCCCTGCCAAAAAGGTGTGTCGTAAACTCGCTGGCTCGGCACTTTTGCAAGATTTGGATTTGGTCAAACGCCTGCTTGATAGTGCGGTAGAGTCGGTGGCGGATTTGGACGTGCCAATCACCTTAAAAACACGGCTTGGCTTTGCTAATGGTCAAGAAAACATCCTCACTATCGCCCACATCGCCGAACAAGCAGGCATATCCGCCCTAGCCATACACGGACGCACCAGAGAGGATTTTTATACGGGTAATGCTCGCTACGAACTCATCAAAGAAGTTAAGGCAAATGCCAAAATCCCCATCATCGTCAATGGCGACATTGATAGCCCCCAAAAAGCCAAATGGGTACAAGAGTACACAGAGGCGGATGCGGTGATGATAGGGCGAGCAGGACAAGGTCGTCCTTGGATTTTTCGGGACATTGCTCATTATCTGGCAACAGGCGAGCTTTTGCCAGAGCCGAGCGTGAGCGAGCTTCGCCAAATTGTTTTGACCCACCTTGATGAGCTTTATCAATTTTATGGCGAATATTCAGGTTGTCGTATCGCTCGCAAACACATCGCATGGTATACAGGCGGTCTACCCAATTCTAATGCCTTTCGTGAAGCGATGTATCAGGAGGAAACCACGAGCGGACAATATAAAGTCGTAGATAAGTTTTTAAGCACAGGTTGCTAGTTTTTAATTACGGTCAACACCATCAAAAAACCATCTCAATCAGAGATGGTTTGACACAAAATCATTGCTTGTCTTTTTTCTTATCTTTTTTGGATTTTTTGTCGTTGTTGTTATCCCCCTCCTCATCGCCATCAGGGATAATCGCACCCACCACCTTAGCTGTCCCTTTGGCGACACCTTTGGTGGTTTTGTACGCAACCTTAACAGGCGTGGTAACGACTTTGTGGACACAGCCTTGCAGTAAGAATGCACTTGAAATCACAAACATCAGTACAATTTGTTTCATCTTAAAAATACTCATTTATGAACGATAATCAGCGTTAATTTTAACATAGTCGTACGACAAATCACAAGTATAAACTGTGTCGCTTGCCTCGCCTTCGTTTAGGTCGATACAAATGACAATCTCTGGGCGACTCATTACCGCCTGACCAAGTTCTTCGGTATAACCATCAGCAAGCCCACCACGCTCGCAGATTTTTACCTCATCAAGATAAACATCCACTTTCGCTTGTTCAAAGCTCACACCCGCATAACCTGCCGCCGCCAAAATTCGCCCCCAATTGGGGTCAGAAGCAAAAAATGCAGTTTTTACCAGTGGCGAATGTGCAATGCTGTATGCGATTTTGGCACAGTCCTCACTGCTTTTACCGCCCATCACTTTTACGGTGATGAACTTGGTCGCTCCCTCGCCATCTCGCACGATGAGCTGAGCGATTCTTATCATCACGCTTTCAATGGCATGATAAATCGCTTCAAAATGCGGATGATTTTTGGTAATTTTTTCGCCCACTTGGGCGGTAGCAATCAAGGTACAACAGTCATTGGTTGAGGTATCGCCATCTACCGTAATGCGGTTAAAAGATTTATTTACTGCCTGCACCAGCATGGATTGCAATAATTCTTTATCGATGTTAGCGTCGGTCGCCACAAAGCCTAGCATAGTTGCCATATTTGGGCGTATCATGCCAGCCCCTTTGGAAATTCCCGTTACGGTATAAACCACACCATCAAGTACAACCTGTTCACTATGACCCTTAGGAGTGGTGTCAGTTGTCATGATGCCAAAGGCAGCATCTAGCCAATTATCTTCGGTTAAGTTCGCCAACGCTGACTCCAAACCAGCAATGATTTTCTCACTTGGCAAGCTCTCGCCAATCACACCTGTGGAATACGGCAAAACTTGCTCGGGCTTTACCCCCACCTTATCAGCCAACGCCTTGCACGTCGCCAACGCCCTATCATTGCCATCTTGACCTGTACCTGCATTGGCATTACCTGTGTTTATCATTAGGTAACGTGGATTGTTGGTTTGAATAAACTGCCTAACCAACTGCACAGGACTTGCACAAAACTGGTTTTGAGTGGTAACAACAGCCACTTGTGCATCAGAACAAAGCTCAAAAACTGTCAAATCCTTGCGATTTTGATAGCGAACCCCCGCCTCTGTAACGCCGATTTTTATTCCTTTTACAGGACGTAATTTGACAAGTCCAACATTTCCTACTGGCATAATACCCCTCATTATTTGCATTTAACCTTACTATTTTAACAAAGTTTTTATCTTTTTGGTAGAATCAATATCATGTATATTGAAATACACTCTATTATAAGGCATGCCCCAAGACAAATTATTACGATTGCGATAATAATCAGTAAATAAAATTTGGTAGAATAGGGACAAGTTTAATAATTTTCTTTTTGTTATGGGAGATTGCATTATGTTAAATAAATTTAAAATTGGCTCAGGTCTACTATGTGCCATCGCCTTAACCGCCTGCCAAAGCACGCCCACCAATCCTGTCATTGCTAGGAGCGATAACACATTTGAGACCACAGGCTTTGGCAAAACCAAGACCGAAGCCCAAAACTCAGCCCTAACCTCCGCCAAAGCTCAATGCGGTCATAAAACCCCCATCATCATCAAAGATACCTTAAATTATCAAGGCGTTATCGATGAAAAAGTGGGACGTGTCGCCGAACAAAGTGCCAAAGTTATTGGTGCTATCTTGGGTGTGGGTACGCCAGAGATAAGTCGTGATGATGATTATGAATATTTCATCACCTTTAAATGTCAATAAATTCTGCTAAAACCACCCTTTGATTGGCGTGGTTTTATTTTTATAAATCCAATTTCACTCATCTTACGCCTCGTGGATTAACAGCCCTGTTTGTCGCTTAGTTGGCGTATTGATGGCAGTCAATAGTGCCTGCTCATTGCTATAAATTGCCACCTGTTTTTTGGCACGAGTAACCGCTGTATAAATCAATTCTTTGGATAACAATCTTTCATTATCCTCATTAAATACAATGGCGACTTTATCAAATTCAGAACCTTGTGATTTATGAATGGTCATGGCATAAGCTGTGCTTACCATATCATCATTAAATACACTCACAGAAAAACTTCTTATGGTCTGCCCCTCCCCCACAAAATACACCGAAAGCTCACTATCACGTATTCCGCTTTTTAGGCAAATGCCAATATCTCCATTAAACAACCCCAAATCATAGCGATTTTTTAAAACCATGACTGGACGACCATGATACCACTTGGATTTATTTACCTTCAAATTCAAGCTTTCTTTATGCATGATTTCAATCGCCTGATTGATACTGTCATCGCCACACACTCCCACGTGAGATGCGGTTAAAATGCGATATTTATTAAAAACTTCATGTAATCTTATGATGGTATTATTTTTTTGAAAATCATCATATTGATAAAACTTATTTTTTAATGAATTGGTCATTGCAAACAACCCATGTTTTTCTTGATAATCACATGCCAACTTTTTATAAAAAGACACCAATGATGAATTTTTAAGCTTATTTTTTAAATTTCCAACATCAAAAAATGCCAAATCATCATGATTGGACATCATTGCCATCATGATATTTTCTGAGATATGTTGTTTGTCATTGATAAGCTTGGATAATTTTCCCACGCCAGAGGATTCATCAAACCTTCTTGATTCGGTCAAATGAATACGGGCCGATGATAATTGTGGCAATGCACACAAATCAGACAATACCGCACCTGCATCGACCGCTGATAATTGATTTGAATCCCCCAATAAAATCACTCTTGCTCCATGTTTAATGGCACTTAATAATTGACAGGCTAATTCTGTACCAAGCATTGATGCTTCGTCCACCACAACCAAATCATAAGGCAACGGATTGGCAATATGATATTTTGGTGTATTATGCATGCCAATACCCAATAGTCGATGAATGGTCATGGGTTTTGGTAAGTCAATGTTCTCGCCACTTAAATCCAATGCCATTTGCAAAGATTCTGCCATACGCTGAGAAGCCTTTCCAGTCGGTGCAACCAATGCCAGATTTAGCTCCTTATTATCAACACCCAATGACTGATATAACGCCAAAACAATCTGTGCGATTGTAAAAGTTTTTCCCGTTCCAGGTCCTCCCGTGATGATGCTAAATGCGTGGTTAGCAATATGTTCTATCGCTTTTTTTTGATTACTATTTAATAGGGAATTTAATTTTGGCAATAAAATCTTCGGGATAGTGCTATGATGAATATCAAAAACAGATGATAATAATTGTTTTTCCGCCATAAAACTACGATTTAACCAAAAATACATACTGTTTTTGGATTTTTTATACCAAAATACGATTACCTTATCAACAAGTTCATCATCGTGTTTTGAAAAATATGGATTATGGCATAATTCATCAACAAACCCCGCTAAACACCCATTGTTTTTAATATTAATCACATAATAAGCTCTTAATATTAATAAGAACATATTTGATATACTCTCTAAATCTTTTTTTAGCCTCAAACCCTTGTGATTTTCGCATTGATTTTTATAGCACGTTGATACAAAGTCCTTTTTTTGAGATATAAAATCAGCAAATGATGACTCATCATTAATTTCATTCATTTGCATAAATATTTCATCAAAATCCAAAAATCCTGTTTTATCAATAATTTCTTCAATAATTGGCAAGAATAATGGCAACTGCCAATTTTTTAATTGCTTATATCCATGACCATCATTTTGCTTATTATCTGATAACACAAGCACTGTATGACCATCATCAAGTAAACGACTGCTTGTAAAATAAACCAAAGAAAAAACGACACTCCAAGAATGGTAAATCTTAACATCGTCAATATACCCCTTATCCATATACCAAGAAGCATGAGAAGATAAGCGGTTATTTAAATAATGGCTGATATGATTCATGTTTGTTATCCAAATACTTCATCTAAGGCATAAATAAGCGATATTGGAATTTGCCAATTAATATGTCCAAGTGCATGGTCTTGACTATCCACACCTCTTAAAAATATAAATTCTACCCCACCCAAATAATGGTGTTCATTACCAACATAATCATCAATACGTAACTTCAATAAACGATGTAATGCCACTTGATAAACACAGGCTTGCAACCAGTAACCTGCTTCATTCATTACTCGTTCTAGATTATCTTTGTGATAATCAGATAATGATTGGCTGATAAAATTTGATTTATAATCCACGATATAAAATTTACCGTCATATTCATATACCAAATCTATCTCGCCATTTAGGTACTTATAATAAGCAGAATCATCATCTTTTGTTAATACTATTTCTTTATCACTATGATTTAAAAACGTTTGATTAAGGTTATCTATGCCAAAATTTTCCGTCAGTCTTAGTGTAAATTTCATTTCCTTAATAGACTTGTCGTTATTGAGTTGAGCAAGACTGATATTTGAGGATAACATCGGTGTATTAGAAATTGCCCAAATCCAATCCACCAAATCTTGATGTAAATCAATATTACCATTACGGCTATGATAACCATCAAAAGCTCCGAATGACACTATCATTTTATCAATACTTTGGCTAATATTATCACAACTACTTAAATCAGTAACTTCCAACAATTTATGCAAAAATGTTCCAGCTTTTTTACCTTTCTCAAACAATGGTCGAATGTCATTATCTTGATAATGAACACCCAAATCATTATCAATGCCATAAATATCCACTTCTATTTCATCATCAATAATAATATCATCTGACACCGTCTCACGGTTTATTTTGTACATCAAAGACGTTGCACTGCTTTTCGATGCTCCAATAAAATACTTATGACTAAATATCTTATCCCAATCATCGTACACAATCTCTTCTGTCAAGTGTTGCACAGGCTCATACTTGTCAAAAATCATATCTTGACAATCATTCCATAAAATCAAATCCATTTTATTGGATAATCTCTTGGGTAGCGTCAAGGTCGTTTTTTTATCTTGATATTCAAGCCATTGATAAACCACCATGCCATTTAAAGATTGGTTAGATGATATTTCTTTTGCCACCACATAGGTTTTCTCGGAAGCTCTCGTTAAAGCAACATAACCCAACCTTAGCCTCTCTTCAAATAATTCTTGATTGTTTTTTTTCTTATAATAATCCAGTTCCGTTTTACTGTCTTTATATGGCGATATTCTACGGTCAAAACTTTCATCACTATATGCATAAAAAAATTCTTCGCTTTGAGGCTTTGACTGCTTATTCAAACCCAAAATATATACAATAGGAAACTCCAATCCTTTTGACCCATGAATGGTCATGAGATTAACACCAGACTCACTAGGCAATACTGTCCGATGATAAGATTCGCTGTCATCTTTATTTGACATCATTAACTCAAACCAATTTATTAAACCAACATCATTGATTTTTTTATACGCATATTCATTAACAATCACCTCAATGATTTGACACAAATCCACCAAATAACGCTCGCCACATCTAGCACACAATTCCCATAAACTATCGTCTGATAGGGGATTTTTTGATAAAGCCCATTGTATTGAACTTGCTATACCATACCTTATTAAATAATCATGGCATTTTTTAATATATAATATCAATTTTTCAGCAATTAACTCGTCTCCCAGTAACATCTCCAAATCATCAATTTGATAGCCAAAAATATTAGAGGTTAATAACCCCCCCAAAGATTCTCTATCCTGATGAATTATTGCACATAACAAGGCATATAAGTCATTTGCAGATTCTGTGGTAAAAATATTCACATCATTTGGTGTAATAGATGGAATATTAAATTCATCTAAAAATGATTTAATTTTACTCAAATCCCTCTTTTGATAAGATAATACTGCAATATCGCTGGGCATGATAGATCTACCATCTAACTTATGCCCATCTTGCAAGATACTATTAATATGCGAGGCAATACAATAACTTTCATCTTTTTTATCCCCATTTTCATCAGATGAAATATATATTAATGACAATGGGTGATTACCCGCATAATCTGGCATACTTCCATTCTTATCACTCCAAACCAACCGCCCTGCCTCATTGATGGCATCAACTTGATGGTAACAAATACCCTCACCCAAATACTCATGGCTACCTTCAAACCAGCTATTTAAAGCATGGACAAGATTTTTATTGGATCGTCTATTAGTATTTAATGTTAGACTACTATTTAATAAGGGGGGATAATTATTATTTTTACCAAAATTTTTAACGCTATTATAATTAGATACATCTCCCCCTCTAAATCTATAAATAGCTTGTTTTGGATCTCCCACAAACAACAAAAACCCGCGTGATTTCTTATTTTTTATTCTTCTATCATTAAAATAGCTTAAATAGATAGATTCTATCAATATCTTTTGCAAGCCATTAATATCTTGCGATTCATCAATTAGTGCAACAGGGTATTGTCTTCTGATATGCTCAACCAGACCTTTATTGCTCTTTAAAGCCTCTATAAGCCTTACCATCTGAAAAGTAAATGTACTTTTTCCCTGATGTTCCAGCATTTGTTTTAGTTTAACCCTGATATCGCAAGACATTTGATGATACAAGTAAGAGCGGTACATGTTACCAATATTTTTAATGCGATTTTTAATATCAACAATAGACAATAATCTATCTATTGGCAACGAATAAAAATATGACTTATTTTCATCAAATCCTTTTTTAAAGGCATTCTCTTTTTTGATGTCTATTAATTTATCCAAAAAGTTAATATCTTTTTGCGATAAATGATTTACAAACCCCACTTTATAATCTCTAATATCATCTAAAATATGTTTAATGAGACCAAAATCTTTTACACAAGATGGCGATTTACTAAAACCAAAATTTGACATATAATCTATGTCATAAAAAGGCTCAAACACTGATAAATCTTTATCAAAAATCCCCATCAATTCATGCTCGATTAAGTCTAGATAGTTATCATCTATCACATAAGCTTCATCAATGGGTGCTTGATAAAAATTCAATGATAAATTAACTGCTTTATAAGCAGAGTCAATATCATAAAATACGTCCGCTCCTATGATGTCGTAAAGTTTTTTTGATTTGGCAATTTTAATATGTTCTTTACGCAACGCATCATGAATTAACGAATGAATCATCTCCTCGCTATTAGAGATAATCTCGGTATTAGTCTGACAGCCTATTTCTGATGAGAATTCTTTTAGCCATTTTTGAGCAAGACTATCTAGCGTTCCCACAAATAGCTTGTCCAATGAAGTTAATAAAACAGAACATTTTCTAGCGACGACATCAAAAATATAAATATTGTCATGATTGATAAATTCATCAATAGATTTCTTTATTAGATATTTATAAATTTCATCATCACAATCTTTGACCCCATTGTTTTTTGCCTCTTCTATGATTTTATTTAGAGAATCATCTACATCACTGCCATCAAACCATTTTTTATAAGATGATGTTTGTTGAGCAATCCAGCGAATATAATAATAAAATCCACTGATTTTTTCTTGTATGCGTTCTTGCATTTCTCTGGCGGCAGCACGAGTGAATGTCGTGGCAATAATCTGCTCTGGTTGATACTGTTTTTCTATTAATAATCTTAAAATAATACCCGTTAAAGTCCACGTTTTTCCAGTACCTGCTGAGGCTTCTATCAAATAGCCTCCCGTTAAATCACAAGCGATGGCAGGAATGATAGTTTTATTATTCATCATATTTTCCTTATTGATTATCTACTTTAATGGCGTCCAAATAATCTTTCATTGGCTCATACATCACGCTAGCAATAGGCAAATACCGCACTAATGCGTGATAAGGATTTGAACCCTGTAATATTTTTTGCCATATTCTATGCTGACTATTATCTTCATAAATCAAACTTTGATGATAACCATCTATCCACCCACTAAATATCTTGGGCGATAATTGAAATCCTTCGTTGTTTTTTTGGACTTCATAATCAAATCCATCACGATGCGTCATAATAATCGGTGTATTTTTAGCAATATTTAATAAAATCATAAGATTAAATATATAAGCTTTTGCCGTCAATGTACCAATGCCATACAAGGCAAATAAATGAACATCTTTAAAAATTCCATTATTATTGCTCTTATGAAATCTCCACAGACTAAACTTATCACTCTTATCACTGATTTGCCACAACAAATGCCTTACAAAAAATTTAAATAAATTATCTGCTTTGGCACGATTTGGCAATATGTTAAACCAAATACCTCCATCTGGCACATTATCCACAATAGAAATTGTATCAGATAAAACAATATGCCTCTCCTTTGTTTGTGAAAAATATCCATCACATTTATCCAAATAGCATTTTAACTTATTATCATTTTTAAGACATTCAATTTCTTGAACAAACGATTTTAACTTATCATGAAGCCCAAAGAACAGCTCATCTGGTGTAGATAGCCTAGGATACCCAGCTGGCAACAAATCCCCATAATAGAGGGTTTTTATTTGATTGGCAACATGCTTGATTTTATTGTCTCTTGCCACCCTTTCCTTGTCTAACAATTCATTCAAAGAATCATCATCTGTCAAGCATATTAAATCAAGTTCAGCCATCTTAATCAACAAATCATTAATCTGGTACTCGCTTAATTTATTTAAATAAAGCGGCTCATTGATTTCATCAGCATTTATGTCTTTGCTAATTTTAACTTTATCTTTTAAATAAGTTTTGGCAAAATTTTTAAGTCCAGACATCAACTCATTGACGTGCATGGTTTTTGGTAGTATGATTTGATATTTATCACAAATATGATTTATGTGATTTATCAAGCTATCCTCTGTTTGGCATTTTAAGGATTGATTGAGCAAACCAGACAATTCATAAATGTCTTTTTCACTCATAAAATTATCGGGCAATGATTTACTTGTGGTATTTTTATTGCTATCTAAAACCCCTCTAACTTTTTGCCATATGGGTGGTGGTGGCAGGGATTTTCTTTGCTCATTTTTTAATAGCGTAATTTTATGCTTAAAATGAGATAATAATTGCCCTTTTAGATCATCAAATTGATGATGAATTTCATCGTTTTGATAATAAAGCGTCTCATCAAAAAATGTGGGAGCGTGATAAGTGATAAGATAATCTTCAATTAATTGTGGCATGATTTCCTTAACGAGACTTGTGGCATTTTCCTGATCATTGTCATTTTGCCAGTCTGCAAGATTTTTATCGTCCCAGTACGCTTCTGTCTTTAAAAATTCAATCAACTCACTAACTACCGACGCAGGCAAAAGCCTGTTTTCGCCATCTGCACTCATGCCTTGATAAAAAATCAAACATTGCTCACGGGTACACAATAGCGCATCTAAAAATGCTCCTTTATCATCATCTTCATGATAACGGTCGCCTAATTGTCTCACGCCCGCCCTCATCAAATCCATGCGTACCGCCCTATCTTGACGTGGAAATGATGATAGGTTCATGTCCAGCATAATCGTCAGCCCAAAAGGAATGCTTCTAACCGCCCCAAAACGTGCAAAAGTAATCACATCAGATGGCTCGGCACTGATGGTTTGCGACCTTACCACCTCCATCAAGCTCTCTAATACAAATTTCATCGACAGGCAAACATCGGCATGACTAATGTAGGCGGTTTTAGATTTTTGGCTATCGCCTACATGATAATGATAGTATTTATTTGCTCTAAGACTTGCCATCATGCTGTTTTTGGCATTAAAAATTGCACGCATGGCAACACTCTCATGCATACGAATAAAATAATGATTAATCACGTCGTTTTCGATGCATGAAAGTAGATTTTCGACACTGTCTATTTTGGTAAACATCAAACGGTTTTGTGATAGCCCTTGATGAATGGCGGTCAAAGCCTCAATCACAGACGTATCCGCTAGCGTAACACCCATCAGCGGTAGTGTCGCTTCTTTAAACACGCCCTCACGCCATACAAATGGATATAAAGCACGACTGGCGGTATTGCTAGGAGCAAGCAATCCCAAAACCAAACGGTCTAGGGCATAACTAAACGTGTATCGATAATCGCTATCGTCTTTATGCAATGTCTTGGATAAATGTATTTCATCAAAACCACGTTTAAAGCCCGCCTGCACAAGCAAAGCAACGCCACGCCTCATCTCATCAAATGTCAGCCCAAAACTCTCATACAAAGCAGGTGTTAGCAACCATTCATACACTTCATCAGCATAAAAACGACTGGTCGGTTCTCCAAGAAGTGTGTAAAAACCAGAGATGGCAAAAATCAGCTCCTCGATACTTTTGTCAGGCACGCCTGTGATTTTAATGGGTAAATGCAGTCCATCAATCCCCACGCCTTTTGGAAATACGGAGCGAATCACATCTTCACTACTGGCAATGTCAGGAAGTAGCACCACCACATCAGCAAGAGTACGACTGGGGTCGTCATTGAGATACTTGGCAATCATCAGCCTCGCCACCTCCAACTGGCATGTCAGACTATGGCAAGCATGAATAGAGATACTACCCATATTATCCATCACAAGCGGGATTTTTGGGCGGTGTTTTTGGGTCAGTGCCTTACTATCAAGCAACGCCCCCACCAGTTGCTCGCCCACTCTTTTGCCAATGCCTCCCTCTTTATTTAGCATCAAAATATCGGATTTTAGACCATTTAGCAAGGTTGTTTGGTTGTCTAGCACCTCAAAGTCATCTTGCCATATTATCTGATACCGCCCATCATCTGCCCCGCCTGACATTTCAGCAAGCATGGCAAACGTATCACGAGATTCCTTACCCAGACGAGACAACAACCCATGACCATAATCCCTAAGATAGGCAATCTGCGGATGGATGATATTGATTTTGGATAGCCACCTAGCATCAACGATGTCCGCCCAAAACATCATGGATTGGTTAAAATGCAACAACACCACATCTAGATACTGCGACAGCTCTTTTAAAAAATCCAACTCCGCCTTAGGGATTTGCTGAATGGTAAATAAGTGCAATGATTTTGGCAGTACGTTTAAAGCTTGTTTTGAAAGGTCGCCCCCATTATCTCGCCTGCCTTGCAGTACTTGCCAAAACCGCTCTTCTAAGTCCAAACGATATTGATAAGTTTCTTTAAATAATTCATGCCACAAAAACCGCAAAGCCGCTTCCAGTTGCACATAATATTCTTTTAGCCAATCCATCTCCTCATCATGAGTAAGCCCCCCCATTTTTTGTTCCAACATCGCCTTTTGGGTCATCATTTCCTCAACGCTTGGGGTTAGGGGCGTATCTTTTGTCCATGCCAAAAGCCACTTGGGGCGATGGGTTAGATAACGCACATAGATTTTCGACAGCTCATCACACACTTGCCACAGTCGCTGTTCTGACAACCCCCCAAATTCCTCATGCTTTTCTTCATCATGCAATACACTGACCAAAAAATGCAGTGGGTGGCTTTCATTGTGTAATAACTCATGAGGGTTTTTATAAAAACTATCTGTGATAAACCCAAAAATCCGCCACCGCATGATAGAAGCTGATAACATCGCCACCTCAGGCACCGCCATCGCCTCATCAGGATATGCCCGCCCATCTAACTGTAATACCGCTCTCATCATCTCCCATTGATACTTCCCCCAAAACTGCGTGGTAAATAACGTGCTAATACCAACTTTTGTCGCCACCGTCCGAGAAAGCCAATCCCCTAGCACCATCGATGGCACAATCACCGTAAACGGCTCAAACACCACACGTGCAAGGTCTGACTGCTTACTGTTGGTTTTATAAAAATCAACCAGATGATTGACGAGATGGTCGGTGCTATTGGACTGAATGATAAAAAACATAAATAATGAACAAATACATACAAAATTTGATAACCCTAAATTTTACCGTGATTTTCACAAATTTTCCATGTTATAATACCAAATACTCATAAGACAACTAAAAATCCTTAATAAAAATTTATAACCCATTGATTTTTATTATGTTATAAATACCAAACCGTGTAGAGAAACTTATGGCATTTGTGCATTTGGGCGTACATACTGAATACGCCATTTTAGATTCTATTGTAAAAATCAAAGAATTGGTCAAAGCAGCGGCAGCTGATGGTCAGACTGCTTTGGGAATTGCAGATTTTAATACTTTTGCCTTAGTAAAATTTTATAAAGCCTGTCTTGGGGCTGGTATTAAGCCCTTGCTTGGCACAGAAGTCATTATAGGTGATGAGTTTAATGCCAGTGCCGAACATGAGCGATTTAGCGTTATTCTCTATGCCATGAACAACAACGGCTACCAAAATATCCTACGCCTCGTCTCAGACAGTTACACCAACCGCCCTATGGGGGCTGACGGCAAAGTAACCATCTCTACACCCATCGTCCTAAAAAGCGAGCTGTTTGACCCCACCAAAAATGCAGACATCATCGCCATCTTAACCCATCGCTCGGAGATTACCTCCGCCCTACACGGCGGCATGAATACCATTGGCACATGGAAAGAAGCCTTTGGCGACCGCCTCTATTTAGCCATTAAACGCACCCACATCGATGATGATGATTTCAACAAAGACATGATTGTCGCAGGAGCGAAATGGGAAGTGCCCATCATTGCCCATAATGATGTCCGCTTCATGAATGCCACCCCAAAAATACAAGGAAAAGAGGACGCAACCAGTAGTGATTTTGAGGCTCACGAAGCACGTGTCTGTATCGCTGGTGGATATGTCCTAGCTGATAATACACGCCCACGCATTTATAGCGAGTTGCAATATTTTAAAACCCAACAAGAAATGGAGCAGTTATTTGCTGACCTCCCTCAGGCGATAGAAAACACCCGCCTGCTTGCCTCTCGCTGTAATGTTACCCTCACGCTTGGCAAAAACTTCCTGCCCGCCTTTCCCATTCCAGAGGGCATGACCGAAGAGGAGTTTTTCCGCAAAACTGCTAAGGACGGCCTAGACAGACGATTAGACAAGCTCTACCCACCCCAAGAACGAGATGAAACATGGACAGATGTGCGAAAGCCTTATGATGACCGCCTTGAATTTGAGCTAGGTATCATTTTGAAAATGGGTTTTCCAGGTTATTTTCTCATCGTGATGGACTTTATTCGCTGGGCAAAAGAAAACGGTGTGCCTGTCGGACCTGGTCGTGGCTCAGGAGCAGGCTCTTTGGTGGCATACAGCCTAAACATTACCGACCTTGACCCACTGCGATACGATTTACTCTTTGAACGGTTTTTAAACCCTGAACGTGTCAGTATGCCTGACTTTGACGTAGATTTTTGTATCGAGGGGCGAGACCGTGTGATACAGTACGTGGCGGACACCTATGGACGTATGGCGGTTTCACAAATCATTACCTTTGGTACGATGGCAGCCAGAGCGGTGGTACGAGATGTGGCACGCGTACAAGGCAAATCCTATGGACTTGCTGACAAAATATCCAAGCTTATTCCCAAAACACCCAGCATATCTTTATCAGAAGCCATCGAAGAAGAGCCACTTCTAAAAGACCTACTCACCAACCCTGACGCCCAAGACCACGAACAGGCAGTTGAGATTTGGGAAATGGCAGAAAAACTAGAAGGCATCACACGTAACGTCGGCAAACACGCAGGAGGCGTACTCATCGCCCCCAACCGCATTAGCGATTTTAGTGCGGTATACTGCGATGATGAGGGGCATTTTGTTAGCCAATATGATAAAGACGACGTGGAAGCGGTGGGGCTGGTTAAGTTTGACTTTTTGGGACTTCGCAACCTCACCGTCATCAAATCCGCCATCAATAACATTGATGCACGCCTTGCCAAAGAGGGTAAACCCCCCATTGATTTGGACACCTTGCCACTCGATGACATGGACGTATATACACATGTACTACAAAATGGTAACACCACTGCCGTGTTCCAGCTTGAAAGTATGGGCATGAAAAAATATCTAAGACAGCTCAAACCCTCCAACATCGAGGACGTGATTGCGATGTGTGCCTTGTATCGACCTGGTCCTTTGGAAACAGGCATGGTGTCGGATTTTATTGACCGCAAACATGGCATTCAAGAGGTCGCCTATCCTGACCCCCAGTACCAACATGAATGGCTAAAATCCGCCTTAGAACCCACCTATGGGGTCATCGTCTATCAAGAACAAGTCATGCAAATCGCCCAAACTCTTGCAGGCTATACACTAGGTGGTGCAGACATGCTAAGACGAGCGATGGGCAAGAAAAAACCTGAGGAAATGGCTGCTCAACGCTCCGTCTTTGAAAAAGGAGCAATCAATCTGGGCGTTGACGGCGAGCTTGCCATTAAGATTTTTGAGCTGGTGGAAAAATTTGCAGGCTATGGCTTTAACAAATCTCACTCGGCTGCCTATGGCGTGCTTGCCTACCAGACCGCCTATTTAAAGCACTATTATCCTGCTGAATTTATGGCGGCGGTACTGACCTCCGAGATGGACGATACAGACACGGTGGTTTTTCTAATCAGCGACTGCAAAGACAACTTCCAACTAGAAGTACTGCCCCCTTCTGTCAATCACAGCCAATTTCATTTTGTGGCAAAAGACCCCAAGACCATCATTTATGGGCTAGGTGCTGTCAAAGGTGTGGGCGAGGATGCCGTAGCAAGCATTGTCAGAGCCAGAAACGAAAGCCCCTTTAAAGACCTGTACGACTTTTGTAATCGTGTTGACACCAAAAAAGTCGGTAAGCGTGCCTTAGAAGCCCTCATCAACGCAGGGTGCTTTGATGATTTGGCAAGTGTGCTTCGTCCAGAATTGACCGATGTGCACGGAAAAAATCGTTCGTATGAAATTCGTGGCGGTCTGTGGGAACAGCTTCCACAGGCGATGGAGGTTGCTCACCAAAATCGCCAAAACAGCGAGGCTGGCACATTTGATTTATTTGCCGAAGTTGATGAGGGCTTGTCAGTTGCACCACCTTTACCTGACATCATCTGGGGAGACCAAACACGTCTACGTGGCGAAAAAGACACGCTAGGGCTTTATCTTACAGGGCATCCTATGGACGCTTATCGTGATGAATTATCTCACTACACCAACGTCAAAAGCCTAAGCGACATGAGCGAGACAGGCTATGGTAAATTTGCCACAGTAGCAGGCGTGGTGGTTGATGTCGCCAATTTCGGCAATCGCATCGCCATCACACTCGATGATGGTAGCTGTCGTACGGAGATTAGCTGTTATACCGATAAGTACTTTAAATTACAGTCTTTATTGGAGGGCAATATCAGCCTAAATGCCGAGCTTACCCAAAAATACGCCCACATCACCAAAACAGATAAAAACTTCAACCCCAAAAAACTAAACTCCCAATCCCTTGCCAAAGTCGATAAAAAAGACTGGGAGCAAATCACCAACCTCAACGGCATGATTCTCATCGCTCGTGTCAGCGTCAGCGAAAATGACGGGCGTATTTTTGCACGCCTACAAGGTGGTCGCAACCTCATCGAATGTCGCCTAAAATACCTTACTGGTTTACACATCAAACTACACAGTCATGATACCAAGCGACTTGATGTATTGATTGGAGCATTAAAAGAAAACTGCACGCCCAACCCTGACGAAATCGCCAATTTCATCAAAAACGAAACCACCACCGAAGATGGCAATGCCATCATTGATACCAGCGGTAATGCCCCTGATGGCTGTCTGCCCACTTATCTATATCTGTATGATGAATGCGGGCTATGTCAAGTCATGGTAAACGACCGTTTTCGCATTTATCCATCAGATGGCAACCTAAATCAACTAAAACAAACCTTTGGCGAAAATTTAATCATCAGATGACATCACTCATGACAAACACACTACTAGACCGCATCCATACCATCATGGTAAATACCACCTTGCCTGCCAATATCGGTTCGACAGCTCGTGCCATGCACACGATGGGACTTAGTCATCTGACGGTGGTTTCTCCACGCTTACCCATTGATGACAGCAGTTATGCCAATGCCGCAGGGGGAGATTCGGTATTAAATCACACCACCATTGCACCCACCATCGAAACCGCATTAGCACCACATTCGCTGATTTTTATGGCATCGGCTCGCTCTCGCCACCTACCCAAACCCGTCATAACCCCCCATGACTGTGCGGTATTGGTACATGATTTTTTAAACAAAAATCCTGATGCCACCATCGCACTGGTGTTTGGTCGAGAAGATAGAGGACTTACTAATGATGAACTGGCAATGGCGGATTATCATGTCCAAATCCCTGCCAATCCCACCTACCCCGTACTCAATGTTGCAAGTAGCGTGCAAGTCATCGCAAGCACGATTTATGCTTATTTTGACACTCATCACAGCCCAATACGCACAAAAAATGACTATAATCAACACAACATCAAGCACCATCTTGATATTCATTATCGTATCGACTGGGACGAACCTGCCATCACTCACGCCCAAAAAACACAGCTAGATGATGCCATCATTACAATGCTGACCAAGCTAAATCTTGCTCACGATGACAATCTAAAAGACCTACCCAAGCGATTATCTCGCCTCTCATCACGCCTACAACTTGACCAAAAAGAATACGCCCTGCTCCGTGCTTTAATGGCAAAAATCTACCAAAAAATTTAGGGTACGCCTTATTTTATGAACAACAAAAATCCACAAAAACCACAATCAATGTTCCGCTTGCACTATTTGCAAACGCTCCCCCTCAAAAAGCTCCATATCAGGGGCGAGCGTTACCATAAAGCGGTCAAAATACAAAAGCTGTTTGGTCAGTAAGGCAAAATCTCTTGGAAAATGAATGCCATAACGCTTACCAATCTGCGTCATTTCAAGCATGAACACACTCAAATGCTCAGGCTCATGTCCGTCATGGGTTGTCTTATCAATCATGCGTTCAAGGTCATCGGCAAGACGTGTAATTTGACCATCATCGAGCGTATGCGTCATGCCAATATCCACCATTGCTCGTGCCATGCCTTGATAATCCCCTGTCTGCAAGGCATGTACCCAAGAAAAACACGCCTGCAAGCTGGCAGGTTTAATCTGCCCCACCAACCCAAAATCCAAAAACGCAATTCGACCATCATACAAATATAAGAGATTACCTGCGTGTAAATCTGCATGAAATTCGCCTGTTTTCATGAGTGATAAAAACCACGCATCTAGCACATCTGACATCAATTTTTGAGGCGTAGTGTGATGACGTGCGGTCATCTCAGACAATTTATCATCAACCAAAGACTCTCCCATCAGCAAATCCATGACCAGCACACGCTTCGTGGATAGTTTGTGATGCACTGTGGGGGCGGTAATATGACCCAGACCTGCACTGGATAAAAATTCATGAAATTTATCAATGTGTCGTGCTTCCGCCAAAAAATCCGTTTCCGCCGCCATGCGTGTGCGAATCTCATCAACGATGGGGGAAAGACTTGCAGCTCTTACCGCAGGCATCAGACGTTCCATTGTCCAAAACACGCTGTGCAACACCCCCAAATCCGTCTGCATGATGGTTTGGACGTGGCTTTTTTGTACTTTTAGGGCTACCTGCCGACCGTCCTTTAAGGTGGCTCGATGTACCTGAGCGATACTCGCCGATGCCAGCGGCGCAGGGTCAATAACCTCAAATATTTCCTCTAAGGATTTGCCCGTTAACCCAGATAGCTCCTCCGATAATACCTCACATATCTGAGAAAATGGCACAGGCGGAGTCGAATCCAAACAATCAGCAAATGCCAAAACGTACTCTCTTGGAAAAAGCGTGGGTGTGCTAGCGATAAATTGCCCCAGCTTAATGTAAGTAACACCCATCTGCATAAAAGCCTCTTTTAGCAAATATGCGTCCATCTTTTCGCCTTTGGCAACACGCAACGCAGAAAGAGTAGCCACACTAGCACTTTTGTGTAGGCGACCTAGTACATTAACGCCTGCATTTAGGGTTTTTTTTGCAAATTTTATGGGGGATTTTTTCATAACATACAAACCTACATAGAAATTAGGGCGTAAAAACTTTTATATTTACTGTATTATAAAAGCAGGATACACCCTAAATACCCAAAAATACGCCCAATGTCGCCCTATCATTACCGCCATAATCTTTGATGGTTTTAACCTGCGTAAATCCAGCCTTTATAAATAGGGTTTGCACCGCACCGCCTTGAAGATGACCATGCTCTATCGCCAGCAATCCTTGATGATTTAAATGATGTTTGCCGCCATTAATAATGCATTCAATATCCGACAGACCATCATTATCTGCCACCAACGCCGTCATGGGTTCTGCGTTTAGATGGATTAAATGTTCATCATTTTTGGCAATGTAGGGCGGATTTGAGACAATCACATCAAATTTATCAAAAATATCATCATACCAATTAGAATGCACAAAACAGCAATTATTCACACCTAATAAATTGGCATTTTGTTTGGCAACCTCTAAGGCTTGTGTCGAATAATCCACCGCCGTCACGTTAAAATGCGGTAACGCTTTTGCAAGACTAATAGCAATACAACCAGAGCCTGTCCCCAAATCCAAAATCTTACCACCATCTAATTGACGCTCATTGGTAAATGCCAATACCATCTCCACCAAAATCTCGGTATCCGCTCTGGGAATGAGAGTATGTTCATTAACAACAAACTCATGCCCAAAAAACCCTTGCTTACCAATAATATAAGCAGGCGGTATGCCTAAATGCAATTTATTTAATCCGTCAGAAAATCTTTGCCACTCTTCATCGCTTAGTACATAATCCTCATCTGTGATTAAAAATGATTTGTTTTTATTTAGGATAAATAACAACACAGATTCTAACCAATGATATGGCAAATTATCATGGCTAATTCGGCGAAACTCGGATTTTAAGGATTTTATACTTTTCATTAAAATTATTCTTCTTTAAATTTTAAAGTCTCATCGCCCAAACGAATGTGCTTGCCCACCAAATACACCAAATATAATATTGGCAATCCCATCATAAATGTCATGATAAAAAATTGCGAATACCCATAAGCATCTACAATCGAGCCAGAGTACCCACCTAATATCTTAGGAGATAATGTCATGAGTGATGAAAATAACGCGTATTGCACTGCTGTAAAGCGAATGGAGGTCAGTACCGATAAAAATGCCACAAACACCGCACTGGCAAGCCCTGAGGCCAGATTATCACAAATGACCGCAAAATAAAGCATGGCATCGCTTGGGTTATTATTTAATAATACAAACAATAAATTGGTACTTGATGCCAATATCGCCCCTATCATCATCGCCTTGATAATATTCATTTTTTGAGCCAAAAACCCACCCAAAAACGCCCCAAAAATACTCATGGTCAGCCCCACAAGTTTACTGGCATCAGCAATCTGTACTTTGGTATACCCCAAATCCTGATAAAAGATATTGGCGATATTACCTGCCACAATATCTGAAATGCGATAAAAACCAATCAAAGCTAAAATCAAACCCGCTTTTTTGCCATAAGTTTTAAAAAAGTCCAATATCGGCATGACCCAATTTTTAAGGGCGATTTCTTTGGGGATAATCTTAAATCTAATCAGTCCATAAGCCACTACGCTTGATAAAGAGATACTGGCAATAAAACGCACACTCTCCAACAAAAATGACAATAGATGACCGTGTTTATGCTCGCCAATAATAATATTACCAAAAATATTATAACCAAAAATAAATACCAACACACAAATAAAAAACATCATAAATAACTTGATATTTTCCAGTCCGTCTTTATGGGTGTTATTTGGTTTATTTTGATTATCCAGATGAGTGTTAATTTTTGGCTGATTGACTAATAAAAACACAAAAGCAATCGGCATGATTAGAAGCATTATCATACCATATTGGCTCATGATGGTAGCGATAAATTCTGGTATGGCAAATGGATTGCCCTCTAATTTTAAAATACGTTTGTCAATTTCATTGAACAAATACCACACGCCATAAATAGACAAAGGGATAAAAGCAATCAGGGCGTATATTCCCATGATTTTATTATTAATGGTTTGTTTTTTGAGGGAGTGTGGCGTGGTATTTGGTTCATCAGCCGATAATGTCGTTAATACGCCCACGCCCATGAGAAGTGCCATTACCAAATACGTTTTTTGCCATGCCTCATAATGATACATTTCATCTGATGAACCAAAATAAGTCGCCAAATACAACGCCCCTGCCCCTGCCATGATAAGCCCCAAACGATAACCAAACACATACAGGGCAGATAGTGCTGTTTGAGTGGATTTTGGGGCGATTTCAATGCGATACGCATCAATCACAATATCCTGCGTGGCGGACGAGAACGCCAATAGCACCGCAAAGGCTGCCATCAGTTCAAGCGATGACTGCACTTCCTTGATGGGACTGGTAAACGCCATCAACATCATGGCGAGCATTATCATCATCTGCACCACAAACAGCCAACTGCGACGCTGCCCCAAGTAGCGATGTAACACAGGGATAGTTAAGCTATCTGCCAGCGGAGCCCACAGAAATTTAAACGAATAAGCCAGTCCCGCCCAGCCAAACATCGTTACCGTACTTCTATCAATCCCAGCTTCTCTTAGCCAAATCCCCAAACTAGAAAACACAAGCAAATAAGGCAATCCTGCCGAGAATCCCAAAAGTAGCATGATGAGGGCGGTTTTGTTAAGATAAGCACTTTTAAAGGCGGTGATGGCGGACTGTTGCGTCATGATAAATACATTAAAAACGAAAAAGTACCATTTTAGGACAATTTTAGTCATTTATAAAGCGATATTTATAAAAATCACACAAAAATTCCCAAAATGTATTTTTTTGATTAAAGTAGCACGCCCAATTCTTACCATTTGGACCAAAAAATATACCTTTTACCGATTATCCATCATAATTTCTTGCTAAAAATACATCATTTATGCAAGAATAGGAAAGTTTATTTTAAAGGTTTACTTAGCATGAAACTCTTTAATGTTGCCATCAGACAAGAAAACAACACCTTCCACGCTCAGACACCTGACATTCCCCAAATTCATATCACAGGCAACAGTATAGCCGACACCATTGATAAGGCTCGTGCTACCCTCATAAACCACCTACAACATCTTGCAGACACCAATCAACCTCTGCCAGACCCCAAGCACATTAACACCTACCTAACCAATCCCAAATTTGCTGGGCAAACATGGGCGGTCATCAGCCTAAACTCTCTGCTTTTTGACAATCAACAAAAATCCTTCACTCTACATCTGCCACGCTCCCTACTTACCCAAATCCAAGCAAAGGTCGGTTATAGCGAACATGACGTTGAGCAATTTATTTTGACAACCATTGAGCAGACACTGGCACAAAGTGACTAATCAAATATTCCACATTGGCATTTTGTTTTTCTTTTTGGATATTTTATTTTTTTATTTCAAGTCTTATAATGACGACACTTTTTTTATTTTGCATGGCAAAAATAAGGATGCGTCATGGCAATCGATGTGGTCATTAACCAAAAACACCTACAAATTCAACTAAAACAACTAGAAACCGTGTGGCATACTGTGGTAAACGGCTACAACCTAAGCCAAGCCGCTGAGCTTCTGCACACCAGCCAATCCAGTCTATCCAAGCAAATATCCGCCTTAGAGCATCAGCTAAAAACCGATGTCTTTACCAGACAGGGTAAACGCCTCACAGGGCTTACCCCCATTGGTAAATCCTTACTTCCACACATTGAGGCGATTTTTGCCGAGATTCGCACCATCGAAAATCTCAGTCTTGATTTTAATAACGCCCAAGAAGGCACGCTGACGGTCGCCACCACACACACCCAAGCACGCTATGTGCTACCTGCCATCGTCAAAGAATTTTTACAAAAATTCCCCAAAGTTAATCTTGTGTTAAGGCAAGCTGACCCTGAGACCATCGCCCAAATGGTTATTCGTGGACAAGCAGATATTGGTATTGCCACCGAAAGCCTGCTTGCCAACAACGTGCTACGCTGTCATCGCTACTACGACTGGTCGCACGTTGTCATCGTCCCAAAAAATCATGAACTTGCTCAGTTTGCAGGCGTGGTTGATGGTGTGGATTTGCCCAACCTAGCCAGTTTCCCTATTGTTACTTATCATGGTGGCTTCACAGGGCGTGGCAGTATCGACAAAACCTTTGAAAATGCAGGGCTACAACCCAACATCGTGCTAGCCGCCCTTGACTCCGATGTGATTAGTACCTATGTATCAGCAGGGCTTGGCGTGGGGATTGTCGCTCAGATGGCGTATGACCCAAAAAGCTATCCTGAACTGGTTGCCATTCCCATTTCTTATTTTGGTAAATTTACCAGCTGGATTGCCGTGCGTGATGACAGCGACATTCGTAAATTTGGCACAGAATTCATCAAGCTATGCCAAGCTCAATTTGATAAATTCTAGCCAACGTAATTTCATATTAATTTTCTAAAAACAAAAAAGACACGCTGATTGGCATGTCTTTTTTGCGTAAGTCCACTTGGGTATCGTTGGTAAATTATTTTTTACCTTTTTTGGTGTCAGCAGGATTTACGGCATCTTTTAGACCCTTACCCGCTTTAAAGCCTGGAACTTTGCTGGCAGCGATAAGTAGAGGCTCGCCAGTTTTTGGGTTGCGACCAGTGCGAGCAGAACGCTCTTTAACACTAAATGTACCAAAACCCACCAAAACCACATCATCGCCACGTACTAGGGCATCTTGAACGCTAGATGTAAAGGCGTTAATAGCTTTGGTTGCTTGGTCTTTGGTAAGACCTGCTTGACTGGCTACGGCATCAACTAATTCTGATTTATTCATGATTTATCCTCATGTGGTTGATAAAGGGGAGTGAATTTACACAGGTAAACCCAAAATGCAAATTCTAAGCAATCGCTTATTTGTCATGCATTTTATAGAGGTAGCACCGATTTTACAAGAGGGTTTGGCAAAATATTTTTATTTTTTAACAAAAATCCTGATAAAATCACTTTTTTATACCAAAAATTACCTGATATGACATTCAGATGGTTTACTTTTTTCGCCCAAAACCTTATCATTAGCATTATTTTTACATGTAGCACAAGAATGACTGACCAAACCAAATTCACAAATAAACCCACCGAACCACAGCCTAGCTACCACACCAAAGAAGCAGATGGTAGCGTCTCTCGTGGTATTTTGAATATTTTACTGGTATTTTTGGAATCTGCCATTACGCTCATTTTGCGTTTTGATCCTACCTTGCGTCAGCTTGCCTATCCACTTGCCACACGAGGTACGGTGGTTTGCATTCGCACCTATTTGCCTCATGTGCAGTTTTATGCCACCTTTGGCTATCGTGGTGTACTGCTTGATGACCGCTTACCCACTCACAAAGATACGCCCGACATGACTGTGAACGCATACAGTTTTCAGCTCATTAACGCCATAACCACCCATAGTTCTGGTAGCGTTGAATCCCTACAAATTCGTGGTAGTCAAGAAGATGCACACGACTTTAAGGCATTTTTAACTCAACTGGGCGTAGGTGGCGTTATCCATAATTTGCTCAAAAAATTCAAATCCAAACCAGCACCCACCCCAGAAGAAAAAGCCCAAAAGCAAGAAAATTACAAAGCAAAAATCACCGAACAATCCGCTCGCATCGACGAGCTCACTCTACACAACCACAGACTAAGCACTGCTCTTATTGAAACCAAAAACAAACAAAAAACCACACTGATTGCACTGGTGGTTGCCTCTGTCATTGCATTGGTTGCTGTCATCATGCATTTTATATAATCACAAACGCCTCAAAAAAACACCTTGTTCATGCCAAAACCACCGCCTTAGAGCGACTTAAAGTGCGGTGGGTTAGGCATAACAACCCATGCAACACACAATCCAACCCTCCTTTTGCCCCCATCAAAAACCGTGATAAAATTTTTTAAATTTAAAATTAAGCCCGTTTGATTAAAAACAAACTTGACTACCCAACTAAGAATTTGTATAATACACCTCACACATTTACCCATGCCTATCCTACTAGGCTAGGCAATTTGGAAGTATTATTATGCGATTAACTACTCGTGGACGCTACGCAGTAACCGCCCTTGTGGATTTGGCTGTACAAGAGAGTCGCCATCAAGGAGCTGTGTCATTATCAGACATCGCAAGGCGTCAGTCCATCTCCGTCTCTTATCTTGAGCAGCTTTTTGCCAAACTCCGCAGAAAAGGTATTGTGAACAGCGTTCGCGGTGCGTCAGGTGGATACCAGCTTGCCAAGCCCTTAGATGAGATTAGTGTTATGCACATCATCACAGCCGTTGACGAAAGCCTCAACGCCATGCAATGCGGCGGTAAAGGCGATTGCCAAGACGGAGCGATGTGCCTTACCCACGATTTATGGCATGGATTATCTCATCATATTGAGTCCTACCTTAGCAATATCACGCTTGATGATCTGCTAAATAGTAAGAACACCCTGAGCATTACTGAGCGTCAAGCACAAAAAACCCAAGACAAACCCTCACACATTAACACCGTTAATTTCTTAGGAAGACAAGCATGAGCCAAAGTTCCCTCATTTATCTAGATTACGCCGCCACCACCCCTGTCGCCAAAGAAGTTGCTGATAAGATGGTAAACTACATGACCTTTGATGGGGTTTTTGGTAACCCTGCCAGTCGTTCGCATGGTTTTGGTTGGCAAGCCGAAGAGGCGGTAGAAAATGCCCGCTTGCAAATTGCCGAAACGGTCGGGGCGGATAGCCGTGAAATCGTATTCACCAGTGGTGCGACCGAGTCCGATAACCTTGCTTTAAAGGGCGTGGCACATTTTTACCACGAAAAAGGCAAGCACATCATCACTTCCAAGATTGAACATAAAGCCATTCTTGACACTTGCCGTCAGCTAGAAGAAGAAGGCTACGAAGTAACTTACCTAGAACCACAACACGCCACAGGCATCATCACCCCTGAGCAAGTAGCAGAGGCGATTCGCCCCGACACCATTTTGGTCAGTCTGATGGCGGTCAATAATGAGCTTGGCACAGTAACTGACATCGCCAAAATTGGTGAAATCACCCGTGAAAAAGGCGTGTTGTTCCATGTGGACGCTGCTCAAGCCGTTGGTAAAATCAAAATCAACCTAGAAGAACTTAAAGTTGATTTGATGAGTTTTTCTGCTCACAAAATCTATGGTCCTAAGGGTATCGGTGCGTTGTTTGTTCGCCGTAAGCCTCGTGTGCGTATCAAAGCTGAGCAGCACGGTGGCGGACACGAACGAGGCATGCGTTCTGGTACGCTTGCTACGCACCAAATCGTGGGTATGGGCGAAGCCTTTGCTTTGTCAGTACAGCGTTTTGAGGAAGACCACGCCCACATCACTCGTCTGCGTGACAAGCTGTGGAATGGTCTACAAGGCATTGAAGAAATTTATCTTAACGGTAGCTTGGAGCAAGGCATCCCCAATATCTTGAATGTGAGCTTTAACTTCATCGAGGGCGAAAGTCTCATGATGTCGCTCAAAGACTTAGCGGTATCGTCTGGCTCTGCTTGTACTTCAGCAACCTTAGAGCCTTCTTATGTCTTGCGTGCGATTGGTCGCCCCGATGAGCTGGCTCACTCGTCCATTCGTTTTAGTATCGGTCGCTATACCACCGATGAAGACATTGACCGTGTGCTTGCTCAAATCACTGATGCGGTAAACAAACTTCGTGAACTGTCGCCCCTTTGGGATATGTTTAAAGAAGGCATTGATTTTAGTAAGGTTGAATGGCAAGAACACTAATAGGGAAATGATATGAAACATTTGGCATTGACCGCATTGTTGGCAGGTATTTTGGCAGGGTGTGCCACGCACGCCCCAACCCAAGCCCCTACTTTGACCTATGATGTGGTGTCTGATTTGGATTATGTGCCTTATATTTATAAGGACGAGAGCGGAGATGTTGTTGGTTTAGAAGTGGACATTTTGACTGCCATTGCCAAAAATCAAGGCTTTGATGTGCGTTTTGTACCTAGCATATGGGATACGCTCTTTGATGACATGACTAAACACAATGCCAAACTTGCCCTAAACGGCATGGCGGTCGTTGATGTTGATGACAAGCTCGCCACGCCAAGCGACAGCTATATGCAATCGCTTGACTGCATGGCAACAACCAACCCAGCCTACCTAAATAACTGGCAAAGTCGTTCTATGGCGGTGGTGTTTGAAGGCGAGATTGCCAACAACCTACTAGAAGCAGGTATCAAACCCAGCCAATTTGTCGAAGCTCCAACCCAACAAACCGCCCTAAAAATGGTTGGCGACAATCAGGCAAATCTAGCCATGGGCGATTGCACGGCACTGCGTTATTATATCAAGCACGAACCTATGCTACAAAATTACCGTTTTGTGGTGCAAGAGCTACCCAATTCGGACGACCCAAAAAATTCACAGCTTGTTTTTGGTGTTGCCAAAAATCCTGCTTTGATACAACAAATCAATGACGGACTTGCCACGCTTAGACAAACAGGCGAACTTGATAAAATCAAACAAAAATGGGGTCAATAACCCTACTAACTTATCAGCCAAATATTGCCAAGCAATATTAGCAACTCGGAGACCATTATGGCATACTCAGACAAGGTCATTGACCATTACGAAAACCCCCGCAACGTGGGCAACCTAGACAAAAACGCCAAAAATGTTGGCACAGGCATGGTGGGTGCTCCTGCCTGTGGCGATGTGATGCGTTTGCAAATCCAAGTGGGCGATGATGGCATCATTGAAGACGCCAAATTCAAAACCTATGGCTGTGGCTCAGCAATTGCGTCAAGCTCGCTGGTTACCGAATGGCTAAAAGGCAAAACCCTAGACGAAGCCCGTGCCATTAAAAACCTAGACATCGCCAAAGAATTGGCATTGCCTCCTGTCAAGGTGCATTGCTCAGTGCTTGCCGAAGATGCAATTAAGGCAGCGATTGATGATTATCAATCCAAAGCGACTGCCTAATCAATAAGATGAGGCTTATTCATGCAGTCAATGATAACGTCCCATTTCCTATTGCATTAACAAAATTAAATGACTTTTAAGCATTAATTAAACATTCACGTCACACAAGGGAGGATAGCAAATGATTATTCATCGGTTATTTAATAAGCGTACCGCTGCTGTATTGATGAGTATGGTACTGCTAAGTGCCTGTGGGAACGATAAAACAAGCACCGCCCAAAACACAGAAGTGGCCAAAACAGATGTGCCGATGACTGTGCTACGTTTTGCTACCGAAGGGGCTTTTCCTCCCTACAACTACACCAATGAAGATGGCTCTTTGGGGGGGTTTGATGTGGATATTGCCAATGCTATTTGCGATAAAATGCAAGTCAAATGCGAAATCAGTGCCCAAGATTGGGATGGTATTATCCCTGCCCTAAAAACAGGTAAGTACGATGCGATTATCGATGCACTATCCATCACGCCAGAACGCCAAGAACAAGTGGATTTTAGTGAGCCATATTACTCCAATCCTTTGGTATTTGTCGCAAAAAAAGACAGCAATTTTGACCCTACCAATCCAGATGACATCAATAACAATACCATCTTGGCTCAACGTGGCACCATCGCCGTTACATGGATGGAAGAAAACCATCCCGATGCCAAATTGCTGCTCCAAGACACGCTAACCAATTCCTTTTTGGATTTAGCAGCAGGTCGAGCGGCAGCTACTGTGGTAGATAGATCAGCTGCCAACACTTGGATAAAAACCGAAGTGGGCAAGGACTTTACCATTAAAGGTCCAGAAATTAGTTTTAATGACAGCGTTGCTATTGCCATCAACAAAGGCAATCCCCAATTACTTAGTAAAATCAATAATGCCCTTGCCGAAATGAAGGCTGATGGCACTTATGATGAAATTGTTACCAAAAATAATTTTTAAATTAACCCAAAATCGTAAATCATGATTTGGAGTATTGTCAAATCAGCAATATTCCAAATTAGATTTTACAATCATTTATTCTCGTTAATCAAGGTGTCGCTATGATTACTCTGACAGAGCAAGCAATTACCCATGTCAAAGATTTTTTGGCAAATCGTGGTTCGGGCGTAGGCATTCGTGTCGGCGTACGCACGGCAGGGTGCTCAGGTCTTGCCTATGTGCTTGAATTTGTGGACGAGCCCAATGACACCGATGAGCGATTTGACAATGACGGTGTGAGCGTGTTTTGCGACCCCAAAAGTTTGGTGTATTTAAATGGCTTGCAAATGGACTACGTGACCGAAGGGCTAAACTCTGGTTTTAAATTTACCAATCCCAACCAAACAGGCGAGTGTGGTTGTGGCGAATCCTTTACGGTGTAAATCATGGCTCAATTAACCAATCATTTTTTTGACTTATTTGGCATGCCTGTGGCGTTTGACATTGACCAAACAGCCTTAAAAAACACCTTTTTGCAATTACAAAAACAGCATCACCCCGATAATGCCGATGATAAACTCAAAGCCGAGCAAAATACTGCTTTAATCAATCATGCTTATCAAATTTTATCTCGTTATGACAGTCGTGCGGTATATTTGCTCGAACTTGCCAATATTGGTTTTGATTCGGATAAATCCATTAGTGATGAAGGTTTTTTAATGCAAATGATGGAATATCGTATGGCATTAGAAGACGCAGATTTTGATAAAGATGATGAACAAATTAAAGACATTGGCGGACAAGTCAGTCAGTTATTATTAAGTACCGCCAAAACATTTAATGAGAGCTATCAAAATCAAGATTGGCAAAATGCCCAAATACACGCTCAAAAACTTAAATTTTTGACCAATTTACATCAAGATTGTGTTGAAAAATTAAATCAACTTATAACACTTACAACCAATGACGATGATGAGTTATATGTGTGATTTTTATCATACAATTTAAAAATACAACAGATCATCAAATGTATCATACGCCATTGTAGATTTGATTTTTTATGTTGTACCATTTTAAAAAATAGTACTTAATATTTAGTTTTATTTATTTTATTAAAAACCCAAACCGCCAAAAATTTTAACCAATAAGAACCAAATTATGCAAAGGTGTCTATGACGCACCATAAAAAGCCCAAGTCTTAAAGGGTGCGTGGTACGCACCTTACGATTGCGGTATTTTTAAAATTCATCAGCATAGTTTGTTAAAAATATGTTAAAATTTTAGCCCATTTTAAAAGATTAAAAAATATTGCCATGTCCCTACTTCAAATCAGCGAACCCAACCAATCCGCCAAACCCCACCAACACCGCTATGCCTTAGGCATTGATTTGGGGACGACTCATTCATTGGTGGGCGTGGTGCGGTCTGGGCGAGCTGATGTGTTGCCTTTTGGCGATACACCACTTTTGCCAAGCGTGGTCTATTATGGCGAAAAATCAGACACGCCTGTGGTGGGTAAGCTCGCTTTGGATTATAACGACCCCACCAACACCATCATTTCCGCCAAACGCTTTATGGGGCGGTCGCTTGCTGACATCAAATTTAGCCACCCTTATCAGTTGGTTGGGACGGACGGCATGATGCCTGCTTTTGTAACGGCACAGGGCGAAAAATCCCCCGTAGAGACTTCGGCTCACATTCTTGCCAAGCTCTACAACCACGCCAAAGCCAGCCTACCGCCCAACAGCATACAAGGGGCGGTGATTACTGTGCCTGCGTATTTTGACGAGGCTCAACGCCAAGCCACCAAAGATTCTGCGACCAGCATTGGGCTAGAAGTCTTGCGACTCTTAAACGAGCCAACCGCCGCCGCCATTGCCTATGGGCTGGACAAATCCGCCAAAACGGGTACTTATTTGATTTATGATTTGGGCGGGGGGACTTTTGATGTCTCGCTCCTTAGCCTAAAAGATGGCGTGTTTGAAGTGCTTGCCACAGGCGGAAATTCGGCATTGGGCGGTGATGACATTGACCGTTTGATTGCTAACTTTTTTATCAAATCGGCAGGGATTGACCCAAAAACGGTGGACAATGCCCAAAAAGCAACCCTTGCCAAACTTGCCAAAAGTTATAAACAAAAACTTTCCGAACGCCAAGCGGTGTCCGTAGATGTGGAAATTAACGGAACGCCCTTTACCACGATTTTGACAAGTGAAACCTTGACCCAGATTTGTGAGCCTGTCATTCGCCGAACGGTGCAAATTTGTGAGCAAGTGTTGATGGACGCACGCCTTGACAAAACCGCCATTGATGAAGTGGTGCTGGTTGGTGGTTCAACCCGTATGCCAATCATCAAGCAAGCGGTGCAAGCCTTTTTTGACAAACAGCCCCTTTGCTCCATCAACCCTGATGAAGTGGTGGCATTGGGGGCAAGTCGTTTGGCTCATCAGTTGATTCATAAAGATGATAATAATCTACTCCTACTTGATGTTACACCCTTGTCATTGGGCTTGGAGACGATGGGCGGACTGTGTGAAGTCATTATCCCACGCAACACCCCCATTCCTGTGGCTCGCCGTCAGACCTTTACCACCCATACGGACGGTCAAACGGGCATGGTGATTCATGTGGTGCAAGGCGAGCGAGAGACGGTGGCGGATTGTCGCACGCTTGCCAATTTTACCTTGACGGGCATTCCACCGATGAAGGCAGGCGTGGCAAGGGTGGAAGTTACTTTTGCGATTGATGCCAATGGACAGCTGACTGTCTCAGCCATGGAGCAAACCACCAAAGTTGCCAGTAAAATTGATGTCGTGCCAAGTTATGGACTGAGCGAACGACAGCAAGAAGAGCTATTAAAAGCAGGCTTTATCCACGCTAAGGCTGACAAAGAAAAACGCATGCTGATTGAAACGCAAGTAGAAGCCGAACGAGAACTTTTGGCATTACAATCAGCACTTGTGGAATTTGGCGAATTGCTTGATGATACCGCCAAAGCAAGCCTAAGCGACAAAATGACCGCCGTTAGCTCTGCCATTGCCACCAATGACAAAGCGGTGCTGGATAAGGCGGTGAGTGAATTAAAACCCTTGTCGGATAATTTTGCGTCCATCATCATGAACCAAAATGTCAAACAGGCACTTGCTGGCACTAAGGCGAGCGATTGGCAATAATTGCTTAACCCACCCATGTTAAATAATAAGTGAAACAACTATGGTAACAATCACCGTACTTCCCCACCACGAAATCTGCCCAGAAGGGGCAACCGTTGAGCTAAACGCAGGCGAAAACCTGCTAGAAGGCTTGCACGAACAAGGCATTAACATTGAACACGCTTGCGACTGCTCAAAGGCGTGTACCACTTGCCATGTTGTCATTCGTCAAGGTTTTGACAGCCTTGAAGAAATGGACGACATTGAAGCCGACCTACTTGACCGTGCATGGGGGCTAGAACCCAACTCTCGTCTGTCGTGCCAATGTATTGTCGCTGATGAAAATCTGACCGTTTATATTCCCAAACATACGCTTAACCATGCCAAAGAAGGGCATCATTAAAGTTGACACAAAAAAGACTTAGAAAACTCTAAGTCTTTTTTATCGCAAATTATTGATTATTTGCTTTTGCTGCTGGTAGTTTTTCAGGGGCGCCACCAAACCATTTCTCATAAATCTTTGCATAAGTGCCATCAGCAACGATGTTAGCAAGTCCCGCATTGACTTTATCCATCAACTCAACCTCAGCTTTTGGGGCTATAATAGCCATCTCATAAGGTTCAAAATTGCCCACAATCTTAAAATCCACATCTGGGAACTGTTTAGCATAATAACGCAGCACGCCCTCTTCTCCCATTACTGCATCTACCCCACCTTGAGCCAACTCTTTAAATGCGAGGAAATCCGATGGTCTTTGAATAATATTTGAACTACCCTTACCCATGACCATTTCTAATTCCTCAACATAAGGGCTATTCATGAGCGTGGATACTTTCCTCCCTGACAAATCCCGAATATCAGCAATGGTCGTATTGTCGCCCCTAACGCCAATAGCATCTTTTCCCCACATGTAAGTTTCGGAAACCGCATATTTAGCCATACGCTCCTCACTTTTGTAAAAGCCTGATAAAACAAGATGGTTTTGGTCGTTATCCAAACCCTTTATGAGAGCATCCCAACTTTGGGGAATAACATCAACATTAAACCCCTGATTTTCGGCAATCGCCTTGATAATATCCACATCAAAACCTTGAGCATCCCCCTTTTCATCTTTAAAATCATAAGGTGGATAGCTGGCATCAGTACCCACGATGTAACTTTGAGCATTTGGCAATGTAGCAGATGCTATTTGTTGTACATCCGAAGTTAATTCACTTCCTGATGGGGGGGGGCAGACTCTTCTTTACTACATGCCACTAAAAATGATACAATCGCTGGCAGTAGTACGGCGAATTTTACTCGTCTCATGAATTGATTCATTGCATTCTCCAATAATAAGTGGTTTACCTGCAACGTCTTTCGACTGTAGCGTATTCATTGTAACACATTTTGATATCATAGAAAATCTCACACTCTCTTAAAACAATGCAAATCTTTTATGCTTTTTGAGTAATTTTTTGATATAATTTAGCGAAATTTTTAGCAATGATGGAGCTTTTTATGGCACTGGTTTCCCTACGCCAACTTTTAGACCATGCAGGCGAGCATGCTTATGGTTTGCCCGCCTTTAACGTCAATAACTTAGAGCAAATGCGTGCCATTATGATGGCAGCCGACCAGACAGATTCTCCCGTCATCGTCCAAGCCAGTGCAGGGGCGAGAAAATACGCAGGAGCTCCATTTTTACGCCATCTTATCTTGTCCGCCATTGAAGAGTGGCCTCACATTCCTGTGGTCATGCACCAAGACCACGGCACAAGCCCAGCCGTGTGCCAACGTTCCATTCAGCTTGGTTTTAGCTCGGTCATGATGGACGGCTCATTAAAAGAAGATGGCAAAACTCCTGCTGATTATGATTATAACGTGGGCGTAACCCGTGAAGTTGTCCGCATGGCTCATGCCTGTGGCGTATCGGTAGAAGGCGAGATTGGCTGTCTAGGTAGCCTAGAAACAGGCATGGCAGGCGAGGAGGACGGCGTGGGTGCAGAAGGCGTGCTTGACCACAGCCAACTACTCACTTCGGTAGAAGAAGCCCGTCAGTTTGTGGCGGATACAGGTGTGGATGCGTTGGCGATTGCGGTCGGTACTTCACATGGGGCATATAAATTCACTCGTCCGCCTACTGGCGACATTTTGGCGATTGACCGCATCAAAGAAATTCATGAGGCTCTGCCAAATACCCACCTTGTCATGCATGGTTCATCAAGTGTGCCACAAGAATGGCTAAAAATCATCAACGAAAATGGTGGTCAAATTGGCGAAACCTATGGCGTGCCTGTTGACCAACTGGTAGAAGCGATTAAACATGGCGTACGCAAAATCAACATTGATACCGATTTGCGTTTGGCAAGCACAGGGGCGATTCGTAAATTTATGAACGAACACCCAGCCGAATTTGACCCACGCAAATACCTACAAGCGTCTATCATCGCCATGAAAGACATTTGCGTACAGCGTTATGAAGCCTTTGGTTCGGCAGGTAACGCCAGCAAAATCCGCCCAATCAGCCTTGAAAAAATGGTGGAATATTATAAATAATTGGTGGTTTTACACCCATAAACCAAGTTCAAGCGATTGGGCTTGGTTTTTATTTTTAAAACAATTGAAGGAACAACCATGATAGCCATTTTAAAAGGCGAAATTTGCCACTTATCTGCTCCTGTGGCGTGCGTGATGACCTCAGGCGGGGTGGGTTATGATGTGGAGATGAGCATTCCTACTTTTTGTACTCTGACACTTGGGCAATCCGTTACGCTGTTTACCCACCTTCATGTGCGTGAGGACGCTCATCAGTTGTTTGGCTTTGCCACACCAAAAGAGCGAGAAGTGTTTCGTAAACTCATCAAAACAAGTGGCGTGGGAGCAAAAATGGCACTTGCCATACTCTCCACCCTACCCCCTGATGAGCTTGCCCAAGCGGTGGAGTATGACGATGAAAATGCACTCACTCGGGTGGCAGGCGTGGGCAAAAAAACCGCCCAACGGCTCATCATTGAGTTAAAGGGTAAATTGGACGGCGGGACGGAGACTGGTTTATTTAATATGCCAACCACCACCCAACCTGCCCTCCAAACCGCCAACCCCATGCACGTCATCGCCGAAACAGAAAGTGCATTAGTCAGTTTGGGTTATAAAGAAAAAGAAGCCCAATCTGCCATTAAAACCGCCAAACAAAATCTGTCTGATGATGACTTAACCACGTCCAATCTGTTAAAGGCGAGTTTAAAATTATTGTCGGGGTTTTAACTCACCGCCCGCAGTTGTACGATAACCAGCCCCCCAGCCCCATTCATACAAAAATCCACGTCCACCGCCTTATATCTCATGCTACACACGATGTCTGTTTCGTGTTGGCGGTAGGCAGGGCGGGGGTCTTGGGCGATAAGCTCACTGATGATGTCTTTGTCATGTTGATGTAAATCATGATTTTGTAAAAATGTGCCAAAATCCTGCTCGGCAGTATCCGCCCAACGCACCGACCGAACAGTCGGTTTGTCAAAACTCATTGCACCGTCCACACTATCGACAAATGCCAAATAGGGTTTGATGTCCAGTATGGGTGTGCCGTCCGCCATGTCCGCCCCTGTGATGTGTAGGATGACGTGGTTGTCCTTGACTTCTAATTTATCAAATGCCACCACTGACAACCCCACCGCCGATGGTCTGTACATACTGCGTGTAGCAAAAACACCAATTTTGTCATTACCACCCAGACGGGGTGGACGCACTTGGGGGCGAAAATTATCCTGTGGTTTGTTGTGATGAAACAGCCAAAGCACCCAAAGATGACTGTAATTTTCAATACCCACAAAGGCATTAGGGTCATCATAAGGCGTGATGAATGTGATGTGACTCTTGACTGCCACGAGATTAGGCTGGCGAGGAATGCCAAATTTTTGGGTAAGGGGCGAGTGATGATGACCGATAATCGGCAGGGTGTGCGTATTCATGGCGTTTTTGAGGTACTTATGCTAAAATATGTCGCAGATATGCCAATTTGGCATTAAAATTTGGTAGAAAAAATCGTTATTATACACAAAATTTGTTATCATATCACTTTTCAAATCAATTATCATTATCACTAGGATTTGTTTATGTCAAAATTCATCAAAGAAACCGTAACCTACGTCCATCATTGGACAGATCGACTATTTACCATCAAAACTACTCGTAGTGATGGTTTGCGTTTTAGAAGTGGCGAATTTGCGATGATTGGGCTAGAAGTGGACGGCAAACCACTCGTGCGTGCTTATTCTATCGCCTCTCCTGCATGGGCGGAGGAGCTTGAATTTTACTCCATTAAAGTCCAAGATGGTCCTTTGACCTCTCGCCTGCAACACATCAAAGTGGGTGATGAGCTTTTGGTTTCTAAAAAACCCACAGGCACGCTTGTCATTGATGATTTGCTTCCTGCCAAAAACTTGTATCTACTTGCCACAGGTACAGGGCTTGCTCCATTTTTATCACTCACTCGTGAGCCAGAAGTGTACGAGCGTTTTGAAAAGGTGATTTTGGTGCATGGCGTGCGTCATGTTGAGGATTTGGCATATCGGGACTTTTTTGAAAATGAGCTACCCAACGATGAGATTTTTGGCGAATGGGTGCGTGAAAAATTCATCTACTATCCCACCGTAACTCGTGATGAGTTTAAAAATCAAGGGCGTGTTACCGACATCATCAAATCAGGTAAATTGTTTGACGACATTGGCTTACCACCGATTTGCAAAGAAAATGACCGTGCGATGATTTGCGGTAGTATGGCAATGAATGCTGATATGTCAGCGATTTTGGATAGCTTTGGGCTGACCGTCTCGCCACGCATGGGCGAGCCTGCTGACTATGTGGTGGAGCGGGCGTTTGTGGGCTAACTTAACCTTAAACCATCAAGCAGATGTGATGATTTCATGACATTTGCTTTTAGATTTTTTGTTCAACACCCTTAATTTGGAACACAAACATGGCAAAAGCAAAAACTTCCTACGTTTGCCAATCCTGCGGTGCTAATTACGGCAAATGGTCAGGACAATGTATTGATTGTGGTGAATGGAATACCCTAGTGGAAGCCCCATCGGTTGCCATGCCTCATCATAAAAACACCAAACCAACCAGCCCCACCCCAAAAACCGCAAACTACGCAGGAGCGGTATCGGGCGTCATGAGTCTTGACGAAGTGGGCGTAACATTGGAAACTCGCATGCCAACTGGTATTGGCGAATTTGACCGTGTGCTTGGCGGTGGACTAGTGGCAGGTTCTGTGGTGTTAATCGGTGGCGACCCCGGTATTGGCAAATCTACAATTTTATTACAAACCGCCATCAACATGGCAGGTAGCGATTCTTTGGCGGGCTCTGCCCTATACATCACAGGCGAGGAAAGCCTCTCTCAGGTTGCCATGCGAGCCAAACGCCTAAGACTGCCAACCGACCGCCTAAGGGTGCTTGCCGAGACCAATGTTGAGACCATTTGTCTAGCCCTAGCCACCGAACAGCCTGCGGTTGCTGTCATCGACTCCATTCAGACCTTATTTACAGAAGCCATCACATCAGCACCTGGTGGCGTCTCCCAAATCCGAGAATCTGCTGCCATGCTAACTCGCTACGCCAAACAAACAGGCACGGCATTATTTTTGGTGGGACATGTTACCAAAGAGGGTTCTCTGGCAGGCCCTCGTGTACTAGAACACATGGTGGATACAGTATTATACTTTGAGGGGGAAAGCGATAGCCGTTTTCGCATGATACGAGCGGTAAAAAACCGTTTTGGAGCAGTAAACGAACTGGGAATTTTTGGCATGACTGACACGGGATTAAAAGAAGTTGCCAACCCCTCTGCCATTTTTTTGAGTCGCTACGATAAGCCCATTGCAGGGTCGGTCATCATGGTCAGTCGTGAGGGTACTCGCCCCCTGCTGGTCGAGGTACAAGCATTGGTCGATGACAGCCATGCCCAACCTAGACGCATGGCACTAGGACTTGATTACCAGCGTCTATCCATGCTACTTGCTGTCATGCATCGTCATGGAGGCATTCATACCAGCGGTCAGGACGTGTATGTTAATGTGGTGGGCGGCGTTCGAGTGATGGAAACAGGTTCGGATTTGGCGGTACTGCTTGCTTGTGCATCAAGCCTAAGAGAGCGTGCCTTGCCGCCTAATCTCGCCGTCTTTGGGGAGGTGGGCTTATCTGGCGAGATTCGCCCTGTACCAAACGGTCAAGAACGCCTCAAAGAAGCCATCAAGCACGGCTTTACTCACGCCATCATCCCCAAAGCCAACGCCCCAAAACAAGGCGATGATAATTTTAGCAACATTAATATTATCGCAGTAGATAGACTTGATGACGCTCTGTCACAAGCCTTTTATTTATGACATTTATATCATGTTTGGTTATTTATTTCGACAATACCTCATTAAATACAGCTTGATGATTGTCTTGCTGGTCATCTGGCAAATGACGGTGATGTTTGGCATTATCCCTGATTATTTATTACCATCGCCCACTCAGATTATTGTGGCGTTTATTGAGGATTTTTATTTACTATTCAATCATGCCAAATATACATTATGGACAGCATTTTTTGGCGTGTGTATTGGGCTGATATTAAGTTTTGTATTATCCATCATGATGGATTTATCAAAAACTTTTAAAGAAATTATCTACCCCATTCTACTTCTCAATCAAACCATTCCCACCATTGCCATTGCACCATTACTGGTGATTTGGCTGGGTTATGGCATATTACCCAAAGTGGTACTTGTGGTGTTGTCCGTGTTTTTTCCCATTACCATCGCACTCATCGATGGCTATAATTCGGTAGAAAAAGAACAGCTGAATTTATTTCGCTCACTAAATGCCACCAGATATCAACTTTACCGCCACCTAAAAATCCCATCTGCCATGAGTCATTTTTTCACAGGATTAAAAGTAGCCTTGTCTTATGCTCTGATTTCGGCAGTAGTGGCAGAATGGCTTGGTGGCTATCATGGGCTTGGCGTGTATATGACGAGAGTGAGAAAATCTTATGAGCTGGATAATATGTTTGCTGTGATTTTTTTAATTAGTATTTTGACTTTGTTATTAATTGGCGCGGTTAAATTATTAGAAAGAAAAATATTGGCTTATCAATATATTAAATAATCATCACATTAACCTTAAATTATCCAATTTTTAAATTTATCATAAATGGCTTGACAAGCTTTTATCATTTCTTTATAATCAAGAGAAAGTCGGGGTGCCGATAGGCTGAGATGATACCCGTGAACCTGATACAGTTAATACTGGCGTAGGAAACTTACATGAACTTATTGAATATTTTTGATATGACATTTGGTTTGGTCGTATTAACTGTACCTTGTATCGCCTTTGGGTTATTGTAATCCAAAGGTTTTCTTTATTTTAACGGAAGCGACATTCATGAAACCAAACACAAAATCACACAAAGCACTTGGCATCAAATGGCTATCTACCCTCATCTGTGGCACAGCCCTGTGCTTGCTTGGCTGTCAGCCCTCCAATGACACCAAGACCGCCCCGCTTGATGAACTTGTCATCGCCCTAGACTGGACACCCAACACCAACCATACAGGGCTGTATGTGGCACTTGATAAGGGCTATTTTGCCGAGCAGGGTTTTGATGTGAAAATCGTCCAACCCTCTGAGGATAGCACCTCCACATTAGTGGCAAATAACCGTGCTGATTTGGGCGTGTATTTTCAGCCCAACATGGTCAAACGCCTAAATAAAGGGGAGCCAATTACCGCCATCGCCACCATCGTCCCTCACAATAACGCAGGCTTACTATCCCTAAAATCACTGGGGGCGACCACGCCTGCACTTTTACACGGCAAACGCTACTCCACATGGGAAGACCCCATCGATGATAAAGTTGTGGCAAGTTTGGTGGGCGAACCCCTAAACCCCATTCCCGGAGAAAGCACCGATGCCACCAGCGCCTTACGCATGAACCAGTTTGATTATATTTTGGCTTATTATAGTTGGGACGGCATTCACGCAAACTTAAAAGGCGTGGAAACCAACTTTTCCTACCTAAAAGATGCTAACCCTGTGTTTGATTATTATTCGCCAGTATTAATCGCCAACACCAACCAGCTTCAACAAAACCCCAATCGTTACAAAAAAGCCCTAAACGCCATCTCACAAGGCTACACCTACGCCAGCAAACACGCCGATGAGAGTGCCGACATTCTCATTAAGTACGCCCCAGAGATTAATCCAGAACTTGCCAAAGCCAGCCAAAAATACATGTCAGGGCAATATTTGGCAGAAGATGGCAGTTGGGGGAGATTTGATTATGATAGGTGGGACAGATTTTTTACATGGGTGTATGAACAAGGTCTTATCCAAAACCCCTTTGCACCACACGAGGGCGCAACCAATGATTTTTTACCCCAAAACCAGTCCCAGCCATGACCAAGCCCATCACATTATCCCTATCCAATATCCATCATGAATTTGATGGTCAGGCGATATTTACAAATATTAATCTAAATGTCCATCAAGGCGATGTCGTGGCGATTGTCGGCGTGAGCGGCGTCGGCAAAACCACCTTATTTGACATCGCCTCAGGGCTAATCCCCCCTAAACACGGACAAGTCATCATCGATGGGCGTGATGTAACCGCCTGTGCAGGGCATGTCGGCTATATGCTCCAAAAGGATTTGTTGCTACCCTTTAAGTGCATATATGACAACATCGCCCTACCCTTGACACTCAAAAACACCCCAAAAGACATCATACACCAAAAAATCACTGCGTTACTACCAGCATTTGGACTTGAAGGTCTGACACATAAGCACCCCACCCAACTCTCAGGCGGTCAAAGACAGCGAGTGGCACTGCTTAGGACTTATCTTAGCAACGACAAAATCATGCTACTTGATGAGCCATTCTCGGCACTTGATTTTATTACCAAAAACCAAATGTATGATTGGTTTGACAAATTTCGCACCCATGCTCATCTTACCTGCCTCATCATCACGCACGACATTGATGAGGCCATGAGGTTATCTGACCATTTATATGTTTTGAGCGGTTATCCTGCCACTTTGTCGTCTCATTTTGTCATTCCCAAAACCCATAACTTCGCCCAAAGCCAAGAATATTTATCTTTAAAAAACCAAATTCTAAACACCCTAAAATAATCACACACAAATAAAGTAGCACGCCCCATTGATAATTACACATTCGCCCATATTTATCATTGATTATTAAAAAATACAACACACCTTTATTATGTCTTTATTTCGCTATTTTGAAAACCGCCTAAATCCTTATCCTGATACCCCCATGCCCACCCCAAACCCCAATCAACGTCGATTGTTTGCGTTTTTGTGGGCATGTACAGAAGGAGCGAGAGGCTGGATTGGCTTACGTATCGTCATCTCAATATTGATGGGCGTGTTCGGCTCTTTGTTGTTTGCGTGGGCAGGCGATGTCATAGACTGGCTGACCATCTACACCCCAGACACGCTTTGGCAAGAAAAAGGAGCAACCATCACGCTGATTTTGGGATTGTGCGTACTGTCGATTTTTGGGGAGTTTTTTGGCAATTTGGTGCGTTTTCAAGTGCTACAAGGGGTCATGCCCATGAGACTGCGTTGGTGGTTTCATAAGCACATGCTGGGGCAATCCATGCAGTTTTATCACGATGAATTCTCAGGACGTGTCTCCGCCAAAGTCATGCAAACCGCCCTGTCGGTGCGTGATACCATCATGACGATGGCTGAGATGGTGTCGTTTGTAATAGCCTATCTCATTACCAGCGGTGTGATTTTACTTGGGCTGGACATTTGGCTGTTTTTACCATTTGTTGCATGGCTTATTTGTGTAGCGATGATGATGAGGTTTTTTTTGCCACGCCTACGTCAAAGTGCCAGCAACCAAGCCAATGCTCGTGCCTTGATGACAGGACGCATCACAGATGCTTATGCCAACATCAGTGCCGTCAAGCTGTTTAGTCATTCAAATCGTGAACTGACCTACGCAAAATCCGCCATGAATGAGTTCATGGATACCGTTCACACCCAAATGCGATGGGTGTCCGTGCTAGGCACCACCACCGAAACCATCTCGCTACTGATGATTGTTGGTAGCACCGCCATTGGTGTGTACTTATGGATGGCAGGCAAGGTAACCGTTGGTGCCATCGCCATTGCCAGCGGAATCGCCCTACGCTTAAAAGGCATGATTCAGTGGATTATGTGGGAGATGGCAAGCCTGTTTGAGCATATCGGCACCGTACAAGATGGCATGAATACCCTAACCACACCTCATGCCATCATTGATAAAGATAACGCCGAAGACATCGTGGTTAGCAACGGGCAGATTGAGTTTAAAGGCGTACAGTTTAATTATGGACGTGGCGATAAAAATACCAAACTTTTTGATGATTTTAACCTCTCCATCAAGGCAGGCGAAAAAATCGGACTAGTGGGGCGTTCAGGTGCAGGCAAATCCAGTCTTGTCAATCTACTTTTGCGTTTTTATGATGTTGATGGCGGTCAAATTACCATTGATGATCAAGACATCAGCCAAATCACCCAAAACTCCCTACGCCAAAACATCGGCATGGTAACCCAAGACACCGCCCTACTTCACCGCACCGTACGAGAAAATATCGCCTATGGCAGACCTGATGCCAGCGATGAGGAAATTATCGCCGCCGCTCGTCTTGCTCAGGCATGGGATTTCATCCAAACCCTAAAAGACAAACACGGCAATACGGGGCTTGACACCGAAGTCGGCGAACGTGGCGTAAAGCTCTCAGGGGGTCAGCGTCAGCGCATCGCCATCGCTCGTGTCATGCTAAAAAATGCCCCCATTTTATTGCTTGACGAAGCCACCTCCGCTCTTGATAGCGAGGTTGAGCATGCCATTACCCAAAGCCTAGATGAAATGATGAAAGGCAAAACCGTCATCGCCATCGCTCATCGCCTATCGACCATCGCAAGCCTTGATAAACTGGTTGTCATGGATAAGGGCAAAATCATCGAAATGGGTAGCCACGATGAACTACTCGCCCAAAATGGCGTGTACGCAAGCCTATGGGCAAGACAATCAGGCGGATTTTTGGGTGAAATGTAAAGCCTCATGAGTCAGTTACATAAAACCAACAATTTACCACAAACTACTCTCAATACACAAAAGACAATTAAGATAGATTTGGTATGATTTGACAGACCTCTTACATAGATTTAGCGTAGGGCATCGCCCAATTACCATGTTTTGATTTAACTTTAATGGAAGTATCATGAAAATGACCAAAATCGCTTTTTTAACAGCCCTGTGCCTGCCCCTATCCGCCCTTGCACAGATAAACGCTCCCACCTTGCGTGATGAAATTACCACGCCTGTTTTTTATGCTGGTGCTACCAACCTGCTGACGCAATCCGTTGCCAGCATTCCCAGCATTTCAGCAAATATCAGTAACGTCAATTACATCAAAACCACCATCATTGATGCCAACAAAAACGGCAGTACAAGGCTCGATGTCAGTCTGATTGATGATTTTATTGACGATGTTTCGCCCAACGCTCGCCATTATCCACCAAATTTCCCCAATCGCACCACCGAATTTAATACCGCTGATACCATTAAATATCTCTCTGACTGGCTAGAACCCTATGCTAACGCTTCTGATGCATCACTTGATGTCGTGCTACGTGCCGCCAAAATCAACGGTATGGCTCGCAACATGAATGTCGGCACAGAATACACCCAGCGTGCCAATAAATACATGGCAAAAGCACTAAACATCACTCCTGATGACGCAGAGGCCAACTTCTTGTATGGCATGATGATTAGTGAGGGTGGCGGTTTTGTTGAGGGGCAAAAATACCTCCAAAAAGCCTCATCGCTTGGCTATCTTGAAGCCGAGCAAAGCCTAGCTCAGGCAGAGCTACTCGCTGGCGACCACGCTGGCGCCATCACTCGCCTTAGAAATTTACAAAACCAATATCCACATAACTCCCAAATTGCCGAGCAAGTACGCATTGTTGAAAGTGGCGGTTTTTACATTTGGAACATCAAAAACGATGACATCAATGTCAAACCACTAAACATCAACTAACCACACTTGCCAGCTCATTTAATCCGTCAATTTTGGCGGATTTTTTTGGTTTTTAGCAAATTACAAATAAAAAAAGCCACCCCCAAAGGTAGCCACTTTAAGGGTGGGAAAGCTTGACAAGTTTTGATACAGGCTTACTCAGTTTTAAGTGCCAAATTTACCACGCTATCTTGACTGGCTTTATCATCGGCTTGTTTTTTAGTGTCTTTGTCTAGCTTTTCTTTGGCAAGCATAGAATCGGTAACTTTTGCTTCCTTTGCAGGTTTGGCACCCACAGGCGTTACTTTAACTTTAACCAAGCCTGCTGATAATGGTGCTAATTGCTTAAAAGCATTTTGGGTTAAATCAATACGTCCTGCCTTGCCGATACGGTCATTGACTTTACAGGTAATGGATTTTCCTGTTTTGACATTGGTAACTTCCACATAAGTACCAAGTTTATACTGGTTAGAGGCACAAGTCATGCCTTTATTGCTAAACACTTCGCCATTGGCGGTTTTACGACCATTGAATTTGTCAGCATAATAAGACGCTGTGGTGGTATTGGCATATACTGACATACCAATCATTGATGTTAAGGATAAAATACAAGTATAAAATAAACGCATGATAATTTCTCTGATAAATATAAAATTACACTTCCATCGTTTTGATGGTTTCAAGATAAGTACGGATATTCGCTACGTAATGCATGCATTGCACATAGCGACTGTTTTGGCTGGCATTTTGGGAGAGATAGCCATAAACCTCAGCCCAACTGTTGCCGTTACGCCCCTTGGTATTAAGCTCGCTTTGGATACGCTTGATGGCATTAGGACCCATATTATAAGAGGCCAGCACAAACCAAAGACGCTCTGACTCGGAGACATCTGCATAGAGCTTTTCGAGAACTTCTAGGTACTTAGCACCGCCTGCGATGCTTTCAATGGCGTCAGTGCGATTGACGACCCCCATTTCTTTGGCGGTGTCTTGGGTAAGCATCATCAAACCCTCCACGCCTGTGCGTGAAATGGCATTGGGGTCAAGATGAGATTCTTGGTAACTGATGGCTGCTAACACTCGCCAATCGTGGTTATGCGCTTTTGCTCCCTGTAAAAATGCATGCTTGTATAGAGGCAGACGCTGACTGATGGCACGCTTAAAGTGCTTATCACTGTATTCGTTATCCAACAAAGTTTGGTCATAAAACCGTGCCAAAGAAGTGGTCAATGCCATCTCATTGGTGTCACAAAAAAAGGCGTTGGCATGCTTCATCATGGTGCCATCATCAGCCCCAAAAATCAGCGATATTTGGGTATCTAGCCCATATCCACCCACCGTCTGTGCCATGCCATCATCACACACCAATCTTGCCCCAGCGTGCGTGGTGCTTGACCCCAAAAATCCATCAACCTGACCTGATGTTAGGGCGTTGAGTGCTTCTTGTTCGGTGTCGTACACTTTTAGGTTAAGCGTTACGCCCAACTTATCAGCATAACGATACGCCACGTCATGACCAAAGCCATGCAACAAATCCTCATGATGAAAAACCGTGCTGTCGCTTTTGGTGGTGGCAATTGTCATTTTGCCTTCATTAATGACTTTTTCTAGGGTACTGATTGACTGAGGCGTGGTTGGCGTTAAAAAACCTTTGACAGGCAAAATAAATAACGACATCGCACCAACACACAACACCCATTTGCTTAGGGTGCTAGCAGACTTAGAAAAATATGTGAATCTTTGGGCGAACCTACCCAATAAACCCAGCCTGTCAGCTTGACTTTCCTTATGAAGCAAGGCGGACTTTTGAATGACAAAAGGTGTAAATGTAGTTGTTTTAAAATTCAGATGATGTAAAGAGGCGTTAGGTGTTGTATGACTTCTTTTGTGAAAGGAATAATAAAAATGTTGATTGTCAGTGCGAATGCTTTGCATAAAGATTCTCCTATCTTACCGCAAACATCATTGGGGAGCATCAAGCACCATAAATGATGGGGTAATTGTTTTAGATATCCACCTTGACACGATGTTTGTCCAAACTCTCCTTGATTGTTACACCAAGCATTATTTGACATCTATGCCAAACCAGATAAATCATCATGACATCAATATATAGCATCTAAGACACCATCAAGCTTACTTGTATTGACCAGTTAGCCAAATCAATACAAGCTGACATCATCACGCAACTACCAAGCGGTTTAACTAAAATTTTGGCAACTGCTTCGCAGGCTTGTAATTTGTGGGTAAGACAGCCCACTCACAAACACAGGGTTAATTAAAACTAAAATAAACTATAAAGTTAATATAGAGAATTTCGCCAAATGTGCAAGACACCATGCGAAATTATGGAGATAATCGGTATAAAATATCCGTTAAATGGTAAAAATTAGCAAAATTTCACAAAATCCACCAAAAGTCTGACAGATTTTTTATAAAAAAAATAAATTTTAAAAATTACAAGTTATTTTAGTGAACTTAATAGTCATTTTTATAATATTAATAAAATCAAATAGTTAAATCATAAATCAAACAAAAGACAAGGTTTAAAAATAATTATCATTATAACACATGTTTACCATATAGCTCTCATGACAAAATGACTGATAAGTACAAATCATACCATTGCCAAATGCTTATTTTTTGTTTAAATTTAAAAACACTTCATCTGTTTCTCAAAAAAGGACACACTCATGACCCTACAATACACCGCCCCCCTAGACGAAATGCGTTTTACACTCAACGAAGTTTTTGACGCACCAACCCTCTGGCAAAACACGCCTGCCCTATCGCATATGGACAGCGATACGGTGGAGATGATTTTGGACGAAATGGCAAAATTCGCCCAAGAAGTCATCTTACCACTCAACCAATCAGGCGATGACGAGGGGGCAAGCTATCTAGGCGAGGGTAAAGTTGCCACCCCCAAAGGGTTTAAAGAGGCATTTCGTGCCTATGCGGACGCAGGGTGGATTGGGCTTGGGGGCGACCCTGATTTTGGTGGTCAAGGCATGCCAAAAATGGTCAGTATGCTCACCGAAGAAATGCTCTTTGCCACCAACCAATCTTTTGCTCTATATCCCAACCTAACCGTTGGGGCAAGCCTATGCCTACTGGCAAGCGGTAGCGATGAACAAAAAGCCCTATACCTACCCAAACTATATAGCGGTGAATGGTCTGGCACAATGTGTCTGACCGAAGCTCACGCAGGCACGGACTTAGGCATCATCAAAACCCGTGCCACCCCAAACGCTGACGGCTCGTACAACATCACAGGCACAAAAATCTTTATCACGGGCGGTGAGCATGATTTGAGCGATAACATCGTGCATTTGGTGCTTGCCAAAACCCCCAACGCTCCTGCTGGCTCAAAGGGCATCTCACTCTTTATCGTGCCGAAATTTTTGGTGAATGCGGACGGCTCTTTGGGCGAGCGTAACAGCGTACAAGCAGGCTCGATTGAGCATAAAATGGGCATCAAAGCCTCTGCTACCTGTGTGATGAATTTTGACAACGCCAAAGGCTACATGGTTGGGGCAGAAAATACAGGCTTGGCAAGTATGTTTGTGATGATGAATTACGAACGTGTTACTATGGGTTTGCAGGGCTTGGGAGCAAGCGTTCTGGCTTACCAAAACGCCTGTGCCTACGCCCACGACCGCCTACAAGGGCGTGCCGATAGCGGTGTCAAAAATGCCGACAAGGTAGCCGACCCCATTATCCACCATGCAGACGTTCGCCGTATGCTCCTAAACGCCAAAGCCAACAGCGTCTGTGCTCGCACCTTTGCGATGTATGTGGCTCGTGAGTTGGACATCGCCAAATTTAGCGATGACAAAGACGCCAAAGCCCAAGCGTCCGCCAAAGTTGCCCTATTGACCCCCATTGCCAAAGCCTTTTTGACTGACATGTCATTTAACGCCACGATTGATTGCCAGCAAGTCTTTGGCGGACACGGCTACATCAAAGAATGGGGTATGGAGCAAATTGTCCGTGATACTCGCATTAGCCAAATTTACGAAGGCACAAACGGCATTCAGTCGCTTGACCTTTTGGGGCGTAAAGTTGTCAAAGACAACGGTGTGGCGATGTTTGCCCTACTTGACGAAATCAAACACGCCACACAGACACTCGATGACAGCCCCCTAAAATCCGCCACGTTGCAGGCGTGCGACAGCGTTAGTGAGTTGACCGCACACCTTATCAGCACCGCCAAAGCTGACCCAAACGCCATTAACGGCTCGGCGGTGGATTATCTGCACGCAGTTGGTTATCTGTGCTATGCTTATATGTATGTACTGATTAGTAAAGCGTGCGTGGGCAAAGACGGTGAATTTTATGCCAATAAAATCCGCCTTGCTGACTACTTCACCGCTCGCATTTTGCCACGCCTGCACGCTCATGCCACAAGTGCCAAAAATGGCGTGGAGAGTATCATGGCATTTGATGAAGCATTTTTTGCTTAATTTTTAACCCCAAAGGCACTCCAAAGCAACGCCAGCTTTGGGGTGTTTTTGCAAAAAATCAAAAGTGTGCTACAATGAAAAGCCATTTTATAAACCAAGGACACAGCCTGTGCTAGAACATAGCTCCGACTTGCGTCATGTTTTGCAATACATTCATCTACTTAAAGAATTGCCAGAACCCACCTCTTTGAAGCGTTTGGTTGATGCACTGCGTACGCCAAGCCATGACGAGGTACAGATTAATGCCAAGATTCGTGAATTTATTACCATCTTACAAGAAAATCCTGAATACGGCGTTAGTTTAGCAACTTTTATACTTAAATTGACAGACAGCTATCAACGCATCATGCTGTATGCTGACACAGGCATCGTCTCTGATGATGGGTTTTTGCACGGCATTGGACAGCTTGTCGGACATCGTTTTTTGCCACTACTTGCCAGAGAAGATTCCGTTGTAGAGTTGGCAAATTATCTTTTTGATGATGACAACGACCTTGAATGGCTCTCTTTGATTAGCCCTGACAATTGGCAAGAAATGATAGCCCTCATCAAAGCAGACGACAAGCACTTAGAGCTTGTCGCTAGTGCCAAAAATAGCATTTTAAACTCCCTTGTGATTTTGTCCTATCGTATCAGCGGTATCGGTCTACATCCCGAAATGATGGACGCTTACCCACAAATGTTGCCTTGCTCGGCAGCCTTTGTCGCCCAAAACCAAGAAGCGGTACAATTTGCCGACCACTATCGCCAAGCCCATCATCTCGATGCCATGACCGATACCATGCCAAAGACGGACATCGACCCTGCACCGCTCATCGTCATGCTTGACCAGTGTAGCGAAATCGTGGCAAATATCCGCAAACGCATCTACAAAACAGGCATTTCCATTCGCATGACCAACATGCTCGTTCGCCTCGAACAAAGCATTCATCGCATGCATATTTTGATTGAGCTTTTGTGCAACAAAAACCAAAACCGAGATAAAGCCATCATTGGTCTTATCCAAGAAATCGTCCGCACCGCCAAAACTCGTTATAGCTTTGGTTATCTTATCCAAAACAACACCAAATTGCTCTCTCGCAAAATTACCGATAATTCAGGGCGTGTTGGCGAACATTATATCAGCACCGACCGTGCTGGCTACCAAAAAATGTACAAAAAGGCCGCTCTTGGAGGACTATTCATTGCCTTTATGGCAACCCTAAAAATACTGGGTTCATCACTCATTCTTGCCCCCATTGGCAAGGCATTCATCAACAGCATGATTTATGGGCTTGGGTTTGTCAGCATTCATATCGCAGGGGGAACGGTCGCCACCAAACAACCTGCCATGACCGCCGCCGCCATCGCCTCTACCATCTCTGAAACAGGCAACAAGAAAACCAAACAACTCACCAAACTTAGTGAGCTTGTCGTGGATATCATGCGAACGCAGTTTATCGCCATTGTCGGCAATATCTCAGTTGCCATTCCCATTGCTTTGTTGATTGCATTTAGCTGGATGCAATACTATGGCACACCCATGATTAGCACCGAAAAGGCAGGGTCGCTATTGCACGAACTTGATCCACTTCGCTCCTTGTCCTTGATACATGCAGGGATTGCAGGGGTGTTTTTGTTTTTGAGTGGACTGATTTCAGGCTATTATGACAACCTAGCCACATTTAATAAAATCGGCGAACGCATCAAACACCACAAACTCCTTACCTACCTCATGCCTAGCACATGGCAAAATCGTTTGGGCGACTTCATAGAAGCCAATCTTGGGGCGATTATGGGTAACTTTATCTTTGGTTGCTTTTTGGGTAGCACCGCCACCATCGGCTATATGCTTGGCTTACCGCTTGACATTCGCCATATTGCCTTTGCCTCAGCAAATCTGGTGCATGGATTATTTTTCTTAGCCCCCCAAGATTTGACGTGGCAAATCGCCCTGTATTCTTTTATTGGGGTGTTACTCATTGGCATGGTAAATTTAATGGTAAGCTTCTCACTATCTTTGATGATTGCCTTACGCTCCAAAGAAGTAAACTTCAAACAATGGCAAGATTTGGGCGAACTCATATTCAAACACCTCATCACTCGCCCAAGAGATTTTTTCATACCCCGAAGCGAAACCGTGAAATACGCACGCATTGACAACGAAGGTAAAATCATTCACGATGACAATGTCAAAGAAGCTACCATGCCAACAGGTTATGTGGTTCGTAGGCTGGGTAAACGCAAAGTCAGTGCCGAGACCACCGCCAAAACTGACCTTAGCCAAGAGCAGTTTACCCCTGTGGGTGTGCCACTTGAAGCGGGCGAAGTTGGGCTTGACATGAACAATGAAAACAACGCCAAAAACCCCCTACCCAAACCCGACAAACCGCCACAATTGCCTAAATAAGAAAAAAGCCAAACATGATGTTTGGCTTTTTTATCAAAAGATAATAGGGTTTAACAACCCTTGATTTTTTAGTTTTCTTATCTCAACCCAACCCACACTCTACACAAAAAATTTACTTATAAAATAATCACACGCTAAGTATCTAAGTCAGGTTGAACCCAACTCCTAAACATATCAATAAAAGGACAAAAAATTAAACACAACCATCTACATAAAATATGCAGACCAAATACATAACAAATATATAAAAAATTCCAACCAAAAACATCAAGCCAGCCTTGTTTTCCCAACATAATAGGCAAGATTCTCACATCATCAATTATGTCTATTGCAACCGCAGATATTCCAACAAACATCAAAAAACTCATAAATAACACCAATGAAGAAACCCAAATAAACCCCCAGATTTCAGAACTGGCACGATGCATTAAGTGATCGCCACTAATCCAACCAAACATTCTCCAAAATACCAAACATAAGGAATATATGACAGGTACAAAAGAAATCAGCTTGATAAAGCTCATAAACATTGCTGACTTGCCAAGCTCGGAGTTTAAAAACAATCCACTATCTTGATAATAGCTGTACAAAAATGTACTTTCTGTAATATACGCATTAAAGCAAAAAAGTCCGCCACCATTTTCTGATACAGATGCCAATCTTGCATTAGACTTCACCCACTCTATAATCCCAAGCACCCAATCAGGTTGCCAAACAAGTGTCATGTCCTTTATCCAAGCCGACACAACAAACAGCTCAAACAAGGCATAACAGCCTACAAATAACAGTGCATAGCGTTGTTTGTTGGTGGGTATGACATAACCTTGCTCTTCTATCAAATCCCAAACAATCTCTTTTTCATCATCGGTTAAATTTTCTTCTATTTCTTTTTCTAGTGTTTGTAGGTATTTTTTATATTTATTGGCTTCATAAGTATGGCAAAATATGATGAGACTACTTATCATCAATGCACATACCACCAAATACCAAATAAAATTAACCAATAGATTTTGAGCAGAGCTAAAACCATCTATCTCAAAACCTAGACCAATAAGACCCACTATCACCCAAAAAGCAATAATCAAGGTATGGTAAAAAATATGCACTTCATATAAACGATTGGAGACAATCCAATCTTGGATAGGGTCGGAGTAGTAGGACATGGGTGGTAAGTAGGGATAAAATCATCTATCCTATTGTAACACACATTTTTAATGTTTATTCTTGTCTCTTTGTTGTTCCATCAGCGTACCCCATTGTAGCACAAATCCCCCACCCAAAAAATTTATACTTTTTTTCTTTGGGTAAAAATGCTATGCTACACCTTTTAGCAAACCAATCCGCCATGAGACAGACAACCGCACTCGACATCTTAAAAACAGGACAAAACGTCTTTTTGACAGGGCAGGCAGGGGCAGGCAAAACCTACGTCCTAAACCAATACATTCACTATTTGCGAGTGCGTGGTGTATCCGTTGCGACCACTGCCAGCACAGGCATAGCCTCCACCCACATGAACGGCATGACCGTCCACGCATGGTCTGGCATGGGCATCAAGGACAGCTTTACCGATGAGGATTTTAAACGCCTAAAATCTCGGCAGGTGGTCATTGACCGCCTAAAAGACACACACGCACTCATCGTGGACGAGATTTCTATGCTTCATGCTCGGCAGGTGGATTTACTAGATGAGATTTTGCGGGTGGTGCGAGAAAATGATATGCCCTTTGGCGGACTACAAGTTATTTTTTCAGGGGATTTTTTTCAGCTACCGCCCATCGGCAAAAAAGACGAAAACAACAAAGAAAAATTTGCATTCATGGCAAAGGCATGGAAAAGTGCCAATTTCCAAATCTGCTATCTATCCGAACAGCACCGCCAAGCAGGGCATGACGAGCGTGAACAATTTGGCATGAGCCTAAATGACATCTTAAACCAAATCCGAGCCCAAGACGTAGACACGCAAGCACAGGATATTTTGCTAAGTACTCGCCATCACGACATCGGCACGCATTACACACGTCTTTATACCCATAATGCCAACGTGGATAATATCAACCAAGAACAGCTTGCCAAGCTAGATAGCGACCCACACACCTTTGAATGCACCACGTATGGCGATAAAACTCTGCTTGAAATGCTCATCAAAAACGTCAAAACCCCCCAAAGCCTAACCTTAAAAGTAGGGGCAAAAGTCATGTTCGTAAAAAACAATACCACCTTAAATGTCTTTAATGGCACGATGGGCGAGGTGGTGGATTTTACGGCACTACCACAAGCAGACATCGAAACTGGCAAACAGTTTAGCTCCATCAAATACCCCCTTGTTCGCCTAAATAGCGGTCGCACGGTGCTTGCTGAGCCTGATGAATGGACGATAGAGGATAATCAAGGCGAGATTTTGGCAAGTTTTAGTCAAATCCCCCTGACACTGGCTTGGGCGATTACCGTTCACAAATCGCAAGGCATGACGCTTGATTCTGCCGAGATTGACTTATCTCGCACTTTTGAGATGGGTCAAGGCTACGTTGCTCTATCACGCCTACGCTCACTGGGCGGACTGCGTCTTTTAGGCATGAACAAAAACAGCCTACTGCTTGATGATTGGGTATTTCACATCAATCGTCGTCTGCTTGAAATTGCTGATGAACAGACCGAAAAATTTCATCAAATCGATGCAGACACGCTGGCTAATATCCACAAACAATTTATCATTGCCTGTGATGGCATTAGTGATGAAGCCAAAATTAAGCGTCAAGAAAAACTACACCAAAAAATCAAAGACGAACACGCCCAAAAACAACACATTCTCGCCAATCAAACACAAACTGCCAGCCCCAAAACCCTTGATGAGACCTATGCCCTAATCCAAGAAAATCTATCCATTGATGAGATTGCCACCAAACGCAATCTTGCCAAATCCACCATCATCAATCACATCAGCGAACTCATCGCCTGTCATGGCAAAGAGGATTTTATGAGGTTCTCTCCTAGCGAAGATGAATTAAATGACATCAAGCATATTTATGATAAGCTCGATGCACAAGGCGAATTTACAGACGGGGTCAAACTTCGCCCCATCGTAGAGATGAGCAAAAAAGGCAACGGTTACTACAACACCGTACGGCTGGCTTTGGCATTTTTGGGTATCAGCACCAAAAAGGATAACACATGAAACTTCGCCTTGCCATCAACGGCTTTGGACGCATTGGGCGTATGCTGGTGCGGGCATATGTGGCAAATTTGGATAAATTTGACCGCCTTGACATCATCGCCATCAACGACATCGCAGACGCATCCACTCTCCTACATTTGCTCAAATTTGACAGCACGCATGGACGGCTAAACGCAGATGCCTTTATCCAAGATGACACACTCATTATCCAAAAACAGGGTAAAACACTATGCCAAATCCTACTTCTCAACCAAAAAAATCCCCAAGCGTTGGCGTGGGGCGAGCTTGGTGTGGATGTGGTGCTTGAATGCACGGGGCATTTTCGCTCTTATGATGATGCCAACTTACACCGCACAGCAGGGGCAAGGCAAGTCATCATCGGCTCTGCTCCCTTTGATACGGTAGATGCCAGCGTGGTGGTGGGTGTCAATGAACAAAGCCTACACAGACAGCTCCCCATCATCTCAGGCGTGTCCTGCACCACCCAAGCACTCGTGCCATTACTACACACTTTACATCAAGCATTTGGGCTAGATAGCGTGATGATGACCGAAGTCCATGCCGTTACCGCCGACCAGACAGTGCTTGACCAAGCCCATCGAGACCTAAGGCGAGCCCGTGCCTCAGGACAAAATATCATTCCCACCACGTCAAGCAGTATCAATGCCAGCGTGCGAGTGTTGCCATTTTTACAAGGTAAGTTAAGCGGGCATTCCATCCGAGTACCGACCATCAATGTCGCCTGCATCGATGTCAATGTGGTTTTTACGCACACGCCCACCCTTGATGAAGTAAAACACCTACTCCAATACACAAGCCAAACCAGCTTGCGTGGCGTCATGGACTATACCGATGAGCCGTTGGTGTCGTCTGATTTTATCGGTGATACGCATTCGCTCATCATTGACGGCGGTCAGCTCATGCAGGCAGGCGAGCAGTTTAAAATCCTAGCTTGGTATGATAATGAAGTGGGCTATGCCAATCGTTTATTGGATATGTGCCATCATCTTGCATGTTCATCATAAACCAAAATACCAGCACACATAAAAATAGGGGTATGCACCCCTATCAATCACTTAAACTTCACAGGCTGTTCGATATTAGGATAATGATGTTCATGCTCAACATCGCACGCCTCGCCCACCGTGTTACCTTTATTGTCTTTGGGCTTTTCGATATAGCCTGTGCGTTCATGAATAGGCAAATACTCATACTCCCACACCATGACCGCTTGCATGCAAGTTTGGCGTTGCTCGTCCGTTAGACGCACGCCATTTTCCCATTTGCCAATCTCAATGGCGGTGCGAAACTTAGCAACAATCTCGGGAGTTAAACTATCTAAAATATCTTGCTTATTCATATAACACCCCTTTATTTTAATAAATTCTTAATCACACCCATCAATCCACGACTGATGGCTCTGGTGGCTTGTTTGTTGAGCTGATTACCCAAAGCGTCCGCCACATTATACGCCACACCTTGATTGCTGCTTTTTCTAGCACCAGAGAGCCCACTAATGAAACCATCTAACGCTCCCAGCTCCTTTTTGGCTTGGGGGTTATTTTGGGGTTTTGTGGGGGCTTGGGAGGATAAATCTTGCTCTGGCGTGGCGTTTTGCAACTCGTTTAACGCCTCAAACGCCGAATAATTATCCACGCTGTCTTTATAATACCGATACAAAACATCGCTTTGGTATTTTGCTTGACATTCCTCAACAGTCAGCGGAGTTAGCATGGAGGCAGGTGGCAAAATGTACGCACGCTCTACCACGCTGGGCATACCCTTATCATCCAAAAATGACACCAACGCCTCGCCCACCCCAAGCTCACTGATGACCTTAGCAACATCAAGATTGGGGTTGGTACGAAATGTCTCTGCCGCTGCCTTGACCGCCTTTTGGTCGCGTGGCGTAAATGCACGCAGGGCATGCTGAACACGATTGCCAAGCTGTCCTAAGATGGCATCTGGTAAATCCAATGGGTTTTGGGTCACAAAATACACCCCCACTCCCTTGGAGCGAATCAGCCTAACCACCTGCTCCACCTGCTCGGTCAAAGTGCCAGAGGCCTTATCAAATAACAAATGTGCTTCATCAAAAAACAGTACAAATTTTGGCTTTTCAAGGTCGCCCACCTCTGGGAATTTTTCAAAAATCCGTGCCAAAAACCACAATAAAAACGCACTATACATGCGTGGCGAAAGCATGAGTTTTTGGGCGTTTAGGATATTAATCACGCCTTTATCGCCCTCAGTTTGTACCCAGTCCTCTAAATTGAGTTCAGGCTCGCCAAAAAAGGTATCACCCCCCTCACTTTCAAGCTGTAACAACTGACGTTGTATCGCTCCAATGCTGGCAGATGAGACGTTGCCATATTCGGTGCGGTAGGTTTTGGCATTATCTGCCACGTGCGTGAGCATGGCTTTTAGGTCTTTTAGGTCGATAAGTAGCCAGCCATTGTCATCTGCCACCTTAAAGACCAGATTAAGCAGTCCCTCTTGGGTGTCGTTAAGGTTCATAAGTCTAGCAAGCAACATCGAACCCATGTCGCTGACCGTAACTCGCACAGGAATGCCGTTTTCGCCGTACACGTCCCAAAAACGCACAGGAAACCCCGACAAATAACCCTCATCAAGCCCAAACTGTGCCATTCTCTCGCCAATCTTACCACCAGATGAACCCGCACGACAAATCCCCGATAAATCCCCCTTGACATCCACCAAAAACACAGGCACGCCAGCACGACTAAACTGCTCCGCCATCTGACGCAGTGTTACTGTTTTGCCGGTACCTGTCGCACCTGCAATTAGTCCATGACGATTTGCCATGTTGCCCAATAAATTTAGCTCGCTGTCAGTGTCGATACTGCGCGCAATGGGAAATACGCTCATAAATTACCTTTTAATAACTTCAATGACTGCGATTATACTGGCTTTTTTAAATGAAGTAAATTACAACTTAACAATCACCATCGCCATACGTCCTGTGGCTCTTTTTTTGGCGTGGGTTTGTTGGCGATAAGAGTATAAGTTGGGCGTGTCATAACTGCATGGCACATCATCATTCATCACGGTGATGTTTAAATGAGCTAATTGTAGCCGAGTGAGTTTGACAATATCAATCAGGCATTTGTCATTTTCTTTGTCAACAATAATGGCTTGATATAATTCATCAAACGTCAAATCAACAAGATTTTTATCAATCACACCATTTATAATATCATTTGCCAATGCTTTATCAATTTCATAATTGGCTTGGCTAATGCACGCCCCAATAATGGCTTTGATGTTTTTATTATCAAATTGATTGGTGGTATTTTTGATAATGCCTTTTACCAAACCTTGCCAGCCTGCATGAATGCAAGCAATCTGGCTTTTTTCGCCATCATCATTAAATAACGCAATTGGCACACAATCCGCTGTCATGATGGATAATGCCACGTCTTTTTTATCACTAATCAAAGCATCGCCATTTTGCAACTTATTATCATCAGCACAAATAACCACATCGCTGTGAATTTGGTTTAGCCAATGGATTTGGTTAATACGATGATGGGTAAGTTTATTTAAGGCGGTCAATAAATTGGCACGATTTATTAAAACTCTCTTACCATCATCGCCAACGTGCATGCCCATATTATATTGTCCATACACATCATCGCCCCATTTATCAAACTGCCCTGCGTGCGTTTGGATAACAAGAGTGTGATTATCTTGGTATAATACCTCAAACATGGCTTATCCCTCACCTTGTAACAGTTTAATCATGTCCGCCATGTCAGATGGTAGCGGTGCTTCAAATACCAATGCTTGATTGGTGGCAGGGTGAACAAAACCCAATTTATGAGCATGCAGAGCTTGACGAGGAAAATCTATCACCGCCTGACGTACATCAGGGGCAAGTCCTGCTTTGGGTAACGTGCCATAGACTTTGTCGCCAAGCAGGGCATGACCGACATGGGACAGATGTACACGGATTTGGTGAGTGCGTCCTGTTTCTAGTCGTACCGTGAGCAAGCTATAATGCGTGCCTAATGCTTGGGCGTGCGTGATGTGGGTTACGGCAGGTTTGCCAGCATCCGTAACGGTCATTTTGGTGCGGTGAATGCGATGACGGCCAATGGGAGCATCAATGGTGGTATGACGCAAAACATCACTCGGTACGCCTGTGGCAATCGCCACATATTCACGATAGACTGATTTGTCTTTGAGCTGTTCGGTCAAATCTAGCTGGGCGGTTTTGGTGCGAGCAACCACCAGTAGCCCTGAGGTATCTTTGTCAATGCGATGTACTAGCCCCGCTCGTGGCAGGTGGGCGTTATCAGGATAGTGATAAAGCAAGGCATTGACGAGCGTACCCGTCGGATTGCCCGCCCCCGCATGAACCACGAGCCCCACAGGTTTGTTAATCACAATAACCGCCTCGTCCTCATAGATGACATCAAGCGGAATATTTTCAGGCAAATCCTCACCATGATTGGTTAGGGTTGCCACTAAAGTCAGCTCATCGCCTACTTTGACGGCGTATTTATTTTTTTGGGAATTACCATTGACCAGTAGACACCCCTCATCAATAAAGCCCTGTATCTGCACTCGTGAAAAGCCAAGAAATACTTGGCTAGCAATTTTATCCAAACGCACACCCACCTGCCCATCGCTGATGATGTGTCGCTGGCTTTGGGTCTTATCTGGCATGTCCACCAAGCCATCATCGCAGTCATCGAGCATAAGTCTGTCGCCATCAAGTTGATTGTCCATCATAAATTAAAACTTCGTGTCAAATTTGGTTATTTTAGCATTTTTTAAGAAATTTATCGGATTTTATTTTGATAATGTTAAATCTTAAAAATTTATGATAAACTAAGGGGAATTTAAGTATCATTTATGATTTTGGACAAAATATGAACAATACCACCAACCTCTCCAAATTCGCCCTAACTGCCATCACTGCTGGCATCTTAACACTCTCTGGCTGTTCTACCGTCAAAGGTATGGTAAAAAAAGACGAAAAAGTCGTCCAAAGTGCCGAAAAAACCGAGCTGGATTATTACCAGTCCGCCCAAGACTCTCTTAATAAAAACCACAACAACGAAGCCATCAAAGCACTTAGCTCGCTTCGCACCTTTTATCCCACAGGCAGATATGCAGAGCAAGCACTGCTTGACCTTATGTATGCTCAGTATCGTGCCAAAGACTTTGAGACGGTCGTCAAAAGTACAGAAGAATTTCTTCGTCTGTATCCTACCAGTCGCCACGCAGATTATGCCTTATATGTACAAGGCGTTACCAACATGGGCGGTGCTCCCAAAGCGTCCAGACTATTTACGCTAGACCAATCACAAAGGGACATCACTTATCTTAGATTGGCGTTTAATGATTTTCAAAAACTGATTAATTTCTACCCAAACAGCCAGTACGCCCCAGATGCCGCCCAACGCATGATAGCCATCTACAACGACTTTGCCGAACATCAACTGGTTGCCGCTCGTTGGTATGTCAAGCGTGAAGCCTATCTTGCAGCTGCAAACCGTGCCAAATGGGTATTTCAATACTTTCCCCAATCTGAGGGTGTGGCAGAGTCCATTGCAATTTTGGCATACAGCAATGAAAAATTGGGACTTACCGATACCGCCAACCAATACAAAACCCTACTACAAATCAACCACCCAGAATATCTTGATGCTAACGGACAAGTTAAAATTGGCGGACATAAGTCCTTTGCCAAGCGAGCCTTGCACTCTGTAAGTTTTGGTAAATTTGGCAAGGTCAGCGATAATGACAGTCAAGGTAGTGTTGGTACTTATACTGGGGCGACACGCACGCAAGTGATTACCTCCGCCCAAGCACTTACCCTCCCAAAAACCGACCTGCCAGAAGCACCCAAATCTACCGACACACACAATCGTCGCAGTATCGGTTTGGGGCTACCCGCCAGCGATGTGGAGGCAGGACACACCAACGAAACACGCTAATCATTTGGCAAAATCTACCTTTTGACGGCGGATTTTGCCAAACGCTGACATTCATGATAAAATCCCCATCAGATTTATAAAATTTTAGGATTATTTATGGCAATGCCCGTTCGTGGTGGTATTCTCACTTGCAATATCACTGACATTCCCACTCTATACAGTAGCTATATTTCCTTTGTAACCAACAGCGGTATTTTTGTGCCAAGTGCCAGAAAGCATAATTTGGGCGAAGATGTGTTCGTGGCGTTTACCTTGCCTGGCTCTACCGAACGTTATCCTGTTAACGGCAAAATCGTTTGGATTAACGAAAAAGGCACACCCCAAAAGCCAGCTGGTTTTGGCATGCAGTTTGGTACTAACCCCAACAGCCTAAAACTAAAAAATGAGATTGAAAGACTGCTTGCTGGGGAAGTAGAATCTGTCAAGCCTACTTACACCATGTAAGCCACTCATCAAACCCCAACCATCAACCCATCTTAACTCATTGATGGGTTGTTTTCCTGTGCTCGTCAAAACAAGACTTGGTATCGTTTCGTTATTCGCCTACGACCTCACTCCATACACCACACACAAATGCCCTGATGGCTTGCCAGTTTTCGTCATCAACCACCACTTGTTTTTCGGATAACGCCAACTCATGCGTAGCTTTTCGTAAATCCAAATAAGCCTGCGTCAGTCTATCACACCAACTTGCTGACCACAGTCCGCTGATTGCCACTTGCTCAAAAATTCGCACATTATCCGACCAAATCGCCAAATTTTTATGTTCGTGAGAATGACTTAGCACCATAAATTGTGCCAAAAACTCAATATCAATGAGTCCCCCAAAGTCCTGCTTGATATGAAATGGACGAGAGGTTAGACCATGTTTATTATCCGTATCTTTTGAGCCTAAGTGCTCTTTCATTTTTTGACGCATGGACAGCACATCTTGTCGCACCTGCTGAGTGTCTCGCCTTGTGGTTAGCACCTGATGTCGCACTTCATCAAACGCACCTAGCACCGCCTTATCGCCTGCTACGCCTCTGGCTCTCACCAGTGCTTGATGTTCCCACGCCCACGCTTTTTCGTGCTGATACAGTTTAAAGGCATTAACCGACACCACCATCACGCCTGCATTGCCCGAAGGTCGAAGTCTCATATCAAGCTCATAAGCCCTGCCATCTCTGGTTTGTGTTGTCAGATAGGCGATGACCTTTTGGACAAGACGTGAGGCAAATTTCATACCGCTGATGGGCTTGACATCGCCACCTACTGTCTGTGCTTTTTCGTCAATGTCATGCAAAAACACCACGTCCAAATCCGAAGCATAAGACATCTCCAAACCACCCAGCTTACCATAACCGATAATGGCAAACCCACACTGCTCTTCATTGGTTTGCGTGCTATCGCCTCGCAGTGGATAGCCATGTTTGGCTGTCAGTTCCTCATAGGCTCGGTGCAAGGCTGATTGTAGCACCACCTCTGCAATAAAAGTCAAGCTGTCTGATACCTTCATGATATGACGAAGCCCCAACACATCAGCTGTTGCCACCGCCAAAACTTGTGATTTTTTAAAGGCACGAATTACCGTCAAATAATGCTCATCATCAAAGGGTAGCACCCGAAGTAGTTGCTGACGCAAAATGTCTGTCAGCTCCTCTTTGTCAGGCAAATGCAAATAACGTTGCTGTAAGAAATTATCCAGTAGCATGGGGTGTAGTGCCAACTCACGAGCAATCCAAGAACTTGCCGACAACATCGGGATTAGCTTCATGGTGGCATCTGGGTTTTCGGCAATCATCACAAGATAAATAGAACGACGACAGATGGCTTCTAGTAAATTAATTAGTCGTGGCACTGCGACATTGGCACGAGAAACCCCCTCATTTTTGGCATGATGATACAGTGCGTGCAATAAAATGGGGTAGGCTCTTTCTAGGCGGGATTTGGCTTCACTTTCTAATGACAGTACCATTTTTGATTGCCAAAACTCCCGAAGTGCTGTCAAACTTGCCTCATCTAGCAGTCCTTGAAGCTCGCCATCTAGTGTCGATTGGGAGGTGATGGGCTGTTTGGGGCTTTGGCGGTCTGTTACCATGCGATTAAAGGGGATTAGAACGTTTTGACGATGATGATTAAGCTGACTTCTAAATGCCTCAACTCCCTCAAACCCCATGACGCAAGCCACCGCCGACAGCTCCTCCCCCATTGGTAGCCTTTGGGTTTGTTCATCATGTCGTGCCTGAATGGCGTGTTCTAATCGCCTTAAAAAACGATACGCTTGCGTTAAATTTTTCGTCTCATTCTCATCAAGATAATCCAACTTGCCAAGCACCGCCAGCACATCAAGACATGCCGATTTTTCGCCAAGCACCACATGATGTCCGCCATAGATGAGCGAGAACGCCTGTGCGATAAACTCAATATCACGAATACCGCCCACGCCCAGCTTCACATTATCCACATCTTGCCTTTGTTCCTGCTGTCCGACAATCATTGTTTTAATTTCACGCAAAGCAGAAAACGCCGTATAATCAATATAGTAGCGATACACAAAATTAGAAATCGCCACCGACAGATTATCCAAAAAAGGTCGACTTACACCATTAATCACTCTTGCTTTTAGCCACGCAAACCGCTCCCAAGTCCGCCCATGCTGACCAAAGTATTTTTGTAGGGCAGGCAAGCTCATCACTAAGGGCGAGCCGTCCCCCCAAGGACGAAGTCTCATGTCCACACGAAACACAAAACCATGCTGTGTCTTATCGTCAAGCAGTCGGATAATGCCACGACCTAAATTTGTCATAAACTTTTGATTTTCAATGATTTTTTTGCCAATTTGACTAACATCTGTATCGCCCGTTCCCACATGCACAAAAATCAAATCAATATCGCTTGATAAATTAAGCTCTCTTGCTCCAAGCTTACCCATGGCAATGATGGCAAATTCATCAGGCGATGGCTGGTTCTTGCCTGCTTTTGATGATTTTTGTCCATCACAGCTTTGGGTCATTGGCACACCGTATCTTAAAGTCAGCTTATACCAAACATAATCCTTGGCAAAGCACACACAAGCGTCAGCAAAATCCGACAGTTCAGCAGTCAGCTGTTCAAGCTCGATAAGCCCCAAAGCATCTTGCCAAATCCATTTTAGCATGAGCATGGCACGAAGCTCTCGCAAGCCCTGCATGACCGATGGCTCGTCCGCCTGCTCGATGAGCGTCTGTCTATCAGGCACATCAAGCCCTGCAAATTTCATCACAAATTCACAAATCAACTCATCAAAACAGGTGTGATTAAGCGGATAATCAAACGAAAATCTTGTCAAAAAGTCATTTGCTTGGGCTGTTTTTTTGTGATAAATGGCACTGGCAAAGGGGCTGGCAAGACCAAGCATGTCCAGCTCACCTGCACTGGGAGTAAACATAATCATACCCTATAAGTTTGGCAAAATGTTAAAGTTGATGTGTCGCAAATTTGTGGCATACACCCCAAATATTTTACACCAAATTTTTAAAATTAAGCTATAATATAAAATCAATAAAAATAAGAAAATTTATCATCTATGGCACAGACGTTATTATTAATTACCAGCTCGCCTCACTCCCATCAGGGCAAAAAAGCCCTTGATACCGCCAAAGAGTTGCTTGAAAAAAATGTACCTGTTTTGGTGTTTTTTTATGGCGATGGAGCTTATACGGCAAACCGTCTCATTTGGCAGACCGCTGATGTTCCCAGCATTCCCCATGCGTGGTGTGATTTGGCGAGGCAATACAACCTAAAACTACCCGTATGCGTCAGCACCGCCCTAGCTCGTGGTATCAGCGATGAGGAAAACGCCAAAAGACATGGGCTAACCAGCGAAAATCTGCTCACGCCATTTTATTTAGTGGGGCTATCTGAACTACTTTTACAGATAACAGACGACACAACCTTAATCCAGTTTTAGCCTCTGGACACAAATTTATGAATATTTTAATCAATATCCACACCGACAGCGAGCTTATCGCCTATGAAGCAATCGCTCTTGCATTTACGATGGCAAGTTTTGACCATCAGGTACAGCTGTTTTTGGGTGGTCGTAGCGATGTAGTATTACAAGACCCCAAAAGCCGACTTTATGGCATGATACAGTCGCTGGATTTATACGACATACCAAAAGCATGGCATGGTTTTGATGGCATCAATCATCTACCCTTAGACATTATAGACCACATCGAGGTAGCCCCCCAAGACGACCCAAGCCAATTTGACAGCGTGCTGTCTTTTTGATGATTTTGGTTTTTGAGCATGCTTTTTATCATTAAAACACCCCAAAAGTTTACAACACAATACTAAATTTATGTCAAATTCTCATTTAGCCGATTTATCCTTAGATGACGATGGACATCTCATCGACCATCAGGTTTGGACGCCAGCCATCGCCCAAAAACTTGCTGATACTTTGCAAGTTGAACTAACCGAAGTGCATTATCGCATTTTGGGGCAGGTGCGGGATTTTTTTGAAAAATATCATCACAGCCCCAGCACACGACCGCTCATCAAACATCTAAAACAAACTCTACCTGATGATGACATTGATAACGCCAAACTCCAAGCCTTATTTAATACTGGGCTGGTAGCACGTCATGTCAATCGCCTAGCGGGATTACCCAAGCCCCCCAACTGCCTCTAATCCTCCAAGCGAATTCTCGTGGCATTTAGCACCACAAAGAGACTCGATAGCGACATACCAATAGCCGCCAGCCAAGGCGGTACATAGCCTAGTGCCGCAGGAATGAGTATTAGCGAGTTATAAGTTACCGCCCACCGTAGATTCTGCCTGATGATGCGTTGGGTCTTGGTTGAGATGGATACAGCACGCATGATGGCTGTCAGCTTACCGCCAAGTAGTACACCATCGGCAGACACTTGTGCCAAGTCTGTCGCCCCTGCCATCGCCACCGAGACGTTTGCTGCCGCCAATACAGGAGCGTCATTAATGCCATCGCCCACCATCAGCACTTGATGTCCATTTTCTTGAAGTGCCTTAATATGAGCAACCTTTCCCTCAGGACTAAGCCCAAAACTCGCCTGCTCAATACCTAAGGTGCGTGCGATGTCTAGGGAATTGGGATTGGGGTCGCCTGTAAGCATGATGGGCGTGATGTTTTTTTGTTTTAGCTCATCGATGAGTATGCGTGCGTCGCTACGAATGGTATCATTAAAATAAAACCGTGCCAACACCTGCCATCTGTCATCGACATGCACCGACAAAAGCACAGACATATTTGCTCGGTAATACGCCAAATCCTCCACAAATTCCTCTGGCAACCCCTCCGCCCCATCTAGCACAAACCGCTCATGTCCAATCCGATACAGTCCACCCTCTATCTGCCCCTCTACACCGCCTGCGGTATGGTGCGTACTGTTTTGAACCACAGGTAAATGCAGTCCGTGTGTGGCACTAAGTAGTGCTTTTGCCACAGGGTGTTTTGAGCCAATTTCCAACGCAGCAGCGTATTTTAATGCCATCATTTCATCGTGTTTATCCGACTGCTTGCACACGGTTGCCAAAAGATTGGCTTGACCCACCGTCAGCGTGCCTGTCTTATCAAAACAAGCATGAGTGATGTCTGATAGACTCGAAATGGTATGCCCTCGTGTTGCCAAAAATCCAAAAGTCGCCAAACGATTGGTTGCCACCGTCAATGCAATGGGGGTCGCCAGCGACAATGCACACGGGCAAGTTGCCACCAGCACCGCCACGGTCGCCCAAAGTGCTTGATTTTTATCAATAAACCACCACACCGCAAACACTAGCACCGACAACACCAGCACACGTGCCACAAACCACCTAGACATTTTATCGGCATCTTGGGCGATTTTGGGTTTTTCGCTCATGGCACGATTCATCAAGCGGTCAATGAGTGCCATTTGGCTGTTTTGCACTTCCTTAGTAACCAGCATGACAAAGGGCTGGGCGTCGTTTTGACTACCGCCCACCATTTCATCGCCCATTGTTTTGACGATTAAATCACTCTCGCCCGTCAAAAGACTCTGCGATACTGTCGCTGTTTCTGACAACAAAATACCATCACAAATAATCTGCGAGCCAGCATCTACCAAAATCACATCGCCTACTTGCACCGATTGGGCAAGGACTTTATGCTCATCGGCGGTTTTGTCGATGGTATCTACCTGCTGATGAGTTTGCCACCATGAGTGAATGCTTGCCTTGTCAAGCTCTCCTTGATGGTACTTTGTGATGAGCTTACCATCATCTGATAATTTTTGAACCAATGTCGGCTCAATAACCACCAAATCCGATGCCATGTTGGAAGCTTTTAGGCGGGCATTTTGTTCGATGTATCGCCCAGCCAACAAAAAAAACACAAACATTGACACAGAGTCAAAATAAGTCTCACCAGATTGTGTCATGGTTGCGTACAAGCTTGCCAAAAAAGTAACCGCCAACGCAATGCTAACAGGCACGTCCATATTGACCTGACGGGCTTTTAGGGCGTTGTAGGCAGAAGCAAAAAATGGCGAGCCTGAATAAAAAATCACAGGCATGGTAACAATCAGCGCCACCAAACGCAAAAAATGTCGATGTTCATCTGCCATGCCTGAATAATCGCCAAAGTACATGCCGATTGAAAACATCATCGCCTGCATCGCACCCACCGCAGCCACGCCCAGCCTGATGAGCATTTGCTTGTTTTGGCGTTTTAACATCGCCTCGTGCGTATCTTGACGATAAGGACGTGCATCATACCCCACCGAATGCACCGCTTGTAATATCCGTCCGATGTCTGTTAAGTCATTATCCCAGCTCACTTGCATGCGTTGCTGAGTAAGATTTACCTGACAGGCACGCACACCATCTAGCTGTCTAAGCCTACTTTCAATGAGCCATGTACAGGCAGTACACCGCAGATTTGCCACCGACAGCTCGGCAGTATTAGCCCCATTTTCTTGATAGACAAATAAGGATTTGACATCATCATGATTATACGCCTCAAAATTCATGGCACTAGGCAGACTTGCCGTTGGGCTAATTTCTCGGCGGTCGAGATAATACTGCTCCAAACCCATCTCTACGATACTTTGTGAGGCAAGCTGACAACCCAAACAGCACATGGGTCTTTTTTCATCAAAAATTACCGTATAAAATGGCTCTTTTGGCAAAATCTCGCCACAATGAAAGCACGCTCCATCAGGCGGTAAAACTAAGGATTCAGACAGCAGATTGGACATGGCAAGCGATGACAACACAAAAAGACTTTGGCATTATAACATGATTTTAAGTGAGTTTCGTTGGATTTAAATACTTAGACGTGTTCCCATAAAAGCTCCACACGCCCTTGTCATTTTTGTTTTTTATCGAAAAGTACATGACCTTACAAATCCACGCCCACACGCATAAAATGTCATCACACCCTATTTAAAATTAAAAATATTTGTGTATAATGAGTGTTATTTATTTTATGGTTTTAATAAATCAATAATGGTCTGCCAAAAGGACATTTTATGCCACATCGCCCACACTTTATTTCCCTCAAAACCCTGACGCTTGCTATTGTTACGCTCATGGGTAGCTTGTCGCTATCTGCCTGCCAATCCACGCCAAATGACAAACCTAGCACAGCCATACAGGTAGGCACACCCTCCTTTAACGCCAAACAAACCCTAACGCAAGCACTGGCGACACACCTAAACAGCGAGCGTTATGCCGTGTCATCTACTCGTTATGTGGCAGAACCCCTATATATTAGCGACATCGACAAAGAAGCGGACAGTGCATGGACAACCGCCACAAAAGTGATGGCATTTAAGGATAAAGCACGCTATGATGGCTATTTGGCTGATGTGCCATTTATGACGTATGATGAGTATTTGGGTGAGTCTGATGAGTTGGGCGAACTGCCCTATCTACGCTACGGCGACGATGAGGATGCCCACACCGTGACTCGCACAGTCGGCATGAGCGATGAATATCAAGCTGTCTCTGCTCAAATCCTAGATTTGTACGCCGAGATTAACGACCACCTACTATCCGCCGATGCACGGAATTTTTTAAACGATAAAGGTCAATTCAACCAAACCACCTTTAAAAAAGACTTAGAAGATTTCGATAAAAAAATCAACCAAACCGCCAACGAATTATTAAAAGTCGCACAAGGCTACCAAATCAGCGACATTCGCCACCTACAATCATGCGTATCAGATTACAAAAACCAAAAACTCACCCTAACCAAAAATATCAAAAGCCACACCGAACTAGATAACATCGTAGAGGCACTTTACCGCTTAGAAATGTCGTCTAGCCATTGTTCGGTGGCGGTTTGGTATGATACTCAGCTTGAACCCTCCTATTATATCAATGATGCATCTGAACAAACACTCAACACACATTTAGCACAAAAACAGTGCCTGACAAAGCTGGTATCAACCAATCGACAGCTGTTTAGCGAAGGCAAAAACCATCACACCCACGCTGATGATTTTAGGGATAATCTAATGCAGTATTCTGAGTGCGATGGTAGCGTTGTTGAGCCATCTACCTATCATGATGCCGACCGTTATGAAGGAGTCTCTGGTTTTATTAAGGCATATAAGGACATGAAAGCCCAAGATGCCGACCAATCCAGTGTGGATGTGTCATCAGCCCTGCCTGCTTATCTACGCATGGGTATTAGCCTACTCAACCTAAAACAAACCCCAGAGCAAACCGTTGCCAAAAACCTCTATCAATATCAAAATTTTAGCCTAAGCGGTCTTACCCATCACAGCCCCACCACCCAAGTAGTTCGCTCGCTATACTCCATAGATTATGATACGCCCACCATCGTGCATTCTGCACAATTTCCCATGATGTTTGACCACGACAAAGGCGAGCTGAACGCTGATGTCTCGGCACTGCTACCTCTGATGGCACTCATCGCACCCAAACATGCTCCCATGCTCAAAGACATGCCAGATGGCTTGGTGTCATTCACTCTACCCCAAGAGCTACGTGAGCAAATCCCTACCGACGTGATTTATCGTGCAATTAATGACGGTATCGTAGCGGGTGTCAATGCATTACACAGCGAAAAGTTTACCCCAGTCGATTTTCGTGATGACCTCTTTGCCAAAGAAGTGGGGGCAAGTCGTGTCATCAAAATCACACTCGGCAGTAAGGAGCTTGGCACGCTATACGGTGTCATTGCCAAACACGTGGGGGCATCGCTAAATACCTACGTGCAAGAAAACCCAGCATATTATCCCAATACCTCCGATGAAACAGATGACAACCCAAATAAAATCAAACAATTAATCGATAATTTTACCACCCTAAATGGCAGTTATCACAGCAGTGATGTTGGTGGATTACTCCAAGTTATCGAAGCGGTCATGCCGTTTAGCTTAGATGGCACGGCGTATGTTTATTTGGATTCGTCAGGTAAAATCATTGCCCTACAAAACATCAGCCACATTCAAGACCAAATAGGTCTTACCACCACCCAAAGCATACAGCAGATTCGCTATGACAAAAAACAGTTTGATAAACACCTATTATCACGCCAGTTTAATGACACATTTAGTAAATCCGCCCAAGTGGACGGCACGGCGTTTTTTACACACCTTTTAGAAGAGCAAAAATTTGCAAAAGAAGCCAAATACGCTCGCTATGACTACGCCTACGATACCGTTTGGTCATCAACAGAAGCGTGTGCCAACGAACCAGAGGGCGATACTTGTATGGAGTTGACCTACGCCATCGAAAATGCTGTCAGCGAACCCAAATAACACCCAATAACATCAATCTACATCGTGCCAAATATTACGTAAAAATGAGAAAATCACAACAAATCATTTTTGATGACATAGTCCATCGGTATTTGGCACGCCAGACATTATTTAAGGAAAATCATGAAAAAATCTCATCGCCATCTCTTAGGTATCGCTGTTGCCAGCTGTTTTGTCAGTGCATGTGCCACCACTCAGCACACTGCTAGCACCACCAGCACTCCAAAAAGTACGTTAGAGAATGCCATTAAATCACAGCTTCGTTCGTCATTTGATTATCAAAGTGGCATATATATCTCAAACGACATTCGTCGTGATGCCTTATCGCACGCCACACCAGAACAGCTCAATGCCGTCCACCCCCAACAACAATGTGCAGACGCTCATGACAAGGCATACATCGCCCTGCTTCATCACGCCAAAGCCAATGACGAGAACATTAAAGATGATAAATACACCCCCCAAAAAGAACAAATCAAAAACGACTTTTTGGCATGCCAACAAGACATGAAAGCCAAACAAGCCTATCAACCTTTTGATTTGGAATCATTTTACCAAGAAACCAAGGGACAAGATGAAGCTGATTGGACAAAATCTTTTGCCCTTGCCATCGAAAATCATCTTGCCAATCAAGCCCCAAAGGAGATTGATACCTCACACACCGTGCTTGACGCCAAAAAAGCTGAATTATTGCACGAATACTTAATCCGCCCATCGAGCATTCAGATGATTGGCAGTTATCAGCCTCTGCATGGCAAAATTACCGCCTTACCCACATTTGACTACACCGCCAAGAACCTTAAAATGGCAATCCACCAACCCATCTATATCGACCTAAAAGCCGAAAAAGTCTATTTATGGGCGGATAACATCGCTCCGCTAAACAGTCAATTACTGGACAATAAACTAGGCGATTCATGGCACAACAAATGGCTGTACATTCCGCTAAATGACGGTAGCTTACCCAAAGATTTTACCAAAGACTTAGTAAAAGCCTATCTAAACGCCCAAAAAGAGGGTTTTATGACACTGCCTGACGAAGGTTTTTTGGCGGTCAGCCCAAAGAGTATCATGGATTTGCCATTTATCAGCCAAAATCTACCCTCTGATAAATTGACCCTCATACAAAATACCCCAACCATCATCAAAAATGCAACAGATACCAAAAGCAAGGCATATAGTGAGTATGTATTTGCCGACACTCTTTTTCAGGAGATGACCAACAAATACCCCATGCTGACCATGCAAATGCCAGATTTTTATGAGCGTGAGATTATTGATGGCGAGAGTATCATTCATGTAGTCAACAAAAACGACGATACGGAGCCTAACTTAGACACAAGCACCCCAACCGAGCTCAAAATCAACAGCGAGACGCTCATGCGTGGTCTGTTTTTATACTTGGGTAAAAAAGTTGATGATTATTATTATCAGCTATACCAAGCACAAGGCGAGGAAGCCCCAACAGCCCCCGAAAACAAATACGCCCCAGCCACGCATTATGGCATTGCCAACGGCAAAATCTCATGGGTGCACCAACGCCGTTACATCAATAACGCCAAAATGATGAGTGCAGATGAGCCTTTATTGGTGGACACATTTACCCAAATCCTCCCATATGGCAAAGCAGGAGAGTTTGGTCGCCTGCCAAGTGCCAGTCGCACGCCCACACCTGATAATAGCATCGATTTGTTTGCCTATCAAGAAGCACTAAGAACTCGCCTAAGCGAATCAAGCGAGTTGTCAACACCTCTTGCCTCTTATCTTGGTCGTGCGTTTTCTCGCCAAAATAACGATTTTGATGATGACATGGAGTATTTTGAGGAGGATTTTGACGACAATACCACGCCTGACGCAGAAGCATTACCAACACCATAACCCCCATGTATTGCCACATATGCCACACCCCTACCAGACCTAAGAGGTGTGGCATAGCAACAAATATCCCATCACAATAAAGTCATTCTTATTATGATTGATGAGTACAACCAAACATAACAAAATGATGGTGTATAGATGTATTTTTGGTTTTTGAAGTATTATATAAAGCATGGCTTATTATTAATACAAAAACCCTAATAAAATCAAAAGTATAATCAAATTATGATTTTCATGACTAGCGATAACGCCATGATAAAAAAATAAATATGGATACAGATGAATCGACCAGTCACACTCCCTACAATCGGGATAATCCAAAACAATACGGGATAAGTTGGGATATAAATTTGCAGTCTTACAGGAAAAGTAGGTGGTAATGCCTGTCTTTTTTATTGTCCTATTTTTAACACATGGATTAGCGACGGTAGGTGTTTTTGAGTGGTTGTTTTAGGTTGTGCACCAGATGTCAGGGCAGACAAGGCGACCTCTGTCAATCGTCTGCAATATGCCATAAAAAGTAAGGTATTTATCGTGCTTTTTGGGATAATTTTACATTTGGTATCATCTGATAATACAGATTGAATGCTTATCAATCAAAAATCGCCCATCTGATTATTTAAGTATGGCACAATGACTGATCGTAGATGACAGTTAAGCCCCGTTTGTGTTTCATGATACGCTTACCCCATCGCCACAACTCGCCATTGTCAATCCCAGCAACAGACACACTCATTATTGCTAGATTTTTTCTAATTTTTCTACTATAATATGCTTTTATTTTAGATTTATCAGATTATGGCAAAAAAAGACGACATCATCGAATTTGAAGGCGAAGTCATTGACACGCTTCCAAACACCCTATTTAAGGTTCGCCTTGATAATGGACATGAGATTATCGCTCACATTTCAGGCAAAATGCGTAAACACTACATTCGCATTTTAACTGGCGACAAGGTAAAGGTTGAGATGACCCCCTACGACCTATCCAAAGGTCGCATTACCTATCGTGGCAAATAATCTTCTGTGGTAAAACATCATGAATAAGCCCCTAACCCTGCTTATTCATGGTCTGCACATGCATGGAATCTACATGGCACCTTTGGCGAGAAATCTTACCAAAGTAGGTTTTTCTTGCCAGACATTTAGCTATAATAGCCTAACCAAATCCATTGACGTTCACAGCAAAGACTTGCACGCATGGCTTACCCATCATCATGATGGCTCACCCATTAATCTGGTGGGACACAGTTTGGGCGGATTGATTATCCGTCATTTTGTCGCTACTTATGGTCATCATTGGCATGTTCATCGCTGTGTGAGCTTGGGTACACCTCATCAAGGTAGTATCTGTGCCAGTTATGCTCATCGACTATGCCCTCCCCTCATAGGACAATCCTATCTCCACGCCTTAGACGGCAATTGCGTGGCATTGCCAAGTAACATAGTATTTGGGGCAATCGCTGGCACACGTCCGCTAGGACTTGGTCTGCCTGTACTCGGCTATCACAGCAAAAAACACCGCCTATCAAGCGAAGCACGCCAAAACGATGGTACGGTATATCTGTCAGAGACCTATCTACCCACATTCAGTGATTATTTGGTGCTGCCTGTCAATCATACTGGGTTTTTGACCAACAAAACCGTCGCCAAAGAGATTGTACATTTCTTGGAACATGGACGTTTTAGTCAATCCAGTCCGCCACCGCACCATGAACCATAACAGCAACCATGACACATCACATACCCAAAAATCTCGCCACGCCACGCCCAGCCACCTGCCCTGTGGCAAAACATGCTGTCAGCAAATAGCCCCCTGTGGGTGCATCAAAATCCAACATCTCCCCACAACAAAACACATGGGGGTTAGATTTTAGTTGTAAATCATCGGTCAATGCTGATTGTTTCACGCCACCTCCTGTACTGATGGCCTCCGACATCGGACGAAATCCCTCAAACATTATCGGAAGTTTCTTGATGAAGTTTGCCATCTTATAAAAATCCGACCAGTCGGTTTTTTGTGTATATTCTCGAAGCAGGGCAATTTTTGTATCGCTCAATCCCATCTTTCTAAGATGGTTATTTAGGGATTGTTTTTTATTTTTTGAAAAATATTTTTGGATATCATCTATTGATTTATCTGGCAATAAATCCAAATAAATAACAGGGCTTTTATTGTTTAACGCTTCTCTCATGGCACGATTATGCTTATAAATCAAGCCACTTTCCAGACCATAATGTGTAATGATAATATCCCCAAAGGATTTGGCATTAGCATCGCATAATGCCACTCGCTTTAATGGCTGACCAAAATAAGGGGTCATGTAATCCGACCATGATTTTAGCACGCCGACATTGCTGGCATAGAGTGGGGTTCGCTCCGCATCGTCAAACCACGCCTGCCAACTCCCATCTGTCCCTAATTTTGGGTAAGAACCACCGCCACAGCATAAAACAATCGCATCAAACGTCTTGTGATATTCGCAAACATCGCCATTTTTTGGTTGATGTGTAAAATAAAGTGTGTTTTTGTCGATTTTTTGGCAATGATGTCCATAAAAGAACGTTACTTGACGGTCAGTCAAGCGACGTAGCCAAGCTCTGACAAATTTCGATGCTTTCATTTCAACTGGAAATATGCGACCACTAGACCCCACATAAGTTTGTACGCCCAACGTATCTAGCCACCGCACAAGCCAAGCATTGTCAAACTGATATAAATAAGGGGCAAGCCAATCACTGTCATAACGCCCCACAAAATCCTTCATCGGCTCGCTGTGGCTGACATTTAATCCTGTCTTGCCCGCCCATAGTATTTTGCGTCCTGCACTAGGCAATCTGTCGTAAATTTCAATGCGAATATCGCTTGATAGAGAGGATAAATAATCCGCCACCATCAGCCCACTCGCCCCAGCTCCGATGACGGCAACAGTGGGTAAATTAGGAAAGATTGCCTGACTCATTGCGGCAACCAAGACAACGGCAATGTTTCATCAAACCGTGTGTGGTAGTGTGTCGGTTTGGTAATGACAAGCTCCCAACACGCCTCGCCTCGTGCCAGATATTTGATTTCAAAATGTGTGCGCGCCGAATCAGGCTCAATTTGTCGCTTAGAATAAGGTAAATGCCAAACCGTCTCCAACAATACCTGACATTCTTGGATGTACTCATCAATGTTGCTGGCAATGATGATTTGACCATTTGGCGACATTCTTGATAATAAAAATTCAAAAAACGGCATGTTTAAAAACCGCTGATTTTTATTTTTGGGTTCTGGATTGGGGTATAGGATAAAGCACTTTTGGACTTGATTGGGGAAAAGTGCATACGCCGACCAGCAGATTGCATCGCTGTGAATAGGGGTAAGGCTAGTTAAAGGCTGGGCATCAAAAGACTTTTTGAAAGCGGTAAATTTCTCATGGGTACGCTCAATGGCATACAAATGACACTCTGGATTTTGACTAGCAAACAACAAGGCGTGTTTGCCCTTGCCTGCACCAATCTCCAAACAAATCGGCTCACGCCCAATTGGCACAAAATCTCGTGGAGGCATAAGAGCAGATACATCAAACAAACGAGAAAATCGATGTGAAATCATAGAGTTATGCTCTCTCCAACGTCAACAACAGCGGATATTCTGCCTCTTCGGCATATTGACCGACAATGGCAATCTTGGTCTCGCCAATCTCTTTGGGTAGGGTCGCCACAACCGCACTACCTTGCTGATGGACTTGCATCATGACATCAGTCGCTTTATCCAAAGAGTACGAAAACACCTCAACCAAAATAAACACCACAAACTCCATCGTGGTAAAGTTGTCATTGTGCATAATCACATGAAACATCGGCACTTCATCATACTGATGATGTACCGCCACATCTGCCTCAACCTCAAAATCCTGATGTGTACTCATAGTCCGCCCACAGGTCGCTCACTCACACCTTTATCCTCTCGTTGAGCCATGACCTCGCCCACTTGCCAGTTGTAGAGCTGTTCAGCTCGCTCGCCACCTGCGTTAATTTCCAGCTTGATTTGTCTGGGTTTAAAGCCATCAGGCATCACAAAACGCCCACGAATTCGCTCAACATCGCTGATTTCATAGATGGCAGGTTTTAGGGGAATTTTTACCATATTTGTGGCATTAAGCAAGGTCATCTTTGGTGTCATGGTAACGCTCGCTCCCGATGATGCGACCATTGCCACATCAAAACGATACTCAAAGGTGTTATCAGGCAACGCCAAAATTTCGCCACCCAATACTTCTAAGGGTAGACCGCCGTCTTTGGCAAGTTTTTTCTTAAATAGCTTATTAACCTGCAAAAGTTGTAGATTTTTGGTGGTCAGCTCTTCGTTTTTTTCACGCAAAGATTCAAGGTTGGAGAGGCTAATGTCTCGCTCCTTGACCGCTGAGTCGAGCTGTTGTTTTAGCTTGGCTTCATCGACAGACATGCCTTGTACCGTGATGGCTTTTTCTTGTTGTTCTTGGAGCTGTATGACCATGCCTTTTCTTAGCCCTTGCTTGTGTCCGATTTTATAACCAAACACCGCCATAACCATCGCAATCAAAGCGAGTGCCATCACAAAAAGCACCAAGATTTGCTGTGCTGACCCACGTTGATGACTTGTTGTATTTTTTAAAAATTTCATAAAATCATAAAACCAAACAGAATAAAAGCAAAATGCCCACAAACAAGCTGGCTATTATACCAAAAATCATGCAATGATTAACCTCATTTTTACCAAAATTTAGCTTTTAAAAAACAAAAATCATACACTAACATTGCCCTCACATCATATTTACCATCAAAACTTCGGTTGCCATACACAATAAATCCGCCTCGTTTGTAAATATGCATTGACCTTTTTTGTAGTTTGCGGTATTGTAAGCATCTGTAACATTTGGCAACTTTACCATATTTTTTACAATCTAGGAGATTGTTTATGTTGTGGTTTTTATTTTGTATCACGGTTTTGTTGATGGGATATTTCATCTATGGAAAAATCATTGAAAAAATCTTCGTCATCAATCCCAATAAAAACACCCCTGCCTACACCATGACAGATGGCGTGGATTATGTACCGATGTCCAAAAAACGCATTTGGCTCATTCAGCTACTCAACATCGCTGGCACAGGCCCGATATTTGGTCCAATTTTGGGAGCATTGTACGGTCCTGTGGCAATGCTTTGGATTGTGTTTGGCTGTATCTTTGCAGGGGCGGTGCATGATTATATGTGTGGCATGCTCTCGGTGCGTAATGGCGGTGCCAGCATGCCTTATTTGACTGGCAAATATCTAGGAACTCCCGTTAAGCATTTTATCAACCTTTTGGCGGTGGTGCTTTTGGTGCTAGTGGGCGTGGTGTTCGTGGCAAGCCCAGCCAAGCTACTAACCAACATCACGATGGAGAATATCGCCAGCTTTGATGCTTCGGCGGTTTTGGTGGCGTGGACGACCATTATTTTTGTGTATTACATTGTGGCGACACTACTTCCTATTGATAAAATCATCGGCAAGATTTATCCATTTTTTGGTGGGCTGTTGCTGTTCATGTCTTTTGGCATGATGTATGGTCTCATAAAAAATGAGCTTAGTGGTAGCGAGACTTACTTTTTTAATAGCATGGGTGGCTTGACGGTTGATAGCTTCTTTCAAAACCTACAACCCAAAGGCGACCTACCAATTTGGCCCTTACTATTTTTGACCATCACTTGTGGTGCATTATCAGGTTTTCACGCCACCCAAACGCCACTAATGGCTCGCTGTGCCGAAAATGAGTCAGAGGGTCGCTTTATTTTTTATGGGGCGATGATTGCTGAGGGTATCATTGCACTCATTTGGTGCGTGGTAGGCATGTCATTTTATCCCACCTTAGCTGGTCTACAAGAAGCCATCGCCGCAGGCTCGCCTGCAAAAGTGGTCTATGACAGCTCCATTGCCTATCTTGGGGCTATCGGTGGCGTGTTTGCCATCTTGGGCGTGGTCATACTACCCATTACCTCAGGCGATACCGCATTTCGTGCAGCACGCCTTATCATCGCAGAGTTTGCCAATATAGAACAACGCACCCTCGCCAAACGTTTATGGATTGCCATTCCGCTATTTGTCATCGGCTTTGTCATCTCCAAAGTGGACTTTCAAATCCTATGGCGATATTTTAGCTGGGCAAACCAAACCGTTGCGGTGGTCATGCTTTGGACGGCGGCAGGTTATTTATACCGTTATCGCAAATTTCATTGGGTTTGTACCTTGCCAGCGATATTTATGAGTGCAGCGTGCTTTACGTTTTTGGCATATGATAAAATCGGCTTTAAGCTTGACTATCAGCTATCTGTCTACATCGGACTTGGATTGACACTCTTGACGACGTTGGCGTTTTTTGTGTTTGTCAAACGAGAACGAGTGGCAGGCGACCCTGATGCCAGTGTCATTGAGGAGTCTCTTATCCCAAACATCTCCAAAGCCTAAAAACAAAGACCACGCCAAAAGCGTGGTTTTTTATCTCTAAGTCATCTCTACCAGCTTTGAGACTGGCATGCAAAAATGCCACGCCCCCAGACCTGCCACGTCTGTTTTATTTAGGCAATCAAGCTCCCCCAAAAACGCCTGTCTATCCATCAATGTCGCCCCCAAACTCATCAGATGAGGGTTTTTTAGCTGACAATCCACCAAACAAATTCCCCGCTTCTGGCACAGCTTCATCAGCCCCCAAAATGCCACCTTTGAGCTGTCGGCCATGCGATGAAACATACTCTCCCCACAAAACACCGCCCCAAAACCAATGCCATAAAGCCCACCAATAAGCGGACTTTTTGTTGGCTCATCTTGCCAAATCTCAACACTGACCGCTACGCCTAACTCATGTAACTTAATATAAGCCTCTACCATCTCGCTCCCTATCCATGTCTTATCGGTGTACGCTCGTGGCTCACGACATGCGTTGATGACCTCCTCAAAAGCATGATTGGTCGTCAGCGTCCAAGATGATTTTCGTGTAGTGCGAATCAGTGATTTTTTGGGCGTGAACGACAAGGGGTCTATCACGCATCTAGGGTTTGGCGACCACCACGCAATCGGCTCATTATCAAACCAAGGAAACACCCCACAGCGATAAGCATGAAGCAAGGTTGAGACAGTCAAATCTCCCCCTTGCCCAATAAAGCCATACCCTTCCTCATCAGATAACGCCAGAACCTGCCCACCAAAATCATAAGGACAGCCATCAGCGAGGGCATGTAATGTTTGTAAATTTAGCATAAATTCCACATAATTGATTATTTACCTTTAAGATTTTAAGGTACGCCCCCATTAATGACAAATGCAGGTGTATCAAACGGCTTAGGGTGTAGTCTCATTGACGAAACCAACCCAAATACACCAAATATCATCATTTGCGTGTTTTTATCATTTCACAAAAAACACGCTATTATTTAGAGAATATTATGACTACTTGTGATTACCGTCAGCGTTTTTTTATCGAAAACTCGCCAGTGCGAGGCGATGTGGTGCATCTGTCTGACAGCTTTACCACCGTCATCAGCCAAAAGCCCTACCCCAAAGCCATCAAAGCCTTGCTCGGCGAAATGCTAGTATCGGCAAGCCTGCTCATCGGTACACTAAAAATCGATGGCAAACTCTCCATTCAACTACAATCATCAGACGAAAACTCGCCTTTGCGTTTTGCGATGGCAGAATGCGACCACTCCCAAGAATCGGCAGGGGCGGTGCGTGCACTAGCAAGTTTTGATAACAGCGATGACAAACAAACACTCTGGCAATCCCTAACCACCAGCGATGAAGCTTTTGCCCTTATCCAAACAGGCGTGCTATTTATCAGCATTCACCCCAATTTTGGCGAGAGCTATCAAGGCATCGTGGAACGAGTAAGCGACAATCTGGGTGAGTGCCTTGCTCATTACCAAAAACAATCCGCCCAAATCCCCACCATCATTAAACTTGCCACCAATGAGACACAGGCAGGTGGGATTTTGGTTCAGCTGTTGCCACAGTCAGACGAAGACAAAGAAAATGACCCCGACCTATGGGACAGACTTAGTATCTTGACGAGCACCATCAAAAAAGAGGAACTGACCGACCTACCAGCCAGCGAAATCCTCTACCGCCTCTATCACGAAGAAGATGTGGCACTACCCACAGCCACCCCACTTCATTTTGCTTGCACTTGCTCAGATGTCAAAAGCGAAGGGGCGATTTTGCAACTAGGGCACGACGAAGCCCTAAACGTCATCACAGCACATGGTGGCACGCTGGTGCTAGATTGTGGTTTTTGTGGTAAAGAATATCGCTTTGATAAAGAGCGTGTTGATGAGTTATTCGCCTAGCCATACCACAAAGAGCCAGCAAAATACCCCAACTTTGGGGTATTACCACGCTTCATTTCGCCAATGTCGGTTATGAAGCAGGTCAATGTCGGCAGGTTTTAATTTAAAATTATGGGCGTCTTGCTCATTGCTATAAGGATACATAAGAGCGGTGGGGTCGTCATTATGCCCCAAACCCAAAGCATGCCCCAACTCATGAGCCAGTACCAAACGCAAATCATCTATCGAGGTAAACTCATAAATATCAACATTTCGCCCATCAAACTGACCCTTATGAAACTGGCGTGGCGTCAAGCGAGCATTGGCGTGATGAATCGTCTCGTTTAAGCGACCTGTTTCGTGATTGATGTCGCTTACTGCTTGATTAAAGGCGGCTTGGGACAATCCATAAGCCTCAATTTTGGCATTTAGGGTTTGTTGTTCGGCAATCAGCTCATCTTGGCGCACCAGTAACTGCCGTCTTTTGTTGTGGTCTTTGGTCTCATTTAGGGCAAGCATGAGCATGTCATACTCTTGTTGCCATGTACCCAGCTCGGCACTTAGACGAGTAAATTCTGATTGCAATGCCTGTCTTTGTAATTCTAAATCATCTGAGCGTTTTTGGTGGTGGTCTTTTAGTTCATCAAGTTCGTTTTTGATTTTTTGACGTGCATCGGTTTCTGTTTGGCGTTCATCATAAATGAGATTAATGCTTACTTTGGCATTCTCGTCATATACGAACCACTCCCTATCTGTGCCATGTTGCCAAATCATTGCTGCTTCCTCAGCAAGTTTGTAAACCTCAGCACGACTAAGTCCAAAACGAGCATCCACCTCGCCAATGCGATAACGCACCCTCACATCCAAAGGATACATCAGGCGATGGCTTAGACTGTTAAAGCGAACCTGTGGCTCAGTATAAGTCTGATGAGCGAAAAACCCAAGTACCGCCAATATTACCACGTACACACACGCACGAATAACGTTCATCAATCATCAATCCAGCAGTTTAAAAAAATGCTCACGATAATGACGAAGCTCTCTGATGGAGTCTCTGATGTCATCGAGTGCCAAATGCGTACCACTTTTGTGGTAGCCTTGTGCCACGTCAGGTCGCCAGCGATGACACAGCTCTTTGACGCTTGATACATCTAGATTGCGATAATGAAAAAATGCTTCTAGGGCTGGCATTTGCCGCGCCAAAAAACGTCTGTCTTGGCAAATGGAGTTGCCACACATCGGCGACACCCCTTTATCCACCCATTTGGACAAAAATTCAATGGTCGCTTGCTCCGCCTGAGCGAGCGTTACTGTACTACGGCGAACACGGTCGGTCAGCCCAGACTCACGGTGCTGGCGAGTACACCATTCGTCCATGCCATTTAGCACCGTGTCAGGCACTTTAATAGCAAAGACAGGACCTTCGGCTAAGATGTTGAGATTATCATCGGTAACAATGGTGGCAATCTCAATAATCTCGTCTTTTTGGGTGTCAAGCCCTGTCATTTCAAGGTCAATCCAAATGAGGGCCTTTTTGGGTTTTTGGGTGGGTTTGGCGTGCTGAATGTGAACTTTTGTCATAAAATATTCCGTTTTGGTGTGTCGTATTTTTAAAGGATAGTGATGTATGCGTTAATCGTTTTAGCTAAATCGCTTGGGTTTTTCATCATAGACATGGGCGTGATACTGACGCATTTGGCGTTCCATGACGCTAGCTATCGCCGCCGAAATCATGTGCTGACCGATGCCTTGTAGATTTTCTTGACCGAGTAACTCTTTGACTTTATCGGCAAATTCAATCTTTACCAAAGCCTCACTATCGCCCATCTCTCGTAGCACCAAAACCCCACTCTCCACCTCCACAAATTCAAGCAAAGCCTCTCTTGGAGTTATCATGCGAGGTTTGGATTTTGATTTGGGGGTGCTGGGCTTAGGGGCATCACTTTTATCTGCGTCCCGACCTGTCAAAATCCACTCAGGGGAGACTCCCAAAATTTTACTTAGTTTTTTGGCTCCCGCCTGTGATATGCCATGCTTCGACCAACGCATTACCGTTGTCATCGAGACATCAGCAAGTAAGGCAATCTCCTCTACGCTTTGACCTGACACATCAAGCACACGCTTTAAGCTGGCATGAATGGATTTACTCATAAGACACACATTCCTAAAATAAAAACCATCATGGGGATTTATCCTAAATTTTCAATAGGCAGCACCAAAAAAATACATTTGTAAATAACTATAAAGAATATAATCGTTATTATTTACATTCTAGAATTTTTGTTATAAAATGACAGTATTGTTATTTTTTTATAAATTTTCCTGCTGATTAATGACCAACAATTTATTTTAGAGGGATTTTTATGACTAAACACCCCAAAAAAGCTCTGCTTGCCTTGCTCGTCCCCGCTCTCATGTGCCATCACGCCTATGCTGATGATGCACCCACTCCACAGGTTGAGCTTGAACACGAGTACATTCGTTTAAATAAAAAACCCACAACAGGCGTGGGAGAGAGCATCATCACTCGCCGTGAGTTGACCAGCCAAAATATCCAAAACACCCACGATTTGGTGCGTTATCATACCGAAGTCGATGTCGCCGAAGTGGGACGATACGGCAATAAAGGCTTTGCCATTCGTGGTGTTGATGGCAACCGTGTCGCAATGGATTTAGATGGGGTGGCATTACCCACCGTCGAAGCCAATGAACTTTTTTCGCCCTATGGCTACATCTATGAGGGTCGCTTTAATCCAGATGTTGAAGTTTTGGGCAATGTTCGCATCATGACAGGGGCGGACAGCATCATCTCTGGCTCTGGTGCGGTGGGTGGGGCTGTATCCTTTAACACCAAAGAACCCATCAGTATGATAAAAGAGGGAAATTTGGGCGGTTATACCAAAGTTGGCTTTACCAACAAAAACGAGGAAACACTGTTTGCAGTTGGTTTGGCTGGCGTATATGACAAAAATGAATTTTTATTAAATTATGCTCGCCGTCAAGGACATGAACTTAAAAACCACGACATGCGTCGCCATAATTCTGATAGAATGAGTCTGTTTTATGATTTTGCTAAAAATGGTGAAATGGGGCGTACTTCACAGCCCAGCTCAACTTTTTATCCAGATGCGGTAGATTATGAACGCAACACTCTGCTCTTGAAGGGTTATCATCATCTTAGTGATACCGTACGTGTGGGTGCTTCCGCCTTTTACCAAAAACAAAACACCGACTCATACGCATGGAGCAAAAGCGTCTCAGGTCAGTGGAGAGTACCCCGTGATAAAGAAGAAACCAAAGGCTTTGGACTACACTATCTTTACACGCCCAATCACTCAAAATCCATCGACAACATCGCCCTCAACTACCAAATCCAAGAAGTGCTTGGGCTGGCAGACACATTCTTGCACAGCCCAAATAGAAATAATCCCTACCTAAGCCAACGAGAATACAGACCCACCCAAACCAACACCAAGCACCTCGATGTCTCTACCACGCTACTTCCCAAAGATTTGGGGAAATTTGGCACACACACTTTTTCTGCCAAGTTGGGCTTTAATCATCAAGATTATAAATCCACCTTTGTTCGCCTAAACTACGACCAAGCAGGTAACATCACCCAAGCCATTCAACCTTATGCCATCGTCATGCCTGATGCCAAAAAAGACAATCTAAGCCTCATTTTTGGCGATGCCATCGATGTTAATGAGAGGCTCAAAGCAGGGCTTGGCATTCGCTATGATTATCATAAATACAGCCCCTATTTTCAAGATGACGTGTATTTTGGCGACATTCGAAGCAGTGAACAAAACGAAATCAATAATAACGTAGACAAAAGCTGGGTTCGCACCAAGTTTTATCAAGATTATCGTAGTGGCGTGTATGACAGACAGCCTAGTTTTAACAAGCTGACATACAGTGGCATGCTTGATTACCAAATCATTCCTGATAAGCTAGCCGCCCGCTACAAAATCAGCACAGGATTTTTGGCACCGACAGTTACGCAGATGTACTCTGCATTTCAGGGTTTTGGCGTCAAACAAATCATCAACCCCAACCTTCGCCCAGAAACCTCTTTAAATCACGAGCTTGAATTTACATACCAACCCAGCCAAGCAACCAAACTTACACTAGGAGGCTACCTCTCAAAATACGATGACTTTATCCACACAACCTACTGGCAAGCAAGTCAATCGCTCGGCTATCGCGGCGAAGACGAACACGGCTGTGGCAATTATGAAGGCACTTGCACCATGTCTCACAATTTGGATAAAGCCACCATTAAAGGTGTTAAATTTGGCATTGAAAGCGATGTCTCTGACAAACTAAATCTAAAAGGTCGCCTAAATCTTTTCGCTAATTTTCACACCTCATGGGACAGTGCCATTGTAAACACTGACCATAACGGCAAAATGAAAATCAACACACTCGCCGCCGTGCCTGCCAATCTTATTTTGGGGGCGGATTATTATGCTCCAAACAACGACTGGTCGCTACACGGTCGTGTACGAGGTCTCATGCGTAAAAACCCTAAGGATACCAAATACATCGCCTCAAAGGATATTGAGGAAGTTACCACCAGAATCCAAGAATGCCCTGAGGATTTAAAATGGTATGGCTGGTGTGAATATTACGGCTATCAAGATGACGGCACGGGCAAATACACCAGACTTACCACCAGCAAAACCATCACAGGCTATGAAGAATACGTTGATACTTATCAGCATGCCAATCACGGCAGAAACGTTTGGCTACTTGATGTGTATGGCACCAAAAAATTTGGCAAAAACCAAAACATCATCCTAAATGCAGGCATTTACAACCTAACCGATGCTAGATACATTCCGTGGGAGACACTGCGTCAATTTAACAACCTTACCGCAAATAGCATGGTGGACTCAGCAGGATATGGTCTAAATCGCTACACCGCACCCGGTCGAAACTACGCCTTGTCGCTAACTTATGAATTTTAAACAGCACACCACCTTAAAGCCTACCTTGTGGTGGGCTTTTTGTGGATAATTTTTTTGGAGAGAGATTATTTTGTTATATTGTAACTTTATTTTATATCATGTTATAATATATCAATTTTTACCAAACCAGCATCCTACCAGAAGTCCACGAGACTCCAAGCCAACACGGAGAACTTTGTGGAAAATCCCAATCAACCCAAGCTCAATAAACCTTACAGTCAATCGCCTTTGCCCTTTATCGGGCAAAAACGGCAAATTATCCAAGCCTTTCGTAACACCCTTGACCGCATCGTGCCTGATGACGGTCAAGGCTGGACGATTGTGGATGTATTCGGTGGTAGTGGGCTACTTGCTCACAATGCCAAACGCCTAAAACCACAGGTAAGGGTTATCTATAACGACTTTGACAATTTTAGCCAAAGACTTTATCATATCCACGATACCAACCGTTTGCGTAGGCAACTTTACGAAATTTTAGAGCCGTTGCCACGAGCCAAACGCATAGACAAACCTACTAAGCAAAAAGTCTTGGAAATTATCCGCCAATTTGACGGCTTTGTGGACTGCCAAAGCGTTTCCACTTGGCTACTATTTAGCGGTAAGCAAATCAGCCACATTGACGAGTTGCCCAAGCACGAGTTTTATAACACCATTCGTAGAAGCGATTATCCGACTGCGGACGGCTATTTGGACGGCTTGGAAATTGTATCGGAGAGCTTTGAAACCTTGATGCCTAAGTTTTACCATCAAGACAAAACGCTGTTTATCCTAGACCCACCCTACCTACGCACCAAGCAAGAAGCCTATGGCTTGGGCGAATATTTTGGAATGGTGCAGTTTTTAAAGCTGATGAAGTGGGTAAGACCGCCATATTTGTTTTTTTAGCAGTACCAAAAGCGAGTTTTTGTCGTATATGGCTTATCTTGAAGAATGCGACAAGGAGGCGTGGGAGCGGTTGGGGGAATTTGAGCGGTTAAACTTTACCGCCCATATCAATAAAAGTGCAAAATATGAGGATAACATGATTTTTAAAATCTGAAATCGTATTGCACAATCGGCAATAAAAATCCCCCTTAATTACTCAAAATTTTGGGGGATTTATGTCGGCGGGCATCACACAACAAGGCAGAAATTTTAGTGTATCGGTTCATATTAGACACTAATACAAGTAAGAAGTTTGATGAATAAATCCCTTGCGAAACCCCCCCCCAATCCCTTACAATCAACACCAGACAGCAACCTTTGATGAATGAGATGTTTAAAGCCCAAAATACCACTCATCACAATCATTAAAGAAAGTTAACCCAAAGGCAAATCCACTTGCAGGGATTGTAAGTAAGATGATTTAGTTTCGCAAGAGGTCTGTTATAACCACAATAAAAGAAATGCTTACAAAAATCATTGTTCAGCCTTTCTTTTATATAAAGTTAAATAACCCTGAAAATAATAATGGTTAAAAGCCCGAAACATCATCAACATTGCCAAGCTTAAACCAATCAAATTTGATACAAATAAAACCCAACAAAATAGCAAATACGATTTGAAAATAATGGCAATGATGATAGATTTTACAACACTTTACTTTTATAATCCGTCAATCTTTAAGGGCATATTCTTTTAATTGATAAACCTTTTTTCTGACAGCTTGATGAAAATCGCTATTGCCTCTTATGCCTTTTTGTCTATTTTCTTGAATACGTTGCCACGCCTTATGTTCAGTCATTTCAAAGCCATAATGGTCGGACGCAAGCAAAATATTATAAATATCATAGACATTTTCGTGGTCTTGACAAAGCTGTAAAATATCATCAGCAATCTTATCCACATCACCATCGCCAAACATTGCCGTCAAACGATAATACCCCCAAATCATACAATGATAATAGGCTTGTTCGGATAATTCTGCTCCCAAATTTATTTGCTCGCTTGTTAATTTTTTATCTGAAAAAACTTGCTCACTACTTGAACGAAGTATTTCTGAAAATACCATACCGTCCAATTTTTCACCATATACTTTTTGAAATTGAACATAATTTGGAGCAACCATTTTGTACCAGTCCATTAAAGTTGGTTCATTAGCAAAACTTGATTGCCCAAAAGACAATAACCCCAAACACATTATTGGTAAAAATTTGCGTTTTATATTGGACAGCATAATTAACCTTACAATTAAATTCTATTCAATCGGCTTTAATGGCATTACCACATCAATATTTTGCCCCCTGTGGCGTAAATAATGGTCAAGTAGCACAATCGCCAGCATACTCTCAGCAATCGGCACAGCTCGCACGCCCACACACGGATCGTGCCGTCCTTTGGTAATCACATCGGTGGGATTGCCCCCTAAATCAATGGTTTTGCCACTTGTGGTAATGCTGGCAGTGGGTTTTAGGGCAATGGCGACTTTAATGGTTTGTCCGCTACTAATCCCACCCAAAATCCCGCCTGCATGGTTGGCAGTAAAGCCATCAGGGGTCAGCTCGTCCCTGCTTTCGTGCCCAAACTGCTCGGCAACGGCAAAGCCATCGCCAATCTCCACGCCCTTAACAGCATTGATAGACATCATTGCGTGGGCAATGTCGGCATCAAGGCGGTCAAACACAGGCTCGCCAAGCCCCACAGGGACATTCTCGGCATAAATTTCAAGCCTTGCCCCACAGCTTGTCCCCTGCTCTCGTAGGCTTGTGATGAGTTTTTCAAAGCGTGGAATTGCGTCCACATCACCGCAAAAAAACGGATTGTCATTGACAATATTCCAATCAAGTTTATCCGTTTTTTCATTGCCAATCTGCACCACACAGCCACGAATGACAATGCCCAGCCGTTCTTTTAAGTATTTTTTGGCAATCGCTCCGCCCGCCACTCGCATTGCGGTTTCACGAGCAGACGACCGCCCACCACCCCGATAATCACGAAAACCATATTTCATCGTATAGGTATAATCGGCGTGATTGGGGCGAAAAGTTGTGGCAATGTTGCCATAATCTTTGGATTTTTGGTCGGTATTGCGAATAAGTAGTCCGATTGGTGTGCCTGTGGTTCGCCCCTCAAACACGCCAGAGATGATTTCTACCTTATCATCTTCTTTGCGTTGTGTGGCAAATTTGGAAGTCCCCGGTTTTCTGCGGTCAAGTTCAATTTGCAAATCTTCTTCACATAAAGGCAAATTGGGCGGAACGCCGTCCACAATCGCCATTAAACCCACCCCGTGCGACTCGCCACAAGTGGTTACAGTAAATAATTTGCCAATGGTATTGCCTGCCATTTTTTATTCCTTAAAATAATTGGTATTTAAAAAAATAAAATAAATGGTTCATTTTTTTAAAATCCCCATTTATTTTATCAATCATTAAAGCGATTCGCCTTTTACCCGCTCTACTTGCTTGGCAAATTCCTCACGGTATTCCAAAAGCTCCTCACAAGTAATGGCAAAAATCCCACTGCCGCCCTTTTCAAAATCAAGCCAATCAAATTGAATGCTCGGATATGATTGACGCAATGCCCATTCACTGTCGCCCACTTCACACACCAATAAACCATCACGGGTCAGATAATCAGGGGCATGATATAGGATTTGGTGCACCAAATCCAAGCCGTCTTGACCTGCGGCAAGGGCGTGTTCTGGCTCGTACAAAAACTCTGGTGGCAACTCTGCCATGACGCTGGCGTCCACATAAGGCGGATTGGTTACGATGAGTTCGTATTGATTTTCGGCAGGGATTTTGGCAAACAAATCACTTTCTAACAAGTTTACTTGATGCTCTAGCCCATGATGTTCTACGTTTGTCCATGCCACTTCTAGGGCATCTTTATCAATGTCCGCTCCGTCCACATTGGCATCAGGGAAGGCGGTGGCAAGGGCAATGGCGATACAGCCCGACCCTGTGCAAAGGTCTAAAATCCGCTCAGGGGGCGACAGTTGTAGCTCTTGTAAGCCATGTTTGAAAAAGTTAGCTTTATTGACATCATCCACATCAAAATAAGGATAGAATTTTTTGTTAATGAGTTCAGCAATCGGCGAACGAGGAATGAGGACACGCTCGTCCACATAAAAAGGTAAATTACAAAAATACGCCAAATTGATAAGATAGCTCAAAGGCTTACGCTGGACAATACGAGCGGATAAGAGTTCAAGCACCGCTTTTTTCTCGCTGTCGGTCAAACGACAATCCAAAATCTCAGGGTTTGCCTCCCAGTCGAGACTCAGCGTATGTAGCACAATGGCAGAGCTTTCGGCAAACTCATCGGTCGTCCCCTGTGCCACCACCACGTCATATTCACGCAGTTTGGAGACGCAAAAACGAATAAAATCACGAATGGTACGCAGGTTTCGGCACGCCTCATCAAGCTCGTCTTGGAGCTGGCTGATTTGGGTGGGGCTTAACTTGCCCTCCTCTGTCCCAAGCTCGTTTTCAAATTCATCAAATTCATCAAGAAAATTGGCGGTCTCTGACATGGCTTTCTCTAACATAAATAAAACTGCATTATAAAGAAATTTGAGTCATTTTTAAACCCATTTTTAAATCAATCGCCAAATTTGCGATGTTCAATTGGTGTTTTTGGGGAAAAATTGTTAAAATAGCAAAATTTAAACATGAGACACCCCATGACCGACAAATTACCCTTTTGCCTACCCAAAGACATCACGCCAGAAGTTTTTTTGGCACAGTATTGGCAAAAAAAGCCTTTACTTATCAAAAACGGCTTACCTGCTCTTGTGGGTATGTTTGAACCAACGGACGTGCTTGATTTAGCCATTGAAGACGGCGTATCGGCTCGTCTCATTACTCAAAAAGACAACAACCCCAATGAGTGGACACTCAAAAGCTCACCCCTAAGTGAATCAGATTTACAAAGCACGCCCAAGCTTTGGACGGTACTCGTACAGAACTTAGAACAATGGTCGCCTGAACTTGGCGAGTTGTGGCAAGCTTTTGATTTTATTCCCAAATGGCAACAAGACGACATCATGGTGTCAGTCGCCCCACAAGGTGGTAGCGTGGGCGAGCATTATGATGAATATGATGTATTTTTGGCACAGGGCTATGGCTCTCGCCGTTGGCAACTTGGCAAAATGTGCGATACTGGTACGCCCTTTGTTGAAGGTCAGCCAATTCGCCTGCTTGATGACATGGGTGAGATTATTTTTGATGAAGTGTTGGAGGCTGGCGATGTCCTATATGTACCGCCACGCCTTAGCCATTATGGCGTAGCGATTGATGAGTGCTTGACGTTTAGCTTTGGTTTTCGCCGTCCCAATTTGGTGCAAATCCTAGATGAAGTGGCAGACGTTGCCACAGGCGAACATGCCCTATTTTCGCCCCTAACTCTCCCCCAAGTCTTGCAAGCCAACGCTTATGAGCTGTCTGATGACAGTATTTCTGCCATCAAAAACGAACTCATAAGCCTATTAAATTCAGACAAAGGCAATGCCATCATCGCCCAAGCGGTGAGCGAACTGGTAAGCAAACGAGGGTATGATTTGATTGCTTTTGATGACGAATTAAGTCCCAATGAGCTTGGCGAACGCTTACAAAATGGCGAGTGCTTAATGATTAACCCCGCCTGCCGATTTGTCCTACAAAATGGGCAGTGGTACATCAATGGCGAAAACATCTGCTTTGATGATAAAGAGCTGGCACTCATCGAACGCTTTACAGGCAATGAAGCGATTGTCTTTGATGAGCTAGATAGTGAGCTTTTGGCAAGTGTGGCAAGTTGGCTCAATGATAATTGGCTTGTTTTAATTTAACACCCAAAGCACCAAATCGACAGTTTTATGATGGCATAAATACCCTTTATGCCACTTTTGATTTTAATTCAATCATTTACCCAAAACAATCTCAACCTTAGCCATCGCCGACCAACAATGGTCAAATTCTCCATTTTCTGATATAATTTCCAAAAAACAAATTCAACAACACCATGACCGACAAGCCACTAAACACCCTAAAAACCTCCGCATTTTCTCGCCGTCTAAGCATCGCCAAAACCTCCCTCAATATTGGTAAAAACTGGGCAAAAACTGGCGTGGCGGGGATTTTTTTATCCAAAGAAGAGCGAGAGTTACAAAAAAGCACGCTCATGCAAGAGCAAGCAAATTACCTCGTATCAGAACTTGGCAAATTAAAAGGCTCTGTCGTCAAAGTCGGACAAATGCTGGCATTATATGGCGAGCATTTGTTACCCAGCGAAGTCATCAACGCCTTGCACACGTTGGACGCACAAACCGCCCCTTTGTCATGGCATATTATTTTTGAGACCATCAAAGCAGAGCTTGGCGAGCGTATTGATGATTTTGAGATAGAACGCACCCCCATTGGCACAGCCAGCCTCGCTCAGGTGCATAAAGCCATTCATAAATACAGCGGACAAGAAGTAGTATTAAAAGTCCAATATCCCAATGTCGCCACTTCCATTGATTCTGACTTATCAATATTTAAACACTTGCTTAAAGTTACCAATGCCATTCCCCAAACAAAAGCTTTGGACGATTGGTTTGTTGAGGTTCGTGAATTATTGCATCGTGAGGTGGATTATGTCATGGAGGCTAATACCACAAAACGCTTTGCCAATTATTTAAAAGACGATGAGCGATATATTGTCCCCACCATTTATGATAATTATTCTACGCCCAGACTTATTTGCATGAGTTATGAATCAGGCATTCATTTAAATGACCCCATCATATCACAGCTAAATCAAGAACGCCGTAATTATTTAGGACAATCCGCCATTGATATTGTGATTAGAGAAATTTTTGAATGGGGAGAAATGCAAACTGATCCCAATTTTGGCAATTATCTGGTTAGGCTAAATGATAATGGCAAAGATAAATTGGTATTATTAGATTTTGGGGCGATTAAGCAGTTTGATGATAAATTGCTAACCATCGCCAAACATCTACTCATCGCAGGATATCATCAAGATAAAACCCAAATGAAAAACGCCATGACAGGTTATGATTTCTTTGATAAGCTCACAGGCAAACCCAAAGACGACATGGCAGAGGTGTTTTTGATGGCATGCGAGCCTTTTGCTAAGGCTCAGTACATTGACGCACAATACCTTGATGATGGCAAATACATCTGGGCAAACAGCAACCTCTATAACAAAGTCATGTCAAAAGCCAAATCAGGCATGCAATCCCGAGAATTCTCCTTGCCACCCAAAGAGATGATGTTTATCAGTCGTAAATTCATCGGTGCTTATGCCCTGCTATCAGCCCTAGATGGTCGCACCAACGCTGACGAACTCATCAAGCGGTATTTGTAGGCGACACACTAAGACAGATACAATCAAGCATGCGATGTGGTTGCAAAACGCACCGCCAGAACATCTAAGAGCCTTTGGACTTTGGCAGGCTGAAACTCCTTGTTGGGTAGCCTTGCCACCAAGTACAATGACGGTAAGGCGTACTCATCTAGCACAGGCACCAACTCGCCACGCTCCAAAAACGGTGTAGCATCAAGCTTATTTGCTTTTACGATGCCATGCCCTGCCACCGCCAAGCCTAAGGCAGTATTGACATCGTTGGTGCTGACACGACTGGCGACGTTGATTTTTTTGCCATCGGCGAACAGCAAGGGAGAATCGTCAAGAGCCACAAAACCATGCTCACGCAAATCGTCACGACCGTTGATGAGGGTCTGTGTTTCTAGATACTTGGGCGATGCCAGTAGCATTTGACAAACATTGCCAAACTTCGCCTGATGAACCCCATCATCAGGTGCTCTATCAGTCAGCCCTATCATCACATCTATTGGTTCATAATCCAAATCGCAGAATTTATCTTTTTGGACAAAACGCAAGGACAACTCTTTATTATCATCAAGCCAATCAGACAAAGCAGACATCACATAAGCACCGATGGCAGAAGTGGTTGTGGCGATGGTCAGATTGCCAAAAACCTCATCACGCAAGCAGGCAACCTGATTCCAGCCAATCTCGGCAGCAGTTACCATGTCGGTGGCAGAACGATAAAAAAGCTCGCCTGCTTCGGTCAGGCTGATTTTACGTGTGGAGCGTTGTAAAAGCACCATGCCTAAGTCGGATTCAAGTGAGCGAATCTGCTGACTGACGGCACTGGTGGTTACGTTAAATTCTCTGGCAGCTTCGCTAAATGAGCCAAATCGAACTACGGAGGCAAATACTGCCATCGCGCGCAAATGGTCTAACATAATACCCTCATTGTTGTGTTTATTAGTCCCTTTATATTTAAAGAGTGTTAAATTAATAATACAATCAACAATCAAATATTATATTCATTGCCAATATAAATCTAACACACCATTAGGATTAATAAATGTTTCGTGTTATTAACTTATTACCACTCAACTTCGCTAACAACCTTAATCAACTTTTAGGCGTAATTATATCAGC
>NZ_JAUNDY010000016.1 GCF_030525845.1 Moraxella sp.
ACTTCGCCACGAGTTTTTTGGGCACGAGTACCTTGACGAGCACCAGCCAAATAGGCAGTTACGACTTGGTGTACCAAAGCTTCGTTGAACGCACGACCAAAAGTAGTCTCTGATAGTTCAACCGCCGCACCTGTAACAGTTTTTAAATTCACGTTAAATCCCCTTAGGCTTTGACTGACGGACGGACGATAACATCGCCACCATTAGCACCAGGCAATGCACCTTTGATAACAAGCAAGCCTTTGTCCGCATCGATAGATACGATTTCTAGACCTTGTACAGTAACACGCTTATTACCCATTTGACCAGGCATTTTTTTGCCTTTGAAGACTTTACCTGGAGTCTGGTTTTGACCAGTAGAACCAAGTACACGGTGAGACACAGAGTTACCGTGAGATGCGTCTTGGGTGCGGAAATTGTGGCGTTTTACACCACCTTGAAAGCCTTTACCTTTGGATTGACCAGTTACGTCAACAATTTGACCAACTTCAAAAGTCTCAACGCCAAAGCTACCGCCAACTTCACGACCTTCTAGCTCGCTTGCGTCAGCACGAAACTCCCAAACGCCACGACCAGCTTGTACGCCAGCCTTAGCGAAGTGTCCTTTTTGAGCAGCAGTTACACGACTTTCACGACGCACACCAGTGGTAACTTGGATTGCGTTGTAGCCATCAGTATCTACTGTCTTGATTTGCGAAATGCGGTTCGCGTCAACCTCAACCACTGTTACAGGGATAGATGCACCTGCTTCAGTGAAGATTCGGGTCATACCACGCTTAATACCGACTAAACCAATCGCCATTTTAGACCTCTTACTTCTTTAATCGTTAATATTCAACCAGTGATTCAATTAGCCTAAGGCGATTTGAACATCAACACCAGCAGCCAAATCCAATTTCATTAGTGCATCGACAGTTTTGTCAGTAGGTTGCACAATGTCAATCATGCGTTTGTGGGTGCGAATTTCATACTGGTCACGAGCGTCTTTATTGACGTGTGGTGATGTCAATACGTTGAACCGCTCAATACGAGTCGGCAAGGGAACAGGTCCACAAACTTGGGCTCCTGTACGCTTTGCGGTATCGACAATCTCTTGTGCCGACTGGTCAATCAAACGATGGTCAAATGACTTGAGTCGGATACGGATTCTCTGGTTAGCCATGCCAACAAGCTCCTAATTTAAGTGCTTTTTGAAACTTCCATCTAATGATGTCAGTCTGTGTTCAATAATTTACCGTCATCTTTAAAACAAAACGAAACAAAACCCTGTCTGCATACCATGAACAGGCAGCAACAGGAAACTGAATCATAGTGCCAAAAACGATGCTTCGGCTGTGGCGTTGTAAATGTTATGAAAAACTAAAAAGTTTTTGTGATTTAAAACTTTTGCTTGGGAAATTTTAAAAAAATTACAAACAAGAAGTACAACGCATTAAAATGTCTGCCTATTATACACAAAAATCATTAAAATGCAAGGGGATTTTGGGGAATTTTAGACTTTTAGGGCGTATTTACCCCAGTCATACTGATTGTTTGGAGTAATCGTCAATGCGATATCCAAAAGTTTGGATAGGTCAAAAATAGCCTGATGGTCGGTCAAAAACTCTGCTAAAGACGGCTCCGCCATGACCGTAAGTGTGGACGATGGGTGTTTTTTATGATGAGACAAAATATCCGCCAAAAGTTCAAATGCCGCCGCTTCATGAGTGGGCATTTTGCCCGTACCACCACAAACATGGCAAGTTTGGCTCAATGCGTCTGATAAAGCCCCATGCACTCGCTCACGAGTAAGTGTCAAAAGTCCAAACGCTCCGATGGGAGAGATGGTAATTTTGGCAATGTCTTGGGAGGTTGCTTGGGAAAGCTCGGCAAAAATGGCTTTTTGGTGGCTTGTATGCACATCGATGAAATCCACCACCACAATGCCTGAAATATTACGCAAACGAAGCTGATGAGCGATGGCGTGAACTGCTTCTAAGTTGGTATGATAGGAAAGCTCGGTTGGCGTGCGAGCGGTCGCCGAACCTGTATTGACATCAATCACCGTCAAGGCTTCTGTTTCATCAAACAACAAATAGCCCCCTGATGGCAAATCCACACGCCTACTCATGGCTGTTTTGCGACCCAACCGCCAAACATCATCAATGGCAAGCGTTGGCTCATAAACAATACGAGTAAGAAAATCAGGCATGGTCAATTCACAAAACACACGAATCTGCCGATAAGTCGCTTCGTCATCAACCTTGACCACCGCCACATCGTCCGCCATTTCACGCACACCATCAATCACAGAAGGCAACTTGGACAGCATTAAGCTGGGTTTGTTTGTGTTTGCTTTTGTCTGCAAAATCATTTGCCAATGCTCATGCAAATGACGGATATTGTTTGACAAGATTTTTTCAGCAACACCCTCACTTGCGGTACGAGCTGTCCAAGCTCCTTGCAGGTTTTGAGTAAATGCGGTCAATGCCGTGCGTAATCTTTGGCGGGCTGATTTGTCCATGCGATGAGAAACGCTAACGGACGTTTTGGAAAATGGGCGATACACCACATACCGACTTGCCAAACTAATATCGGTAGTTAGTCTTGCTCCTTTGGTGGCAATCTCGTCTTTGATGACTTGCACCAAAAGACGCTCGCCTTGATGCACAAGACGATGAATGGGAGTGGCTTTATCTGAACACACCATGTCGTTTTTGTGCAACAATGCCGTTCGCTCACGTCCAATATCCACAAAGCATGCGTCCATGCCCGCCACCACTCGCACCACCACACCAAGATAAATGTCGCCTACATTGGCATTTTTTTGGTCAAAAACACGCCACTGACAAAGTCTGCCATCATCTATCAAGGCAACTTGGGGTGTGGCAATGGTGGAAATCAGCAAGGTTTTCACGGACAAATCTCGTCCGTCATTTGTGTCAAAAGCTCATGCGTCTGTGCAAGCGGTAAGCCTACCACGCTCGTATAACTGCCATTGATGGCACGCACCCATGACATTGCCCCACCTTGAATGGCGTATGCACCCGCCTTATCAAGTGGCTCGCCTGTTGCCCAATAACGCTCTTTTTGGCATTCGGTCAAGCGAGCAAACTGCACATCGGTAGCAACTGTGATGGTTTTTTGGCGAAGAATTTGCCGACCTTTGGCGACACAAATACAAACAGCAGTCAAAATCTGATGGGTGTTGTCAGATAATTTATCCCACATCGCCCATGCGTGAGCTTTGTCGGTGGGTTTGGTCAAAATCTCGCCATCAACCACACCGATGGTATCTGTACCCATGACAAAAGTCAACTCATCGATGTCGTGTGCAACAGCGAGTGCTTTGGTATTTGCCATACGCACAACATAATCCCAAGCTGACTCGCTGGGTAAAATCGTCTCATCAATGTCAGCAGGCCTAATATCAAAATCGTCCACAATCTCTGACAATAGCTCTTTTCGGCGTGGCGATGACGATGCCAATATAACCCTAACCATCAAAACGCCCGCTCTTTTAATTGAGCATTTACCCAATACAACGGATACCAAAGTAGCGGAAAAAGCATGATGCTGGTCGCCAAAGAGCCAAAACCAAGCCAAATAAACTCATTATAAGAAAATGCCTGCAATACCCACAAAGACAGCTGATACACCACAAGCCCTATCGTCCCCAAAAGCCACGCTTGCGACAACGCCAACTCTTTGGCATATAATAGCAAAATACGCACCACAAACGCCATCAATACCGCACTAAATGCTTGATGTCCCAAATGCGTCCCCAAGAGCAAATCTGACACCATGCCCACCAAAAATACCGACCACACCCCAAGCATGGTTGAGCGGTACATGACCCAAAAAACAAGCGTCATCGCCAAAAACATGGGGCGTAATTTTGCCAAATCATAGCCTAACGGATAGACATTTAACATAGATGCTATCACAAAACTGACAATCATACCGATAATGAGAAATGGCTTTGAGTTCATGAAAATAACAAAAGATGGTAACTAGCCCTTATTGGGGTTTGAGGTGTTTTTAGGTTGCAATATCAACACATAGCGACTGTCCAAAAAATCGGCGGCAGGCGTTACGCTGATGTCAGCAAAATTATCCGTGCGAGTGGTATCAATATCCAATACTTCTCCCACTTTATACCCAGCAGGGAAACGCTCGCCCAGCCCCGATGAAATCAGCTCATCGCCTACTTTTACGTCTGCCGTCTTAAAAATATAATCCAAGCTAAGACCATTGGGCTTGCCGTTGCCTGACACCATCGCACGCTGTCCTGTGCGAGCCACCACCACCGCCACCGACTGCTGTTCATCAGTAATCAAAAGCAAGCGAGAGGTGTTGGCGTAGACGTTGAGGACTTGCCCCAAAATACCATTTTCGTCAATCACAGTCTGACCGATTTTTACGCCGTCATTTGCACCCTTATTTAACACCACCACTTGACGCAAAGGATTGGAATCAGTACCAATCACACGAGCCAGCAACAAATGATGTTCGGTAGATTGGGCGGTACTTAGCACCCCATTTAGGCGAGCATTTTGGGCGATGAGATAATCTTGGGTTTGAAGTCTGGCTCGTGCTTGAAGCAATTCAGCCTGCAAACGAATATTTTCACGGCGTAGCGATTCTTTGGTATGGGAAGCACTTTGCAGATACTCCATAGCATAAGATGGACCGACAGAGGCTTGGTAGATGGGTTGCATAGAGGCATGGCTTAAATTTCTAACACCCTCAAACCACTTGGGGTTTTTACTATCTAGCAACATAAAAATTAAAGCAAGCACCAAAAAGGCGGTCGTCATGCGTGCAAAAATGGGCTTTTGAGAAAAAATACTAGGAAGCATTATCAGGCCTGTGCTTATCTTATGCTGATGAAGCCATTAAAAAACAAACAAAGCGGTGCATGGACACCGCTTCATCAAAATACGGATTAGACAAAAATCATACTCAAAGACTTGTCATGAATAAAGTCAAGTGCCTTACCGCCACCACGAGATACACAAGAGAGCGGATCTTCGGCGACGAATACAGGCAAACCTGTCTCTTTTGAAAGTAGCTTATCTAAGTTGCGAAGCAAAGCACCACCACCTGTTAGTACCACGCCATGCTCGGCGATGTCAGATGATAGCTCAGGAGGTGTTTGTTCTAGTGCCAACTTAACAGCACTAACAATGCCCGCCACAGGTTCTGCCAAAGCCTCTTGGATTTCTTTGGAGTTTACCGTAAAGGTCTTTGGCACGCCCTCTGCCATAGAACGTCCACGCACTTCAACTTCCAAGTTTTCTTTTTCGTCAAAGACAGCCGTTCCCACTTCTTTTTTGATGCGTTCAGCGGTGGTCTCGCCAATAAAACAACCGTGCGTCTTTTTGACATGACTGATGATGGCATCATCAAATTTATCCCCACCGATGGTGATTGAGTCGGCATACACACAGCCTGACAATGAAATCACCGCAATCTCGGTTGTGCCTCCACCGATATCCACCACCATAGAGCCACTAGCATCATGAACAGGTAGCCCTGCCCCAATCGCTGCCGCCATCGGCTCTTCTAGGATATGCACGCTGTTTGCCCCAGCTGAACGCACCGCTTCCTCAATAGCACGGCGTTCCACTAGGGTGGATTTGCAAGGTACGCATACCACCACGTTTGGGTCAGCCAAAAAGCGTTTGACTTTTACCTTTTTGATGAAGTGTTTTAGCATTTGCTGGGTTACTTCAAAATCAGCAATCACACCGTCTTTTAAAGGACGAATGGCAGTAATATTATCAGGGGTACGACCGAGCATTTGTTTGGCATCAATACCCACAGCTGCCACCGTTGGATTTTGGGTGCGGTTTGAACGCAATGCCACTACGGTTGGTTCATCAAGCACAATGCCCTTGCCAGGGGCATAAATCAAAGTATTGGCTGTCCCCAAGTCAATGGCAATATTGGTAGACAAAAACCCTAACAGATTCATAATGGCTAATTCCAGAAAAACAAAATGGCATGGCAAAATTTACCATCTTCATGAAAAACACAAAAGATGGTTAAAAATTAGCCAGTCGCCTAACATTTAAAAATTTTGCTAAATTATACAGATTTATGCAAAAAAAATCATGATGAATTACGAAAAAATACGAAAAAAATTCATTGGATTTACCAAAATTTTTACAAAACCCTTAAAATTGGGCAATTTTTTGAGGGACTGTTACTAAAAATTACAGAAAATTAGGAAATGAGCAAGAATATGATTCATGCTCATTTTTAGTTGTTTGAAATCGGTCAGTTTGTGGTAAAATTAGCCCCATTAACATTTTATCTCAACTTTTTTAAGGACAACAATAATGAGCCTATCCTCCCAAGACATCAGCAAAGTTGCCAATCTCTCTCGCCTTGCCATTGACGACAATTTGGCAAATGACTACGCCAAAGACATTGGCAAAATCCTCTCCATGATGGACATTTTGGCACAAGTGGACACCACCGATGTCAAGCCCCTAACCAATGTCCACGATGGCGTGCAAGTGCTTCGCCCTGATGTGGTGGATTTAAATGGCTTGGCGGTCAATCGTGAATTAAATCAAGCGATTGCCCCTGCCGTGCAGGACGGATTATACCTTGTGCCACAAGTAATTGAATAATCGTCATTTTCTAATTTTGGAGTAATAAATGCGATACATCAAAACCCAATGGCTACACGATGATGACGATGAGTTTCCAAGCCTTTACTATTCATCTTTTGATGACAAGGGCGATGAAGTGCAACGCATTGAAGTGTTTAAATCGGACAAAATCTTATACGCCGACCACACCAACCAAGAAGGAATTGATGAAACTTGGCTTTATAACACCACGATTGATGATGTGTTGGGCTGTGATGAAGATAATGATGAATTTATTAACACCGAAATTAGCCAAAGTGAATTTGACAAGTTGTGGCAAAATCCCAACAACCCAAAATTTAAACCGTAAATTTTAAAATCAGAGAAAACAAAATGACCCAACTCCACACCCTATCCGTCCACCAAATCGCTGACGGCCTACAAAACAAACAATTTAGCTCGGTTGAATTAACCCAGCATTTTTTAGACCGTATCGCCACGCACGACAAGGCGGTAAATAGCTTTGTAACGGTAACGGCTGACCTAGCCTTAGAACAAGCTCGCCTTGCCGATGACCTGCGTAGCAAAGGCGACACTCGCCCCCTTTTGGGCGTGCCAATGGCTCATAAAGACAACCTGTGTACACAAGGCGTTTTGACCACTTGTGGCTCAAAAATGCTTGCCAATTTCAAAGCTCCTTATAATGCAACCCTAGTGGAAAACATTGCCAATCAAGGCTTTATCAGTCTTGGCAAGCTTAATATGGACGAATTTGCGATGGGTTCGGACAATGAAAAATCCTACTTCGGAGCGGTACACAACCCCTATGACCTAGACCGAGTGCCCGGTGGTTCGTCTGGCGGTAGTGCGTCTGCGGTGGCAAGTGGCTTTATCCCTGTTGCGACAGGCTCGGACACGGGTGGTTCTATTCGTCAGCCAGCCAGCTTCTGCGGGGTTACGGGCATTAAGCCAACCTACGGGCGAGTGTCTCGCTTTGGTATGGTGGCGTATGCGTCCAGCTTTGACCAAGCAGGGGCGTTTGGACGGACAGCACAAGACTGTGCCTATCTTTTGCAGGCGATGAGTGGCTATGACCCCAAAGACAGTACAAGCGTAAACAAAGATGTACCAAACTGGCTTGACGAACTTGACAAAGTAAGTGGCGACAAACCGCTTGCAGGACTGAAAGTGGGCGTACCACAAGCCTATTTTGGCACTGGATTAAACGCCGAAGTCAAAGCCAAAATTGAAGACGCTCTAAAAGTCTATCAAGACTTAGGGGCGACTTTGGTAGATGTGCATTTGACCGACCCACAAATCACCCTTGCCACTTATTATTTGCTTGCCCCTGCCGAAGCCAGCTCCAATTTGTCAAGATTTGACGGCGTGCGTTATGGCTATCGCTGTGAAAATCCTGCCGATTTGCACGATTTGTACACACGCAGTCGCTCGGAAGGCTTTGGGGTGGAAGTGCAACGCCGCATCATTATGGGGACTTATGCCCTAAGTGCAGGCTATTTTGATGCCTATTATGTCAAGGCTCAAAAGGTACGCCGTTTGATTTTAAACGACTTTTTAAAAGCCTTTGAAACCTGCGACATCATCGCCACGCCAACCGCCCCAACGGTTGCCTATAAATTGGGCGAAAACCTGTCCCCTGCCGAAATCTATATGGGTGATGTCTATACCATTGGCGTGAATTTAGCAGGCTTACCAAGTTTGTCGCACCCTGTGGGCTTTGTTGGCGGTTTGCCTGTGGGCTTACAACTCATTGGCAAACATTGGGCGGAAAATACCCTATTAAACACCACGCACGCTTATCAGGGGGCGACAGCGTTTCATAAAGAATTGTCGCCGATTGCCAAGGGCTAAAAAATGGGTGGATTAAATCATTATTTTGCTGTAATGCCAAAAGATAGCAATTATGTGATTGACAATAACAATCCCAATAAAATCATCATTGATGACGGTATTATTTTGTATACTGCCGACACAATGGACTGGATAACAGGGTTTAATCCAAGCGACCAAACTTTTGTGAATGGTTTATGTTATTATGGCATTACTTGTTTTGATAATGACTTAATTCACCCATTTCAAAACTTAATGGTAAATTGGCGAAATATTTTTAGTAATGCTCCTGACGATTTTATTTTAACAGGAAATTGGCAAACTTTTGTGGATAATCCTGATAAAGGTCATTATGAAAAAATATTGGTAAATCGTGATATGTTATTAGGGCAACTTGACATATTGATTGGCTATTGTAAGCAAGTGAGCCATAATGAAAATTTGGTGCTTGTTCATAATGGCATTTAAGGAAAATATGATGTTAATAGAATTACCACCCCACATTGAACAACTGGTGATTGCTCAGGCTCAAAGTGAGCAATTAAGCGTTGTAGAGTTGATTGAAAAATGGGCAAGTGAAAATCAAAAAACACCCAAACCCAATTGGGCGACCGTTTACATCAAATCTTTGCCCAAGCTGATTTTCCAAGTTTAGACATACAAAGAGATGATATGCCAAGAGAAATGATATTATGAGTTATTTGCTGGATACCAATATCATTTCAGAAATGAATAAGCCAACGCCTAATGCCAATGTATTGGCTTGGCTTAATCAAAATCCATTGGCATTTATTAGCTCTGTTACCAAAGCGGAAATGTTATTTGGGCTTGAAAAATTGGACAATAGCAAAAGAAAAAACGATTTAACAGCCCTTATCAATGAAGTATTAGCGGTATTTGATAATCGTATTTTGCCATTTTGTGAAAAAAGTGCCAATCATTATGGCAAAATCGTTGTGTAACGACAAAAACAAGGCAAACCAATTTTAATGGCTGATGCCTTAATTGCCAGCATTGCCCTTGCTAATGGTTTAACGGTGGTTACACGAAATACAAAGGATTTTGCAAATATTGATGGACTGATTGTTTTAAATCCGTTTAATCCATAAAGTGTTTATTTTAAAACAACCCCAATTTATTAAGGATAAACAATGAGCGTTTTAATTGTCCGTACCGAACAATAAACCCATTCTAATTTAAATTAAAAGAGACCCTACTATGACCCAATCCCTACTTATTGACGGCTATGAAGTTGTCATCGGCATTGAAATCCATTGCCAATTAAACACCGCCACCAAAATTTTCTCGCCCGCCTCGACCTGCTTTGGGCAAGAACCCAACACACAAGCCAACATCATTGATTTGGCAATGCCGGGGGTTTTGCCCGTCCTAAATGCCGAAGTGGTTGAAAAAGCGGTCAAATTTGGCTTGGGTGTCAACGCCCAAATCGGACAAATGAACGCCTTTGACCGCAAAAACTACTTCTACCCAGACTTACCCAAAGGCTACCAAACTTCTCAGATGGCACACCCAATCGTGGGGCAAGGCTATATTGACATTTTGGTGAACGCAGGGCAAAAAAACGAGTACACCAAACGCATTGGCATTACCCGTGCCCACCTTGAAGAAGACGCAGGCAAGTCCGTCCACGATGCCGTGCCACAGATGACAGGCGTGGACTTAAACCGTGCTGGCACGCCACTCATTGAAATCGTCTCCGAGCCTGACATTCGCTCGGCGGACGAGGCGGTCGCCTATGTCAAGACCATTCACGAGCTGGTTACTTGGCTTGGCATTAGCGATGCGATTATGGCGGAAGGCTCTTTTCGTGCCGATATCAATGTCTCGGTACACAAGCCAAACACACCCTTTGGCACTCGCTGTGAACTCAAAAACCTAAACTCGTTTCGCTTTATTGAGCGGGCGATTAAATCAGAAATTGAACGCCAAATTGACCTAATTGAAGACGGCGGAAAAGTGGTGCAAGCCACTCGCCTATACGACCCAGAAAAAGACGAAACTCGGGCAATGCGAACCAAAGAAGAAGCCAACGATTATCGCTATTTCCCTTGCCCTGATTTATTGCCTGTGATGATTTCTGATGAAACCTTGCAAGCCATTAAAGATAAAATGCCAGAATTGCCAAGCGTACGAAAAGAACGCTTTGTGAATGAACTTGGCTTATCGGCTTATGATGCCAATGTATTAAATGGTAGTCGTGAGTTGTCGGATTATTTCTTGGAAGTGGTAGAAAAAGTGGGTAAAAATAATGCCAAAATTGGGGCTAACTGGATTATGGGCGATTTATTGGGTTCACTCAATAAAAATGAGCTGACCATCAGTCAATCACCCATCAATGCCGAACGCCTAGCAGGGTTAATTGCTCGTATTTTGGATAATACCATTAGCGGTAAAATTGCCAAAGAAGTGTTTAATTATCTTTGGGAAAGCGACAAATCGGCTGATGAAATTATTAGCGAAAAAGGCTTAAAACAAGAAACCGACACAGGGGCGATTGAGGCGATTATTAAAGAAGTCTTAGCCAATAACCAAACAATGGTTGATGAATATAAAGGCGGAAAAGAAAAAGCCTTTAATGGACTGGTCGGACAAGTCATGAAAGCAAGTCGTGGTAAAGCCAATCCAGCACAGGTAAATGAGTTATTGAAGAAGTTGATTGGGTGAGATATGGAGCGAAATTATCAAAAATTTCCTGAAACTGAAAACGGCAATGTTTTATGGCAACTCACCCAAAAACTAGGGGTATTGCCTGATGAAATCTTGGTGGATTTTGCCATTATTTTTCCAACCTATGAAAATGCTCTCAAATTCGGTATGTTTCTCCTAAAATTTGGTTATCGAGTTCAAGTCAATAATTTAGAAGACTTTCCTGATGTTGACAAGAATGGATATATGGGTGAAGTCATTGTGGGCATTTTTATGGAAATCAATGAGCCAAGTTTAACACAAGCGGAAAATTGGCTGGCAGAGAACTCTAAAAGCCTAAATGGTAAAAACGATGGTTGGGGATTTCTTGGTGATTAGCTTTGAGAGCAATCGGTAAAATGTTAATTTATCACGATTTAACTTTCATAACAAAGCAAAAACCACCCAGCAAAAAAAGGTATCGCCAAATCGTAATACCTTTTTTGAATAACTAACTTTTAAACCATTAAAAAAATCTGTTGAAGAAGTTGATTGTTTAATAAAATAAGCCCCAAATATCGGTTGGTGTTTGGGGTTTTATTTAAGGGCAAATATGTCAAACAAAAAATTTTTCCAATCCAATGATAAATTACCACAATTTTTATCATTTGATTTTTCCGAGTATCAAATTGACCCAAAATTTCAAAATAAAAATTTATCATTTTATGATTATTATTTAGCACTTGCCAATATTGTTCCACATAATTTTGAAAGTTATGCAATTTGTTTACAGCCGATTGGTTATCATCAAAATGGGCAATATATAGAACCAAAAACCAGAAAATCACTATTTGAAGCATTTGAAATTTTGTTAAATGATGATATAGATTTAGATGATTTATGTCATTTGGAAAGTGAGTTATTCCAAAAATGTGGCTTATTACTTTGCACTTCAAACGGCGATTGTTCTGATTTGCAATTTAATTTTATGATAGACACCCTAAAAAATTTGGTTGATAATGACATTTACTATTATTATGAACTTTTAAAAATTATTGGTTATTCAGAATATGATTACAACACAATATCCGAGCTGTTATTTAAAGGAGAGATATTAACTCATCAAGAATTACAACATTATTCAAAAATACATACACAACCAACTTTATTATTTGATGATAGTGAAAAATGGGTAATTGCAACCGAATATGATGTTCCTTATACATTTATTGGTGGAGAAAAATATTTTGTAGAGAGATTTTTAAATAGTGAATATGAAATTTATCCAATCACACCAAAATACCAATGGATTAAGAAATATGATTAAATTAGTTTGTAATACACACCTTAGCACCAACCATTTTTCTTTAAAAATAAATGTAAACCACACCCAATTATTAACCCTTGCCAACACCCATTTAACCCATTTCTTTAAACAAAATGGTAATGATGAATGGTTTATGGCGGAATTTCCTTATGAAAATTTTAGTTGTGGCGGATTATCGCTTGTGTTTAGATAAAAACAGAGTGCCGATTAATGAGTTTTTTGATATAAAGAAAGCTAAAAATACTTGCAAAATCTCAAAACCATGATATAATACACGTCTATTCGGGGTGTAGCGCAGCTTGGTAGCGCACTTGCATGGGGTGCAAGGGGTCGCGAGTTCGAATCCCGCCACTCCGACCAAACTAAAATCTAGGGCTGTCCACAATCGTGCGACAGCCTTAGATTTTTTAATAAAAAACCACCCTGTCAAGAGTGGCTTTTTTTTATTTAACAATTACCGCAATTTTAGCGTCATCAGTGCCAGCACCACAAGAATGATACAGACAATCCAAAAACGAATGACGACTTTGGTTTCTTTTAGTCCCAATTCTTCAAAATGGTGGTGCAAAGGTGCCATGCGAAAGACCCGTTTTTTACGCAGTTTATAACTGCCCACTTGGATAATCACCGACACCGCTTCCGCCACAAAAATCCCGCCCATCAGGATAAACGCAATCTCTTGGCGAGTCATCACCGCAATCGTGCCAAGCATACCGCCAAGCGATAACGCCCCGACATCACCCATAAAGACTTCGGCAGGGGCGGCGTTGTACCACAAAAAGCCCAAACACGCCCCAATCATGGACGCACAGACCACGACCACCTCGCTATTATAAGCGATGAATGGCACGTTGAGATAATTCGCCCACTCTGCATGACCCGACACATAGGCAAAGACCCCAAGCCCTGCCGACACCAGCACCACAGGCAACGCCACCAAGCCATCAAGTCCATCGGTGAGATTGACCGCATTGGACGTGCCATTAATGGCAAAATAAGTCAACGTGATAAAGCCAAGCCCAAAAGGAATGGCGGACAAAGGAATGACCCAGTTTTTAAAGACAGGCAACAGCACGTCCTGCATCGCTCGCATGGTGGTAGGTTCTTGTTGTAAAGCGATGTAATAGAGCGACCCGCCTGCAATCAACGCCCCGACCGACAGCCAAAAATATTTTTTACGAGCAATCAGACCTTGTGGGTTTTTGTGTTTGATTTTTAGCCAGTCATCACGCCAACCGACCGCCCCAAAAATCACCATCACCGCCATCAAAATCCACACATAAGGATTGGCAAGGTTCGCCCAAAGCAGGGTAGAAACACCAATCGCCACCAAAATCAGCACCCCACCCATCGTGGGCGTGCCTTGCTTGACAAGGTGTGTTTTTGGGCCATCGGTACGCACCGCTTGACCGTATTTTAGGTTACGCAGATAGGCGATGACAGGCTTGCCCGCCATCAGCACAATCGCCATGCTCGTCATTACCGCAAGCAAGCTACGAAGTGCCAAAGACGCAATCGTTTGACTTCGCAAAATGTCCAAATAATCAATCAGCCAATATAACATCGTTTACTCGCCTATCGTTTTTGTTAAATCGTGAATTAGGGTCTCCATCGCCATAAATCTTGACCCCTTAAACAGCATTGCCCAGTTTTCGCCATTGTTAATCGTGGACAAAATGGCTTGGGCGACTTGGGTCTTGTCATCAAAATGCACACTGTCAATGTCTGCCTTTTGGGCAAATTCGTGCGTATTTTTCATTAGACTGCCCACACAAATCAGTTTATCCACGCCAATTTGTCCAATCTGCTCGCCAAGCGATTGATGTTCAGTAACTGCGTCATCGCCCAGCTCGCCAATGTCGCCAATGACCATTAGGGTTTTGTCAAATGGCTTTTCATCAAGGAATTTTTGGGCGTTTAGCACCTTTAAGCCTGCAATCATTGCAGGGACATTGGCGTTATAAGTGTCGTCAATAATCAGATGATTGTTAAACGGTTTGAAGTTTAACCGCCCTTTGGCGGGTTTGGCATTGTTTAAACCATTGATAATTAACGATAAATCAAGACCCAACGCCAACGCACACGCCACCGCCGACAAAGCATTGTCGACATTATGCTTACCTGCAAAGGGCAGTAGCACCGCTCCTTCATCAAACTCATCCACCGCCAAATTGACATAGACATCAAAGCTGACCTTGTCCGCCAAAACTTCCACATCATCGGCAAAGACATCGCCCATCACTTGCACAAAGTCTAATTTGTCAAGCTCGGCTTGTTCGACTTCGGAGAGTTTAGAAAAATCCATCGCTTCTCTTGGTGGAACGGCTTGCTCGCCTGTGGTCAGAATTTGATTGGTAAAGCGACTGGCAATGTCCAACAACTGTTCAAAAAAATCATCGCCATAGGGCAATACCGCCACACCATTTTCATTTAAACCTTCAAAAATTTCGGCTTTGGTTTTGGCAATGTTTTCCCGACCGCCAAACTCACCCAAATGAGCCGTGCCAATATTAAGCACGCACGCAACATCAGGCGACACAAGGCGTGTGGTGTAGGCAATCTCACCAATGTGGTTCGCCCCAAGTTCTAGCACGGCAAATTGATGCTCATCACACAATTCTAATAACATCATCGGCACGCCCAAATCGTTGTTCAAATTACCCCGAGTGATGAGTGTGGGGGCGACTTGGGATAAAATTGAACCTAGCATTTCTTTGGTAGTAGTCTTACCTGCTGAACCTGTCAAGGCGATGACTTGTAGGTCAGGGAGTGCGTCTCTGCGGTATTTGCCAAGCAGTCCTAGGGCTTTTTTGCTGTCGCCCACGATAAGCTGGGGCAAGTCGCTTTCTACTTTTTCATTGACAATCGCCAGTACCGCCCCTTTTTCAAGGGCTTGGTTCACAAATTCGTGTCCGTCAAAATTATCGCCTTTAATTGCCAAAAAAATATCGCCTGCGTTAATCGTGCGAGTGTCGGTGGTAATTTTGGTGCTTTGGGCGGTAAATTCGCCGTGCCAAATGGGGTTAAGCTCACTTAAAGCGGTATTTAAATTGTCAAATTGCCAAATATAGGGGGTCATTTTTATACTCAAATTTAGTAAAACTAAGAATTAAAACATCGGGGGTTTAAATACCAAAATACCAATCAAGGTTATTTTGCTTTTTCACGATTGATTGAAAATTATCATCTCAATACCTACTATTATTCGTGATTGGACATTTCATTGGCTAATACTTTAAAGTCCAATCTCCCAAACTTGGTTAATTGGGTTTTTATACTTTTAAGAGCTTGCTCTAAAACTGCCAATCCGTTTGTATCATACACGGTCTGATAAATACTTTGAAAGTCTGGCACATTCGCCCCAATATGATAGTCACACTGCCAAATACCGCCAAAATTCTGCGGTTGATAAATAATGACTTCTAAGGCATAGCGTTCTTTGTTCTTTTTTAATACATAATGCTCATTGATGGCGATATTAGTCGGCATTGGCTCATAAGGTTCAAAATCCATTAACTGATTTTTAATAGCACAAGCTTCATCAAAATTCTTTGCCAAAAATACCAACAAAACCGTCTCGCCACTCGGAATGGGCTTACCAAATCGTTGTAAAGTCGTTTCTGTACCGTCTGCATTTTGGCTTACCACATACAAATCGCCCATTACCGTTTGGTGGGAATTATTCATTTCATCAAGCACGCCTTTTAAAATGGGAATGTCGTTGCCATAATCAATTTCTGCCAAAATTTCATCAGGCGTGTTATCGTCATTTCTTAGGGCAGTGTGGCGTGCTATTTCATTTTTAATGGCACTTTTGGCGATATTGATAAATTTGGGTGGTAGGGCATTTAATAAATATTTTTTGCTCATTTGCCAAATTTCCCAACCATCTCCCCCACCACCACTCTATCATCAAAGTCATAGCGTACGCCCTGAATCTCTTGATAAGTTTCATGTCCCTTACCAAGAATCGCCACAATGTCATTCTCGCCTGCTAATTTTACCGCAAGCTCAATCGCCAATTTGCGGTCAGGCTCAATTTCAATTTTATAATGACTTTCGCAATCCAAGCCTTCTTGCATATCCTTTAAAATCGCCAAAGGCTCTTCGCTTCTAGGATTGTCGGCAGTCAAAATCACTTTATCGGCAAATTTTAGGGCGGATTTGGTCATCAATGGGCGTTTGCCCTTGTCCCTGTCGCCCCCACAGCCCAAGACCGCAAACAGCGTCCCTGTGCAATGCGTGCGTAGGCTTGACAGCACCTGCTCGGTCGCGTCAGGCGTGTGGGCATAGTCCACAATAAACGCCCCAAATTTGGACGGCACTCGCTCCATTCGTCCACTTGCCCCTTTTAAGTGGCTGATAGCACTTGCAATTTTATCAAGGTCAATGCCCGTCGCAAGGCTTGCCCCCACCCCTGCAAGTAGGTTTGCGACATTAAACCGCCCAAGTAGCGGACTCGTTGCCGTCATCTCGCCCATTGGCGTGGCGATGGTTAAGCCCACCCCGTCAAGGCTTGGGGCAATGTTTGTGGCGACAATGTCCGCCCCATTATCATTTAGGCTATAAGTCCACACCGTCAAATTGGACGCTTTTGCTTTATCAATAAAAATCTGACTGTATTCATCATCAAGGTTGATAATGGCGTGGGTCAAATAGGGGAATAGATTTTTGTCAAACAAACGAGACTTAGCACAGGCGTACTCGTCCATATCGTGATGATAGTCCAAGTGGTCTCTTGTTAAATTGGTAAAAATCGCAACCGATACAGGCACGCCCTGCAAGCGGTTTTGGTGTAAGCCGTGCGAGCTTGCTTCAATGGATAGGGTCTCTACGCCTTGTTTGGCATAATCATATAGGGCATTTTGCAGGGCAAAAACTTCTAGCGTGGTGTGGGTGCTGGGGGTTAAATCGCTTAGTCCATTCTCGCCCAAAACACCATTCCCCGCCGTACCCATTACCGCCGTTTTTTGTCCTGCCAAGTGAGCGAATTGGGCGACAAGCTGGCTAATGGTGGTTTTGCCATTCGTGCCCGTTACGGCAATGACGGTCGGTAAAGTGCTAGGCGATTGATTTTGCAGGGAAAATTTAATCAAATCGCCCAAATAGGTGCGAATGTCTGGCGTGATAAATATGGGCGTTTCATAGCCAATCACAAAGTCAGAAATCACCGACAAATCAAGCTCGGATAGTACAAATACCGCCTTGTCCGCCACTTGATTGAGATACGATTTGATCTTCTCAAAATCAGGCTCGCTTCCTTGCGGTTTTAATAAAATAAACACATCGCCATCCGCCACCTTTCGGCTGTCCACTTGTAGGGCATTAAAAGGCAAATTGGCTAGGGTTAAGTCTTGTAGGTTGGCAAGTTCCTCTGGCAATACGTCAAACTTAGTAAATAAATCAGTCAACATCATCATGGCATTTCCTTTTTACTCTTTTAAATCAAGTGGCTTATCGTAGGGGACGTTATATAGACGCAGACTCTCTTTCATCACTTTGGCAAAAACAGGAGCGACTGTCTGCCCTGCGTACTTACCCTTTCTAGGGTCTTCCACCAAAATTACCGCCACAAAACGAGGATTGGTCGCAGGCACAAACCCTGCAAAAACATTGCGATACTGGTCGCTATAATAGCCTCCTGTTGGCTTAGCACGCCGTGAAGTTCCTGTCTTGCCTGCCACATGGTAGCCATTAATGGCAGCCTCCATGCCAGTACCCCCTTTTTCAGTAACGCTAATCATCATATTGGTGATGTCTTTGGCGTACTTGGGCTGAATGATTTGTTTGGCTGGCAATACCGACTCGTTTTTTACCAGTCTTAATTGATTCATCATGCCGTCATTGGCAAGGGCGGCATAAGCCTGAGAAATCTGTGCCAACGTTACCGATTGTCCGTAGCCATATGACAATGTCGCTCGGCGAGTAACGTCTTTTTCGGTAGGGATATCCACCCTACCCGATGCTTCTGAGGGGAAATTTAAAGCGGTTTTTTGACCAAAACCAAACTCTCGTTGCATGTTTGCAATGGCATCATATGGTAAACTAAGAGCAATCTTGGCGGAGGCAACGTTGGAGGATTTTTGAATGAGTTTTCCCATCGTCATGCGTCCATAATTACCGCCATCTCTGATATTATAGCCCCCAATCCTCATTGAGCCGCCACTGGCATCAATTAATGTACGAGTAGAGTATTTGCCAGATTCTAGGGCGGCCGCCACCGTAAAGGGTTTCATGACCGAGCCAGGCTCAAAAGTATCTAGCACAGGACGGTTACGCTCACTTGCCCCTTGTCGCTTGGATAAATCATTGGAATTAAAGGAGGGCCATGATGCCATCGCCAGTACATCGCCTGTTTTTGCATCCACAATCATGCCTGAACTAGACCGTGCAGACTGTACTCGCCCCAATTCTTCTAGACCTTTATATAAAATATATTGCAATCGTGAATCAATGGTCAGATGAATGTCTTTACCCTCTACTTTTGGGGATAATTCCTTGATTTCGCCAATTGCACCTTTGACGGCACGCAAGGTTAGTACTTGACCATTTTGCCCTGCCAACACCGAATTGTATTTTAATTCAATACCAGCACGCCCGCCATATGTCGAAGCCTCATCTTGTGAGTAACCCATATACCCCAAAATCTGTGCCATAGACTCTGGTTGTAGATAATAACGCTTATCGACGCTTTCCTTGAATACACCTTTAAAATTCAACGCAGTAACGGCATGAGTCGCCTCAGGAGCTACTTTATTTAAAAGCACCAATCGCTTTGAACCTGCCCCATGCGGCAGAGCATTTTGGACACTCTCTGGGTCATCCAAGTCCACATCAAGTTTAATATTTACTGCTCGCTCTAAGGTTTCACGTGAAACACCGCTGGCATCTGCCAACTTTGCCAAATCAAGCTCATTTAATTCACGTTCATAAGCCTCACGGCTTGCCTCACTCTTGGCGTTTTTGGCTTTCTTTTTTAGATCATAATATACTTGTGCATAGTCATAAGGACTAAAAATCACAGTGGTTAGAGGAGCGTTAGCTGCCAATGGAATGCCATTTGTGTCATAGATGATGCCGCGATGAGCCACGAGGGGTTTTTTGGCGGTAATGAGCTTATTGCCTTGTGCGATATAATAATCCGATTTGATGACTTGCAACCAATAAGCTCTGGCAAATAACACCACCGCAAAAAACGCCATAATCGCCCAAATCGCACGATAGCGGTTGATGTCTTGAAGCCCACCCAACAAAGACACGCCAGAGCCTTTTTTGGGTTTGCCTGTATTGGTCTGGGTAGATTGGCGTTTTACCGCCCCTTCTTTGCTTGTTTTTTTACCCAAACTGCCAATTTTATTGAGTTTTTCTGCAATGTCTTTATTTGAGGCTTTGTCATTTGGGACTTGGTTTTTGGTTTTGTTATTCATGTAGCCCCCCACTTAATTGCTTGATGCTGGTGTCATTATCCATGCTAACAGGCTCGCCCATAATCTGCTCCTTGACACTCGGGTAATACATGGCAAGCTCCCCAACAGCACGCTGTGCCACCTGCGGTGTTGCACTAAATGTCTGCTGTTCGATAAGCAGACGACTCTCCTCAATTTGTAGCTCCGTCATTGCTTGTTTTAGACGAACCAACTCTTGATAGGTTTGGTGGCGTTTTTGAGTTTGAATGACAATCATGACACCCGTCATTAGGATGGCAAGTAACAACGCACCGACAATCAGCCGATACAGACCCAATAAACCAACCTGCTCTGTGGTGTATTCTTGTAACTGCGTGTCGGTGCGATGATTCATGATATTATTATAAGTAATGATTAAATGGTGCAAAATCCGCCAAGTACCTCAAATGCCTCAACAAGTCCACATGCTTAGACTGGCGTAGCATTTCGCCTTGCCCCACGCAAATAAGCACTTCTGGCTCGTGGATTGGTGCGTACTTCCTCATCGCTGGGTGCAATGCGATAAGGCTTTTCAAAATATTTTTCTCGCTTGGGAGGCATGAGTAAAGTTTCATCGCCCTCCCATCTGCCTTTGCTGTGATTATTTAAAAATTGCTTAATGATACGATCTTCTAATGAATGAAAGCTAATCAGAGCAAGCTGTCCGTCCGCTTTTAATGCAGTCAATGTCTGATGTAAAAAATCTTTAACATCGCCCAATTCATTATTAATAAAAATCCGCATCGCCTGAAAACTCTGTGTGGCGGGGTGTTTACCCTTTTGCCAAGCGGGGTGAGCCTCTTTGATGATTTTGGCAAGCTCTAAGGTGGAATTGTAACTTTCCATCGCCTTAATCGCTTTGGCAATTCTACGGCTATGACGCTCTTCACCATATTCATACAAGACATTGGCGAGCGTCTCCTCGTCTACCTCTGCCAACCATTGCCCCACGCTTTGCCCACGACTGGTATCCATACGCATGTCCACTACCCCATCTCGCATGAAACTAAACCCACGAGAACCATCATCGAGCTGAGGACTGGACACCCCTAAATCCGCCATGATACCGTCCACATGAGGAATGCTTAGTTTTTCTAAATGATAATTGAGCTTGGCAAAACTGTCATGCACCACCATCACACGCTTGTCATTTTTGGCTAAATCTTTGGCAACTGCTATCGCCTCTGGGTCTTTGTCAAAAACGATGAGCATGCTGTTCTCGCTCAAATGTTCAAGCAGTAGGCGGCTATGACCCCCTCGCCCAAATGTCGCATCAACGTACACGCCTGTTTTGGGCGAAATGTCAGACAAATCACGCTCACCCAACAACTGTGCTACGGTTTGGGTTAAAAGTACTGTCTGATGCTGAAATTGAGCTTTGGTGTCAGTCATGTTTCTTTATCAATTAATAAGCAACAAAAACCAAGAGCGACACGCACTTGGTTTTGACGGGCGATGAGTGCCAATGACGCTCATCGGCGTGTGTTATTTTTTATCTTCTTTGGCTTGGGCTTCTTCCATTTGCTTCATCAGCTCTGCCATCTGAGCTTCTGCTTTGGCTTGGGCTTCTGCCATGGACTTTTTGGCGGTTTCTTCGTCAAGTAACTCAACCGTAAAAATCAGCACACTATTTGGTCCAATCTCAGGAATGTCTGCCTCGCCATAACCCAATTCTGCTGGCATATACAGCTCGTACTTACTGCCTGCTGGCATAAGCTGAATGCCCTCAGTAAAACCTGGAATCATCTGAGATAAATCAAACTGGGCTGGCTCGCCACGCTCATAAGAGCTGTCGAACACTTTACCGTCGATGGTTTTACCCTCATAATTTACCACCACCACATCAGTTGCTTTTGGCTTGGCACCAGTACCCTCTGTGATGACTTTATATTGTAGTCCTGATGGTGTACTCTTGACACCCTCTTTGGCGGCATTTTCGGCTAAAAATTTTGCACCTGCTTCTTTATTAGATTGGGCTTTGGCTTCTGCTTCTTTGGTGGCTTCTTCATCTTTGCGTTTTTGGTATTCTTCAAAAATGGCACGAGCCTGCTCATCGGTAAATTTACTGTCTTTACCCTCAAAACCCTCAGCCAACGCAGCGGCGATGATTTTTGGATTAATGTCAGCATCCATAGATTTTAGGTTTCTGCCTGCATCATGACCCAAAATATAGCTGATTTTGTCCATTTCGGAGCTTTTATCGCTGATGCTTGACGTGCTGGCATTGCTTGTTTTTTCGCCACCGTTACAACCAGTCAAAGCAAGAATTGATGCCATCAAGGCAGTCATTAAAAAGGCGGTGCGTGAATGTTTCATTAAGATATCTCTTTTAATAAGTGTGAAAACCATGCTAATTTTGATAATTTAACTAAATCCAAAATCACATGGCGAAAATACGCCATATCATACCAAAAAATCACAAAAATCGCCATTGCCATTTTTCAAAACTTTAACGATTCGGCATATTTTAAGTATGATTATTGTTAATTTATCTGTCTGTTGGTATTTTATGGAGCATTTGTCAGGCAAATTCATCGTGATAACTTTTGGCGAAACACTTCCCATAGCACCATGCCTGTCGCTACCGAGACATTTAGGCTCTGGGGACGGTCAGGATTATCTATCATCGGGATATAAACGAGCGTATCACACAGCTCGGCGGTCAGCCGTCTCATGCCGTCCCCCTCTGAGCCCATCACAATCGCCACTTTGCCGCCAAAATCACACGCCTGCAAGGGCTTGGCGGTTTCATCAAGGGCTGTACCAAAGACAAACACGCCTGCTGTTTTTAGCTTTTCAAGCGTTCTGGCTAAGTTGGTTACCGCCACCACAGGCACACTTTCCGCCCCACCTACCGAGACTTTGGCAACGGTGGGGGTCAGCCCCACGCTTTGATGGCGTGGCACGATGACGGCTGTTACACCCATTGCACTTGCTGTACGCAAACACGCCCCGAAGTTGTGCGGGTCAGTGATTTGGTCAAGGATTAAAAACACCGCACCCGCCTGCCCTGCCAAGTCATCAAGCACGCCCTCATCACTCATCGCACGCAGGCGGGCGGATAGAACCACGCCTTGATGTTGGGTGCTACCACAAAGCTCGGTTAGGCTGTCTTTTTGGGCGGTTTGTACCGACACGCCAAGACTTTGGGCAAGGGCGATGATGTCAGCGTGGTCTTGGTTTTGGTGGTTGTCATAGCTTTGGACAAATAGGGCTTTGGCGTCCATTGGGCGGGTGTTTAAAATCGCCTTGATGGCGTGAATGCCATAAAAATGGGGCGTGGCGGGTTTTTTCTTATCGGCTTTGTCAAATTTTTTATCAAATTTATCAAAGGATTTTTTGTCTTTTTTAATGGGTTTTTGGGTCATTGTTTTTTTCCAAAAGAGATAAATAGTATTATGGGGACTTGTAGGGGCAAATCATATTTGCCCTATTAGGCTTCCTGAAAAACCCAAAAACAAGGAAAACCGCTCAAAGTGAGCTTGGGAAACCTAACGGTTTTCCGCCACCCGCAGACATGGCTCAGGGCGAACGGAAAACCTAGTTTTACAGGAAGTCTATTGTTAAAATAATAGATTTTTGGACGAATGTCATTCGCCCCTACACTTCGCTATTTTTGCCATATTTTTCACGCACCTTTTGAGCGACCAAAGTTTTGATATTTTGGCTTAATGTGCCATCTTCGCTTTCGGCGTAGCGACCAAATAAATCCTTGCCATATTCCCACGCCAAATTTTCATCAGGCTCATTAGGAATTAGGCTTTGGACATATTGGCTCACGCTTAAATCTTGGGCGTGGGCTTTGGCGATGATGGCTTGTTCAACGCTGGGCGGTAGGTCTAAAACGAGCATAATTTTTTCCAAAAAGATTTGTTTCATTATAACAAAATTTTTACCAAAGCGTTCATTATCCCTTGAAATTTCCCCCAAGCCCCCTTATCAATAGGGAAATTAAACATCTTTGGAGAATCCTATGAGCGAGCAAGAAACCCCCCAAACCAACACCACCTCAGAGCAAGAAGTAAACCAAGAGGTCAGCGAGCTACAAGTCCTCATCGCCCAAATTGAAGCCCTACAAGCCGAAGTCAAGGAGGCAAAAGAGGCTGCCGCTCGTGCCAATGCCGAAAGCTACAACGCACAGCGTAGAATGGAGCAAGAAACTGATAAGGCGAAAAAATTCGCCCTACAAAAGTTTGCCAAAGAACTTCTTGATGTGGTGGACAACTTAGAGCGAGGCTTGGAGGCAAGCGAGAAAGCAGGGGCGGACGAGAGTGTACTTGAAGGACTTCGCCTAACGCACAAATCCTTGCTTGGCACGCTTGAAAAAAATGGCGTGGTTGCCGTGGGCGAGGTAGGCGAGGCATTCAACCCTGAGCTACACGAGGCGGTGGGCGTTTTCCCTGATGCCGATAAAGATGTTATCGGTCAAGTCCTACAAAAAGGCTATACCCTAAATGAACGCTCTATCCGCCCTGCGATGGTGCTGGTGGGGGCGTGATTTTTGGTTTTCCGTTCACCCTAAGCCAAGTCGAAGGGTGAAAGAAAACCGTTCAATGGCTTGACAAGCTCACCACGAACGGTTTTTTAAAAAACTGTGGATTTATCCAATATTTTCAAGGCATTAACACAAAATTTTAACAAAATAAATTTTAAAATTTTTAAAAAATTTCCCTTGAAAATCCAAATTTGACACAAATTATACCAGACAAGTTTGGCAAAGATGTTTTGTATCTTGCCAAAAACATCAACTTAAATAATCGGAGAAAAACTATGGGTAAAGTCATTGGTATTGACTTAGGTACAACCAACTCTTGTGTGGCAGTACTTGAAAATGGCAACGTCAAAGTCATTGAAAACGCAGAAGGTGCTAGAACCACGCCGTCTATCGTGGCATTCAAAGATGGCGAGACTTTGGTTGGTCAAGCCGCCAAACGCCAAGCGGTAACTAACCCTCAAAACACCTTATTTGCCGTAAAACGCCTTATCGGTCGCCGTTATGATGAACAAGCAGTACAAAAAGACATCGGTCTTGTGCCTTACAAAATCGTCAAAGCCGACAATGGCGATGCGTGGGTAGAAGTGAACGGCAAAAAACAAGCCCCACCACAAATCTCAGCCGAAGTTTTGAAAAAAATGAAAAAGACTGCTGAGGACTACTTGGGCGAGCCTGTTACTGAAGCGGTAGTAACCGTTCCTGCTTACTTTAACGACAGCCAACGCCAAGCCACCAAAGATGCAGGTCGTATTGCAGGGCTTGATGTCAAGCGTATCATCAACGAGCCTACCGCTGCCGCCCTTGCCTTTGGTATGGACAAAAAAGAAGGCGACCGCACGATTGCGGTGTATGACTTGGGTGGTGGTACTTTTGACGTGTCCATCATTGAGATTGCGGACGTAGATGGTGAACAGCAATTTGAAGTATTATCCACCAACGGTGATACTTTCTTGGGCGGTGAGGACTTTGACATTGCACTCATTGACTACTTGGTGGACGAGTTCAAAAAAGAACAAAACGTCAATCTTAAAGGCGACCCACTTGCCATGCAACGCCTAAAAGAAGCAGGCGAGAAAGCCAAGATTGAGCTGTCATCTGCTACCAGCACCGAAGTGAACTTGCCTTATATCACGGCAGATGCCACAGGTCCTAAGCACCTTGTGATTACCATTACTCGTGCCAAACTAGAAAGCCTAACCGAAGAGCTGGTGGCTCGTACCATTGCTCCTTGTAAGATTGCGTTGGAGGATGCTGGTTTATCAGCAAGCGACATTGATGATGTTATTCTAGTCGGTGGTCAAAGCCGTATGCCTCTTGTCCAACAAAAGGTACAAGAATTCTTTGGCAAAGAGCCTCGTAAAGATGTAAACCCTGATGAAGCAGTAGCCATCGGTGCAGCGATTCAAGGTGCGGTATTGGCAGGTGACAAAAAAGACGTGCTACTACTTGATGTAACGCCTTTAACTTTGGGTATTGAGACGATGGGTGGTGTGATGACCCCAATCATCGAAAAGAACACCATGATTCCTACCAAAAAATCACAAGTGTTCTCAACCGCTGCCGACAACCAACCTGCGGTATCTATCCAAGTGTATCAAGGCGAGCGTAAGATTGCCAACCAAAACAAACTTTTGGGCAACTTTGACCTAACCGACATTCCACCAGCACCACGTGGCGTGCCACAGATTGAAGTGACCTTTGACATCAACGCAGATGGTATCATGAATATCTCCGCCAAAGACAAAGGCACAGGCAAATCACAATCTATCCAAATCAAAGCGGATAGCGGTCTGTCTGACGAAGAAATCGAGCAAATGGTGCGTGATGCGGAGGCAAATGCCGAAGCGGATAAGAAGTTTGCTGAACTTGCCAATGCTCGTAACGAGGCAGACGGTCGTATCAGTGCGGTGCAAAAAGCCCTAAAAGAAAATGGCGATAAAGCTACTGATGATGAGAAAAAAGCGGTTGAGACTGCGATTAGTGAGCTAGAACTTGCGACCAAAGAAGATGACGTGGACGCAATCAAAGCCAAGCTAGAAGCGCTTGATAATGCTTTCTTGCCAATCGGTGCGAAGATTTATAGCCAAGAGCAAGGCGGTGCAGGTGCTGAGCAAGCCCAGCCACAAAGCCAACCCAAAGATGATGGCGTGGTAGATGCTGAGTTTACCGAGGTTAAGGATAAATAATCTTTGTCTTTAAGGTAAAGAAAATAAGCTCTCAATGAAAATTGGGGGCTTGTTTTTATATTACACCATCATCTTTTTGTGCTAATAGATTTCTATGCTCCGCCAAATAACGTTTACGTTCATCATTCAGCAAAACAGCGTCCAATTTAATGTGTTTCCAATATTGCCAAACATCATCGGATAATCTTTTTGATTTCAACATATTGCCATTATCATCAAAGGAAATATATTTTAAATCAAATAAGCTATCCAAAGTCCGACTTAATAACAAGCCATTATTCGGGTCATAGGCTTCATTATCGTTGGACTGAATAAATGGCTTAATATGACTGGCAATCAAAACAGGATAAGATAATTTTTCCAGCATACATTTTCTGCCACCATAGTAAAATTCACTTTCTTCAAAAAGTTGATTTTTATATAGACGATGTAAATAAGGATCTCTTTTTTTAGCAAGATAATCATCTAAATTGCCAAAAATACGCTCGGCATCTTCGGCAAAATACAAATCGTCATTTACTCGTTTCAAGTTGTCTAATTTTGCCAATAAATTCCACAAATAACTAATTTGATTGTATTTTCTTTCAATAAAGCCTGATTGAATGCCTTGCTGTAAATAAGTATCCAATTCTGTTTTGCTTAAATGGTCATTGGGATAATTTTCCAAATCCACTAACATTAAGGCTGCAATTTCGGATTTATTTAATTTACCTTCTGGGTGTTCCACCAAGGTTTTAATCAAAAAGTTCATTTGGCGAATATCAGAATGTTCCGTTACCGAACGCCCAAAAGCTGAATGTGTATAAACAATTTTGGATAATAAAGTTTGGCGTTTTTTATTGGTACGAGCATTCACATAATCACGAGATAAAGGCGTGTAGCCCTCTAAAAATGGCTCAATAAAACCCATTTTTACCAACTGGTTAATGGATTTTCTAACTGATGCCAAATTTTTAGGTTCGCCTGTTTTTGTGGAAACCATTTCGGGGTGCTGACTTATTAACTCCTGCAAAGTCTTGTACAATTCTGCACTATACTGCAAAGTTGGTTGTTTTTTACATTCATCAATAAAATTTATGCACAATGTCAAAACAGTAAGAAATTTTGAGCCATTATAATCAGTAAATTCATTGGTTAATTCCCAATAATCTTCATAAATCTGCATTTAAACATTCTCCACCAAAAACAAAATTTCCTTGTGATTTTGCTTGTTTTCTTTACCTGTTACCTTATAAATATGGGGTGTTTCTAAAATTTTCACTTTTCGCCCATTTTCAGAGAGCATTTGTGCCAATTCTTCACGATTAGGGGAAGAAACATTATTGTAGCTCAATAGCCAATATTTAAATGGCTTTAATTTTTCAATCAGTGATTGAAATAATGAATTGGCTTGCTTTTTATCCATAAAATGATTAGCAAAGGGTTTGGCAATAGATGATGAAATATAACTGTCTAATAAACCATAAAAGCCAAAATAATTGTTCATTGTCCCTGTGTAAGGTGGGTCAAGATAAACAGCATCCGCTTTAATTTTTTCCAATAAATCAAATACATCTTCATTATAAGAAAAATGCGTTTTACCATTATCAAAAACGGCATTATTGTAATCAATCAAATTTTCACGAAAATGAAATTCAAATGATTGATTGTGGTAAGCACGCCTGCGACCATATTTGGCATAGCTGTATTCTTCATCACGGAGTTGCTTTACTTTTTCCCAAGGAATAGTAAAACGAGAATAAGGCATTTTTCTAATCATTGCTCGGCGAATTAGGGCAAAAGCCAGAGCTTTTTTATACGGATTGTCTAATTTTTCAATATTTTGACGATACAAATCCAGTTCCTGACATTCTTGTTCAAAGAAAAAAACATCAGAATAATGCTCGGTCATAAACCCATTTTTCAGGCTGCCTGAAAAAATCAAATCCACATCGTCATCATTTAAAATTACATCATTGTTTTCAATTAAAGCAAGGGCAAGCTGATGATTGATTTGTAAAATGTCATTAGCAATGACAGATAAGCCACGCTTTTTGGCTTCGTATGAAAACGAACAGCCACCACTAAACACATCAGCAACGGTTTGAACATCGGCAGGTAATTGGTCGCAAATCCAGCCAGCAATTTTTTCTTTATTGCCGATATAATTGATTTTTGGGTATTTTGGTTTATTCATTTTCGTTCATTTTTAAAATACATTCGGCAATCGCTTTTGCCAATAACGGGGGGACGGCATTGCCAACTTGTTGTTGCTGGGCGATTTTTTGCCCACAAAACACAAAATCATCGGGAAAAGATTGTAAACTTGCCAACTCTCGCACAGTCAAAGCACGATTTTGTTCATAATGAAAGACTTTTCGCATATCACCTGTAACACACACCGCAGGTTTATCACTATGATAGCGAATGTATTTTCGCACATCACCCGAAGTGGGTCGCAAATTTTCAGGAATGTCACCCCTGTCGCCACCATTTTTGATAAATGCCATTTTTTCAAGCATTTGTGGTGTATGGTTCATCGCTTCGTGATTGGGAATATTGGGATAATTTTCGCCAGCCAACAATTTTGGGAAATGCCCAATCGCTTCAAAAACGGTTTTTTGTGGCGTTAGCAATGGTTTTGGAAAAACAATCTTGCCTTGATTTTTTCGTCCAATAAACACCACACGACTGCGATTTTGTGGCACACCAAAATCCACCGCATTCAAAACTTTACATTCCACTTGATAACCAAGATTTTGAAAATGCACCATAATTTCTTGGCGTGTTTTGCCTGATTGGTGGGTATAAAGTCGTGCCACATTTTCCATTACAAAAAATTTGGGGGCAGTCAATTTAACCACTCGCACAAACTCTTTAAACAAGTGATTGCGTGGGTCATCAGCAAAAGTTCGCCCAATTTTACCCGCCATAGAAAAGCCCTGACATGGTGGACCACCAATCACAATATCTGCTTTTTGCCCTTTAAGTTCGGCAAGTAAATCATCATCACTTAACTGGATTAAATCTTTTTGTAAAACAGCATGATGTGGAAAATTATGGCGATAAGTTTCACAGTAGCTAGGCTCAATCTCCACCGAAAGAATTTGCTTCAAGCCAGCTTGCTCAAAGCCTAAAGATAGTCCGCCCGCTCCTGAAAATAAGTCTATGTAAGTTAGTGGCATTATGATTATTTTAATCCAAAAACTGTTAATTATAATATAAAATTGGTGGTTTTTATATTCTTTTACCTAAAAATATCATTGTATTCCGCATGGTCGTATGCAAGCAACCCTAACAGAGTGTCCCTCGCCACACCCCAAGCCCACTATTTACCCCAAAAAAGTGGTGGCGGAACAGCCACTCAAAAAATACCTCTGCTACCCCTTGTATCTTGGCGATTATCATTTATAATATCATCTTATATATTTATCAAGGTAGATGATGATGAGTACCACCCTACGCCAACTCAAAGCCTTTGTACTGGTCGCCGAACAAAACAGCTTTACCAAAGCCGCTGAGACACTCTGCCTGACGCAGTCTGCTCTATCAGGGCTGATTAAGGAGCTTGAACAAAACCTAGACATCAAGCTCTTTGACCGCACCACCAGAAAGCTCCACCTCTCCGACGCAGGACAACGCCTACTACCGCAAGCAAAGCGAGTCCTAAACGAAATGGCAGTATTAGGCGAAAATGTCAACAACCTAAAATCCCTACATCAAGGACATATCCGCCTTGCTGTATCCCAGCAACTATCCGCTTCCATCATGCCAAAATTTATCGCCAAATTCTGCGAGCAACACCCCAACATTCAGGTAACGCTCACAGATTGCTCAATCAATGAAGTGGTGGAACACATCGAAAACTTGGAGGCGGATTTGGGAGTCGCTCCTGAGCGTAGCCACTCCAACGACTTGCGTGTAGACGTGCTGTTTAGCTCCACCTTTTATTTGGTACTACCACCTAGCCACCCCTTTACCCAAAAAGACAAGGTGCTATGGACGGATTTATTAAACGAAAAACTTATCACACTCAACGGTCCATTCATTAAAGGACTACAAAACGAGCTCCCCAACCACATTTCAAGTCGCATCTTTAACCCTGAATTTAAGATTAACTTCTTATCCACCGCACTTGGCATGACCAGAATGGGGCTAGGCGTTACCCTGTGCCTGCTTTACGCTGCTGACTGGGTGAAGCTGTATGGACTTGCCATGAGACCCATTCATGAACCTGTGGTGGAGCGTAAATTTTTACTCTATACCCACAAAAACCGCTCACTCTCGCCTGCTGCCCTCGCTTTTAAGGAATTTTTAATTAACAACGCAGGGGATTTTTTGGCGAGCAACCAAGACATCATGTAATGTCATACCATGCGTGATTTTTATCAAAAAATCCGATAAAATTTTTCCACACAACCGCCTTATTTTGCGTTATACTGAAACGATTACAATTTTACAACAACCAAAGGTGATTTTATGTTTAACCACGTTACCCCCTATGCTGGCGACCCGATTTTGGGTTTGATGGATAAATTTGCTCAGGATACTCGCACCGACATCAAGGTAAACTTGGGCGTGGGCGTTTATTATACCGAAGATGGCAAATTGCCCGTGCTTGAATGCGTCAAAAAAGCCGAATCCACCATCGCAAACCCCCCAAAACCCCGTGGCTACCTACCGATGGACGGCCTAAAAGGCTACCGTGATGCTTGCCAACGCTTGCTATTTGGCGAAACCAAAGCCAATGTCGCCACCATCGCCTCTTTGGGTGGAAGTGGTGCTTTAAAGGTGGGAGCGGAATTTATCCACGAATGGTTCCCAAATTCGGTGTGCTATGTCTCCGACCCAACTTGGGGTAACCACATCAGTATTTTTGAAGGGGCGGGAATGAAAGTCGCCAAATACCCCTACTACAACCCTGAAACCATTGGGGTGAAATTTGACGAAATGCTCGCTTTCTTTAACACCCTAAACGAAAACGACACCGTACTTTTGCACCCTTGTTGCCACAACCCCACAGGCGTGGATTTGAGCGAAAGTGAGTGGGATAAAGTACTAGAAGTCGTTAAAGAGCGAAAACTTATCGCCTTTATGGACATTGCCTATCAAGGCTTTGGCGTGGATATGGACAAGGACGCTTATGCTATTCGCAAGGCTTATGATATGGGCTTGTCGTTCTTTGTGTCCAATTCATTTTCTAAGAATTTATCGCTTTATGGCGAGCGTGTTGGCGGATTGTCAGTTGTTTGCCCAAGCGAAGCCGAAGCCGATGTGGTGCAAGGTCAGCTAAAATTCACCGTTCGCCGCATCTATTCAAGCCCACCAGCACACGGCAACAGCGTGGTGGACATCGTAATGAACAGCGATGACCTGTACAATCAATGGGTGGGCGAAGTGTACGAGATGCGAGACCGCATTGCCGATATGCGTGAAAAGCTCCAAAAAGCCCTTGAAGAGCGATTGCCAAGCCGTGATTTTAGCTACTTTACCAAACAAAAAGGAATGTTTAGCTTTACAGGCTTGACCGCCCCACAAGTCGTGCGTTTGCGTGATGAATTTGCCGTGTATATGGTGGAAAATGGGCGTATGTGTGTCGCTGGTCTAAATAACAAAAATGTGGACTATGTGGCAAATGCGATTGCCGAAGTGTTGAAATAACCCTGTCTTTATCCATACGATATGGCTCATTTTTGAGCCATATTTTTTCAGTACGCAATTAAAAAACCGCGAGTGAGACACATCATCAAGTTTACAACCATATAGATTAAAATTTGGCAGGCCTCACAACAACCCAAATGACAGCATAGAACAAACCAAAGACTATTTTGAAAGACGCTTGTCTACCCAAAAATGAGGTGTATTATTTGATTGCCAAAAGAGTGAACAAACTTATGTGATGAATAGCAATTTGACAAGACTTAATTGGCAAAAATTGGATTATACCAATCAAGCCTTAACTCTAATTTGCCAAAATCACAACCAAAAAACACGCCCAACTGAGCGTGTTTTAAAGATGAATAACAAGATGAATTTTACCAAAACAGCCAACCCTACTTTAAATCATCAAGCTCTGGGAACGCTGAATTTATCTCCTCTAAGATCTCCATCTGAATTTTACCAATCAAGACACCGACACCACGCTTAAATTTCTCTTGTATTTCTGGCGAACAGTCGCCAAACTCTGACAGATACAAAACAGAGGTTAAATGCTCCACCGCTTGCAGAGCATGTTGCTTGGTGTGTATCGCAAATTCTTTATTCATAATGTACCCCTACATTCACGAAAACATCTTCTAAAATCACTAGACTGCAAATCCTGAGGTCAAGTCCATAAAAAATGTGAACACATGATATAACACTCCTCATCGCTTGAAATATTCGTTCTAAGTGATTTTTTTAGCAAACTAGGCTTACCACTCACAGCTTGGTTGGCAACATCTACTTTTATTTGATGATTTGACGCATTATTTGCAAAAGCACTACTTGTCATCATCACAAATACCACAGCCAAAATGGATGCTTTTATGTTTTTTTCATAGATAACTCCTAGATTACGGATTTAAATAAAATTGATATTAAAAACAATATCGATAATCATTATATTTTATAAAATTTTGACTGTCAATAAAAAACCTGATCTTTTCATCAGGTTTTTACGTTTAAGCTCAACTTCGCACTTCCCCATGCCCAAACACCACCCATTTTTGGGAAGTCAAGCCATGCAAGCCCACAGGTCCCCGAGCGTGGATTTTGTCGGTAGAAATGCCAATCTCCGCTCCCAGCCCATATTCAAAGCCATCAGCAAAACGACTAGACGCATTAACCATCACCGAGCTAGAATCCACTTCACGGATAAATCGCTGACTGTGTTCATAACTATTTGTGATAATCACATCGGTATGGTGCGAGCCATAGTGATTGATGTGGCTAATGGCATGGTCAAGGTCGTCAACCACTTTGACCGCCAGCATGGGAGCAAGATATTCGGTGTACCAGTCGTCCTCTGTTGCCGTTTCTAGGTTTAGCCCATGACCGTCTAGAAGCTTGTGGGAAATTTCACACACCCTAAATATCATGGTATTGTCCACATCATGCATGGCTTTGGCGATTTGTGGTAAGGCAACTTTGGCAATATCAGCATGAACCAGCAAGGTTTCCATGACATTGCAAGGCGAGTAGCGAGAAGTCTTGGCATTGACGCACACTTTTACCGCCATTTCTACATCAGCAAAACTGTCCACAAAGGTATGACAATTACCGTCCAAATGCTTAATCACAGGCACACGAGCATTACTCGCAATCCGTTCAATCAGCCCACGCCCCCCACGAGGAATGATCACATCGACCACGCCCACCATCGTGATGAGCTTATCCACCGCATTACGGTCGGTGGTGGCAAGCACTTGCACGCCATCGGTAGGTAAACCCGCCTGCTCCAAGCCCAAATGCACGCACTTGGCAAGGGCTTGGTTAGAATAAAACGCCTCCGACCCCCCACGCAAAATAATGGCATTGCCCGACTTAATCGCAAGACTCCCCGCCTCTATCGTAACATTGGGACGACTTTCATAAATCATGCCAACCACCCCAAGTGGCACTCGCATTTTACCAAGCTGGATACCGCTTGGGCGATAAGTCAGCTCGCTTACCTCGCCAATGGGGTCGGGCAGACCAATCACATCATCAAGCGAGCTTAAAATGCCATTAAACACTTTTTCGCTAATCACAAGGCGGTCAAGCAAAGCAGGCTCTAAGCCTTTATCCTTGCCGTTTTGGACATCTTGGGCATTGGCGGATAAAATCTCATCTTTGTGGGCGATGATTTGGTTTTTGATACAAGTTAGGGCGTGATTTTTGGTTTTGGTGTCGGCACGAGCAAGTAAGGCGGCGGCGGTTTTGGCTTTTTGCCCCACTTCACTCATGTAGGTGGCTAAATCAGTCATAACATTCTCTTGGTTTTGATTATCTGTTTTACCTTATAGAGGTTGGCTTAAAATTACAAGAGTAAATACAAAAGGGTGTGTATCGCCTTTTATTATTCATGTGGCGATGTTGCCATACCATAGCCCAACCCTCGATGAGTAATAATCAGTTCATGATGGCAGGCAGAGGAGAGCTTTTGACGCAAACTCTTAATATGAGCATCAACCGTACGCAACAGGCGATGTTCTGGGTGGTCAGATACCTTCGCCAAAATCTGCTCTCTGGTCAATACATGCACAGGATTGGCAAGCAATGTCAGCATGATGGCAAGTTCCATCTTGGATAAAAGCAAAGCGTGGTTATTAAGATAAAGCGTATAATCACAGGTTTGATACCGCCATGTTTGTCCAGCAATACTCTTTTCAAAGTCCACCACCGCACTCTCTTTGGCTGTCGCAAAAACGCTCTGTCTACGCCAAATGGCTTTAAGTCGTGCAATCAATTCTCTGGGGCTAAATGGCTTGGCAATATAATCATCTGCCCCCATTTCAAGCCCCAAGATACGGTCCACCTCATCTGAACGTGCTGTCAAAAACACAATCGGCACATGAGCATGGCGACCACCTTGACGCACGCTTTGACACACAGCAAAACCATCGCCATCAGGCAAGCCCACGTCCAATACAATGGCATCTAGCTGTGGTACGTCAAGACAAGGTGGCACTTTTGTTGCCATGTCCACCCATGCCACCGAATAGCCCTCACGTTCTAGGGCAAAACGCAACGTGGTAGCAATCGCTGGGTCGTCTTCAACAATAAGTACATGCATGGATTGTAATGAATTTTTCAATGGTTTTCGCCACTTGACTGGACAAAATCACGCTGTTACACCATATACCTGACGAATGACACGTTTAAAATAAGCAAACGCATCATCTGCCCCTTTCATAGCAGCCACCCTACCCTCATCAGAAATGGGTAAGGCATCAATCTTGGCCTTCACAGCACGCCAATGAGGCATGCGACCGTCTGGGTGTGCCGCCAAATGAGAGGCACCAAAATCATCTTTTAAATCAATTTTACCTGCTTCTTGATACAAAATCGCCGCACCGACATTCGACCCTTCGACACAGTACAGCCAACCGATCGCCTCATCATCTGTAAACACTGGTCGCTCCATATCGCCCTCGTAGGGTGCTACCTGCAAATCCTGCATGTCAGATTTGACACGTTCGAAGCGAGACAGCTGTGTCAACCCCTCAATACCACCAGCGATTTTTTCATTAGAATAAATCGGCTGAACCGTACGATGAAATTCATACTGTGCCTGCAAGAATTTACGATAATTATCATGACTGGCAAATGGCTGCATGCTCATGACCAGCTTATCCACCGCATCATGTGTGGTACGTGAATGAGCTTTTAGAGCTTCTGTCAAGGTTGGTTGCTGTGTCATATAAACTCCTAGTATCCAAATAGTGATAAGATAACTCAACTTTTATCTTTTGTAAATAATAAATAATGATTTTTATTTATAAAATAATTTCTTTTTTATTAACTTTATGATATTCTTATCATCATGCTAGTCCAAAACCATTTCGTCGCCATTGATGTCATGACCCATTTAGACCCATCAAAGCCCACACCGCCCACCCATCAATTACACAATAATACCATCATGCGTTGGGTGTTTTTTGTGATGGGATTTGTGTTTGTGGGACTTGGTATCTTGGGTATAATCTTACCAGGCGTACCAACGACGGTGTTTATTTTATTGGCAGGTTATTGCTGGGCAAAAAGCTCGAAGCGTTTTCATGAATGGTTACTTAGACATAAGCTGTTTGGCAAAATACTCAAAGACTGGGAAGAAAAACGTGCCATTCCACGTTTTGCCAAATATCTGGCATGGAGTATGATGACACTCTCGTCCGCCCTGCTATACTACACGCTACCTAGCGACAAATTATGGATAGCTGTGGTGGTAACGTGTGTTTGCCTCATTAGTGCAATTTGGATGGCAAAATTTCCCGATGCCTAGCCGCCAAATTAGCCATACACCAACTTTTTAGCACCCGCAAGTCCCGATAACAACCCCTTGATATTATTCACGTCTAACACCTCTTTTGCCCGAGTGCAAGCCACATAAAGCAAGCGAAGTTCCTCAGGTGTGATTTTTACCACTTGGCGATTAACATCATACAAAAAATCATCGCCAATTTGCACTCTTGCCCACTCCAACCCCTTTGATTTGTGGGCGGTAGAGACAACATAGTCTGCATGACTGTATGTGGTCAAATTATTGATGGCTGAGGTAATGGTTTTTGTGCCATACTCTTCGATGAGCTTTACCCATGTTTTTAGGTCGCTACCCTCACCTGTTTCGCTAAACTCTCTAACTTCGTCCCAACGACCAAAATAAGCAAGCTCTGGCACGCCATACACCATCTTACCGTTTTTTAGATTATCCGCTCCTTGACAAAATCTCAAAATCCTCGCACCATCAGCCTGCAAAGCAACTTTATGACCTAGTTTTTGCCCCAAAAGAAGCTGTGCCATAGCATTGGCATTTGTACGACACAAAACCGCATCTTTTTTGCCATGGGTCAATAATTGAGCGGTTGCCGAGTGCTTTTGTGGATTGCCTCTTAGTGGAATGGTTTCTTGGAGGGCTTTTAAGAAGAGATTGGCAACCTTAGCAATCTCCTCGCCAAAACGAAATGATTGAGTCAATAAGGTGGCAGGATAAGGCAAACGCTTCATGGCATTGACCGCTCCTCGCCATTCATAAATCTGCTGATGAGCATCGCCCACATAGATGGTTTGTTTATCCTGCTTCAACAACGCTCCCATCATGAGCGGGTCAGCATCTTGGGCTTCATCAAATAAAATAAAATCAGCAGGGATAACAGGATTTGACAGCGTCCAAAGTTTAAGATAAACGTCATGCCCAATCCCTGCTTGATGTCGTGGGTCAATCGATGACAGCCAGCGGTACTCAAAGGCAGGATAGAGTAGCTCTTGCAGACGAGCTTTATCAGCATCGCTTAACCAAGTTGGTGGCGTAATATGGCGTGGTGCAGGATAGCCACTTGATGTCTTACAAAATGTACTGACCGCCTCACTAACCATATTGGCAAGCTTTTCGGGGGTTAATACGACGGGCTTATTAATACCATCAACACTTCTTTGCACCTCAATAGAAGAGAGGTTTAGCTCCTTTGCCAGTCGTGCAGGGGTAAGCCTTGGCAAACTTACCTTGGCGGTAATATCCCTTGAAACATGGCGAAAAGCAAGTGAGTGAAAAGTTTGACAGCGTACATTGGAAGGGAATTTTCCTTGTGCTTCATTCGCAATGGATTTATTAAATGCCAAATACAACCCACACCCACGCAGGTTTTCACTAATCAGCTTTAAAGTAGTGGTTTTTCCAGCCCCTGCATACGCCACAATCTTAAAAGAATCCCCCAACATCGCCATGTCTAGGGCGGATTGTTGTTCATCAGTGGGCGTATAACAAATCATGAGAATAACAATACATCAAAAACAATAAAAATAAAGAACTGGACTAGTATAACACTTATAAGACACTAGTTTTATAAATATAATCCATTGTAAATCAAGTAAAACACAACTTGAACCGCCTGAATTTTTGTGCTGTAAATAACTACTTGTTCATCAGCTTAATTTACTCGGCATTCACTCTAATACAACCATATTATTCTACCACAAAATCAGCCTTGTGATAGAATACAATCTCAATCTTGAAGCTTACACTGTGTTTGATGGTAAAATCAAACTTAATGAAAGCTACTTTGGTGGTATTCGTAAAGGCAAACGAGTACTTAGAAAGCGTAATGACACTGACAAGAAAAACTTTCATCTTTTATTAAAGAATGTGGGTTTGGGTTTAATTATGGTACACCCTCTCAAAAGCTGAAAATTTGGAGAAAATGGTGTGAAGCTTAGGCTTGTCTAGTACAGCCCCAAAAACGGAATACGCCAATCCCAAAAGTGCAGACACCAGACAAAACAAAAGTAGCGAAGTATTCTCTGCCCCCCCCTAACAACCCCCTCCCTCCGATACACCCTCCCCTGATGTGTCAACACCA
>NZ_JAUNDY010000039.1 GCF_030525845.1 Moraxella sp.
TCTTTTTCTGCTTGCTCTTTTTGAGCTTGCTCTTGTTCTGCTTTTTCTTTTTCAGCCTGTTGCTGAGTTTGTTCTGCTAATTTGCGAGCATTGTCAGCTTGTGTGCGGACATTTTGAGCATCAGCGATGGCATTTTGAGCGTCAGCAACGGCCTGTTCGGCTTTGGCGATAACTTCATCGCTGGCATTGGCATTTTTGGCATCTTGTAGAGCCTGCTCAGCCTGAGATAGGGCGGTACTGGCCTCGTTGATGGCGTTGTTTGCCTGTTGGTAGGCGGTGTTAGCGTTATTAATCGCCTCTTGGGCGGTAGCAACATCGCTTGCCTGCGTGGTTGCAGTAGCTGCGGTGTTTTTGGCGTTGGCAAGAGTATCTGCTGCATTATTGGTGGCAGCGATGGCTTCATTAATTTTGTCAAGAACGGCTTGCTCTTTTTGTAGGCGTTCAGCTTCTTGACGTTTTGCTTCCTCTTCTGCCTTACGTTTGGCTTCTTCCTCCGCCTGCTTTTTCGCCTCCTCTTCTGCTTTACGCTTTGCTTCTTCTTCCTCAGCCTGTTTTTTGGCTTCGGCTTCGGCTTTTTCTTTTTCGGCTTGTATCCATGCTGCTTCGGCTTGCTTGGCTTCTTCTAGGAGTTGATTGGCTTCTGTTTTGGCTTTTTCTAACTCGTTAAACAGCTGTTGAGCGATGGCGATCTGCTCTTGTTCTTGCTGTGCAAGCTCTTCCTTTTTGGCGATGTCGTTATCAAGCTGTGCTTGTTTCTTTTGGTCGTTGATGGCTACGATGGCTTCTTCGGCTGCTAGCCATTGGTTGTATTTGTCCGCCACTTCGTTTTGCAGAGTATCAGCGAGGCTGGCAAGATTGGCATTGGCAACTTGGGCGGTCTTAGCCGCTTCTTCTGCTTTTTTCTTGGCTTCTTCGTAGAGGGCGTTTGCAAGTTCGGCTCGTTTTTTGGCATCATCGGCACTAGATGTGTCGATATTTGTGTGGTTGCTGATGAGTTTTGATGGGGTGTTTAGATTGACATCATCATCAATGGCACAGCCTGTCGCTGCCATCGCCACAAAGCAAGAGACAGCAAGCGGTTTTAGGATAAAAGATTGGTTATTTTTCATAAAGTTACCTGCGGTGTTTTATGGTGTGTTAATTGGCAAAAACCACTATTATCATATCATAATTCCTTTTAAAGTGTAAGTATTTATACACAATATTCTTGGGGTGCAAATGATGTGTGGACGTAGTGTTACAAAAATTTGTCAATTGGGTGTTAAGTGATTGAGTTTATAGAAAATTAGTGGTATGATTAGGACATGGAGGTGGCGATGAGCCATCATTAATAACGCTAAATTGATATGATGCATGTCTGTTTGGTTTGTCTGTTTATCGTAGAGATTGCCCAAAGAGGTATGTGGGCGTGGACTGATGTCGCCAATGCAGGACATGTTTAACGTGAAAAGTAGGGTATCTTATGAAATACTTTAAACTTAGTTTCCTCTCTGCATTGCTACTAACTGGCGTGGCAAATGCCGAGCTTATCTCAAATGTACCGCTTGATGTGTCTCGCTTTGAGGTAATGGACATTGCTTCTTTGACAGCACAGGCGGGTCAGGGCAATCACCACGCCCAATTTTTCCTAGCCAAACGCCTCCAAAAGGGCGAGGGCGTTGCCAAAGACCCCGCTAAAGCAGTTTATTGGTACACTCGTGCTGCCGAAAAAGACATCGCACCTGCCCAGCTTAATCTAGGTTTGATGTACTTGCGTGGCGAGGGTGTGAAGGCGGACATGGCAACGGGTCGTAAATGGCTAGAAAAAGCGGCTCATCTAGGCGATAACCGTGCCAGTTACGCTCTTGCGATGATTGATGAAAAACAAGAGCGTTATGTCGATGCTTATAAGTGGTATGATTTATCCAGTCGTGATGGCATGCTCGACCAAAACATTCGTGGCAAAGCCCAAGACAAAATTGGTCAGCTTGCCCTAAACTTATCTTCTAGCGACATCGAAAAAGCCAAAAACAGTGCCGATGATTGGTTTAGAATTAAATAATCTTCTGCAACAAAACCCATGATTTGTCATGGGTTTTTTTATGCTAATTTTGTCAGATGCTTACCATTTTTGCCAATACGCCTTATCGTGAAAATCTGCTGGCGTGGCGTGGCGTGTGGCAAGGTGGTGTGTTTTGCCGTTGATGTTTAGGATTAGGCAGGGGTTGATGAGTGTTTGACTGTCGATAAGCTCGCCAATACCGCTGACATCAAGGCTAAAATGACGCTCATACACGACCGTGTTGTCGTTATCATCGGCACGCCAATGCAAGCTAACCTTATCGGTGGGCGTAGGCACAGCAGGCGTGCGATAATCTTCAAAATGATAAATGGCGTAGCGACCATCAGGGGTGGCGTTGATTTCTAAATAACCGCCATCTGACAGACCAATAAAGCATTCAAGGCAGGTCTCTTGCCATAGGTTATCCGCTTTGGCGATGTTTTTGGTGTGAAAATCATTAAAGTGAAGGCCGTCAACTTTTTCAATCATAAAGCTGATGTTGATGATGTTTTTGCCAGCATGTGTGTCTTGACTGATAAAGACATGGGCTTTTGGGGTGTTTTGACCGTGCTGGTCGTCACGCAAGACAAACAGCCCATCTCTGGACATGACCGCACCATCATCATAATAAAACTCAGTAAAATGCGATAACGAGAGTAAGCTAAATAGCTTATCAAGCAAATTTGCACTAAAAAAATTCATGGTGTAATGCCCTTAAAACCCAAAACGTGCTAGGTTGGATAGTTTTTGGTTGGGTTCGTCATTTTTGCGAAACAACAGCACCATGCGTCCGATGTGATGAACCACTTGACTTTCGGTGGCTGTCGCTAAGGCACTGGCGCATTCTTTGCGTTCATCGCTTGAGCCTGCGGGGATTTTGATTTTGATGAGTTCGTGGTCGGCTAAGGCACGAGCAGTCTCTTCGATGAGAGTGGGCGATAGACCGTTTGCTCCAACAATGATGATGGGGCTTAGACGATGACCGATGCCACGTAGCTCTTTTAGGGTGTCGTTAGATAGGCTGGTAAAGTTAGGTTTTGCCATAAAATTTCTCAATAAATGCTTGATAAAAAATCTTAATATAAGATTTTTGCTAAAAAATTGGCTTATTATAACAAAAATACACCAATTTTTCTCATAAAAATGTTAAACTAAGCAGTTGTTTTGAAGGCTTTGATTTTAAGTTATGGCAACCCGCATTACCAACAAAAAATTTAGTAAATCCTCAAAGGCGTGGATGAAAGAGCATATTGATGATTATTATGTCAAGCTCGCCCAAAAAGATGGCTATCGAGCAAGAGCCGCCTATAAGCTCCTCGAAATCAACGAAAAAATGGGGTTGATTAAAAAAGGCATGACGGTCGTGGATTTGGGTTCTGCACCCGGTAGTTGGTCGCAGGTGGCAGGACAGCTGGTGGGCGATAACGGGATTTTGATTGCCTCTGACATTTTGCCGATGGATACGTTGGAAAATGTTACTTTCATTCAAGGGGATTTTCGTGAGCAAGAAGTCTTTGACAAAATCATGAATGAAGTCGGTGGACGGCGTGTCGATGTGGTCTTATCTGACATGGCACCCAACACCTCTGGTATGTCAGCGGTGGACATGCCACGCATGATGTATTTGTGTGAATTGGCGGTGGATTTTGCCCTAAAAGTATTGCCTGAGGGTGGGGCATTGGTAATGAAGGTGTTTCAGGGTGAAGGGTCGCCCGAGCTTCGTAGCGAGATGCAAAAAAAGTTTAGCAAAATCAAAAGTATCAAACCTGCCGCCAGCCGTCCTCGCTCCAAAGAGATGTTTTGGGTGGCGATTAAATGATACTAATAATTCAGTACTCGGCTTGATTTTATTGGTTTTTAACCTCATATCTTCTTGGATTTGCCAACATTAGGCAATTTTATTTTTAAAGTAGTTACATCACGCCAAAAACAGGAAACGCTAGTGAACGATATGGCAAAAAATATTTTATTATGGCTTGTGATTATCACCGTGGTGGTCATGGTGTTTAGCAATCTCGACCGTGGCTCAAACAAAGCAGATGCGATGAAGTATTCGGCATTTGTTAGTGCGGTAGAAGCAGGTGAAATCAAAAAAATCGAGATTAAGAACGAAGAAATTACTGGTACCAAAACCAATGGCTCAACCTTTGAGACGGTGCGTCCTACTATTGATGATAATGAGCTTATGCCTCTGCTTCGTAAACACGAAGTGGAAGTTGAGGGGGCAGTACCAGAGCGTCAAGGGATTGGTACTCAGCTACTCATTGCAGCGTTTCCAATTTTGCTCATCATTGGGCTATTTTGGCTCTTTATGCGTGGCATGGGCGGTGGTGCTGGCGGTGGCGGTGTAGGTGGTCGCAACCCCATGAGTTTTGGTAAATCCAAAGCTAAAATGCTCGACAAAGACCAAATCAAAGTTACCTTTGCCGATGTCGCTGGCTGTGAGGAATCCAAGCAAGAAGTTGTTGAAGTGGTGGATTTTTTAAAAGACCCTGCTAAGTTCACCAAGCTGGGAGCGACCATTCCTCGTGGCGTGCTCATGGTAGGTCCTCCTGGTACAGGTAAAACCTTGCTTGCCAAAGCGATTGCAGGCGAGGCAGGCGTGCCGTTTTTCTCCATTTCTGGCTCTGATTTTGTGGAGATGTTTGTCGGCGTGGGTGCGTCTCGTGTTCGTGATATGTTTGACCAAGCCAAAAAACATGCTCCTTGTATCATCTTTATTGATGAGATTGATGCCATCGGTCGTCAGCGTGGGGCAGGGGTTAGTAGCCATAATAGTGAACAAGAACAAACCTTAAACCAGCTTCTTGTTGAGATGGATGGTTTTGAGGGTAATGATGGCGTGATTGTCATCGCTGCCACCAACCGTGTCGATGTACTTGATAAAGCCCTACTTCGCCCTGGTCGTTTTGACCGTCAAGTATCAGTAGGCTTGCCTGACATCAAAGGTCGCGAACAGATTTTAAATGTGCATTTGAAAAAATTACCCCAAACCATCGGTGTTGATGTCAATGCGTTGGCAAGAGGTACACCGGGGTTTAGTGGGGCGCAGCTTGCCAACTTGGTAAACGAAGCCGCCCTATTTGCCGCTCGCCGTAACAAGCACAGCGTGGACATGAACGACTTTGAAGATGCCAAAGACAAGCTCTATATGGGACCTGAACGCAAATCGATGGTATTAAGCGAAAAAGAACGCCGTGCCACCGCTTACCATGAGGCAGGTCATGCCTTGGTTGCACAGCTGTTGCCTGATACCGACCCTGTTCACAAAGTTACCATCATGCCTCGTGGTTGGGCGTTGGGTGTTACTTGGCAATTGCCAGAGCAGGACGCTGTGAGTAGTTATAGCGATAAAATGCTCAATGACATTTCCATCTTGTTTGGCGGGCGTATTGCCGAAGAGATTTTTATCAATCGTAAATCCACAGGGGCGAGCAACGACTTTGAGCGTGCCACCAAAATGGCTCGTGCGATGGTAACCAAATACGGC
>NZ_JAUNDY010000040.1 GCF_030525845.1 Moraxella sp.
AGTCGCCATTTTTATCATAGGCTTGCCCCAAATGACGAGCCGTCCAGCCGTCCATGAGTAGATTTGCCACGCCCGTATCATAGCCGATGACCGTGTCGCTCAAATCAGAATTTAGCACGGTGATGTTGGCAATACCGCCCAAATTTAAAATCACTCTCGCCCCAGTTTCCCCACCAAATACCGCCTGATGAAAGGCAGGCACTAAGGGGGCTCCTTGACCGCCTACCGCCATATCTCGTCTGCGAAAATCTGACACTACCGTAATGCCCGTTCGTTCTGCCAAAACATTAGGGTCAAGTAGTTGCAAACTAAACTGCCATTCAGGACGGTGGCGGACGGTCTGCCCGTGTATGCCAATGGCGATGATGTCATCGGGCAAAATGCCAGCTTTTTCAAGGAGTTCCGTTACCGCCTGTGCTGACAACTCGCCATAGAGCCGACTTGCCAAGCCCCAAAAGTCTAGCTCGCTAAACTTTTCAAACTCGCCTTGTGCTAGGGCGTGCGTGCCGCTTGGCGTGCAAAGGGCAGTTAGGATTTGATGAAGTTCTTTTGGGAAAGCCTTACTGTGCGTGGCAATCAAATTTACCTTTAAACCGTCAGTGTCATCAAATTGGCACAACACCAAATCAAGTGCATCAAGGCTTGTGCCACTCATCATACCAATATAAAGCCCATTTTGGCTGTCGTCCACCAAATCAAATTGGAGGTCGGATTGGGCGGAAATCTCGTTTAAAAACTCATCAAAATTGGCGGTCATTGTTATTGTTCCTAGCTAAAATTGGCGTAGATTGTAGCATATTTTGATAAACTTTAACACAAATACCCAGTTTCTGATTAAATTGTAACTAAAAATTTCAAAAACAATCAAAGAATGCCAAATGCTTATAATTAGCAATAATTTTTTACCAAATTGTTATACTATTTTGTTTGAATTAAACTATAATACCATCATCAGTTAAGTCAAGTACAGCATTTTAAAAAACTTAACTTGATTTTTTGTTATTTTTCACTTTTAGAGGTGTCATTATGAAAATCAAACTTCTCGCTTCTGTTTTTGCCCTTGTTGCGACAATGGGGGTTGCTCACGCCGATGACATGATGGATGCACGCAAGGCGGACGAGTCCACCGTCAACAAACGCCAAGTTACCTACCAATGCCAAGGCAAAAAGTCCATCAAAGTTACCTACGGTTTCAACAAACAAAACCAACCTACCTACGCACAGGCAACTTTAAATGGCAAAACTCGTTTTATGCCAATCAATCTGGCTCACTCAGACAATGTAGATACATGGTTTGGCAATGACAATAATTTTAATCTAAGCACACCTGCGATGACTTTGGCAAACTATCATAAAACCAGTATTGCAACCATTCAAGACCCAGCCAGCAACATTTTATACAAAGACTGTCAAGTTAAATCCTCAAAAAAAGTTCACTAATTTTTACCCCAAAATAGCCATACAATTGTATGGCTATTTTTTATTTTTTTATAAAATTTGTGTTAGAATAGGGCGATTTTATTTTGTTATGATAAAGGTATTTACAATGTCTAATTTTTTACCCCCCCAAGAACAACTTGAACTTTTAAAGCGTGGCGTGGTTGAAATTTATTCCGAAGAAGATTTATTAAAAAAACTCGCCCTCGGTCGCCCTTTGCGTATCAAGCTGGGCATGGACCCCACCGCCCCTGACCTACATTTTGGGCATACGGTGGTACTAAACAAACTGCGTCATTTTCAAGACTTGGGACACGAAGTCTTGTTTTTGATTGGCGATTATACCGCTCGCATTGGCGACCCATCTGGTAAAAACGCCACCCGTCCACCCCTATCCGAAGAAGATGTCAAAGCCAATGCCCAAACCTATGCCGAGCAAGTCTTTAAAATCCTAGACAAAGACAAAACCAAAATCGTCTTTAATTCCGAGTGGTTTGGCAAAATGTCGGCAGGCGATATGATACAGCTTGCCAGCCAGCTTACCGTCTCACGAATGCTAGAACGGGACGACTTTTCCAAACGCTACAAAAACGAGACCCCGATTGCCATTCACGAATTTTTATACCCCCTTGTACAAGGCTACGACAGCGTGGCGATGGACGCTGATGTGGAGATTGGCGGAACTGACCAGACCTTTAATGTGCTGATGGGGCGTACCCTGCAAGGGCGTTATGGTAAAGAACCGCAAGTGTGCCTGACGATGCCCCTACTAGAAGGCTTGGACGGTGTGCAAAAAATGTCCAAATCGCTTGGTAACTACATTGGCATTGCCGAACCTGCGGGTGTGATGTATCAGAAAATTTTGTCAATGCCTGACACGCTGATTGGTCGTTATTTTGAGCTTTTGAGTTTTAAGCCGATGAGTGAAGTGAACGCCCTGCTTGATGAAATGGCAAACGGTCGCAATCCGCAAGAGATTAAACGCATTTTGGCATTGGAATTGATTGAACGATTCCACGATAAAGAAAGTGCGGAGAATGCCCATAAATCAGCAGGGAATCGCTTGGCGGACGGAGAATTGCCAATTGATTTGCCAGAAGTTACACTAAGCGTTGATGGGGATAAACTGTTTATTGCCCAGCTATTAAACCAAGCAGGACTGGTTAAAAATTCGGCACAAGCCAAAGACGCTCTAAAAAATGGCTCGGTCAAAGTGGACGGAGCGGTGGTCGGTGCGGACTTTGCCGTAGAAAAAGGGCAAACGGTTGTGGTACAGGCAGGGAAGAAGGCGTTTGCCAAAGTAACTGTTGCCTAGGACACTAAATAGATTTTCCGTTACTTATGCCATCACAAGGTAACGGAAAATTCATTGAAGTTTATATTTATGTCGTCTCTTGCACGCCATTGGCAACATAAATACCTATACGTTCTCTTAAACTTCTTATTTCCTTTTTGAGCTTTTCTAACTCTTTGTTTGCTATTTCAATTTCTTTGTATTTTTGTTCAATTTTATAAAAAAGAACCGTTGTTTCTTCTTCATTATCTGGTTTGGTTTTTGATAATTCGTGGTTCTCAATTAAGGTTTTGTGTTTGTTTTGTAGTTGGGAGATGTGCGATTGTTGGTTTGCGATTGTTTGTTCTAATTTACCCACCTGTTCTCTCATATCTTTAAGTTCATTTTCTGCAACCCTTTCACTGGACAAGGAGGGAAACCAACCCTCAATTCTTTTTGGCTGATTTTTTCTTTCTTCAATATCTCGTTCAATATCCTCTTGGTCTTCACCATCAAGAAATCGTTGGATACGCTCTTCTTTTTCTGCCTGTCTTTCTTGCTCTTCTTTTTCTCGTTTTTGCTGCTCAATTTCACGCAATCTTGCTTCGTATTCGGCAAGACTTGCTCTAAATCCAGCTTTTTGTTCGCTGTCTAAATCACTTCTATTTAGAGCCTGTTTACAACGAGAAATGTTTGTTTTGACAGCATATTCATCAAGTTTGGCTAGATTTTCAGGAGTTACGCTATCATATATCATTTTAGGTACATGGCGAACCAAAGTGGTTAAGCCTGCGACAGCACCTTTGCCTGAAATTTCTGCAACCCCTGTTGCCTTATCCAAAATACTATCAGAATTTTTAATTTTTTGGATATAAGTTGCTTTTAAATTCTCAATGGAAAACATATAATATTCCCTATAAATAACCCCCAAATTTTTGGTTTGGAGGTTGGATTGTTTTTTGATACAATAGCAGTTAGAGTTGTCTTGGTTCGCCCGCAACAGACCATCGATAATCTGGGTTTTGTGACCTTGCTTGCGATAATGCTTCACTTTTTGCGCCACTTGATGATGAAGCTTCAACTGTAAACCATTTGGTAGCACTACTACCACTGCTATTTGGTTTTGTAAATCTTAAAAGTACGCTATATCTAGCCATAATAAACTCCAATTTAATTTAAAAAAGAAAAATTATTTTTTACGTTTTTATTGTAATGATTTATAATACATTTGTAAATTAACAGTTTAGACAATTTATTGTCCAATTTGGACAAAAAGTAAATTTTAGGTAGGTTAAAATGACCATTCAAGACAATATTCGCTGTGTAAGAGAATAACAAAATCTTACACAAGAAACGATGGCGGAGCAGTTAAATATGACAACGAGCGGTTATGCAAAAATTGAGCGTGGGGAAACGCAATTAAAATTTGAAAAATTAGAAAAAATTGCCCAAATATTTAATATGGACATTGTGGAATTATTGGAATTAAATAAAAGCGGTGATGTGGTTATTCAGTTGCCAAATAATACAGGAAGTAATGCAACCGCCAATTATTTCTTAAATGCCAATGAAAAATTATCATCAGAAATAGAAAAACTTAATTTGCAATTGGAACACCAAGTCCAATTATTGGCAAATAAAGATGAAATTATCAATGAAAAAGACAAGCAAATTCAAGCTCTAAATGATGTTATAGTTTTATTGAAAGAAAGTCAAAACAAGTGAATAAAAATATGACCGTAAAAACAGGCATCTACCGCCACTACAAGGGCAACCTTTACCAAATGTTGCACACCGCCCGCCATTCTGAAAGTCAAGAATGGTTGGTGGTGTATCGTGCCTTGTATGGCGACTATGGCGTATGGGTACGACCTTTGGCGATGTTTTGCGAAAGCGTAGAAATTGACGGCAAAACCTTACCTAGATTTGAGCTTATTAAGGAGTTACAATGACCGATTTTAGCATTACCGACCTTGTCGTAGGCGATGGCAAGCAAGCCGAACGCGGAGCGTTGATCACCGCCCATTATACAGGCTATTTGGCGGACGGTACGGTATTTGATAGCTCACATAAGCGTGGACAGCCCTTTGAATGTGTGATTGGCACAGGGCGAGTGATAAAAGGCTGGGATTTGGGCGTGCTTGGCAGTGAAATCGGAGCGAAATTCCTTGCCAAATGGGGCATTGAGATGACATTGCCCGACTTTTCCCCAATGAAAATTGGTGGCAAACGACAGCTTATTGTTCCTGCTCATCTTGCCTATGGCGAGCGAACAGTCGGACAAATTCCACCCAATTCAGATTTGACCTTTGAGATTGAACTTTTGGAAGTCAAAACTCGGGACTAAATCCCCAACAAAACCAACCACTTACAAACTTTCTCCCAAATCCCCCCAAAAA
>NZ_JAUNDY010000017.1 GCF_030525845.1 Moraxella sp.
CTGGGAGGCAGAATATGACATTCAAAGAATGTGCGTGGACGCTTGGCGTTGGCAAAGTAATAACCCAAATGGCTATCGCTGATCTTGGTTGTACCACCCATGATGATTTGGGTGGTTTTTAGAATTTAATGGCTGTACCTTTTAACCTGCTCAATACGCTTGGTGGTGTCAGGGTGGGTGGATAGTAGCGACCAATGACTTTGTTCGCTCTCTTCATCTTGCATTTTTTCAAAAAAACTTGCCAGATACATAGGAGAAATGCCAAGTCGTTTTAGTTCATCGATGGCGAATTTATCCGCTTCAAGCTCTGCCCTTTGGGAGTAGTGCGTATGAGCGAGCAGAGTAGGTAGAGTAAGTAAAAGATTGGAGGTGTCGCCTGTGATGACCACAATAAGCACGCCCACCCCAAGATTGCTGATGGCTTGTTCGAGGCTGTGGCGATGTACAAGGTGTCCTTGTTCGTGAGCGAGCACAGCCAAAATCTCGTTATCGTCATCACTTAGCTCGATGAGTTCGTCGGTAATGACGATGGTGTTGTTGGGAATGGCAAGTGCGTTTGCACCGATGGCACCGCCCCCACGAACGATAACTTTGGCTTGGGGGCTGCCACCTAGTTTTTGGTAGAGTGCCACTATTTCATTTTGGCGAGCCTTTGGCAAAGTGCTAGACTGTGTCATTTTCATGACCTGCTCTTCGGCATGATTGCCGATCTCCATGAGCGTATCCTCAGGCAGCTTTTGGGCGATATAATGAGCCATCATCGGCATGCCAAATTTTAGTGAAACAAAAACAAACGAACATGCCACCACCACGCTGATGGCAACCCAGCGTAGACTACCCTCCATGATGGATATTTTATCAAACAGCGTTTTGTTTTTTAGGGTCAGCCATGAGGGTATTTCATCGAGTAGCTCAATGCGTCCACCATCATTTAGCATGAGCACCGCAGGCAAGTTACCCACACGAGCCAAAAACTCATAGTCTTTGGCATGATACACTGCCTTAAAATCACGACCAACCAACACAAACGACCCTGCCACACCATGTGGACGCAGACTGGCAGTGTGGGCTTTGCTGATTTTGCCATCAAAATAACGGACTGGCACTTCGTGTTGTGTCATCATCTACCCTTAGTTACCACGATAAATCAAAGTCAAACACATCATTAATTTCATCTGCGATGGAGGATTCATCATGCATGTGCGGAGTCGTTAGAGCATCAAAATCGTCATAAGCAATCAGCGATAGTGTCTCTATTTTATAACGATGCAAACGCACCTTTGCCCACGGAAGAAATAGCCCCAATGTCAAGACAGTGCAGATATAGTTAGTCGCCTGAATAAAGGCAAATGTGAGAGGATTAAAATTATCCAGATTAAATTCATTCTCCCCCAAAGTCATCGACTGCCAAATCGCCTTATGAGTATAGGCCTGCATAAGTGGCATAATCAACAGCAACACAAAATAAAACCCAAGCACCGCAAAGATGATGATAATGCCATTGGTCTCGCCTGTGGTAAAACTCAAACCAAGCAATAATACACCTGCAACACACGCCCCAATAAAGATAAGTATGGGGATAATCATGGCTTTATACATATCCCAAATACTGGCGTTAAAATTAAATTTTAGCTCGCCAAAATAGGTATTATCAAATTGATAACGTTTAAAAAGCCACCATGCCACAGGCATGAGCAGACCAAAACTAACCACCGACATTACCACAGATGCCAACATGATAAGGTAGGCGGTGGATAGCTTACCATAAAACCCAAATCGAATGTTATTGTATTGGCTGTTTCGTGCCATAAACCGCATGGTAGAACGCATGAGCCACGGCATAACAAGAAAGATGATGGCACTGCCTAGTACCGCCAAATCAGGCGAAATCTCAGCAATGACGCTGATGATGACATACAAACTAAGTGCAACTAGTCGCCCAATCAAAATCCGCTTTGGGCTGGCGGTATAATCAAAAACCTCGCCATTAAGTTCGGTGTTACCATAAAAATATCTAAGACGGCGAACTTTCGCCCATGGCGAATAAAAGCCTAACGTAACAATGATTAAAACCAGATTGACAATCCATATCTTAAAATACTCAGAGCCTGTACCGTGAAAATAAAACTCATGTTCGGTGGGTTGATTGGTGCTATTTAGGGGTGGTGGCACTTCATCAAAGATGGAAGGGTTCATAAAAATCCTTGTTAAGAATGATTATAAATCCCCATTTTAGCAAACTATTTAGTAAAAATAAATAAGAGACACCACCAAGAAGTGGCGTGTGATTTATCCATCTAAACTGGCATTGTCCGCCAACAATGTGGCTGGGTCGGTTTTTTCGAGGCTTTCTAGGGCATCGATGAGTTTTCGGTAGTTGGTTCGCATGCCGATAAATTGCCCCGCTGAATTATCAGATAGGCTTTCTCGACATTGTGCCTCAAAGCGTTCAGCGATGTCTCGCAGGCGTGGCGTACCCGTGTACCGACTGCTACCTACCAAGCCATGCGTGATGTCGGCGAGTTTGGCTCGGTCTCTGTCTGCCCATGCGTGTTCTAGGGCGAGTTTTTCGTTTTCGCAACCATCAATGAGTAAGGTCAGCAACGTCTTGGCGAGGTCGCTTTTACCTGCTGAACGTTCTAGGGCATCTTGCCAATCAATGTCGGGCAGTCTTTGGGTGGACGCATCATCGACATGAGAAGTGATGTTATTGATGTTGGTGGGTTTGTCTTTGGGGTGGTGGACATCACTAGTGCTGACGGTGTCAGGTGTTTTGGTGTGAGTGGCGTTATCCTCGCCCAGCCATTTTTGGAGGGTTTGGGTCAGTTGTTCATGCCCGATGGGTTTGCTCACATAATCATTTAGCCCTGCCATGACTAGCCGTTCTTTTTCGTCTGCCAGTCCGTGAGCGGTCAGGGCGATGATGGGTACGGGGGGTTTACCATGACTCTCTTCGATTTTGCGGATTTGGATACTGGCTTCTAGACCTGACATTCTTGGCATTTGAATGTCCATAAAAATCAAGTCAATTTGCTCGTTCGTGCTGATGGTACGAGACATGACCTCGATGGCATCAAAACCGTTATGGGCGGTCATGACTGCTACGCCCAGCTCTGCCAGCAGTGCTTGTAGCACAAGTAGATTTGGTGGGTGGTCGTCCACCGCTAAGATGCGATAACCTGAAAATTTATGCAGATGATTGTCAATGGTCTGGGTGGTTTGATTGGCAAGCATGGCAAATAGCTGGCGTTTGTCCATCGGTTCATACAGACCATAAGTTTGGTATTCGCCAAGCAAAGAGCTGTCCATGCCAACCTGATAGCCATAGGCGGCGAGCTTGCCATGATAACGAGTGCGTATTTGACGAAGAACCGCTCCGACATCATCAAGTGAGGCATCTTGTCCAAAATAATCCACAATCACCCAATCAAATCCATGATTTGGCTTATCAAGTTGTTCTAAGACATCAGCAAAACCGATGGCAAAATGAATGTCCGTCCCCATGCCTGCTAAGGTAGCTTGTAATACCTGCATGGTGGGGGCGTGATTTATCCATACTAGAAGTTTGATGGGGTGCGATAGGGTGGGTTGATTATCAAAATCGTTTTGGGGATCAAGTGGTGTGCGGTGTAAGTTTTGGTTTGATTTATCGTCATTTAGGATAATGGGCATCTCAAACCAAAAAGTCGCCCCCATTTTGGCGATGTTTTCGCTGTTATTATCAAAAAAGCCAATCGTTCCGCCCATCAGCTCGGTCAGCTGTTTACTGATGACTAAACCAAGCCCTGTTCCGCCATAGCGACGAGTTACCGATAAGTCGCCCTGACTAAAACTCTTAAAAAGCGAGTCTTTGTCTTTTTCGGAGACCCCTTTGCCAGTATCCTCCACAGCGATGTGCAAAAATCCAGAAACCTCATCAGATAAGCTGGCTTTGACAACCACGCCTCCTGTGTCGGTAAATTTGATGGCATTGCCTACTAAATTAGTCAGGATTTGCTTAACCCTTAGACTGTCGCCAAACACACGATGTGGCACGTCATTATAAAACAACACCGACAATCGCAGATGTTTTTCAGATGCCATTGGAGAGAGCATGTCCACCACATCATAGATGGCAGAATATAAATCAAATTCGTGGCTTTCAAGGACGAGCTTATCGGCTTCTAATTTTGAAAAATCTAGCACATCATTGACCAAAGCAAGTAAGTGAGCGGAGGATTTTTTGATGGTTTGGACGTAGAGGTTTTGTTCGCTACTTAGCCCCTCGTGGCGTGCCAAAAGATTGATAAAGCCATCAATGCTGTTTAGGGGAGTGCGAAGCTCGTGGCTGATGTTCGCCAAAAACGCAGACTTAGCGTGGCTTGATGATACCGCCAAATCACGAGCGGCACGAATAGAGATGGTCTGCATTTCCATTTCATCTAAGGCGTGTTGGAGGTCTTGCTCAGTCTCAAAGGCGTGAACTTTTAATTCATTAAAACTGCCAGAGAGTCGTCTCATGGCTTGGACAAAGTCTCTTTGAAGTAATGAAAATTCGCCATCAGCATGGGTTTTGATGGGGGTTTCTAGATTGTCGGCGGTCAGTCTTTGTAAAAATAACCGCATTTCATAGATGGGGGTGATCCAGCGTTTGGAGTAGATATTTAAAATCAGCAACAACAGCAGTAGGGTGGTCAGTCCCGTAATTGCCAAAGCCAGTGCTACACGGTAGCTGGTAATGGTCAAGGGCTGACCATCCATCTCCACCACAACATAATAAAGCGTACCGCCAAAACTCATCTCTCTGGCGTAGCTTGTGCCGTAGGTGGTTTTTTGGCGTTTGAAATTGACATCTTTGACAAGCAATCCTTCTACTTCAAATTCAAAAGGTATATCGCCATCATAGCCACCATAGCTGGCAAGTTGTTTGTAATCGCCATCAAAAATCGCCATGCGGTACACTTGATTGGGCGAGATTTTGTGAAAAAATTCATCAAAGACAGGCACGCTCAAAGCACCGCCACTTGCAACCTCTGTCTGAGCAAAATGACGAGTCAGTACCATTTCATAATTGGATAATGCACCATGAGCAAGGGCATCTTGCTTATCAAGGCTTGCTGTACGCACCTCATTAAAGACAAGCAGTCCGCCCACCACCGCCAAAATCACAATCGGCAAAAACACGAGGGCGACCAGCTGTCCATAAGCACTTCGTAGGTTAAAGGGTGTTTTTTTCATGCATGTCAATGTCGGCTTGGGCGATGGTGGTAGTGTATCATATTTGTGGCGGCGTGGTAAATTTTCATTGCCTCCATCGGTGCATAATTATGTTATAATAATGCCTAATTATCCATCAAATATACCATTATGACTGATTTAATCCCCCAAACACTCGCCCATACGGTTGGTAATACCCCCCTTGTTCGACTGACTCGCTTGGCGGACGATGTTAATGCCACGATTTTTGCCAAATTAGAAGGCAACAACCCAGCAGGCTCTGTCAAAGACCGCCCCGCCTTTAACATGATTAACGAAGCTCAAAAACGTGGGCAAATCAAACAGGGCGACACGCTCATTGAGGCAACCAGCGGTAACACAGGCATTGCACTTGCGATGGTGTCCGCCATGCTTGGCTATAAAATGACGCTCATCATGCCAGCCAACTCCACCCAAGAACGCAAAGATGCCATGAAAGCCTACGGAGCGACGTTGATAGAAGTAGAAAACATGGAAGTGGCTCGGGATTTGGCACTGACCATGCAGGCGGACGGTAAAGGCGTGGTGCTTGACCAGTTTAATAACGATGACAACTGGCAAGCTCACTACCGCACCACAGGTCCTGAGATTTGGGAGCAGACAGGGGGCAAAATTACCCATTTTGTCAGTAGCATGGGGACGACAGGGACGATTATGGGGGTGTCTCGATTTTTAAAAGAAAAAAATCCCGACATTGCCATCATCGGACTACAACCGTCAGACGGCTCAAACATCGCTGGCATTCGCCGTTGGGAACCTGAATACCTGCCCAAGATTTTTGACAAACGCTGGGTAGATGTCATCATGGACATCAACCAACAAGACGCCGAAAACTACATGCGACATTTGGCACGCCATGAGGGCATTTTTTGTGGGGTATCAAGCGGTGGAGCGGGCTTTGCCAGTTACCAAATCGCTCAATCCATCAAGGCGACCGACCCCCATGCCGTCATCGTCTTTATCGTCTGCGATAGGGGAGATAGGTATTTATCGACGGGGCTGTTTGGGGTGTAAAAGCAGGGCTGGTTTTATGGTTTTGGGTGTGTTTACGCCCAATCCTTTGTTAAACACGGAGTCATTTATGCTTTATCCATTTGATGTCGTTAAATCTTATGCCAAAATCGCCCTGTGCCTAGTTGGGTTGGGTGGTTGTGTCTTTGCCCATGCTGATTATAAAGTCATGGCGTACGGCAATGGCGATGACCACAAAATTCAAATAAAAGCCGAGCAAGGCGACAAAGACGCACAGGCTTTTTTGTGTGAAGTTACCGCCAAAACGCACCTTCACAATCCCAATGCCGACCGCATGATATATTGGTGTCAAAAATCTGCCGAACAAGGCGTGGCAAAATCCCAATACCGCATGGGCGAGTTTTATTATACAGGTACAGGCGTAAGCCAAGATCTTGACAAAGCACGTTATTGGTTGGAGTTGTCCGCCAATCAAGGCTTTGCCCATGCTGAGCTAAACTTGGGCGTGCTGTATTTTCAAGGAAATGGCGTGCCTGTGGACTATGAAAAGGCGGTCTATTGGTATCGAAAATCTGCCAATCAAAACAATTCAACCGCCCAACTGTATCTGGGCAATCGCTATCTAAATGGGCAAGGCGTAAAACAAAGCGATAAATGGGCAAAGCATTGGTATCAAAAAGCCTGTGATAATGACGAACAAACCGCTTGCGATTATTTAAAAGAGCTTGCTCGATTGAACCGCTAAGCAACAAAACACCCAATAATAAAGGAGTATTTATGGCAACTGCACCAATTCTCATTTTTGACATCGAAACCATTCCCGACCTTGACACGGGGCGACTGCTCTACCCTGAGATTGCCACGCTAGGCGATGATGATGCCCTAACCGCTCTTACTGCCATCAGAGAGGCAGAGGCTGGCAATTCGTTCATGCGATTGCCTTTGCATAAGATTGCTTGTTTGTCGTTTTTGTGGGTAAGCGATGAGCAGTTTAGCCTAAAATCACTTAGCCTCAACCAGATGAGCGAGTCTGAAATTTTAATGACATTTTTTAGAGCATTTACCAAAAAGCCAGCACCAACCCTCGTCTCTTGGAACGGAACAGGGTTTGATTTGCCTGTGCTACTTTATCGTGCCTTACACCATAAATTATCCGCACCGACATTATTTAACAGTCAAGCTCCCAATTATCTGTACAAATATGGCGATGCTCATGTGGATTTGATGGAAAAATTGGCACTGGGTAATTATAGCCACAAACAAAAACTAGACACGGTCGCCAGCCTATGCGGTTTTGCTGGCAAGGGGGAGGTTGATGGTTCGCAAGTTGTGCCGATGGTTAAGGCAGAGCAGTGGGATAAGCTAACCACGTACTGTGAATCAGACGTGCTAAATACGTGGCTGATCTATCTTAGATGGCAACTTCTGACAGGGAAATTTAGCCCTGATGAGGTGGCAAATTATGAGGCGCTCACGCACGATAAATTAACCCAAATCAAAGATGGTAACACGATACGCCATCATGAGTTCTTATCAGCATGGCGATAGCTTTGAGTTGTTTGCCATAAACACATCTTTTAATTTGAAGTAATCACAATGAAAAAACTTATCCTAGCCAGCAATAACAAAGGTAAATTAGCCGAATTTCAAACCTTATTTGATAAGGCTAATTTGGGCATCACGGTCATTCCACAAGGCGAGCTTGGTATTGATGATGCGGACGAGACAGGCTTATCCTTTGTTGAAAATGCCATCATCAAGGCTCGCCATGCCAGCCGTGCAAGTGGTTTGCCAGCACTTGCAGACGATAGCGGGCTTTGTGTACCTGTGCTTGGTAACGCCCCCGGTATTTATTCGGCACGTTTTGCAGGTCTACACGGCGATGACAATGCCAACAACGCCAAACTGCTCCAAGAATTATCACCCTATCGGGACGGCACGCCAATCGTGGGCAAATTTATCTGTGTGCTTGCCTATGTCCGCCATGCTGACGACCCTTTACCTATCATCGCACAAGGGCAGTGGGTGGGCGAGATTTTGGACTCACCAAAGGGTGAGAACGGCTTTGGTTATGACCCTTTATTTTATGTGCCAAGTTTGGGTATGGCGTCCGCCGAGCTTGACAAAGACACAAAAAATACACTCAGTCATCGTGGTATGGCAACCCATCAGCTGATTTGTCAATTAAAAGGCGAGATTGGTGACTTGTAATAGGTTGTAATTTATCCAAAAAAAAGCTATACTAATCATCTTTTAGGATTTTTGTGAGTTAGCTCACCCAGATTTTGAACATCACTGCTTTGTATGTTCGTGGGGCGTGCTTGTGTCATGCCCTGTGTCAGTGATACGATTTAACAAATTTAAGGTAGATTTTTATGAGTAATTTAGATGTTGCTGTCAATGTTGTTTCGGACAAAGAAACTAAGCTGACCGTTAAAGTTCCTGTTGGCACAATCCAAAACCGTGTCGAAGCACGCATTCGCCAAACCGCCAAAACCGCTCGTGTGGACGGTTTCCGTAAAGGTAAAGTGCCAGTCTCATACATCAGAGCTCAATACGGTGCAGGTATCCAGCAAGAAGTCATCAATGACACCATTCGTGATACTGTCTTTGAGGTGCTTGCCGAGCAAAAAATTCGTGCCGTTGGCGTGCCAAACATTGATGATGTCAAGCTAGAAAATGACTTTTTGGTGTATCAAGCCACTGTTGAGACGTTCCCAGAAGTGAAGATTCAAGGCTTGTCTGACATCGAAGTTGAACGTCAAATCGCCACCGTGTCTGATGCTGACGTGGACACCATGATTGAAAACCTCCAAAAACAACGCCAAACCTTTGAAACCAAAGAAGGCGAGCTTGTGGACGGCGACGAAGCCACATTTGATTTTGAAGGTTCTATCAATGGCGAAAAATTCGAAGGTGGTACTGCCGAAAACTATCGCTTAGTCATCGGTTCAGGTCGCATGATTCCAGGTTTTGAAGATGGTATGAAAGGCATGAAAGCGGGCGAAGAGCGTACCATCAAGGTAACTTTCCCAGAAGATTATCAAGCCGAAAACCTAAAAGGTAAAGAAGCAGATTTTAAAATCACCGTGAAAGAAGTCAAAGAGCCAAAATTGCCTGAGCTTAACGAAGAATTTTTTGAATTGTTTGGCGTGAAAGAGGGTGGTCTTGACAAGCTAAAAGCGGACGTTCGTAAAAACATGGAACGTGAAATCAAGAGTGCCTCTCGCAACCAAATCAAACAAGTAACCTTTGATGCGTTGGTTGAGAAAAATGAGTTTGACGTGCCAAAAGCCATGCTTGCCCAAGAGATTGAGCGTCAGCGTAATTTGATGGTACAGCGTTTTACTCAACAGTTTGGTGCTAACCCAAATACCTTTGACAAATCCATGCTTCCTGATGAACTTTTCGAAGACCAAGCTCTTCGTGCGGTGCGTCTAGGCGTGCTTGTCGGTCAAATCATTGACAGCCAAAAACTTGTTGTTGACCAAGACCGTGTTACTGCATTCATCGCTGAGGCTGCCGAAAACTACGAAGACCCTGCCGAAGTCATTGAGTACTACACCAATGATAAAAAAGAGCGTGCAGGCATTGAAGCGGTTGTGCTAGAAGACCAAGTGGTTGAATATATCCTATCGCAAGCCAAAGTTACCGACAAAGAAGTCAAATACCAAGACCTTTTGGCGGCCGCTCAACAAGCTCAAATCTAATTGATTTGCTCAATTAAATTTTGCTAAAAAATGTAAAAATACCCCAACAATTGTTTGGGGTGTTTTTTAATTGTGGTACAATAACGTCAATTTACTATTTTGGAAAAACCATGAACAACATTCGTAATAACCCTTTTTATGACCAATTAGCCGATACTTTTCATGACGTGCCAGCCAATGCCCTAGTACCTATGGTGATTGAGCAGTCAGGACGTGGCGAGCGTTCGTTTGACATTTTTTCTCGTCTTTTGCGTGAGCGTGTCATCTTTTTGACAGGGCAGGTTGAGGATAACATGGCAAATCTGATTGTTGCCCAGCTCCTATTTTTGGAAGCGGATAATGCCGAAAAAGACATTCACCTTTACATCAACTCTCCCGGTGGCGTAGTAACGGCAGGCATGGCGATTTATGACACCATGAATTTTATCAAACCTGACGTCTCCACCATTTGTTTGGGTCAGGCGTGCAGTATGGGGTCGTTTTTGCTGTCAGCAGGACAAAAGGGTAAGCGTTATGCCCTTGCCAATAGCCGCATCATGATTCATCAGCCTTTGGGTGGGTTCAGAGGTCAGGCGTCCGACATTGAAATTCACGCCAAAGAGATTTTGAATCTCAAAGCCAAACTCAACCAGCTCCTTGCTGAGCATTGCGGTCAGCCTGTCGAGCGTCTAGAAAAAGACACCGACCGTGACAACTTCATGAGTGCCGAGCAAGCGTGCGAATATGGCTTGGTGGACAAAGTCATCACCAAACGCCCCTAATTACGCAGGTTTATCCTCTTAGGACAAATGATGATTTGTCCTTTTCGTGTGTAAATTTTAACCAATTTAGAGAAAAAATAATGACAAAAAGCAAAGAGCCTTGCTGTGATTTTTGTGGTAAGCCCAAAAGCGATGTCGCCAAACTCATCTCTGGCATGAATGACACCAACATCTGTAATGAGTGCGTGGAGCTGTGTGGCGACATGCTGGGCGTTAAAGATTTGGATGCCAAAGCCGAAAAAGCGGGCGAAAAATCCAAAAAGTCTGACAAAGTCCAAGACAAAGACTGGGCAAATGCCAAATTACCCACCCCCAAAGAAATCCGAGCTCATCTGGACGAATATGTGATTGGTCAAGACACCGCCAAAAAAGCCTTATCGGTGGCGGTGTACAACCACTATAAACGCCTAAAAGTCAAAGATGGTAAACCTGCCCCTGTGGAGCTTGCCAAAAGTAACATTTTGCTGATTGGTCCAACGGGCTCTGGTAAAACGCTCTTGGCTCAGACACTGGCTCGCATGCTGGACGTACCATTTGCGATGGCGGACGCAACCACGCTTACAGAGGCAGGCTATGTGGGCGAGGACGTAGAGAATATTATCCAAAAGCTCTTGCAAGCTGCCGATTATGATGTGGAACGCACTCAGCGTGGCATTATCTACATCGATGAGATTGATAAAATCAGCAAAAAAGGCGAAAACGTCTCCATCACTCGTGATGTGTCAGGCGAGGGCGTTCAGCAGGCACTCCTAAAAATCATTGAAGGCACGGTTGCCAACATCCCTCCGCAGGGTGGACGCAAGCACCCCAATCAGCAGATGACCCAAGTCGATACGAGCAATATTTTGATGATTGTGGGTGGGGCGTTTGCAGGGCTTGACCGCATCATCGAGCAACGCACCGAAGAAGTGGGGATTGGTTTTAATGCGACCGTTCGCACCAAAAAAGACAGTAAAATCAGCGAGTTGTTCCGTGAGGTTGAGCCTGAGGATTTGGTAAAATTTGGCATCATTCCAGAATTTATCGGACGACTGCCCGTCATCGCCACCTTAGATGAGCTTGACGAAGAAGCGTTGGTGCAAATTTTGACCGAACCCAAAAACGCCCTAACCAAGCAATATCATTATTTGTTTGAGATGGAAGGGGCGAATTTAACCTTTGAAAAAGAAGCCTTGTCCGCCATTGCCAAGCAAGCGATGAAACGCAAAACAGGGGCAAGGGGCTTGCGTTCTATCATTGAAAACGCCCTACTCGAAACCATGTACGAGCTACCGAGCATGAAAGATGCCAAAGAAGTGGTGGTTACCAAAGCGGTGATTGATGAGGGTAGTGAGCCTATCGTCAAGTAATTTTGTCGGATTTGCCAATAAAACAGCCTTGCGTGGGCTGTTTTTTTATGACCCAGCAGTCAATTTTTTAAAAATATTACCCCAATGCTGTAAATTTTTGTTATAGTAGAGTTGTTTTAAACTTTCATTTCATAACCAAAAAAGGAACGGTATTATGACAACCCTTTTTACAGGCACGAGCCTAACCTTAACCGTCACAGATTCCATTGCCAATCTGTGCTTTGACAACCAAAACGAGAGCGTCAATAAATTTGACCAAGCCACCAATGCCGAGTTTAAACAAGTCGTTGAACTCTTAGAAAATGCAAAAGACATTCAAGGACTTATCGTAACATCGGGCAAAGGCGTGTTTATCGCAGGGGCGGACATTACCGAGTTTGTCGGTTATTTTGCTAAGCCTGAGAGCGAGATTGAGGCTTGGATTTTGGACATTAACAGCGTCTTTAACCGCTTTGAAGATTTGCCGTTCCCCAAAGTCGCTGCCATTAACGGTGCAGCATTGGGCGGTGGGTGCGAGATGACGCTCGTGTGCGAATACCGTGTCATTGGTGCGTCCGCTCAAATTGGCTTGCCTGAAACTTCGCTAGGGATTTTCCCAGGCTTTGGCGGTTCGGTGCGTACGCCACGCCTTGTCGGTATTGATAATGCGTTGGAGCTTATCGCCACAGGCAAACCACAAAAATCTACTGACGCCCTTAAAATTGGCTTGGTGGATGCGGTGGTTGCCGATGATAAGGTGGTGGAAAGTGCTACAAACCTTGTTGAGCAATGCATCGCAGGCGAGTTTGATTGGCAAGCCAAACGCACCGAAAAACAAGTGCCTGTAAAACTTAACAAAACCGAGCAAGCAATGGCGTTTAATTCTGCCAAAGGCGTGATTTTTGCCAAAGCTAACCCTACCCAGTACCCTGCGGTTGCCCTAGCGGTAGAAACGATTGAAAGCCACGCCAATTTGGAGCGAGATGAGGCGTTAAAAATTGAAGCCAAAAACTTCGCCCGTGCCGCCAAGACCCCACAAGCAGCGGCGTTGGTTGGGCTGTTCTTAAACGACCAATTTATCAAAAAACAAGCCAAAAAATACAGCAAAACCGCAAGCGAAGTCAAAACCGCAAGCGTCATCGGTGCAGGCATTATGGGCGGTGGTATCGCTTATCAATCTGCCGTGAAAGGCACGCCCATTATTATGAAAGACATTGGCAATGCTCAATTGGAATTGGGTATGAGTGAAGCGACCAAACTTCTCGCCAAGCAAATTGAAAAAGGCAAATCTACCCCACAAAAAATGGGCGAAACCCTATCTCGTATCCGTCCGACCTTGTCTTATGATGATTTTACTGGCGTGGACATTGTGGTGGAGGCGGTTACCGAAAACCCCGCCATTAAAGAAAAAGTGCTTGCCGATGTGGAAAGCCGTGTGGGCGAAAATGCGATTATTGCGTCTAACACTTCCACGATTTCCATCACCCGTTTGGCAAACGCCCTAAAACGCCCAGAAAACTTTGTGGGAATGCACTTTTTTAACCCTGTGCATATGATGCCCCTTGTGGAAGTGATTCGTGGCGAAAAAACGAGCGATGAAGCGATTGCCACGACCGTTGCCTATGCTCAAAAAATGGGCAAATCACCCATTGTTGTCAATGACTGCCCTGGTTTTTTGGTAAACCGTGTGCTGTTCCCGTATTTTGGGGCGTTTGATTTGCTCTTAAAAGACGGTGCGGACTTTGTGCAAATTGACAAAGTAATGGAAAAATTTGGAATGCCGATGGGGCCTGCCTACCTTGCCGATGTCGTGGGGCTTGACACCTGTGTACACGGAGCGGAAGTAATGGCGGAAGGGTTCCCTGACCGTATGAAGCCTTATTTTAAAGGGGCGGTACAGACGCTGTTTGAACATAACCGCTTGGGGCAAAAAAACGATGTCGGCTTTTATCAATACAAGCTTGACAAAAAAGGCAAAAAAGCCAAGACCATTGACCCAACTGCCGATGAATTGGTTGCCCAAGTCGCTGGCAAGGCGAAAGCTGAGTTTGACCCTGCCGAGATTACCGAGCGGATGATGCTGGCGTTTTGTAATGAAACGGTGCGTTGCCTAGAAGATAAGATTGTGGCAACGCCAAGCGAGGCGGATATGGCGATGATTATGGGCGTGGGGTTCCCTGCGTTTCGTGGCGGTCCGTGCCGTTATATTGACCAAGTGGGCGTCAAGGAATTTGTCGCTTTGTGCGACAAATACGCCCATCTGGGTAAGGCATACGAAGCCCCTGCATTGCTAAGAGAAATGGCACAGCGTGGGAAGTTGTTTTACTAATCAAAAGGATAGCGAATGATTGAATTACCGCCAAACTTACCACAAGAAGTCCAAGCTGTGTTGCCGATGATGGCAAGTTTGGATTTGCAAAAGCGAGCCAGCATTGCCCAGTTTTTGTTGGCAAGCGATACGCACGCCAAACCAAAGCTAAGCCGTCTTGGGGCAAACAGTTTGGGGGTAATGTCAATCAGAGATGATTTTGATGATGATTTGGGCGATGAATTTTGGCTAGGGGAACACGCCTAATGGGATATTTGATTGATACCCACATTTATATTTGGGCGGACAGCGAACCTGATAAACTTAGTCAAATTGCCAAAAATATTTTGGATAATCCCAATTGTGATGTTTATTTGAGTATGGTAACTTTATGGGAGTTGCAAATTAAGGTACAACTTGGTAAATTAACCTTAAAAACGCCCTTAAATCAAGCCATTGATTATATTAAACAAAACAATCTTTATCGCATTTTGCCAATTAAAGAGAAAGATATTTTGGGATTAAAAAATTTGCCCTTTCATCACAAAGACCCTTTTGATAGATTGCTAATTTCTCAAGCAAAAAATAACCATTTAACTTTTATAACGGTTGATGAAAATATTATTAAATATGATGTTAATTGTATTTTCTAACCTACAATTTTTAAGGAAAACTTATGACAACTTTAAACCCAAATGATGTGGTCATTATTGACGGTGTGCGTTCGGCAATGGGCAAATCCAAGCCAAACGGTATGTTTGCCAATGTGCGAGCGGACAACCTATCCGCCCAAGTGGTTAGAGAGCTGTTAAAACGCAATGACTTTGATTTAAATTTGATTGAAGATGTGATTTGGGGGGCGGTCAATCAAACCCTAGAACAAGGCTGGAACATCGCTCGCCACATTGGGCTGATGGCAGGCATTCCAAAAAGTGCAGGCGGGCAAACTGTCAATCGCCTGTGTGGTTCGTCAATGCAAGCCCTGCACACCGCCGCCGCCCAGATTGCAACGGGTCAAGGCGATGTGTTTATCATTGGTGGGGTGGAACATATGGGACACGTGAGTATGATGCACGGCGTGGATTTAAACCCGATTGCCAGCAAATACTACGCCAAAGCGTCCAATATGATGGGCTTGACCGCTGAAATGCTCGGGCGGTTAAATGGTATCACGCGTGAAGAGCAAGATGAATTTGGCGTAAACTCGCACAAAAAAGCGTGGGACGCCACCATCAATGGGCGTTTTAAAAACGAAATCGTGGGCGTACAAGGACACGATGAACACGGCAATTTGCAACCGTGCTTGGTGGACGAAGTGATTCGCTCGGATGCTAATATTGACGCATTTAAAGCCCTAAAACCTGTGTTTGACCCCAAAAACGGCACGGTAACCGCAGGCACAGCCTCCGCCCTATCAGATGGGGCGTGTGCGATGCTGGTAATGTCGGCTGGTACGGCAAAAGAGCTTGGGCTAAAACCAAGAGCCAAAATCCGCTCTATGGCAATCGCAGGCTGTGATGCGGCGATTATGGGCTATGGCCCTGTGCCAGCCACCGAAAAAGCCCTACAAAGAGCAGGTTTGACAATGGACGACATACAGACAGTGGAGCTAAACGAAGCCTTTGCCGCACAAGGTTTGTCGGTATTAAAAGGCTTAGGACTTTATGACAAACAAGACATTGTCAATCACAATGGCGGAGCGATTGCACTAGGACACCCACTTGGCTGTTCTGGGGCAAGAATCACCACCACGCTCATCAATGTGATGGAACAACAAGACACTCAAATTGGACTTGCCACCATGTGTATCGGACTGGGGCAGGGGATTGCGACGGTGATTGAAAGAGTGTGATTTTAAATAGGGGCGTAGCGATACGCTCTTATTTTTTGTAAATAAGCAAATGGTGTAAAAACGGCGATAGGGGGTAAATTTGACAAAAATCTCTATGGTTTTTAACCTGATGAGATGAGAACAATGCACAATTTGCCATACTTACAGATCATTATCGCTCAATTAAGCATTTTACCCTCATTGTAAACTTATATGATTACAGGCTTTTGCACCCAAGCTAAAATGCCTAAAATCTAAAAAGCTTATTGCCATTAAATCACACGACTAAACCGCCCTTGATGTTTATTTGCTAGGTATTCATCAAACACCATCGCCACATTTCGTCCAAGTATCCGCCCTTTGGGTAGGATTTGTACGCCCACCTCGTTGATGGATACCAGTCCGTCTTCTGCCATCTGGCGTAGGCTATCTAGTTCATTTTTAAAATAAGTACGACTGTCAATGCCAAAGCGTGTATCCACCTCATCAAAATCCAAACGGTCATGACACAGTAGGTTCATGATGACATGACGGCGAAGTTTGTCCTTTGGGCTAGCTTTGATGTGTTTGATGGCAGGGAGTATGCCATCGTCAATGCATGCTTGATAATCCTTGATATCGGTAGGGTTTTGCAAGATATGCTCGCCGATTTGGCTAATACTGCTTACCCCAAAAGACAGTAGGTCGCACTCGCCCAAGATGGTATAGCCCTGAAAATTACGATGGAGTTTACCTATGCGTTGGGCGATGGCCATCTCATCATCAGGCAGAGCGAAGTGGTCAATGCCGATGTATTGATAGCCAGCAGTGGTTAAGGCGGTAATGGCGTTGCCAAACATGGTCAGCTTGTCAGCAGGACTTGGCAAATCTTGTTCGCTGATACGTTTTTGGGCTTTGAAGCGTTCGGGCAAGTGAGCATAATTAAATACCGATAAGCGGTCAGGAGCAAGAGCGATGATTTTGTCGATGGTTTTTGCCATGCTCTGTACGCTTTGGTGGGGAAGTCCATAAATCAAATCAATATTGATGGAGTCAAAGCCTAACTCTCTGGATTTTATCATGACAGAGCGTATCATATCCTCTGGTTGGAGGCGGTTGACGGCGATTTGGACTTTTTCATCTAAGTCTTGCACCCCAAAGGAGAGGCGATTGACACCGAGATTTTTTAGGGTGGTAAGGGTGTTTTCTCTTAGCTCTCGTGGGTCAATCTCCACCGAGTAGTCGCCATCATCAGCAAAATTAAATTCATCTTGCAAAAATTGCCACAGTGCGGTCAACTTATCATCGCCCAAAAAAGTGGGCGTACCACCGCCAAGATGAACTTGTTTGACGATGGGTAAGCCTTGTAGCAGGGATTTTTTGTGGCGGATTTCTTTAAATAGATGTTTTAAATAGTCGCCAGAATCACTGTTTTTTTTGGTGATGATTTTATTACAGCCACAGTAGTAGCACAGATGACGACAAAACGGAATGTGAATATAGAGTGAAAGCGGAATGTTGGGGTCTTTTTGGGCAAGAATATCCGCCTCTACGCCAGTACCGATGGGGGCAAATTCTAAGGCAGTAGGATAGGAAGTGTAGCGTGGACCTTGACGGTTGTATTTTTTGATGAGAGTTTCATCGAAACTGACTTGGCTAAAATGATGGGTATTCATGGCGGTATTTTATTTTAAAATTGTTGTTGTATTATACCGTGTTTTGGAGGGGTTTGAAAATTAAAACCCCAAAACTGACGTTCTGGGGTTTTAATTTATCAAAATGATAAATTATGCCAACGCAGATTTTGCTTTTTCGCAGATTGCAGTGAACGCAGGAGCGTCATGCATGGCGATGTCTGCTAGGATACGGCGGTCAATCTCAACATTTGCCTTTTTAAGACCGTTGATAAGACGGCTGTAGCTCAAACCATTTAGGCGTGCACCTGCATTGATACGAGCAATCCACAGACGGCGGAAAGAGCGTTTTTTGTTACGGCGGTCACGGTAAGCATATTGACCAGCTTTCATAACTGCCTGTACGGCAACACGATACACACGTGAGCGTGCACCATAGTAGCCTTTTGCACGGGCTAGAACTTTTTTATGACGGCGGTTAGCCTGTACACCACGTTTTACACGAGCCATTTTATTCTCCTAAAATTATAGATAAGGGCACATACGGCGGATTGACGGAACGTCAGCGACGTGAACCATGACGCAACCACGAAGTTGGCGGATACGCTTAGGAGATTTTTTGGTCAAGATGTGGCGTTTGAACGCTTGTTTGCGTTTGAAGCCGTTTGCGGTTTTTTTGAAACGCTTTGCCGCACCACGTTTGGTTTTTAGTTTCATAGTAGCCTCTTTGTTAAACTCGGTTGCCCGATTAAACCTTTTTGCCAATAAATAGCGGAAGGTGGGAGAGTTATTCTAGCCGATTTTTGGGGAAATTGCAAGTGCTAAATGCAAATAGTCGGAGAAATTGCACAAATGGATGGTTTTTTGTGGTAAAATTTGGCTGATTTATTTGGGAGCTGGCATGATGTGCTTTGATGAGTTGGTCTTTAACGAACATGGTCTAATCCCTGCCATCGCTCAGGATTTTGCCACAGGACAGATTTTGATGATGGCATGGCAAAATCGTGAGGCACTAGAACAGACGGTGCAGAAGGGTCAGGCGGTGTATTTTAGCCGTTCTCGTGGTAAGCTTTGGCATAAAGGTGAGAGTAGCGGACATACGCAGACAGTGCATGAGATTTATACCGATTGCGATAAGGACGTGATTGTGCTTAAAGTTACCCAAAAAGGCGGTATCGCTTGTCATACGGGGCGTGCTTCTTGTTTTTATCAAAAACTTGATGTCGATAAACGCCTATGGCAGGCAAACTCCCCTGTGCTAAAAGACCCAAGCGAGATTTATGGCGACAAGGGTGCAGGCGTGCCAGTCTCTGGCATTGATCATCAGGCAAACACTAAGTATGATAAGCCCAACGCAGGGCAAATCATCAGTGAGCTAGATAAGATTTTGCATGAGCGAAAAAGTGCCGACAAAGACAGCTCCTATGTAGCAAGCCTCTACCACAAAGGGCTTAACAAAATCCTAGAAAAAGTGGGCGAGGAGACCACCGAAGCCATCATTGCCGCCAAAGAGCTACAACTGGTACGCTCACAAGGGAGCGATGATACTGATGAAAAAGCCGACTTGGTTTATGAAGTGGCGGACATGTGGTTTCATAGCCTTGTGGCGTTACACCATTTGGGGCTATCAGGACAAGAAGTGCTAGATGAGTTGGCACGGCGGTTTGGGCTCTCGGGCATTGATGAAAAAAATGCCCGCACACAGTGATTTTTGATGAATTAAAAGGTAACAAATCATGGGTATTACTTCTATTTGGCATTGGCTTATTTTATTGGTGGTGGTGATTGCGGTGTTTGGCACTTCCAAACTAAAAAACGCAGGCAAGGACTTGGGGCAAGCAGTTAAGGGCTTTAAAGATGCCGTCAAAGACGAGGAGGCTCCCAAGCTTAGCCAAAGTGAGGAGGTTAAAGTCGAGGAAGTCAAAGTTAAAAAAGACGAAACGGCATAATTTGGCTTAATGGGCTTTTATGTTTAATTTGGGACTCTTTGAGCTTGGGCTGTTTGGCATCATTGCCCTGATTATTTTGGGACCTGAGCAACTCATCAGCACCGCTCGCACGCTTGGCAGATATTATGGTAAATTTCGCCGTATGTCGGCACGCCTACAAAGCGAGCTGGTTAGCGAGCTTGAATTGAGTGAAGTGCAAGAGGCACTACAAGCACAAATCAGTGAAATCCGTGCTTCTGAGGCTCGCATGAAAACCCAAATGCAGGAGCTACAACGCCAACTTCATCAGACCAATCAACAGGTTAAAGACAATACCCATGCCATCACAGATGATTGGCAAGATGATAAAGATAGCCCACCGACCAAGCCTTTAAATCATCACTTTTTTTTGCTTGGCGAGTATGATAAAAAACGCCGTCTGCCCAATCCACCATTTTTGCCAAATTATAGGGCTGATAAACTGCTCCATCAATCACTTTAACGCCTCATGACCGATTTGACCCAAAACACCAATGATGATGGCGACATGCCCCTGATGTCGCATTTTGCTGAATTACGCACACGTTTTATTCGCATGTTTGTGGCGGTGGTTGTGGTGTTTTTGGCGTTGGTGGGATTTAGTCGCAAGCTTTATGACTTTATTTCCAATCCTCTGGTGGCATTGCTACCCAAAGAAGCCAGTCTCATTGCCACTGATGTTGCCTCTGGTTTTTTGGCACCGATGAAGTTGGCATTTTTTGTGGCGTTATTTATAACCATGCCGTTTATCATCGGGCAATTATGGGGCTTTGTGTCGCCTGCCTTATACAAACACGAAAAAAGAGCGGTAGTGCCATTGTTATTATCTGCCATCGTGTTATTTTATGTGGGGGTGGCGTTTGCCTATTTTGCGGTATTGGTGCCTGCACTTAAATTTTTTGTGATGTTTGCCCCTGACAATGTCCTGCCAATGACAGACATTGAGAGCTATCTTGATTTTGTGGTTAAGCTATTTTTGGTATTTGGGGTCATGTTTGAGATACCTGTGGCGACTTTGTTGTTGGTTTTGTTAAATATCGTATCAGTTAAGTCGCTGGCAGAGAAACGCCGTTTTATCATCGTGGGCTGTTTTTTTATTTCAGCAGTTGTTACGCCACCTGACGGAGCAAGTATGCTCATGCTTGCCATTCCCATGTGTTTGCTGTTTGAGTGTGGACTGTTGCTTGCAAAAATGCTAACAGCTGGCAACAATCAACCGACATCTTAATTTTGGTAATTTTTAACGCTTTATGCTAAAATACCAAAACTCTTTTTTGTGTTTTTATTTATGTCCATTGAACTGCCGCCATATCGACCGATTAAAAAACGTAGCGGATTGGCTGTCATGGGTGCGGCATTTCATGCCTTGCTCATGCGTGAGCTGCAAACCCGCTTTGGTAGCTATCGACTCGGTTATTTGTGGGCGCCCTTAGAGGTCATCTTGCAGATGGCAATCATGATGATTGTTTTTGGGACGGTAATGAAACGCACCCTGCCCGGCATGGATTATATGCTGTTTTTGGTGGCGGGGTTTACGCCCTTTTTTATGATGCAAAAAATCGCCACTCGCTCGCTTGGGGCGGTTTCTGCCAACGCTGGACTTCTGATGTATCGTGCGGTACGGCACATTGATGTGATCATCGCTCGTGCGTTTTTGGAGTTGGTGATTTATTTTGTTACTTTTGTGATGTTGATTGCGGGTTTGGCGTTTTTTGGGATTGGTTTTAGCTTGTCCCACTTGGACACGGTGCTGTTTTGTTGGGCGATGATGTTTTTGTTTGCTTTTGGGCTTGCCATGATACTGATGATAGTAGGGCATTATGGTGGCGAAATCAGTAAAATCATCAGTATTATATTTACCATTTTGTATTTTACCTCAGGGGTGATTTATTCGGTGCATATCGTACCTGAACCGTATTTAAGTTATTTGATGTATAACCCCTTTATCCATAACTTAGAAATGATACGTCATTCGCTTTCGCCTACTTATCCGATTTATCATGTGGATATGTGGTATTTTGTCAAATGGACGGTGTGTGTGAATTTCTTAGGATTGCTTTTGTACAAGGCGTTTGAGCGTGATTTGATTCGCAGTAAATGACATGATTGAAATTAAAAATATCACCAAATCCTTCATGACGCCACATGGTCGTCATTATCTATTTAGGGATTTAAATTTGACCATCGCCGACAAACAGTCTGTGGGACTTTTGGGGCGAAATGGTGCGGGCAAATCCACGCTCCTTAGGATTATTTGTGGGCTTGACACCCCTGATAGTGGCGAGGTGCTTACTGACAGCACTATCAGCTGGCCTGTGGGGGTGGCAGGGGGATTTCAGGGTAGTCTGACAGGTCGCCAAAATGTCCGCTTCGTGTGTCGCCTGTATTCAAGTGGTGATTATATTGACGAAAAAATCCGCTTTGTGGAAGAGTTTGCTGACATCGGTAAATATTTTGACATGCCTGTCAAAAGCTACTCCTCAGGCATGCGTTCACGGCTGACTTTTGGGCTGTCGCTTGCTTTTGATTTTGATTATTATATGTTAGATGAGGTCAGTGCGGTGGGCGATGCCGCCTTTCGTAAACGTAGTGCAGAAATATTAGAAGCACGCCGAGCACAGGCGGGATTTTTGATGGTGTCGCACAACCTAAAAGACATTGAAAAAAACTGCGACATCGGTATTGTGCTGATGGATCAAACCGCCCAAGTTTTTGATGACCCCAAAGAAGCCATCGAGGTATATAACGAACATGTCCACAAAGCCAAAAAATAAACGTCGCTCAAACATCATCTTGTTTGTGCTGGTGGTTGTCTTGCCATGGATTGCCATCATGGGTTATGTGTTGGCACTTGCCAACCCACGTTATGTCAGTACCTCTGATGTGGTCATCAAGCAGGTCTCTGAGCAAGGTGCGTCCACCACAGGCATCTCGGCACTTTTGGGGGTAAATAGCACCAATCGTGAAGATGCTCTATACTTAACAAAGTACATCTTGTCAAATGACATGATTGATAAGCTCGATAAAGAGTTTAAGTTTCGTGAGGCATATCGTGTCGATGGTTCGGATTTTATTAATGAAATTTCCGCCGATGCCACCCAAGAGGAGTTGCGTGAATACTTCAAAAAACGTGTCGTGGTGTCGCTCGATGAGTTAAGCTATGTCTTGACCGTCAGCACGGAGGGGTTTGAGCCAGCATACGCACTTAAATTAAACCAAGCGATTTTGCGTGAGTCAGAGCAGTTTGTCAATAATCTCTCCCAAAATGTCGCTAACGAACAGCTTGCCTTTGTCAGCCTACAAGCTGATGACACTAAGAAAAAAATGGACGATGCCAAAAAGGCGGTCATTGACTACCAAAATAAAAACGAGATTTTTGATCCACAAATTAACGCTCAAATCATCAATCAAGTCATCAGTACGCTACAAGGTCAGCTAAGTTCATTGCGTACCGAAGAGCGTCAGCTGTTGAGCTACCTAAACCCAGAAGCTCCGCAGGTAGTGAGCCTTCGTAGTCAGATTAAGTCTGTTGAAAAACAAATTAAAGACGAGCAAGCCAAGCTAACCTCCGCCCAAGATGCCAAGCTAAATGCCAAGACCTTAGAATTTGAAACCCTAAAAGCAGAAGCAGAATTTGCCAGCGAAATGCATAAAATTGCCCTTACTTCGCTTGAAAATTCAAGGGTTGAGGTCATGCGTAAAATGAAAAATTTGGTGGTTATTACCTCGCCCCATCTTGCCGAAGAAGCACTCTATCCACGCAAGGGCTATGTGATTGGCACGTCTTTGGCGTTGCTACTGATTTTGTATGGCTTTATCGTGCTGGTGCTGGCAGTCATCAAAGACCATGCCAAGTGATTGATTTTAAGGAAAATAATAATGAAAACATTTGCCAAACTCACGCCACTTGCGATTGCGTTTTTATTGTCCAACCTTGCCACTGCCAATACCAATTTTGCCACCGACAACAACACAGGTCGTCTGGCAGGCGTGATGGGGCAGGGCGTGCCATCAGAGGCGACCACCGCTGAGGCGGTAGCGATGGCGAGTATGCCAACCCATGCTGTCATCAACAACACCCAAGCCATTCAAAACGTTAATCCAGCGGTGCGGATTTTTGGGGAGCAGTTATTTCGTGGGGCGTTTGCCACGACCTCAGGTTCGACTTTTAATGACAGCTACGTCATCAATGTCGGCGACAACGTCCAAGTGCGTATGTGGGGAGCATATCAATACGCTGCCACAATGACTGTTGACCCACAGGGTAACATTTTTTTACCCAATGTCGGACCTGTACGCATTGCAGGCATTCAAAACGGACAACTGCAAAGCGTGGTACAGTCTGCCATTGCTCGCATTTACCGCTCCAATGTGGGGGTGTATGCCTCGCTCGAACAAGCCCAACCTGTCAAAGTCTTTGTAACGGGTTTTGTCAATCAACCGGGTTATTATGGTGGTTTGGCAGCCGATAGCGTGCTGTCTTATCTTGACCGAGCTGGTGGTATTGACCCCAAGCGTGGCAGTTATATTGACGTGCAGATTTTGCGAGGCGGTCAAGTTGTCCAAAAAATCAATCTGTATGACTTTCTCATCATGGGGCGACTCTCGCCATTTTCGTTTCAAGATGGCGATGTCATCAATGTCGCCTCCCAAAAACAGACATTTAGCATTTCAGGCAAAGTCCAAAACGAATATGTGTTTGAATTTGGTGTTGATGATTTGACCATCTCGGACGTGCTGGCGGTTGCCAAACCGCTTGCGGACGCAACCAACATCAGCATTACTCGTGCCTCTGGCAAAGCCCAAACGTCAGAGTATTATGCCATAAATGACGCAAAAAGCGTCCCTGTCAATAATGGCGATACGCTCGTGGTAACCTCCGACCGCCACGCAGGGACGATAGCGGTGCAGGTAACAGGAGCTCACAAGGGTAATGGGGCGGTAATTTTGCCCTATGGAGCAAGGCTCAAAGACGTGATTGCCCAGCTTGAACCGTCCTCTTTGGCAAATGTCAATAACCTGACCATTTACCGTGAATCGGTCAAGGCAAGCCAAAAAACTGCAATTAATAAAACACTCGACCGCCTCCAAGAGATGACCCTTGCCACCCAATCCACCACGCGTGAGGAGGCACAGTTGCGCTCTGAGGACGCCAAGCTCGTTGAGCAATTCATCGCCAAAGCTCGCCAAATCGAGCCAACAGGGCGGATTGTGGTTGTGCCAAACTCATGGCAAGACATCATCTTGGAGCAAGGCGACATCATTCACATTCCTGCAAAGACTTCGGTCATTACGGTAAACGGTCAAGTGCGTCATCAGGGGGCATTGACTTTCAATGCCGATTTGACGGTGGGGGATTATGTTGCCAAGTCAGGCGGATTTGATGACAATGCTGACACCGAACAGATTTTGGTCATGCACCAAAACGGCGAAACAAGCGTGGTCAACACCGCCTATCGTATCCAAGAGGGCGATGAAATCATGGTATTACCCAAAGTCAAAACTCGCAAAGTCGAGATTGCTCGTGGCATCGCCCAAGTCATCTATCAGCTTGCGGTGGCGACTGGCGTGATTGTCAAATTATAATGACAAAACGTTATACCACCGCCACCAAAGGGATTATCAACAATAATCCCCTGCTTGGTGTGGCACTTGGGGCGGACATCGTCTATCAAGATAAATCCGCCCAAGCGGTGCTGGCGTGGGGGCAAAAACCGAGCCGTGCCAAAGCGGTTGCTTTTGCCTGTCAGCATGGCTTGCCACTCATCACGGTGGAGGATGGTTTTCTACGCTCTCTTGATGGTGGTGTGGATAGCGTGGGGGCGAGTTTCATCATGGATGATGTGGGGGTGTATTTTGATTTGACCGCCCCCAATCGCTTACAACAGCTCATCAGCGAAACGGTGGCAAATTGGCATGACGACAAAGAAAATCATGCCAAATCTTTGATTGCCAAAATCCTTGACAACAAACTCTCCAAATATAATACTACCACCCATGCTCCTGATTTGTCGGTATTAGCAAACAATGATTTGCCCCATGTTATCATCATCGACCAAGTGGCAAAAGACGCTTCTATCAGCGGGGCAGGGGCGAGTGCGGATAATTTTACCGCCATGCTAACCCATGCCAAACAAACTTATCCTAACGCTAACATCTGGATTAAGGCTCATCCTGCGGGCAAGGGGCATTTTTGTCAAGCGGATATTGACACACCTTTTTATTTGGATAAGCCCTGCAATCCTATTGCCCTGCTGACACAAGCCACAGCCGTCTATACCGTCAGCTCGCACATGGGCTTTGAGGCGTTATTGCTTGGCAAACGTGTACATAATTTTGGGGTAAACTGGTACGCTGGGTTTGGCTTGACTGATGATGAATTTATCAAAAATGGTGAAATTTATCAAAAAGTTATCAAACATTACCAACACTTAAACATCGCCAATCCCACCACTGCCCAGCTTTTTTATGCCAGTTATGTGCAATACAGCCATTATGCCAATCCTGCGACTCATCAGGCGTGCGATTTGTCGGAGCTGATGGATTATCTCATTGCCAATCGTGATTGGCAGGATAAACTGTCAGGCAAATTGCTGGTTTATGATTTTAGTCGCTGGAAAATCCCCTTTGTGCGTGGGTTTTTGGGTTTGGGAGCGGTGGATTTGTTTGTCAAACCCAAAACCAAATGGTGGTTTTTTTTGCCCTACAAAGTGAACGAAAAACGTGCCAAGCGTGATGACGCTAGGGTGTTGGCGGATAAACTGGACGGCTTTTCTTATGTCGTTTGGGGACAAAAATCCAAACAGCTTTTACAAGATAAGCTTCATGACTTAGGTGTGGCAAATCCTTGTATTTGGTGCATGGAGGACGGTTTTATCCGCTCAAATGGACTGGGGGCAACGCTCATCGCTCCCTTGTCGGTGGTGCTGGATGACGTGGGGATTTATTTTGATGCCACCGCCCCAAGCCGTCTTGAAATGATTTTAAACACCTTACACCTGACTGATGAACAACAAAAGCGTGCCAACAACTTGCACAAACTACTGCTTACCAAACGTGTCAGTAAGTACAACGTCCCAACAAAAAACCATGAGTTTATTTGCCAAATCAACCGTTTAAAAAGTGAAAACCGCCCCATTCATTTGGTGGTCGGTCAAGTTGAAGATGATGCGTCCGTTCAAAAATGCACGAGCGTGATTAAAAAAAACAGCGAGCTTTTGGCGGACGTGCGAGGTCGATACCCAGATGATGTCATCATTTATAAGCCCCACCCTGATGTGGAGGCAGGACTGCGTGTCGGTAAGGTAAATAATCATCATCTGGCGGATATGGTTGCTCATGATGTTGCCATGCCTGACTGTCTCGATGTGTGCGATGTGGTGCATACCATCAGTTCACTCACAGGCTTTGAGGCACTGCTTCGAGCCAAAAAAGTGGCGTGTTATGGTTTGCCCTTTTATGCAGGGTTTGGGCTGACAACCGACATCATCGAGGCGGATAACTTACCCAAACAGCAAGCCCTCTCTCGCCGTACTCGCCCCTATTTGCCATCGCTTGATTTGCCGACGCTCATTTTTGGCACGCTTGTTGCTTATCCTATGTATCATGTGCCACATGGTGTGGGGCTAGCGAGTGTGGAAGATGTGATTGATTATTTATACCATCAAAACACCGCCGAGCCACGCACAGGCATTGTCCAGTTTTTTAAAACGTCATTTATGCGGTTACGCAATGTAACCAAAGTATGATGTTTGTTTATGAAAAACGTGGTAAAATCCCCCATTGTGATTACGTCATTGGATTTATCCAGTATGTCAGCCACTTTGTCCCGCTTGATGACACATCAGAACATTTTGCTTTTGCAGGGCAAGATGGGGACGTTTTTTTGTCGTTTTGCCACTCATCTGATGGGTCAGGGTAAAACAGTTCACAAAATCAACTTCAATGCAGGCGATGCTTTTTTTTATTGTCATAAAGACAAGATGGCAAATTATCGTGGGACGCTCCATGATTTTGATGGGTTTTTAGAGGATTTTATCAAAAAAAACCGCATTGATGCGGTGGTATGCTTCAATGACTGTCGCCCTCATCACGCCATCGCCAGCACCGTTACCACAAGGCTTGGTGTGTCCTTTTTTGTGTTTGAGGAAGGCTATCTAAGACCTGATTATATCACGCTTGAAGAGTATGGCATCAATGGCTACTCTCGCCTAAATCCTGCACTTATTCACACATTAGAACAAGCGAACGACCAGCCCAAATACACCGCCAACCGTTTTTATAAGTTGTGCATCGCCAGCATTGTGTATTATGTCGTGGTGTTTTTGGGGCAATGGCGGTATCCGCATTATGAGCATTATCGAGGTTGGACGATTTTTGGGGAAATGTTGGCGTGGTGTTTGGCATTTGTCAGAAAAATCTTGCGGTGGTTTCCTGATAAAGCCTTACAAAGCCAACTCATCGGACAAAAAAACTTCTATCTGGTAAGCCTACAAGTCCACAACGATTCGCAAATCACTCATCACAGTGATTATGCTGATGTGCGTGATTTTATCGCTGAGGTGGTGGAGAGTTTTGCCAAATTTGCCCCACATGGTACGAGTCTTGTTTTTAAACATCATCCGCTTGATAGAGGGCATCGAGATTATACGTGGTTTATCGCAAGGCTGGCAAGAGAGCTTGGCGTGCGTGGGCGTGTGCATTATTGTTGCGATACGCATTTGCCAAGCCTTATCAAGTCAAGCATTGGCATGATTACCATCAACAGCACCACCGCCCTGCAATCTGTCTACCACCAAAAACCCACCAAAATCATGGGGCGTGCCTTGTATGACGTGGTAGGCTTGACCGACCAAAAGTCGCTGGACGAATTTTGGTCAAATCCCACCCCGCCTGACCGTGGTTTTTATCTAAAATTTCGAGAATATCTCATCGAGCAAACTCAGCTCAATGGGTCATTTTATGGCAAGGCGTTTTGGGAGCTTGGTTGAGTACGTTTTTGGGTGTATATGCCCTGTATCATCAGACAGCCAATGGCGAGCCAGATTAGCCCAAAACTACCAAGCATGGCAAACTCAAACTTACCCCCAAGCACGGTAATTGCCGCCAAAAATAGCAGAGCAGGTTCAAGGTAACTTAGCAGACCAAAGATGCTGTGAGACAGCCTGCGACTGGCTTCTAGGTTGGTTTGTAGGGCAAGCACACTAATGATGCCAAGCCCCATCACTTTGGCAAACATCACGCCTGTACTTAGTCCTATCCATAGTGCTTCTTTATCAAAGAATATCAGCCATGCAATACACACAGGGGCGATGAGCGTGGTATCCCACAAAAGCCCTGCCCATGCACTGACCCCAAGCCGTCTTCTGATGACATAATAAATGGGGAATGTCAGGCATACCCACAGCGTTGCTACGCCTATCTCGCCAAGTCGAAAAAACTCCAAGACAACACCGCCCACCGCAAGCACCACCGCCAGCTTTTGTAATCGACTGAGTTTATCGCCAGCAAAAAACCCCACCACCACCATCACAAGCGGAAACAAAAAATACCCCATCGACACTTGCACGCCCAAGCCATTTAGGGGTGCATACATAAACAACCAAAGCTGACTGGCAAAGATGGGCGTGGTCAAGAGTAGATATAGCCAGTTTTTGCCTTGTATGGCGGATAGCTCCTTGATGGTTTGGCTAAGTTTTTTACTCACGCACAGCACAGCGATAACGCCAGCCCACATCATTGTCATACGCCACAAAAATACGCTCGTGCCACCCAAAGGAGCAAGCCATTTACCGTAAATATACAACACACCAAACAGTACATTGGAGATGATGGCAAGTAGGGCGGGGTGTTTTTCAAAAAGAATAAGCATGTTTGGCATAAGATGGATTTTGATAAAAAGATGGCATATTGTAAAGAATTTTTTTGGTAAAAATTTTTAATTTTTTAAAAAATTTGAGTAATTTTTGCAAAAATTATCAAAAATTGATAAAATTTTTCAAATTTTAACATATTATTTTTTTATGAATGATTTAGATGATATTGATAAAGCGATTTTGAATTTGCTCCAAGACGATGCCACTTTACCACTCAAAAGCATTGCTGATCAAGTCCATACGTCTGTCGCCACCGTCCAACGGCGTATTGCTCAGATGAGTACGCAGGGTGTGATTGACCGTCAGGTTGCCATCATTAGTCCCACCAAAGTAGGCTATGACTTGACGGTACTTATCATGGTTAAAATCGCCCACGCCAACCTTGCCATGCAACAACGCTTTGAGCGGTTGATTGCCAAGCAAAAACAAGTCGTTAGCTGTTATGAGATTTCTGGGGATTATGATTTTGTGCTGTTGGTGCATAGCAAAAATATGCAAGAATATCATCGGTTTGTCCGTGATGTTTTGACAGGAGACAATAACGTGGCACATTTTAATAGCCAGTTTGTGATGAATGTGGTTAAATCCAGTCATAAAATTGAATTAGAATAATAGGTTTTTTTCAAAAAAACTGCTACAATATCAGGTTACTATTTTTATGATAATTGACCATCATGACCGACTTAGCCAATATCCGTAATTTTTCCATCATCGCCCACATCGACCACGGCAAATCTACCCTTGCCGACCGTTTTATTCAAGTGTGTGGCGGTCTGTCCGAACGAGAAATGCAAGCCCAAGTCCTTGACAGCATGGACATCGAGCGGGAGCGGGGCATTACCATTAAGGCTCAGTCGGTTACGCTCTACTACAACCACCCCAATGGCGAAAAATATCAGCTTAATTTTATTGACACCCCCGGTCATGTGGACTTTTCTTATGAAGTGTCAAGAAGTTTGGCGGCGTGCGAAGGGGCGTTGCTTGTTGTAGACGCAGCCCAAGGCGTAGAGGCTCAAAGCGTGGCGAACTGCTACACCGCCATTGAGCAGGATTTGGAAGTTTTGCCTGTTTTAAATAAAATTGATCTACCACAAGTTGAGCCTGAAAGGGTTATTGAAGAGATTGAAGATATCATCGGCATTGAGGCGGTGGACGCACCAAGAGTATCTGCCAAGACAGGCGTGGGTATTGATGAGCTACTACAAACCTTATGCGAAAAAATCCCTGCCCCAAAGGGCGACCGTAACGCCCCTTTGCAAGCCTTGATTATTGACTCATGGTTTGATAATTATCTGGGCGTGGTGTCTTTGGTGCGTGTACGAGAAGGCGAAGTTAAGGCAGGCGATAAGATTTTTATCAAGTCGACAGGCGAGAGCCATTTGGTAACTTCGATTGGTGTATTTACGCCCAAACGCCTAGAAACAGGCGTGCTACAAGCAGGCGAGGTGGGCTTTATCATCGCAGGCATTAAGGACATCATGGGGGCTCCTGTGGGCGACACCATTACTTTGGCAAAAACGCCTGAGGTGGAGAGTATCGCAGGCTTTAAAAAGGTCATGCCCCAAGTCTATGCAGGGATGTTTCCGATTGACTCATCGGACTTTGAAAAATTTCGTGAAGCCTTACAAAAATTACAAATCAACGATTCTGCCTTGTTCTTTGAGCCAGATACATCAGAGGCGTTGGGCTTTGGTTTTCGTTGTGGCTTTTTGGGTATGCTCCATATGGAGATTATCCAAGAGCGTTTGGAGAGAGAATATGACCTTGACCTTATCACGACCGCCCCAAGCGTGATTTATGAAGTGGTTAAGAAAAATGGCGACATTGTCTATGTCGATAACCCCTCCAAACTCCCTGACGCAGGTGTGATTGCCGAGTTTCGTGAGCCGATTGCCCGTTGTCATATCTTAGTTCCGCAAGAGTATCTTGGCAATGTCATTACCCTCGCCATGGAGCGACGTGGCGTGCAGGTGGACATGAAATTTATGGCTCGTCAAGTGCAGGTGGTGTTTGATATTCCGATGGGCGAGGTGGTGATGGACTTTTTTGATAAATTAAAATCTGCCTCTCGTGGTTTTGCTTCTCTTGACTATGGTTTTGAGCGTTATCAAGCCGATAAACTGTCTCGTGTGGACGTGTTGATTAATGGCGAAAAAGTGGACGCACTGGCGATGATTTGCCATCAAGAACACGCTCGTCGTCGCGGTAACCAGCTTGTAGAAAAAATGAAAGAGCTGATTCCTCGCCAGATGTTTGATGTCGCCATTCAAGCGGCGATTGGCTCGCAAATCATTGCTCGTAGCACGGTCAAAGCCATGCGTAAAGATGTTTTGGCAAAATGTTATGGTGGCGATGTCAGCCGTAAGAAAAAGCTCCTTGAAAAACAAAAAGCAGGTAAAAAACGCATGAAGCAAGTAGGTAGTGTGGAAATCCCACAAGAAGCGTTTTTGGCGGTGCTGAAAGTTGATGGCTGATGATGTCTATTTGGACGTGGATAAATTGTTCAATTTGTGCTACATTGGTACAGAATTTGCACAAATATCAACACAGGAATGATGAGTGGAATTTGATATTAATTTAATCTTAGTGCCTGTTACGCTGGTGTTTTTGGTGGCGTATTTGGCAGATAAGTTGGTTTTAAAGCAACACAAACTTGTCGCCAAACACACTAGGCTCGTCTCTTATGCCGAGACGCACTTGGAGCAGGTCGAAAAAGACTTTAAGGCGACATTGGTGCGTTTTGGGCATAGCGAAGCTCCTGCCGAATTTATCAGCAATGAGCATACCCCCCAAGCACTAAAAAACGCCTCGCTGGCTTATAATGAAGCTAGACGAGTCTTGGCACATGCTCAGGCAGAGGCTGGTGTGCCTGTCGGAGAAGCTCCCAAAGAGTTTTTTTTGGTGGGGTGGGCGTATGAGTATCTGCCGATTTTGCTCATTTTGGTGGTGGTGCGTGCTTTTGTGGTTGAGCCATTTAACATTCCATCAAGTTCGATGGTGCCGACACTCTATACGGGCGATTTTATTTTGGTTAATAAGTCTGCCTATGGGCTTCGCTTACCTCTGACACACGCCAAAATTTTAAATACGGGCAGTCCCAAGCATGGCGATGTGGTGGTGTTTCGCTATCCACAAAATCCCAAACGCTACTATATTAAGCGAGTGATTGGTTTGCCAGGCGATACGGTAGCATTTGATGATGGCGTATTATCCATTAATGGTCAGCAGGTGGCAATACAAAATATCAACTACCAAATGGATCAGACCCTAAATGCCTATCTGATGCCTGCCATCATCGACAATCACAAGCTAACTGATGATGAGCGTGCCAAATATGGAGCAGAAGAAGAGAAGCACGCTCGTTATTATCGTGAAACGCTGGGCAACCACGAATATACGGTCAGGTATCTAGGCGACCTAAATAGTGCATTTATGGCACCGTTTTTGATTCAAAATTCTCCACAAACCGTCTCATCAGAGGGCAGACAGTGGCGAATTACTGTGCCAGAGGATCAGTATTTTGTGATGGGCGATAACCGAGACCGTAGTGAGGATTCTCGATGGTGGGGTTTTGTGCCAGAGGGTCATTTGGCAGGTAAGGCAACTTATATTTGGATGCACAAAGAAGCAGGGCTAAAAATACCGAGCTTTTCACGTGCAGGGGCGATTGAATAGTCCTTGACCTAATTTTATTTTTTGAGGTATAGACATGACACATTTATCTTCATTATCAAACCAACGTGGTGCTAGCGTTACCACGATTATCGTGATTATTGCGGCGTTGGGTATTTTATTTAAATTAGGTATTGCCATTGTACCTGCTTATGTGGGCGATTATCAATTTACCAAACTGGTGGCAGGCGAGCTGAAAAAAGCCAATGAGGCTAACTTGACCGAAAAGCAGTTCATGAGTAACGTGGCTCAACAGCTCTCTATCAATGCCAATTATGATGCCAAACCAGAAGAAATGCTAACCATCACCAACAAAACACCTGGTGCATTGACGGTACAAAGCCAGTATGAGACTGAAAGCAACTTCTACGGCAGTACGTTTATTGTCAATCGTTTTGAAAAAGAAATTACTGAGGCAGATGCGAAGTAATGACTGGTCTTAATACGACTTATTTTTCCAACTTTGAGCATGGCTATCCTCATCTTTGTGTAAAGTTGGACTACACCTTTAAAGAACCTGCATTGCTTCGGCAGGCTCTCACGCACCGCTCATACGACCCCAAAAACAGCTATGAGCGTTTGGAGTTTTTGGGCGATGCCTTACTTGGCATGGTCATTGCTGAGTGTTTGTTTGCCTATTTTCCTTGTCATGATGAGGGTAAGCTCACTCGCATGCGAGCCACGCTTGTTCGTCAAGAGACATTGGTAAAAATTGCTGAAAAGTTGGAGTTGTCTCGTCATTTGATATTGGGTGTGGGCGAGCGAAAAGGTGGTGGTCGCCATCGTGCCAGCATTTTGGCAGATGCGGTGGAAGCGATCATTGCCTCTGTCTATCTGGATAGTGGCGACATGGAGCTCGTTAAAAACTTAGTCAAAAGCTGGTATGAAACACTCATTACCGAAGTGGGCGAAGAAAAAGTGCTCAAAGATGCCAAATCTCGTCTCCAAGAATGGCTACAAGGCAACAAACTGCCCTTGCCAAATTATGCGTTACTTGATACGATAGGTAATGCCCCCAACCAAACCTTTGTTGTTGAATGTACGGTGGCGGTGGTGGATTGTACGCCCATCACTGAGACAGGTGAGAGCAGACGTATTGCCGAGCAAAAATGTGCCGAACGCATGATAAATCAGCTCAATAAATTAGAAAAACCCAAGCCCTTATGATGTGGGTTGCAACCGTAATAAATTCACACTGTGGGCAAATGACAATTTAACCCCACAAATAAAATCCCCTAAAACCAAACAACCCTTTAAAAAACAGGAAAGCCATGACCCACCCAAACGATGATGTCATCAACCAATTTTTTAACCCCGCCACGCCCACGCTGTCGGACGATTTTCGCTCAGGTTTTGTGGCGATTGTGGGGCGACCCAATGTCGGCAAATCCACCTTGATGAATCATCTTTTGGGACAAAAGCTCTCCATTACCAGTCGCAAACCACAAACCACCCGCCACCGCATTCACGGTATTTTGACCAACACAGACGCCCAATTTGTCTTTGTGGATACCCCTGGTATTCATACCAAAACCGTGCGAGCCATCAACGAGCGAATGAACAACACCGCCGTGTCCGCTCTTTCGGATGTGGATTTAGTGCTGTTTGTGGTGGACGGCCTAAAATGGGTGGAAGATGACCTTTTAACCTTAGAAAAATTGGCAAACACCGACCTGCCTGTGGTGCTGGTCATCAACAAAGCTGACACCATCAAAGACAAATCCAAACTGTTACCGCATATTGAAGAATTTTCCCAAAGTTTTGAATTTGCCGACATTGTGCCTGTCTCTGCCTTGCGTGGGCATAATCTGGACAGACTTTTGGAAGTCGCCAAAGGCTTTTTGCCAGCTCGTCCGCCGATTTTTGACCCCGAGCAAATCACCGACCGTAGCGAGCGGTTTTTGGCAAGTGAGATTATCCGTGAAAAAATCATGCGTCAATCTGGCGATGAAGTGCCATACGACTTGACTGTGCAAATTGACACCTTTAAAGATGAACCTGCCCACAAAGACCCCGAGACGGGCAAATGGCGTAAGGCGTGCACTTTTATTGATGCGACCATTTTTGTGGAGCGGGCGGGGCAAAAGACCATTGTCATTGGCGAAAAAGGCTCTCGTATTAAGCAAGTCGGCATTGACGCTCGCCTTGATATGGAAAAACTCTTTGACCGTAAGGTAATGCTGACTTTATGGGTCAAAGTCAAAAAAGGCTGGTCTGATGATGAACGGGCGTTAAACAGTTTGGGTTACTAATGGATTGATTTGTAGGGGTATTGATAAATGAATACTTTGGTATTTACGCCCTTTAATGTTGGGCTTTATCAATCATATCATCAAAGCAAAGACGCTGTCCAAGAAAAAATTACCGCCCAAGATTTTATTGTAATGGCAAATGCCTTACCTGATAAGCGATTCGAGCTTGTTGATGGACAAATTATTGCAATGGCAAATACCAAGCCAAGACATAATTTGATTATGAGCAATATTGCCAGAAAAATTGGCAATTATTTGGAAGATAACAATTATCCTTGCCATTGTTTTTCGGACATTGCCTGCAAAATTGATGAATATAATTGCCCACAGCCTGATATTTTGGTGGTGTGTAATGATAGTATTCACAAAGATTTATTGGAATATCCAACGGTGGTGGGCGAGATTTTTTCTAGCAATCGTGAAAATGATGTCAAAAAATTGGTGCGTTATAAAAA
>NZ_JAUNDY010000018.1 GCF_030525845.1 Moraxella sp.
TTATGAAACTTATCGCATTCGTGCCGAAAAATATCCAATCATTGTCAATCCTTTTGATTATTGTGTGTTGGAAGTTCAGGCGGAATATGAGGTGGAGTAGTACCAAAGCTTTGAAATAACAGTTTATGCCAGCCAAAATTTGTGTTATAATCTAGCTAAACTTTTACCCAACCATTAAAGGATTTTGTTATGTACGCTGAAACTACTGATAATGCCACCCAAATCAAAGACATCGTGGCTCGTGAGATTCTTGATTCTCGTGGCAACCCCACCATTGAGGCAGACGTTATTTTGGCAAATGGTGTGGTTGGTCGTGGCTGTGCCCCATCTGGTGCGTCCACAGGCTCTCGTGAGGCATTGGAGCTACGAGACGGCGACAAAGCTCGCTATCTAGGCAAGGGCGTAAAAAAAGCCGTTGCCAATGTCAATAGTCAAATTCGCTCGGCACTGCTTGACAAGGACGCAACCGCCCAAGCTGAGATTGACAAGATTTTGATTGACCTTGATGGCACCGAAAACAAAGCCAATCTAGGAGCAAATGCGACTTTGGCAGTATCATTGGCGGTCGCTCGTGCGGCAGCCATTGCCAAAAATCTCCCCCTACACCAATACATCGCCAACTTGCGTGGGCAAACATCGCTTACCATGCCTGTACCGATGATGAATATCCTAAATGGCGGAGCTCATGCGGACAACACGGTGGATATTCAAGAGTTTATGGTTGAGCCTGTGGGCTTTACCAGTTTTGGCGAGAGCTTGCGTGCAGGGACAGAGATTTTCCACAGCCTAAAATCGGTGTTAAAAGCACAAGGGCTAAACACCGCAGTGGGCGATGAGGGTGGTTTTGCTCCCAACTTACGCTCAAACGAGGAGGCGATTACCGCCATCATGAAAGCCATTGAGCAAGCAGGTTATAAGGCAGGTCAAGATATTTTCCTTGCCCTAGACTGTGCATCTAGCGAATTTTATAAAAACGGTCAATACGTCCTAGAAGGCGAGGGTAAATCGTACAGCAGTGAGGGTTTTGCGGATTATTTGGCGGGTTTGGTGCGTCAATATCCGATTATCTCTATTGAGGACGGCTTGGACGAAAGCGACTGGGACGGTTGGGCATATCTCACCAAGCAAATTGGCGATAAAGTTCAACTTGTCGGCGATGACCTATTTGTAACCAATCCCAAGATTTTGCGTGAAGGCATTGACAAGAAAATCGCCAACGCCATTTTGATTAAGTACAACCAAATCGGTACACTGTCCGAGACGCTAGATGCCATTTATCTTGCCAAACAAAACGGCTACGCTACTGTCATCAGCCACCGCTCTGGCGAGACTGAGGATAGTACCATCGCTGATTTGGCAGTGGGTACAGCAGCAGGGCAGATTAAGACAGGTTCACTATGCCGCAGCGACCGTGTTGCCAAATACAATCAGCTACTACGCATTGAGCAACAAGTAACTGCCAAATTCCGTGGACGTGAAGAGTTCATCGGACTGCGTGGCTGACATGACCGCTGATACTCCAAAAAAAGACATGCAGTCATCAACCAAGAAAACAGGTGTAAAGATTTCGCCTGTTTTCTTGGGTTATTCGGTATTGATAATTTTTGGGGTAGTGGTATTGGTTGCCTTGCAACATCAGTATTGGTATGGCGAATTTGGTCGTTATGAATTTGCCAAATTAAACGCAGAGCTTGCCTCTTGGCAACGGCTAAATGCCTCCCAGCAGGTAAAAAATAACGCCCTAAAAGCAGAGGTTAAAGACCTAAAATCAGGACTTGGGGCGATAGAAGAGCATGCACGGTTGGAATTGGGGCTTATTAAGTCAGGAGAGACCTTTGTGGAGCTGTCCACAGCACCTGTGATTAACACTAGGGAGATGGCAGAGGGTGTGGATAGTAGCAGTGCTACCGAGCCTGTGGAGGGGCTACTTGATGGTGCTGGTGGCTATGCTGTAACAGATGTTGGTAGTGATACTGGCGAGAATTGATATGGCAAAATTTCATCGGCGTATCCATGCGTTAGTTGTTGCGGCAGGGCGAGGCAGTCGTTTTGGGGCGGATACACCCAAGCAGTACCTGCATGCTCTTGGGCGTACGATACTAGAACATAGTGTGGCTTGTCTAGATGTTTCTGATATTGATGATATTACATTGGTAATTGCCAAAGATGACCAAATGGCGACTTCGCTAGATTTTGGTTGCGATAAGCCAATTTATTTTTGTCAGGGTGGTGCAGAGCGATTTTTGTCTGTTAGGGCAGGTGTAGAGGAGATTTTTAGGCGAACTGGTGGAGATGATGTGTGGGTACTTATCCATGATGGAGCAAGACCTTGTCTTTTGCCATCAGATGTGCATCGCCTTATTGATACCATCAAAGAATTTGATGTTGGGAGTTTGGATAATTTGCCAGTAGGGGCGATTTTAGCAACGCCTGTGGTGGATACATTAAAGCTTGCCGAATGCAAAGCCAATCAAGTACACATTTCTTATACTGTCAGTCGTGATAATCTGTGGCAGGCTCAAACCCCACAAGTGTTTCGGCTACATGCCTTGCGACAGATGTTGGATTATGCGATTGACAATAATTTAATGATTACTGATGAAGCAAGTGGTTTTGAACATCTTGGGCGGAGTGTGGTGTTGGTACAGGGTTCACGATTTAACATAAAATTGACTTATCCTGATGACCTAAAAATGGTTGAATTGATATTGCAAGCCAATAAGTCATGATTTGGTTGATATTTATCGTTGTGGTTTTGATGGTATTTGGGGTGTTGGATATGCCATCAACCAATTTGCCACTTTTGGGTGCTGATGATAATTTTTATGTGATGAGCATACTTCTTGTGGGGTGTGCTTTTTTGTGTCTAAAATTTAATCAATTGACTGCTAAAACCCTGCTTGCCAAAATTTCGTTATTAGCAATAAACACATTGTTAATTGTGTTGGTGTCTTTGTTGTTTATTGTGCGGACGTTGAGCGTAAATCAGGATTTTGAGGGGGTGGCAAGGCTTATTCCAAAGCAGGGTTACACGATAACTGCTGATGTGCATGTCAGTGAGATTAGTGATGGTGTTTATGCAGAGGGCATGTATTATCGACAAAAAGCACAGTTGTCCAATTTGCAATTTTATGAAGGTGCACATCAAGGAGGTGTAAATACTTACAACCCCTTTTTGGTGGCTGATGATGACATGGTATCACACCAGCCCTTGCCAAAGACGCTGACAGTCATGTTGCAGGCAGGGCGGGTTTTTGAAAAAAACAAAACATCATGGGATAAGCTCAATCAGTTGCACCCCAATACCACTGCCCAAATGACGTTATTGATTACACCCATTGATACAGAGGTAAGTGCATTAGGTTTTGATAGCGGACGTTGGCTTCGTACTCGTCATATTCATGCCAATGCTCAGATTGTTGCTATTAATGGTGAAGTCATGCCTTTATCCAAGATAACTTGGCTGGGGCATTTGGAGGCTTTTCGTCAAACGTTGCGTGATTATTTTTATCAAGATTGGCAAATGCTCGGTCATGACCAACAGCAAGCCAAAGCAGTTACGCTCTCACTTTTGACAGGCGACAGGGCGTTGATTGGCAAGGACACCAAAGAGTTGTATCAATTTGGCGGTATTAGTCATCTGCTTGCCATTTCAGGGACGCATGTGGTGTTTTTGGCGATGATATTGGCTTATATTTTGTGTTCGGTGGCGGACAGATTTTTGGTGTTTTATCAAGTGATGGCACGTCATCACTTTCGCATGATGGTCATGGTCTTGGCAAGTTTGGTGTATGCGTTATTTACAGGGTTTGATGTGCCAGCAGTCAGGACGGTGTATATGATGTTGATGGTGTCGGTGGCGAGTTATCTTGCCTTGCCCATCTCTTCGATGACGGCATTGGCATGGGTGGCATTGGCAATGATTTGGCTAGACCCTGTGGTAGTGTGGCAGGCGGGATTTTGGCTGTCGTTTGTGGCGGTGGCGTTATTAATGTGGTATGGGGAGCGTGAATTTGAGTCGGCAAAAACTGACTTTGTTACTGGCTTAATGAGATTAATCAAATTACAAAGTTATCTGTTTGTCGCCATGCTGCCCATTTCTCTGCTGTTATTTGGTAAGGTGTCGCTGTGGGGGCTGGTGGTTAATCTTTTTGCGGTAGGGCTATTTGGTGCATTGATTGTGCCTATTAACCTTTTGGCTGGGGTATTTTTTATTATTATGCCATCTGTGGCGAGTGTGCTGTGGGGGATTTCATCATTTGTGATATTATCCCTAAATGCGTTTTTGATGTTTTTGCAGGAGATGGGGAGTGCATGGCTTTATCAGAATGTCAGTGTGGCAGGCGTGTTGTTAGCCATGATGGCAGTGGGCGTATGGATAAGTCCTTTGATTCATAAAAAATTTGCATTCATGCCTGTGCTTGCCATGCTAATGATGTTGGTGCAGGGCAAGTCTGTCATGCCAAAGATGGGGATACATGTTTTAAATAGTGATGATGATTATGTCAGTCAGGTATTAATTTTTAAGCCTCATGCCAATGATGGTGCTAGCAAGACGGCTTGGCTTTTATTGACTGATCAAGGAAGTAAGCAATCCCCTGAGCTATTTGCCAAGACCTTACTTACCCAACTACACAAACAAAACATCAATCACTTAACAGGCGTGATTATTCAAACACCAAGCCCTATGATGGCTGAGGCGTTATCCATCATTCACAGAGACATTCCTATTCATCGTCCATGGCTGGCAGGCAAGAATGAGGTGCTAGGGTTGCCTTATCATGGTTGCGAGGCTGGCAGGAGCTGGGAGGGCGATGGGCTTTATATTCGTGCCTTGACAGGCTGGCAGATGATTGATGATGAGCATGTGTGGAGCTGTTCGATATTTGTCGAAAGCGAGGAGGACATAACCATCATGGGCGGTATTCGCCATGACATCAAAGAGGAGGGGAGTCATATTTATCGTGTGCTTATCAATGGGGCGAATCACGCTCACACATGGCAGATGTATGAGTACATGTGTCATGACGAGGTGCTGGCAGATGTGTGGCTGGTTCATACACGCCAAGTGGTCAGCCGTGCGGTTTTTGATGCAACTTCGCCGTATGTCATGATTTATACTGACAAAAATACCGCCACCAATCGTGAAAAAGCCTCTGTGGCATTGGCAAGTTTAACGGATTGAAATAATCTTATAAATTATGCTAAAATGCTTCAATTTATCAAGTATATAGCTTAGGAAATCATATGGCATGGCCACCCAATCCCAATAAAGACACTTCCACTTCTTCTCATCACTCCTCCCAAAATCAGTACAGCAGTCAAGAATGGCGACTGCTTGAAAAAACCCTCATGGCAAGTATTGAGGAGCAACGCAGAGCAAGACGTTGGGGGATTTTTTTTAAATTCTTAACCTTTGCTTATATCATTTTTGTCATCGCAGTGATGGGGCGTGGTTGTAGTACAGATGGCGGTATGCCAGTGGAGATAAATAAGCCTCATTTGGCGGTCGTGGAGGTCAATGGCGTGATCGCCAGTAGCACCGATGCCAATGCCTATAATGTCAACTCGGCACTCACAGAAGCATTTAGCAATCCTAATTCTAAGGCTGTCGCTCTTGCCATTAACTCACCAGGTGGCTCGCCTGTGCAGTCTGATGAGATTTGGCAGACAGCGATGGATTTACGCAAAGAGTATCCTGATAAGAAGCTTTATGCCGTCATTGGCGACATCGGCGCATCTGGGGCGTATTATATTGCCAGCTCTGCCGATGAAATTTGGGTCAATCCATCAAGCTTGGTGGGTTCGATTGGTGTGATTATGTCAGGTTATGACACCCAAAAACTCATGGAAAAAATTGGCGTAAAAGACCGCACCATGACAGCAGGCGAGTACAAGGATATTTTGAGCATGAGCCGTGATATGACTGCCAGCGAAAAAGCCCATGTGCAGGCATTGCTTGATGTCACTCATCAAAACTTCATCGATGCGGTCAAGACTGGACGTGGCGATAAGCTAAAAAATCCCGAACAAAATCAAATTTTTAGTGGTCTGTTTTGGACGGGTAAGCAATCTGTGGAATTGGGGCTTGCCGACAAGACGGGCGGTATTAGTAAGCTTGAAAAAGAGCTCAATCTAGAACACTCAGTCAATTACACCTATGTAGACCCCATGCGAAAAATCTTTGACCGTCTAGGCGTGCAAGTCGGTCAAGGTCTGGGGCGGGGTGCTTTGCTTGCTCTGCAAGAGAGTGAAAACAGCAAAATACAATAATGATTGCTTGTCATCAAGCAGGAGCTTTGGCTAAGTTGATTAAACTTAGCCTTTTTGTTTGGGTGTGGCAGGTGGATTGTAAAATATTTATACACTTCGTTTTGTGATTGCCAAAATCACTTAATCCCTGTATATTTCTCAAAATTATTGGCATAATCATCGATATTATCCGCGAGCATTTGCTGATATTGTTTGGTATAAAAGGCGATGATTTCGTCTTTTTCTTGGGCAAAATCACTGCCTTTCATAAAACCAATACTTGCCGCTGACACCGCAAAGCGAGCTGCTGCATAAGTCAAAGAAGCTGCTACTTGTCCTGCGTGTGAAGTGGGCGATAATTGTGAGTTTGCCAAAGTAATCACTTCATCTGCCCGCTCAAAAAAGGCATTGGCATCTTGGGGGAGTTTGTCGGTGTTTTCGGCTAATTGTTCATTAAGATTTGACATAAAAATTCCTGAAAAATTTTAAAATAAAAGCCAATCATAGACTGGCTTTTATTGTATCACAATTTACAGGTTGGGTAAAATTACCAATTGGTGTCCGCTTTAATTGCCTCAACCTTATCCAATTTTTCCCATGTAAAGGCATTGTCTGTACCATGTCTACCAAAATGACCATAACTGGCGGTGATTTCGTACATCGGTTGCAATAAATTTAACATACGAGTAATGCCATAAGGACGCAGGTCAAAATGGGTGCGGATTAGGCGAATGATTTCATCATTGGACACTTTGCCTGTACCAAAGGTATTGACCGAAATAGAGGTTGGCTCTGCCACACCAATAGCATAGGAAACTTGTACTTCGATACGGTCAGCAAGTCCTGCCGCCACCAAGTTTTTGGCGACATAACGACCTGCATAGGCAGCCGAGCGGTCAACCTTAGAGGGGTCTTTGCCTGAGAATGCACCGCCACCATGACGAGCCATACCACCATAAGTGTCGACGATGATTTTACGACCTGTCAAGCCAGCATCGCCCACAGGACCACCGATGACGAATTTACCTGTGGGATTAATGTGGTATTTGGTACCAGCATGCAAAAGTTCGGTAGGAATGACTTTTTTGATGATTTCCTCCATCACTGCCTCATGCAGATCAGCTTGACTAATTTCTGGGGCGTGCTGAGTGGAGAGTACAAGGGCATCCACCGCCACAGGGCGATGAGCATCATCGTAACGTAGGCTCACTTGTGCTTTCGCGTCTGGGCGTAGCCATGAAAGCGTGCCGTTTTTGCGTAGTTCGGCTTGGCGTTCCATGAGGCGGTGTGACAAAGCGATGGGGGCTGGCATGAGCACATCTGTTTCGTTACAGGCATAACCAAACATCAAGCCTTGATCGCCTGCCCCTTGATCTTCTGGGTGGCTTCTATCCACGCCTTGTGCAATCTCAGGCGACTGTTTGCCAATCATGTTAATGACCGCACAGCTTGATCCGTCAAAGCCCAAATCGCTGTGGTTGTAACCGATTTTGTTGACAGTAGCACGCACAATGGCTTCCACGTCAATATTGGCATGGGTGGTAATCTCGCCCGCCAGCACCACCGCCCCTGTTTTGGTCAGGGTTTCGCATGCCACACGAGCGTCTTTATCTTGGGCTAAAATGGCGTCCAAGATGGCATCAGAGACTTGGTCAGCCATCTTGTCTGGGTGTCCTTCGGAGACGGATTCGGAGGTAAATAATTGATAATTCATAAAATTTCATCTTAAAAACTAAAAAACTTACGAAATTCTGGTGGCTTTTCATTATTTGTTTAAATAGCGAACAAATCTAGGCTTGACAGAATGAGCCAATCACTTGGCTTGACATCGTAAGGCGAGAATATCATTTTAATGGATATTTGGAGGAAAATTATACATGATTTTATTAATAAAGTGTTAATTTTTTTAATGAAAAAAGCTTGGAATGCTATGAAAAAACTTGAATATATCAAATGACAAGTTGTTGTTTGTTTTTTAATTTGTGTGTAAACATTGGTAAGTGAGTATGCCTCATAAATTTACTTTATGAGGCTTGATGGGTAAATCATTTGGGTTTTTGGTGGTGGCAATAAGAAAACGCCTAAAATCTTGGGTGTAATAGTGCATTGATAAAATGAATGATGATGGCAGGATTGATGGCGATAGTGGCAATCACCCCGAATGCCGCTCCTGCTAGATGAGCCAGATGATTGATGCGACCTGTGCCACGTCTATCCGCCCATACGCTATACGCCACGTAGCCGATGGCAAAAATAATCGCTGGAATGGGGATAAAAAACAGATAAATGGTTTGCCATGGGGCAAGTAAAATAAACGAAAACAGCACTGCCGAGACACCGCCTGAGGCACCGAGACTAGAAAATCTGGGGTTATTTTTGTAGCGAACATAATCAGGAATGCTTGAAGCGATGATGGCGAGGGCATAAAAACCCACAAAGCCCAAAGAGCCTAAGTGATTAATAAAAAACCGCTCCATGACACGACCAAAAAAGTAAAGCGTAATCATGTTAAACAGTAAGTGCATGCCATCTGCATGAACAAAACCGCTGGTCAAAAAACGGTCAAATTGCTTATGGCGAGTGATGGAAATGGGGTCAAAGGTCAGCCTACCAAGCAGTAGCTTGTTTTGCCATGCCATGATACTGACAACAACAGTGATGAGAATAATGACGGTGGTATGATTCATGGGTGTTTGGTGCTAAATATCAGATGGAGGTTGATGTTGCATTATACCGTTAAATGGCGGATTTTGGTAATGTTTTAAAAGATTGCCATAAAAAATGCCATCACAAAGATGGCATTTATGGTTTTATCAAGCATCATAGCTGAGCAATGATGTCGTTAAAGGTGGCACTAGGACGCATGGCCTTATCTAGCAAATCACGATTGGCAAAGTAGTAGCCTTCGGTTTCGACAGGCTGACCTTGCACGCTATTTAGCTCATTGACGATTTGCTCTTCTTTTTCATCAAGTGCTTTGGCGATGGGTGCAAACTCTTCGGCAAGGGCTTTATCTTCGTTTTGCTCTGATAATGCTTTTGCCCAGTATTTTGCAAGATAATAATGACTGCCACGGTTATCGATAGAGCCGAGTCTGCGTTGTGGCGATTTGTCGTTGAGCAGTAGCTCTTCGGTGGCTTTATCTAGGGTGGTCGCCAAGATTTGTGCTTTTGGGTTGTTTGTTTTTTGGGATAGATGTTCTAGTGATACAGCCAATGCCAAAAACTCGCCCAAACTATCCCAACGCAGGTAGTTTTCTTTGTTGAATTGTTGGACGTGCTTAGGTGCGCTGCCGCCAGCACCAGTTTCAAACATGCCACCACCATTCATCAAAGGTACGATAGACAGCATTTTGGCAGACGTACCAAGTTCTAAGATTGGGAATAGGTCAGTCAAATAATCACGCATGACGTTACCAGTAACGCTGATGGTGTCTTTACCTTCTTTTAGGCGAGACAGCGTAAATTCTGTGGCTTCTGCCAATGGCAAGATGCGAATGTCTACATCGCTGGTATCAAGTTCGCTTAGGTATTGATTGACTTTTTTGATGACCTCGGCACTGTGAGCACGTTTTTCGTTTAGCCAAAATACCGCAGGCGTGTTACTTAGGCGGGCACGATTGACGGCTAATTTTACCCAGTCTTTGATGGGGGCATCTTTGGTTTGGCAGGCACGCCAAATGTCGCCAGCTTCCACATTGTGTGATAGCAGGACGTTGCCGTTTTCGTCTTTGACTTCTACCACACCATCAGCTTCAATCTCAAAAGTTTTGTCATGAGAGCCGTATTCTTCGGCTTTTTGAGCCATCAAGCCTACGTTTGGTACTGTACCCATGGTGGTGGGGTCGAACGCACCGTGTTTTTGGGAGAATTTAACAACTGCATCATATAGTGGTGCATAGGTGCTGTCTGGAATGATGATTTTGGTGTCTTGTAGTTTGCCGTCTTTGTTCCACATTTGACCTGATGAACGTATCATGGCAGGTACAGAAGCGTCTACGATGATGTCGCTAGGTACGTGCAAGTTGGTAATGCCTTTATCGCTATCTACCATGGCGATGTCGGGATTATTGGCGTAGGTTTGTGCGATAAGATCTTCAACGTTTGCTTTGGTGGTGGGGTCAAGTTTGTCAATTTTGGCAAGTAGGTCGCCAAATCCGTTATTGACATTGACACCGATTGAGTCTAGCTCTTTGCCGTATTTTTCAAAGACAGGCTTAAAGAAAGATTTAACCGCATGACCAAAAATGATGGGGTCAGAAACTTTCATCATGGTGGCTTTCATGTGTAGACTATATAGCACGCCTTTTTCTTTGGCATCGGCAACTTGCTCATCTAGGAATTTGACCAGTGCTTTTTTGCTTAAAAAAGTAGCGTCCAAGATTTCGCCTGCAAGTAGCGGCAATGGTTTGCGAAGCTCTTTGCTGCTGCCGTTTTTGTCGGTAAAGACGATATGAACTGTGGTTGGCTTCTCAACGGTGATGGCTTTTTCGTTGTGGAAAAAGTCGTTATCACTCATGGTGGCGACATGGGTCTTACTGTCGGTCGACCATGCACCCATGCTGTGTGGGAATTTTTTGGCGAAGTTTTTGACAGCTTTTGGGGCACGGCGGTCGGAGTTACCTTCGCGTAGTACTGGGTTTACGGCACTGCCTTTGACACGGTCATAGCGGGCTTGAATGTCTTTTTCGGTGTCGTTGCTAGGTTCAGTAGGATAATTTGGAATGGCATAGCCATCATCTTGTAGTTCTTTAATGGTAGCCAAGAGCTGTGGCATGGAGGCTGAGATGTTGGGTAGTTTGATGACGTTGGCTTCTGGGCGTGTTACCAACTCACCCAATTTGGCAAGACTGTCTTCTCGCTTTTGTTCGGGTTTTAGATAGTCAGGAAATTGCGATAGGATACGGCTAGCAAGAGAGATGTCGCTGGTTTTGATGTCAATGCCTGAACTTTTTGTAAAGGCTTGAATGATGGGTAGTAAAGAGTGTGTTGCAAGGGCAGGGGCTTCATCGGTGTAAGTATAAACGATGGTAGAATTTGACATAAAAACTCCAAGTTGTGGTTATCGACAATGAACATGGTCTACGACCATAAGCAAGTTCACTTTGCAAAATTGGTGGATAATGGCAACAGTCTGATAATTAACGACTGTTCACGCATTATCCAAAATCAGCGCTTATTATGCCACATTTTTGCTGATTTTCATAACTTTTTTTATTGAACAAGTCAAGAATTATTTTTAAATAAAATACCAAATATAAGTCATTTTTGATGATTGTGGGCTGGTTTGGTCTTGGTGGGTAGCAAAATCATCATCAAGCCCATACCTGATGATGATTATATGGGTCAATTACATTTTCTCTACTGTCTTGATTCCTAGTAGTTCCAAGCCTTGTTTTAGGGTTTTGGCGGTCAAATCAGCAAGAAGTAGACGGCTGGTTTTGGTGATCTCATCTGCTGATAAAATCGGACAATGCTCATAAAATGACGAGAAAATCCCAGCTAATTCATACAAATAACCACACAATATGTGAGGTGTACCGTCTTTGGCGACTTGGCGTAGAGCCTCCTCAAATTGTAGCAGTTTAACTGCTAATGTCCGCTCTTTGTCATCGCTGATGATGATATCGCCTGTCAGCTCATCGCCACTCACCCCTGCTTTGGCAAAAATTGAACGTACTCGTGTATAAGCGTACTGCATGTAGGGGGCGGTGTTGCCCTCAAAGTTGAGCATGTTATCCCAGTCAAATACATAATCGGTGGTGCGATGTTTGGACAGGTCAGCATATTTGACCGCACCGATGGCAACCGCTTCGATGAGTGCTTGTTTTTCATCGTCTGACACATTGGGGTTTTTTGCCTCAATCAGTACGGTAGCACGGGCAACTGCCTCATCAAGCAGTTCGGCAAGTTTAATCGTACCGCCTGAGCGGGTTTTAAAGGGTTTGCCATCTTTGCCAAGCATCATGCCAAAATTATGGTGTTCTAGCACAAATTCATCAGGCACAAAGCCTCCCATGCGAGCAATCGTCCACGCCTGTGCCATATGCCCTGCTTGGCGAGTGTCCGAGTAGACGATGGCACGGTCGGCATTTAATGTCTCGTAGCGGTACTTAGCGGCGGCGATGTCGGTGGTGGTGTACAAAAATCCGCCATCATTTTTTTGGACAATCACACCAAGTGGCTCGCCCGCTTTGTTTTTGTATTCGTCTAGATAGACAACCGTTGCTCCCTCGTCCTCGACCGCCAAGCCTTGTTTTTTAAGGTGTGCCACCACCTCAGGGAGCATCGGATTATACAGACTTTCGCCCATGACGTCTTTGTCGGTCAAAGTAACGCCCAATCGCTCATAGCTGGCTTGGTTTTGGGTCATGGTAATGGCAACGAGTTTGCGCCACATGTTCAAACAATAATCATCACCGCTTTGGAGCTTAACCACATAGCCACGAGCTTTTTGGGCGAAGGCTTCATCATTATCATAAGTTTCTTTGGCACGGCGATAAAATTCTTCTAGGTCGGATAATTCCATGTCGGAGGCATTTTCATTTTGCATTTTTTCAAGATAGGCGATGAGCATACCAAACTGCGTTCCCCAGTCGCCCACGTGGTTGGCACGAATGACCTTGTCGCCCAAAAATTCTAGCACTCGCACGGTGCTATCACCGATGATGGTTGAACGCAGATGTCCCACGTGCATTTCTTTGGCGACATTGGGTGATGAATAGTCTACCACCACCGTTTGGGCTTGGGTGGAATGCACACCCAAGCGTTCATCAAGGCGGGCAGTTTGAGCGGATTTGGCTAAAAATTCATCACTTAAAAAAATGTTGATAAAACCCGGCCCTGCAATCTCAGTTTTGGCAATGAGTTCATTGCTTGGTAAATTGTCCAAAATACTTTGGGCGACTTCTCGTGGGTTTTTACCCACTTTTTTGGCAAGCCCCATAGAGGCATTGGCTTGATAATCGCCAAATTGAGGCTTGCCTGATTGTTTGATGATAGGGTCAGTATTTTCAAAACCTGCATTGATGATGGCTTGTGTAAACAGTTCGGTCAAGGAGGTGTGTAGGGTCATTTTTTTGCCTTGTTAAATTTGATTTTTGGTTATTATAGCGTAAAATGGGCAAAATGTTAATCTTGACAAATTAGTCTTGTGGTTTATTTTCAAGGCGTGAATGGTGGCGAATGGGTTGCAAAATCACGGCATCAGATTTATCATTAATATGGACTGTGGTATATTGTAATTGAATGGTTTTGCTAAATAATTGGCAATCATCATGAGAGGAATAATAAAAAGCCTCAACATCGCTCATTAAGATGGGTCTATTTAGGTGTGTTTTTAATTTAGCCACCTCTTGATTTAAATATTTGGTGTTTAGTATGGGATTAAATAAGCCATCAAAGAATAAGAAAATTTTATGGTGCAATTCCCATTCTTTAAATTCTATGTTTAAAGTGACCATATCGCATTTGTCCAAAGGATAGGGATAACCATCAAATCCCACTTTTTCCAAAAGTTTAAATTTAATTTGGTGTTCTTTTTTGGAGGTGGTTTTGATGTCAGTGATTTGAATGGGGAAAATCATACCACCTGCATAAACCGTTTGAGATATGCTAAGAAATAGAATGAATAATAAGGCTTTTATCGGCATAACAAACCTACCATGATTAAAAATCTTGACGGCGTAAAATAAAGCGAAATGAAGGTATGTCCTCATTTTGTAACTTGTCTGAATTTGGTATGTAGATGGTTTTGGTGTATAGCTCACAATGATTATTGGGGTTGTAATTAAATGCCTCAATGTCATTAATATTAAAAGTTTTGTGTTGGTATTTTTTGAGTAGTTCAATGTTTTGTTTTAGGTTGTTTACACCCTCATCAAATTTACTGGTATCTTTAAATAATAAATAAAAAAACTGCTCTATGCGTCGCACCCAGCTTTCTTTATATTTATAATCGATGATGATTTTGATGTTTTGACAATCATCTAAGGGATAAGGATAATCATCATAACCTATTTTTTCTAATTTTTGAAAATAAATAAGGTGTTTGTCATCAGAGAGGCTGTGAATGTCAGTAATTTTGATGTTAAAATTATATCCACCTGCATAAACCGTTTGGAATATACTTATAAGTAGTATAAATAATACAAGATAACTTTTCATAAAACTTACTGTATTTGCGGTGGTTAATCCATTAGATTAAAACCCCATTTTACGAGAAATGGGGTTTTGGGTTTGTATTAGCTTCGCAAGCCTTGCTCGTCTGTCTTAACGGTTAAGACGGGTTTGATGGGCGTGAGTGGGGTGACTAGGGCGGCACTTAACACCTCATCGATGGTTTCTACCGATTGAATGGTTAGACCCTCTTTGACGTTGTCAGGAATGTCCGCCAAATCTCGCTCGTTGGATTTGGGAATGAGTACGAGCGAAATCCCACCACGATGAGCGGCAAGAAGTTTTTCTTTTAGTCCGCCAATACGAAGCACCTTACCACGCAAAGTTACCTCGCCCGTCATGGCAATGTCAGGGCGAATGGCAATGCCTGTGAGTGCCGAGACGAGAGCGGTCGTCAAGGCAATGCCCGCCGAAGGTCCGTCTTTGGGAGTTGCCCCCTCTGGCATGTGAACATGAACATCGGTTTCTTTGATTTTATCATAACTAATGCCATACCGCTCGCCCCCTGCACGCACCACGCTCATTGCAGCACGGATAGACTCTTTCATCACATCGCCAAGCGAGCCTGTAAAGATAAGCTCGCCCTTACCGCTCATTGTCGCCGTTTCAATGGTGAGTAGCTCGCCACCTACCGAAGTCCAAGCCAAGCCTGTGATACGTCCCACTTCGGGTTCTTTTTCGGCAAGTCCGTAATCATAAGGCTTAACCCCCAAAAAGTCGCTAATGTTATCATCATTGACGCTAATTGGTTTAATCTCTACGCCTTTTTTGGGCTTGGTGCCGTAGGTTTCTACTTGCGAACGCACCGCTTTACGGCTGATTTTATTAATCTCACGCTCCAAGTTTCGCACGCCTGCTTCACGAGTATAATGACGGATAATGCTCGTTACCGCATCATTTGTAATGTCAAGCTCATCGCTATTAAGACCATTTTGTTCTAGGGCTTTGGGCGTTAGGTAATTTTGGGCAATCGCCAATTTCTCATCTTCGGTATAACCTGGTAAGCGAATAACTTCCATACGGTCAAGCAGGGCAGGCGGAATGTTCATACTGTTGGCGGTACAAATAAACATCACCTCCGACAAATCCAAATCCAAGTCAAGATAATGGTCATTAAAGGCGTTGTTTTGCGATGGGTCAAGCACTTCTAGCAGAGCGGAGGCTGGGTCGCCACGATAATCTTGTGCCATTTTGTCAATTTCGTCCAGCAAAAACAGCGGATTTTTGACTTCCACTTTCGCCAAAGACTGCACGATTTTGCCAGGCATTGCCCCAATATAAGTACGGCGATGACCACGAATCTCGGCTTCGTCTCGCACGCCCCCAAGTGCCATACGCACAAACTTACGCCCTGTGGCTTTGGCAATGCTCTCGCCAAGCGAGGTTTTGCCTACCCCCGGTGGTCCGACAAGGCATAGGATAGGACCTCGCATTTTTTTGACACGAGATTGCACAGCTAAGTATTCCAAAATGCGGTCCTTGACATCGTCAAGTCCGTAGTGGTCTTTGTCCAGCACTTCTTTGGCTTTGTGCAGGTCAATGGAAACCTTACTTGCCTTATGCCATGGCGTGTCCAAAATCCACTCCACATAGCCACGCACCACGCTTGCCTCTGATGAATTGGAAGGCATTTGTTTTAATTTTTTAAATTCATTTTCTGCCTTTTTGCGTACGTCTTCTGGCAAATCGGCTTCTTTTAAGCGTTTTTCTAGCTCGCCATCTTCGTCGTCCGCCCCATCATTTAAATCAGAAAGTTCCGACTTAATCGCTTTCATTTTTTCATTTAAAAAATACTCACGGTGGTTATTTTCCATTTGTTTGCGAACAGATTCTTGAAGTTCGTTTTCAATGGATTGTTCGGCGTGATTGCTGATGAAAAAATCCACCAAAGTCTGATAATGATTGATAATATCGTCATCTTCTAATAAGGATTGTTTTTTGTCCAAAGGTAATGAAGTGCGTGTTGCAACAAAATAAATCAGCTCAATCAGGTTGTTAATCTTATTGGCGACACGAACAATCTCACGCCCATTGCGTAAATTTTCTTCGGCAAAACCACCAAAAAAATCCATCAAAACTTTTTTGTGGGCTTCGGCTTCATCATCAGTTAAGTTATTAACAATAGATTGTGGGCTAAAATTCGCCATCAGTGTATGATGGGTGTCATCGTGATGAAACTCTGTCATCTCGGCACGCACTTGCCCCTCAATAAGGACTTTTAGGCAGGTCTCGTCAGTATCATGTGGCATGGTGCTGATGATTTTACAAACAGTGCCAAAACGGTATAAATTATCCGTGCTAATCTCTTCGGTTAGGGAATCTTTTTGGGAGATGACAAGCAAGCGACCGTCAAAGTTTTTTTCGGCAAGAGTGATGGCATTTAAGGATTGTTCACGTCCCACAAATAAAGCGATTTGCATGTGTGGATAAACCACGACATCACGCACGGCAAGTAAGGGCAAGGTTTGGTTATCAGACATGATAAACTCCAAATAAATTTCTTATAATGCACGTCTGTATGGTGGCAAGTAGCGAAATTGCAAGTGCCACGAACAAAAATAGCCAAAGATGGTTGTTGTGAAGTTTATCGTTGGATTGTAGTTTGGTTGATTACTTGGCGGTTTATTATTTAAGCAGCATGACCAATGCCACAGGCAACCACACCGCCGTAACCAGTCCGTTAATCGCCAGTCCAAAAGCGGCGTATCGTCCTGCGGTGGGACTGATGGTCCATGCCTCTACCGTGCCAATGGCATGAGCCACCAGCCCAAGTGCCAAGCCTTTGGCTCTGTCGTCTGTGATGTTTTTAAAGAGCATTCGGCACACGCCTGCCCCCAAAATGCCCGAGACGATGATGATGAGATTTGCCATGACGAGTGGGGCGTTGATGATTTGGGCGACCGACAAGCCCACAGGCGTGGTCACGGAGCGACTGGCAAATGCTAAAATGGTGTCCATGTTTAGGGCGAAAAGATATGCCAGCGACATCGGCAAAATCGCCCCGACAAGGCTTGCCAAAAGGACGATGATAGAGAGTTTTTTAATGGGTAAGCCCTTAAAGTCCATGCCCGCCAAAGGCACGGCAAGTAGCACGGTGCTATAACCCAAAAGGCGATCAAACACAGGTTTGGCGTTGGCGTAGTAGGTGGCATAGGGAAGCCCAATGATGGTCAAAATGATGAGCGTCAAAATAATGGCGATGATAATCATCGGTATGCCACGATAGTATTTATTGATATAACGTAGTGCATATTTTGCCCCAACATGAGCGATGAGTGTAACGATAAAGGCGATGAGTATCGTGGTGTTGTCAAGCGTTGGCATGATTGTCTCCTTTGTCGTTCGTGGTGTTGTCGTCTAGCCATTTGGCGGACAATTTGGCAAATGCCCACAAAGGTAGCACCGTACTGATGATAATCACCGCCGACACCGCAGGCAAATCCGCCCCTAGCCCAAACAGCAAAATCCCTGCCCCTGCCGAGACGGGCAAAAAGGCAAAGCCACTATCCACCAGTAGCACGCTTGCCGATGATGATAGCCAATGGGGCAAGCCCCCCTTTGCCAATCTCACCCCCATAAGGACGACAAACAGCGACACCAGCCCCACGATGTTGGTGGCGGTAGGCATACCCAAAGCGGTGCAAACCACGAGTGCCAGCTCACGCACCCCAACCACGATGACAACGGTGGCAAGCATGCCAAGCCAAAAAGTGGGGGAGGTGGTGAGATAGGGCGATTTCATGGGATTTCCTTATTTCTAAGCGGTGTTTTATATCTACGATGGTAGAAATTTACTTCGGTCGTTAGACTAATTCGCTGTTTAATTAGATATTCAAGTTTATTAAAACAAAATCCACCAATGCGGTCAAGGTTTTGATGAATTATGTCGATTATTTTTTTAAAAAATAGATTGAGGGTTATCAGGTATTGATGATTGTTTGGTTTTGAGATATGATGTTGAGTGTTGTTATTTTATTTAACATAATATAAAGGCTTTATCTCATCTAAAATAAGGAAAAATATGTTTCGCTTAACCTTTCTTGGCACTTCCTCAGGCATTCCTACCAAGGATAGGAATGTCTCCGCCCTTGCGGTAGAGTGGGCGATAAACGACACACAAAAATGTGGCGATTGGCTACTGGTGGACTGCGGAGAAGGCACTCAGCACCAGCTCATGAAAACGCCTTTGCAATTAAAAAAACTCAAAGCCATTTTGATTACCCATTTGCACGGAGACCATTGTTTTGGGCTGGCGGGGCTTTTGTCGTCTTTGGCAATGCACGGTAGAAGTGAGCCTTTGACGATTATCGCCTCAAAGGGGTTGATAAAACTGCTGGACACTTATAGTTTGGTCAATGAGCTGTATTTTACTTACCCCATTGATTTTAAAGATATTGAAAGTTTTTTAAGTGATAAAATTACGCTTAATTTTGGTAAAGAATTGACAATGAGCGTTGAGACTGCCGAGCTTTCGCACCGTATGCCGTCTTATGCCTTTGCCTTGACAGTGACAATAGATAAGCAAAAATTGGACGGTGAGCGACTGACGGCATTAAACATTGACAAAAAAGACTGGGGGCAAGCCATCAAAGATGACCCAAGTTTGGTGGTAACCCAAACGAATAGACAAAAAATTGTCATCGCAGGGGACAACGACACGCCAAGTTTATTAAGTGATTTGGTGGTGGGGGCGATGGCATTGGTACACGAGTGTACTTATACCCAAAGTGTGCTGGATAAGATTTTGGCAAAAGGCGTGTTTGACCCCAAACACACCACAGCACGGGCGATTGGTGAGTTTGCTCAAATGGCAAAGTTGCCTTGTTTGATTTTGACTCATTTTAGTGCGAGATTTTCCCTATTTGACAACCCTGCCAGCGACACGCCCAATATGGGGCATATTCGCACGGAAGTGCAAACTCATTATCGGGGCAAATTGTATTTGGCAGAAGATTTTATGCAGATTGTGATTTAAAATATTGGCAATGATTTAATGGTTTTTTGGTTGATTGTTCAAGCGATTTCTAACCATTTTAACCGCTGATAATAAAATAAGCGTCATAAAAAATCCAAAAACCACCACACTCATTTTCCCAGAATTACCCCCAAAGTGATACCAAAGGGGAATGACTTGATGATTTTCAATTTTATAACGATAAACAAATGGGTCAGCCATACTGTCGGTAAAAGTCGTCATTTCCCATTCATTGTCTATGTTGTCCAAATGAAAATGAAAGATAGGGTTATTCATTGGTACATTATTTAAGGGTGTATCACACAACGGTTCGCCCTTATATTCTTTTAAAGTTAGGTTAATTGGCTTTTCATTTTTTATAACACAAATATTAAAAAATTCATTGGGAGTTCTTGGCTTGGGTTTTCCAATGCCAAAAGCGATTTGAATCACCATTGCAATTATCCAAATCAGCATAAAAATAATGAATTTTTTAAAAAAAGAAATAACCGATTTCATTATTAAAAAAATGATACACTTAAAAATATAGAAAAAATTAAAAAGTGGAGAATAACCGCAATCATTCCCCACTTTATTCACATTAGTTTTGCTCTCGGAGGGTTGCCCGCCAGCCAATGTCCCTACGATATTGCATACCGTCAAATTTGACCTGCTCACAAAGTGCCAATGCTTTTTTCTGAGCGTCCGCCACCGTTTGCCCAAGTGCTGTAACGCACAGCACTCGTCCGCCATTGGTAACAATTTCGCCTTTGTCATTGACCGCCGTGCCTGCGTGGAAAATTTTGCTATCGTTAGGGGTGGCTTGCAAACCACTAATCACATCGCCCTTGCCAGAGCTTTCAGGATAACCTGCCGTTGCCAGCACAATGCCAACGGTTTTTCGCTCGTCCCAATTTGCTTCACTTGGCAATTTACCGTCCAATCCTGCTTGCACCAAATCCACCAGCGATGATTGCAACCGCATCATAATCGGCTGAGTTTCAGGGTCGCCAAAACGACAGTTAAACTCAATCACCTTAGGATTGCCATCCTTGTCAATCATCAGCCCTGCGTACAAAAAGCCCGTATAAGGCGTGCCATTCGCCTGCATTGCCTGCACAGTCGGACGCATAATCTGGCTCATCACTCGCTCAAATACATCTGCCGTTACCACAGGTGCAGGGCTGTACGCCCCCATTCCGCCTGTGTTCGCCCCTGTGTCGTCTTCGCCAATGCGTTTGTGGTCTTGGCTTGTCGCCATTGGCAAAATGTTTTCGCCGTCAATCATACAAATAAAGGACGCTTCTTCCCCTGCCAAAAACTCTTCAATGACCACCCGACTGCCCGCATCGCCAAATTTATTGCCAGAGAGCATATCGTCAATGGCGTTAAAGGCTTCTGTCTCGTCCATCGCCACAATCACGCCTTTGCCTGCCGCAAGTCCGTCCGCCTTGATGACAATGGGCGTGCCGTGCTGTTCTACATAGGCTTTGGCGGGGGCGATTTCGGTGAACACTTCATAAAAGGCGGTAGGAATGCCGTGCTGTTTTAAAAAATCTTTGGCAAATGCCTTTGAGCCTTCTAGGTTGGCACAGTATTGTGTCGGGCCCCAAATCTTGATGTTTTCAGCTCGGCAAGCGTCCACCACACCATTCACAAGCGGAGCTTCTGGACCTACCACCACAAAATCCACCGCATTTTCTTTGGCAAAGGCGACAATGGCTAAGTTGTCCAAAATGTTTAGGGCGACATTTTGGCATTTGTTTTCTGTCGCAGTCCCTGCATTACCGGGGGCGACAAACACGGTTTTGACTTTGTCGTCTTGGGCAATTTTCCACGCTAAGGCGTGTTCACGCCCACCACTGCCTAATACTAAAATGTTCATAAAATTATCCTATCAAAATACAATAAAGCTCAAATAAGTTGAGCTTATTATAATATAAAAAAGTTTTAATAACAAGAATAAGATTAAAATAATTATCGTCAAATAAATCTTTGGAAATTTATAATAAATAAACCCAAAAACCAAATATGGACTTAACCAAAACAAAAAATACCAAAATCCGATATAACCAATAAATAACCCAATATCAATCAACTTTTGAAAAATTGGTAAATTATTTTGGTATAAATTTCACTAATTGGCAAATAAAAACAAATTGCCAATACCGCTATATCTATCACCAATGATGGCAAAATAAAAGGATTTAAAAATTGTTTTGATGTTTTCATTTGATAGTATTCATATAAAATTACAAGCAACAACCTAATTCTAAATTTTGTTAATAAATTTACTACCAATTTTAAGTTAAGTTCTGCTGATTTGTAAAAATCCAAAAATAAAAAATCCCATCAAAACTTTAAGTACAAATGCAACGATAGAGACCAATGGAATTAGGCTTTCTCTTTTTTGGGTTTTATTATACAAAATGTAAATAAAAAAGTAAATAACAGACCAAATTAAAAAATAAGGAATACAAATAAAAGATACAAACAAAAATACAGTAGAAATGTTTTCAAAAAATGGAAGTCCAGAACGAATACTTAAACCAAAAGATATTGGTTCAAGTAAGGCAAAAAATAAAACAATCACATCAAGTATCAATAATGGAACAACTTCATTTTTAATAAAATCTCTGACAGAAAACATATTGTATCCTTATTTAAAAAATTCATTACGAAAATTTTCAATAGAATGCACTAAATTCTTATAACCTTGCCATAATCAAACAATATCAACTTCAAATCTCTCTTTATCCAGCCCCACCAGTAATTTATCGCCCGTAGTTAATTGCCCAACCCCGCTTGGCGTCCCTGTAAAAATCAAATCCCCCGCCCTAAGTCCAAAATGCGTATGCAAAAAGCTTAATAAATAGTGATAATTATAGAGCATTTTATCAGTCGTATCATTTTGTCGGGTTTGTCCATTGACTGTCAAAGATAATTGGTGCGTGCTTGGAATGCCTGCCCTAAAAGGCGAGACCCACGCCCCATCTTTAAAGCCTTTGGCAAGCGTCCACGGCAAGCCCTTTGCTTTTAGCTCGCTTTGAATGTCTCGTGCGGTCAAATCAAGCCCCACCGCATAGCCTGCCACATCGTCCAAAGTGGGCGTTTTATTATCATCAATGTCCGTGCCAATATACAGCACCAATTCTACTTCGTGATGAATGTTATTAGAAAATTTGGGCAAAGTCAACTTATCAGAAGTGGTTAAACTTGTGGTTGGTTTTAAAAAAACCACAGGGTTATCGCTTGGGACATTGTTTAATTCGGCAATATGCTCGGCATAATTTCTGCCAATGCAATAAATGTTATTCACAGGGTGCTGGGTGTTATTTAAAAGAATGGTTTTCATAAATCAAAAATCCGCTGATATGGCATTTTAATTCTTATCAATTAAAATTAAAATGCCATCTAAGAATTGTTGAGGCAATGCTTGCAAATCAAATTTACCAAATGTGGCTGATAATAGGCTGGTATGTCATGAGCCAGACCATCAACCACAACAAGACGGCTGTTTTTGATGGTTTTGGCGAGGTGTTTGCCATGACTTTTGTGGATAAGCCCATCTTTATTGCCGTGAATGATAAGCGTGGGCGAGGCAATGTTTTTGGTGTAATTAAGGATTGAGCCTGTGGTAAGTATGGCGTTCATTTGTTGGGCCATACCCAAAGGATTATGGCAACGATGATAACGAACAGAAGCAAGCTCACGTGTGCCTTTAATGTCCAGATGACCAGGACTGCCTACCGCAGTCATGAACCACACGGCATGACGAAGCATGTCTTTTTCGCTGTTGCTACGAGCTTTTTTGAAAAATGTCGAAAACTGCTTGGGCTTGGGGGGTGTCAAAAAGGGACGATTGGTACTGCTAAATAGCAAAATGAGCCTATGAATGCGTGCTGGGTGTTTGGCACAGACGATTTGAGCAATCATGCCACCCATGCTCGCTCCCACAAGATTGACCTTGTGCAGTCTAAGGGCGTAAATCAGCCCTGCGACATCGCCTGCCATGTCGGTAAGTTTGTAGGCGACTTCCTCACGTTTATTGGAGAGACCGACTTGGTTTTTGGCAATCATCTTGATGATGTTGGTATGAGGGAGCTTTTGTAAGTGATTGATTTTGGTGGATAATCCTGTGTCTCGGTTATCAAATCGTATCACAAAAAACCCAGCGTCGATGAACATTTTTAAAAATGTATCCGACCAAAACATCATCTGCGAGCCAAAGCCTGTGATGAATAAAAGTGGTGGATTATTGGGATCTCCCCCAGCTTCCACGCACAGATGAATGCCACGCCCAACATCGACCATTGTTTGGTAGAAGTGGGGCGATAAATCAGAGGGTTTCCACGTTTGGTTGAATTTATCCCAGCTGGCAGGAGGTGTATCAGGCAGGGTGGTACTCATAGGCAGGTCAGATTTCTACCATTTCAAAATCTGCCTTAGTAACGCCACATTCGGGGCATGTCCAGTCATCAGGAATGTCCTCCCAGCGAGTGCCAGCGGGTAAGCCTTCCTCAGGACAGCCGAGTGCTTCATCATAAATCCAACCGCAAACGATACATTGATATTTTTTCATGATAAACCTTATAAATAAGCACTAAAAATCAGCACATAAGTTTACACTCATATGCTGACTTTGTAAAGAGTTTTGAGGTTTGTTTAGCCAAATAGTTGCTTTGTGAGATTTGCTCTTGCTTCAATAAATCCATCAATGCCTTTTAGGAGTAGTTCATTGACAGGAGAGTTATTTTGGGCTTGGGTAAAGCTCTTTTCATCAAGTGGGGTGGGGCGTTCTAGTAGAGTGTTTGTGGGTAATAGTTGGCGAGTTACTTCATCGCTCATTTGTGATAGTTCATCGAGTAGGGTAGGCGAGATGGTTAATAAATCACAACCTGCTAGGGCGAGAATCTGGGCGGTGGAGCGAAAACTTGCCCCCATGATTTCGGTAAGATAACCGTTGGATTTATAAAAATGATAAATCTGCTTAACCGAATTTACACCCAAATCATCATCAACATCAATCACTTGGCGGTTTTCGTGTGTCTTTTGCCAATCGGTCAGTCGCCCCACAAATGGCGAGATGAGTTTTACGCCAGCATCAGCACAGCCGTGAGCTTGGGTTTGGGTAAATAGCAAGGTAAGATTGCAGTGAATGCCTTGTTTTTCAAGGATTTCAGCGGCTTTGATGCCTTGCCAAGTGGCAGCGATTTTGATGAGAATGCGAGAGGTGTCCACGCCTAATTTATCGTATAATTCGATAAATTCTAGGGCATTTTTTACGGTTTTGTCGGTATCAAATGAGTGTCGTGCATCGACTTCGGTGGAGACACGTCCATCTATGTGGGTTAAAATTTGTTTACCAAGCTCGGCAGTTAAGCGGTCTATGGTCTTATCAGGAGATAGCCCCAAGCTTTTGATTTGGCTGATAAGTTCATCATGCTCGCCAGAGAGTAGAGCGGTGGTAACGAGACTGGGGTTGGTGGTGGCGTCTTGTGGGCGTAGGCGTGCGATGGCGGTCAAGTCGCCTGTATCAGCAACGATGGTGGTGTATTTTGAGAGTTGGCTTAGTGCATTCATGGGTATGTCCTAGTTTAAATGTCCTAAGATAACACAGTTATCAATTTTTGGCAAAGTATATCTATGATGGCGAAATTTTAGTGCAGTGGTTGGGTTAAGATAAGCCAATAAATTCACGAAACCCCCCTGATAATTTATTGTATTATCAGTTGATTTGGTATGGGGGAGATGTGAGGTGGTTTTTGAGTTGAGAGAATGTATGAATTAACATACAGGCGTTAAAAAAGAGGGTAATATACCCTCTTTGTAAAGATGTGATGGTTATTGTACTTGACCCATCCATTTTTCTTGTAATTTTTGTAAGGTGCCATCATCATGTAGACTTTGCAAGCCTGTATTGAGTTTATCAAGTAGTTCGGCATTGTCTTTGCCTACAATAAACACCACATCATCATATTGAGGGTTATCAGCGTAAATGATGCGTAGTTTTTGCTCAGGGTATGCTCTGGCATAATACTCAAACGATGCGGACGTACCAATAGCAGCATCACTTGCATCGGTAATGACGTTTTTGATACGTAGCCATGAGGTGCTGACGTTTTGGTCGGCATCTAGGGTGTCTGTGCCTTGTAGTTCTTTTAGGGTTTTTTCTACTGAGCCTCCTTGTGTGTAGGCGACTTTTTTGCCTCTGACGTCACTAAATTTATCAATGCCAGAGCCTTCTTTGGTAGCAATTACAGTGGTTACCTTGTAGTAAGGGTTGGATACTAGCCATTTTTGTTTTCGCTCGTCTGTGGAGACAGCACCGCCCATCACAAGGTCGATGTGTTTTTTGTCCAGCCCCTCAAAAACGCCAGACCATGCTTGTGGCACAAGGTTAATTTCAAAGCCTTCACGCTTACCGATTTCTTGTAATAATTCCACATCAAAGCCGACCACTTGACCATTTTCTTCTCGGTTTACAAAGGGGGCATAACTGGGGTCAATGCCAACCGAGATGGTCTGTTCTGCTTTTTCTTGTGAGGGGGCTGGTGTGGATTCTGATGAAGCTTTTGTGGTGGTGGGTTCGGCGGGTTTTGGTGTCTCTTGGGCATTATCGCAAGCACTTAGCAGTAGAGCGGTTGTTATGACTGATAATGTCATGATTTTGGTGTGTCGTGAAAATAGCATAAAAACCTCTTTGCGTGATAAATAAAATATAAGGGTGTGGAGGGTTTTGTGGGGTTAATTAAGATGGTGTTTGGTTGTTAGCACAACCGATTTTATTATAGACACAAAGCGTGTATCTTAAAATTTACAAATAACCCACATCCGTTATACCATATAATTTTTTTGTTGCCAATCAGATGAGAAGAAGATCTGGAAAATATGGGTGATTTACTGTTTTTTGGGTAAGTATACTAAAACCAGTCTTCAAGTAAGAAAAACGGTGTTTTTTGGGGATTGGTGGGGATAGATGTGTCTTGTGGAGGGTTGTCTGTGGGGTTTTTTGCGGTGGAGGTAATGGGCAAGGGATTATCCACCAGTTGAATGTGTTGGCAGGCACTCATCATCAGCAATGTGGTGAGCAATAAAGCATGTAACGACAGAGAACGCACAGCTGCGATGACTGTGCGTTTTTTATCATTGGGTGCTATTGGCATTATTGAGTGCCACCACGAGACCATGTGGGCTCACGCACCGTACCTTGTGTGTCGATGGTAAAGGCTTGACCTGTTTTTAGTGAGCGAATGGTCATTTGCCCTCGACCGTTTTTATAAGAAGAATAAATAATGCGATTGCCATTGGGAGAGAAGCTGGCTGATTCATCAATGCCAGTGGTGTCAATCGTGCCAGCTCCTGTAACCACAAGGCTTCTGCCAGAGACATAAGCCATCTTTGTACCATCAGGGCTAAGACGTGGGTTGGCTCCTGCACCACCGATGGCGGTGGCTTGTCCTGTGTGCATGTTATAGCGGTAGAGTTTGGGGGTGCGTGTGCCGTTATCTGCCGTAAAGACGAATGAGCGTCCATCGGGCATATAGCTGGGCGAGTTTTCAGCACCTGCCATGGAGGTTAGGCGTTTGAGCTGTCCTGAGGCGATGTGTAGCTCGTAGATAGATGGGTCGTGGTTTTCGTGGCTACCAGAGAATAGGATACTGCTACCATCTGGCGAAAATGACGCACCTAAGTTATTGCCCCTAAATGGCGTGATGACTTGACTGCCACCACCGTTGGCACTTTGCAGATGAATGACTGGCAAGCCGTTGGGCTGTTGTACCGAATAAGCAAGGCGTGTGCCATCAGGCGACCATGTAGGAGAAAATATTGAACCTTGAATGCTAAATAAGGTGCGTACGTTTTGTCCGTCTGCGTCCATGACTTTTAGGGTGGAGACTTTATTACGTGGGTCGCCAGTTTCTTCTACATAAGCGATACGCCCTGTAAAATCGCCCGGTTCGCCTGTGATGATTTCATAAATCTTGTCGCTGACAACGTGGGCGGTATGGCGTAAGGCACTTTGGTTGTTGTCGCTGTATTTGGTTTGTCTGCCTTGCATGACACGCCCTGTGGCAACCTCAATTACCTCAAAGTAGATGGCGACTTTTCCACCTGTTACGTTTTGGGTTTGACCAACCACGACATAGTTAAAGCCTGAGGCTTGCCATGCTGATAGGTTTTGGCTAATTTGGGCGGAGGAATAGGCCTTTTGGGGGAGGTTTTGGGAGGTGGTTTTAAGCTCGGTGTGCTGTAAGTCGTTGGCGACCACAGTACTCACGGTTGGCTCGCCTGCAAAAGGGATAAAAGCGACTTGGTAAGGGTTTTTGATGCCATCAACGTCAATGACGAAGTTCAGCTCGTTATCGCCATCTGCACTACTTAGTGAACCATAGCCGACGGCAAAAGCAGGGCTTGTCAGAAGTAGGGCGGTAGCCAGACTTAGGTGTGAAATATTGGTAATTTTCATGGGGTATCCTATCTTGGAGTGCTGTTTTAACATGGTTGTGGTGGTTAGTTGATTCGAAAATCAAAATTTAGGTTGGTATAATTTGTGCCAACTACAGGCGTTAAGGGGCTGGCACGTCTGATGGTGTCTTCGAGTTGCCCTCGCAAATAATCATCACCTCCTGACACGCTAAGACTGGTAACGTTGCCGTAATTATCCACTTTTAGTCTTACCTTTAAGACCTTGTTTTCGCCAGTTTGTCGCCAATGTGATCGAATGTGGCGTTGTAAGGCGATGATGATGTCATTGCGATTATTGCTCTGAGAGCCAGCCCCACTGTCATTGCCACCACTGACAGCACCACCTCGTCCCACTGTGAGGGTGGTAGGTGTTGAATCTTTGGTGGTGCTTTGTCCATCGGATAGGGCTTTGCTTTCACGGCGGTTGGCACGCTCTGCTTCAGCAATGGCTTGGTCTCGGCGTTCACGAGCAACATCTAAGGCCTTGGTATTTTCACGAGCAATTTCATCATTGCTGCGTTCTCGGCTTTCAAGCTCCGCTACTTCTGCTTTACGTGCTTGCTCTGCCTCTTTCATGGCTTTGTTGTACATCTCGATTTCAGATAAAATTTCTTGGTCGAGGTTTTTGGCGTATTCTGCCATTTGGGCTTCGTAGGCACGTTCACGCTCTGCCAAATCATCATAATAGGCATCTAGCTTGGCACTGTGAGCAGAGGGTTTGGGGGGTGCTTGTTTGCTAGCGGTGGCGGATTGGGATTGATGGTCGGCAAATGCCTGTGCAATGGCGGCTTGTGCCCCTGCCAAATCATCTCCCGTAACAAGGCTGGCCTCTAATGACACAGCGGTCGGTAATGGCTTTTGGTGGGCGTAAGCAAAAAATACTCCCGCTACAATCAAGCCATGCACCAAGATACTACCCAATGCCGAAAAAGTGCCATTGGGTTTGTGAGTGCCAGCGTCAGTGTGATGATTTATCATGCCAATGTTTATTTGGATTTCTTGTTGGTGGTTTGGTTGCTAAGTAGCCCTACTTTGGTAACGCCAGCACCCTGCACCACTGCCATGACGTGCATGACTGCCTCGTAGGGATTGTCCTTGTCGGCGTTAATCATGACTTGTAGGTTACTGCCATTTTCGCCCATGTGTTTACTTGCCATGTCGCTAAGTAGCGTGGATAACTCTGATTCACTGACCGCTTGGTCGATGGCGTGTTCATGACTGACGAACAGCTCTCCTGTTTTGGTTAATGAAACAATGACAGGGGTCAGTTCGCTTTTGGCGATGTTACTGGTTTTTTCATTGGGTAGATTTACCTCCACGCCTGTGGTTAGCATGGGAGCGGTTACCATAAAAATAATGAGTAGCACAAGCATGACGTCAATGTAGGGGACGACGTTCATGTCGCTTTTTAGGGTCTTGGTGGGGCGTGCGTAGTTGTTTTGCATGGCAAGTCCCTAGATTTGACCTGTGCGTTGGCTGATGGTGTACTCATGAGCCAAGATGCCAGTTAATTCTTCACAAAACAAAGCACGACTCTCGTATAGAGCGTTTGCTTTGGCGGTAAAGTGGTTAAAGGCAAGACTGGCTGGAATGGCAGCAAATAAACCGATGGCGGTAGCGATGAGTGCTTCGGCAATACCAGGTGCGACAGTAGCAAGGCTGACACTATCGGCAGAGGATAGCCCAATAAAGGCGTTCATAATACCCCATACTGTGCCAAATAGTCCGATATAAGGCGATACAGAGGCGATACTGGCAAGCGTGGATAGACCTTGCTCTAAGATGGCTTGTTGCTTGCCGATGGCGACTTTAAATTTACGTTCCACGCTGTCTAATACCGCCGAACGTTCTGCACCTAATTTTTGGGATTTCAAAAATTCGCCATAACCCACAAAAAACACCTGTTCTAGACCCGTGCGTTCAGATTCGTTTGCCACAGAGGCGTATTGTTTGGCAAGGGTGTTGCCTGACCATAGCCATGCTTCAAATTCGCCATCAAATCGCTTGGCACTACCCAATTTACTAGCCAAATGAAAAATAATACCCCAGCCGACAAGAGACATCAGCAGTAGCAGACCCATTACCAGCTGAACCAACAGGCTAGCCTCTAAAATTAAGCCTAAAATATTTAATTCGTTCATTGTTTGGTGTTGTTTAAAATTTTGTCAAAAATGACCTATTATAATATGATTTTCAAAAAAACACCATGATGAGATGATGAGTGGCACAGAAAATGGGCTTGATAAATGGGAAAATTTCCCCATTTAGGGGGTTTGATTTTGATAAATATTGATAAAAAATGACCGATAATCTCACACTCGCCAAAGATCGCCACATTTTAAATCGCTTAGAAAGAGAATTGCAAGGCAATTTCCCTGCCGATGTTAAAGAAAAAAAACGAGCCGAATACACCAAAATTGCCGAGCGTTCCGCCCAAGCGGTGCAAAAAAGAGCCGACAGCGTGCCTGCCAATTTACCTGCCTTATTAAATGCCGATTTGCCCGTTACCGCTCGAGCCGATGAGATTGTGCGTGCCATACAAGCCCACCAAGTCATCATTGTTGCAGGCGAGACAGGCTCTGGTAAGACCACCCAGCTCCCCAAACTTGCCATGCTCGCAGGACGGGGCATCACAGGGCAAATCGGACACACTCAGCCACGTCGTCTGGCGGCGAGAAGTGTCGCCACAAGGATAGCCGATGAGCTTGGCGAAACGCTTGGGCAAACGGTGAGCTTTAAGGTGCGATTTAACGAGCAGGGCGGTCGTGATAGCCTTGTCAAGCTGATGACCGATGGGATTTTATTGGCGGAATTGGCAAGCGATAGATTTTTGACCCGTTATGATACGATTATCATTGACGAAGCTCACGAGCGTAGCCTAAACATTGATTTTATTTTGGGTTATTTAAAACGCCTACTTCCCAAACGAGATGATTTAAAGGTCATCATCACATCTGCTACCTTAGACACCGAGCGGTTTGCCGAGTATTTTAAACCTGCTGTCAAGGGCGATGTGCCGATTATCAATGTGGAAGGGCGTAGCTACCCTGTGGAGACTCGCTACCGTCCGCTCATTGATGAGATTGTCAAAAGCCATGATGATGATGCCTTTGATGAGATGGAAGACAAGCTCCCCAGAGCCTTGACCTCTGCGGTCAATGAGTGCTTTGATGACGCACGCACCAAAGGACACCCAAGCTCATCGGACATTTTGATTTTTGCCAGTACCGAAGCCGAAATCCGTGAAATACAGGAGATTTTGACCGCTTACGCACCGCCCCATACCCAAATTTTACCACTGTTTGCCCGCCAAAGTTTTGCCGAACAAGAGCGGATTTTTAAGCCCACAGGCGGTCGGCGGATTATCATTTCAACGAATGTGGCGGAGACCGCTCTTACCGTGCCAAACATTCGCTATGTCATTGATTTGGGTTTTGCACGAATTAGTCGTTATAATTACCGTTCACGCATTCAGCGTTTACCCATTGAAGCCATTAGTCAAGCGGCAGCCAATCAAAGGGCGGGGCGGTGTGGGCGGATTGGCGATGGTGTGTGCATACGACTGTACTCCAAAGAAGACTTTGATGCTCGCCCTAAATTTACCGAACCTGAGATTTTGCGTACCAATCTGGCTAGTGTGATTTTGCAAATGGAGAGTTTGGGGCTTGGCGATGTGGCACAGTTTGATTTTATCACACCGCCTGATTTACGCCTTGTCAATGATGGGCGAAAGCTCCTATACGAGCTGTCCGCCTTGTCCGACACGCCCACCAAGACCGCCTTTAAAAAATCCCTAAAAGCAAATAAAGCAGGGCAAAAGTCCAAGCCGTCAAACTTAACCGATATTGGCAAAAAAATGGCAAAAATGCCGATAGACCCACGCCTTGCTCGTATGCTGATTGCGGGGGCGGATTTTGCTTGCCTTGACAAAATGCTCATCATCGTCTCCGCCCTTGCTGTGCAAGATGTGCGTGAACGCCCTGCGGACAAACAAAGCCAAGCTGACCAAAAGCACGCTTTGTTCCGTAAGGACAATTCGGACTTTTTGTTTTATGTGGAATTGTTTGATGTGCTGTTTAACGCCCACGAAATGCACGGTGGGGAGAAACTCACAGGCAATGGGCGTAAGAATTTTGCCAAAAAGCATTATCTGTCTTTTCCTCGTATCAAAGAATGGCAAAAAACGCACGAACAACTCACGCAAATGATGAGCGATTTGGGTTATCAAATTTATGGGGAAAATGATAACAATCAAGAACTTATCCAAAATGACAAAGCAAATACCACGCAAAAAGGTCGCATTGGCTTAAAAGGTGGTAAAAAAGTGCTTGGTAAAAGTGCAATGCTTGCAAGTTTAAAGGACAAAAATGGCAATTTTGACAAAAGCAAACTCACCAAGTCCGCCCAAGATTATACCAGCATTCATCGGGCGTTATTGACTGCTTTATTATCCTTTGTCGCTCACAAAACTGACAACGTGGGCGAATATCTGATGACCAAAAACCAAAAGGCAAAGATTTTCCCTGCAAGCGTCCTGCACAAAAAAGGCACAGAGTGGCTGATGGCGTTTGAAGTGGTGGAAACTTCGCAGGTCTATATGCGGTGCCTTGCCAAGATTGAGCCACAGTGGATTTTGTCCGCCGCCAAGCCCTTATTAAAGTACCATTATTTTGAACCGCATTGGTCAAAAAAAGAAGGGCGGGTGCGTGCTTATGCTCAGATTAGCCTATTTGGGTTAATCATTGTACACAAACAGCTCGTTAATTATGAAACGGTGGATTTGGTGGCAAGCCGTGAAATTTTTATTATGGACGCACTCGTAGGCGATGGGCAAGAAGAACGCTATCCCAAAGCCTTGCCTTTTTTGACCCATAACCGCCAAAAAATCAAAGAGATAGGCGACACCGAAGACAAGTTACGCCGTAGAGATTTGCTGGTGGACGAAGAGCGACTGTATGAATTTTATGATGATAAAATTCCGCCCCACATTGCGTCCGCTAAGGCGTTTGAAGATTGGCTTGGCAAGGTGGGCGATGATGAGTTTTTAAAATTCAAAGACAGCGATGTGGTTAATGATGTCGTCAATGTTGGACAAGAATTTCCCAAGTTTTGGCAAGTCGGAGCGGTCAAATTCCCCTTGTCCTATGTCTTTGACCCAAGCTCCGATGACGATGGCGTATCGGTCAAGGTGGGGGCAGGGTCGCTCTCTCAGCTTGACAGCGTGGATTTATTGTGGGGCATTGCAGGGTGGCGATTTGAATTGGTGGCAAGCCTGTTAAAAACCTTGCCCAAAGACATTCGCAAAAAAATCGTCCCCATTCCTGACACCGCCAACGCCTTGATGGATAAGCTCGTGCAGGGCAATGGTGTGGGGCTTTTAGACCAGCTTTGTAGGGAGCTTCTTAGACTGGGTGTCAAGGCAAATGCCGATGACTTTAAGCCAAGCGAGATTGATACTTATTTACAGCCCTTAATTTGCGTGCTAGATGATAAGGGGCGAGTGATGGACAAGGGGCGAGACCTAGCCAAACTGCAAGCCAAATACCAAACGATGAGTCAAGTGCAAAAGGTAACAGAAGGCATTCACGAGAGCTTTCCTGAGCATTTTGACTTTATCAAAACCCGTCATCATAAGGGTATGGTAACGCAGGTGTTTTTTGCGTTAAGCCCTGATGAGACGGGCAAAGTGGCGGTGGTGGAATTTGGCGACTTACAAAAGGCACTTACCACCCACAAAGCAGGCGTGCTGTCGCTTGTCAAACTGACGCTTGGGGCAAAGCAAAAACAGCTGACAGGGCAAATTGACAAAGCCTTTAAGATGGCGTATGCTCCTTTGGGTGATTTGGAAAAATTAAAAAGCGTGCTTGTGGATGCGACCCTACAAGCGACTTTTGAAAAATACGCCAAGCCCTTTGTTGATACGAGCGTGCGTGAAAAGGTGGCGGGCTTTGTGCGTGATGATAAGATGGGTGAGTTACTTGACAAATTACCACTGAGTGCAGGCGAGTTTGAGACGGTTAGGGAGCTGATAAGCGGTCAGTTTTTGAGTGTGGGGCAAGAGATGTTAAAGGTGTTAAAGGACATTTACACCACTTGGCAAATCGTGCGTGGGCAACTGCTTATGCTTGACCGTGAGATTTTTGGCGAAAGCATTGACGACATTGAAGACCAGCTTGATGATTTGTGTTTGGGCGATTTTGTTTACCGAGTGCCTTATGACGCTTGGCGACAGTATCCCCGTTATTTGGGGGCGTTAAAGGTGCGTCTTGACCGTTTGCCTAACAATCTGGACAATGATTTGGATGGGGTGTACGCCCTTGATGAGCATATGGAAAGGCTAGCAAACCGCATTCACGACCCAAAAATTAGCGAGTATCGCTGGCTTGTCGAAGAATACCGTATCCAGCTTTTTGCTCAGCCGATGAAAACGATGGGTTCGGTGTCGGCGAAGAAATTAGAGAAGTTGTGGGGGAGTTTAAATACAAAATAAGGTGTTATGAAAAATTTGTTATTATTGTCAGGCATGGACGGTACTGGGATTTTGTTTCGTCCCTTGCTTGATGTATTAAATGCCAGTTATCGTATTGCCATTTATGATTTTAATGATTATCATCATAACAAGCACAATCAGGACTTAGCATATCAAGCCGATAAAATTGCCAAGTTTATTCATGATAATTTTGGACGTGAGCCTTTTGTGGTGGTGTTTGAATCTTATTCATCGCTGTTTGTGCCTTATTTATTAAAATATCCATTAGCAATTGAAAAGATTTATATCATCGGTGGGTTTTTAACATGTCCGTCTGTCTTGGCAAAAGTTGGGCTTTTTATCAATCCAACTTGGGCGAGATTTTTACCAAATAAATTATTAGGATTTTTATTATTTCGTCATTGGGCAAATGAGGAATTAATTGGCTTATTTCGTGAAGTGTTGGCAGTCATTAGTAGTCCTGCCATTTTACCCTTGTTTAAAAAGCGTCTATCCAATATCACTCATGCCAAAATCCCAAGCCATTTACCCAAATCATCAGTCCCTTGCGTATATGTATCGGCAAGGTGTGATGATTTGGTAAATAAAAAAGCAGGATTGGTATTTGGGACGATGTTTGAAAATATTGACTTTTTAATCATTGATGGCACGCACTTTTTATTACAAACCAATCCCAAATTTTTGGCAGAGACATTAAATTTAAAAACAAAACGGATTTAATTCGTCATTATTGTCATCATTGGGTTTGATATTTACTTTTTCAAACTCCTCCAATACAGGCAAAAGACTGTTTGCCTCATGTGGCGGTAGCACATCAAAGGCATTAAGATGATACCTGCCAAGCAATTCTTTTAATTTGTCTTTGGCAAGGCGAACCGTCAGCATTTCATGTCCAGTTTCATCAAATTCACTGTGAGTAATGACCCCAAGCTCATGCAAGGCGTTTTTTAATTGTCCTGCGTGATAGGGTAGGGTTAAGTGAAAATCTGACAAGCCCCCCACCAAAAGTTCCTGCACCGCTTGGGTTAGTTCATTGATACCCAAATTTGCATGAGCTGACACATAAACACGGTGGGGCGTGGTAGCGTCCTTATAATGAATGGTGGGCTTTTCTTTGGTTTTGTCGATTTTGTTGTGGACAAGCAAGACAGGGGCGGTTGCACCAATTTCATGAAGAACGCTATTAACTGCGTCAATCTGCTCGTGCATGTTGGGACTGCTACTGTCAATAATATGCAATAACAAATCCGCCTCCAAAGTCTCTTCCAGCGTGGCGTGAAAGCTCTCCACAAGTTCGTGCGGTAGATTTTGCACAAAGCCCACCGTATCCGCCAAAACCACCTTGCCCA
>NZ_JAUNDY010000005.1 GCF_030525845.1 Moraxella sp.
AACCAACAAACCAAACAACCAACCAAAACATTATCGGATATTTTAGAACAATATCAAGCCCTTTCGCACAGCCAGCGTGAAAAAGGCACTTATTTTGAACGCCTTTGTATTGATTATCTAACCACCGAAAACCATTACAAAACCCTTTATCAATCCGTCCTCCCCTTTGCCGACTGGATTAGCCAGCACAAACCCACCTTTCCAAAAACCGACACAGGCATAGACCTTGTTGCCATAGGGTTTGACGGTGCATTAACCGCCATTCAATGCAAAAATTATTCAGCCGATTATCGCATTGCCAAATCCGACATTGACAGCTTTTTTACCGCTTCTGGCAAAAGCGATTTTAGTCATCGCCTGATTATCGCTACCACCGACCACTGGTCGGACAATGCCCAAAACGCCCTAAGCGACCAGCAAATTCCTGTCAATGTCATCAGCCGTACAGACCTTGAAAACAGCGTCATTGACTGGGAGCGATACACGCCCAATCAAACGCCCATCTTGCACACCAAAAAGACATTAAGAGACCACCAGTCAGAAGCCCTAAATGCCGTCAAAAAAGGCTTTGAAACCGCCAATCGTGGCAAACTCATTATGGCGTGCGGTACTGGCAAAACTTTCACATCACTCAAAATCGCCGAAGACCAAGCAGGCATTGGCAAAATGGTGTTGTTTTTAGTGCCAAGTTTGGCTCTTTTATCCCAATCTTTGACCGAATGGACACAGCAGTCCGATACTCCCATCTATGCCTATGCCGTCTGCTCTGACAGCGATGTGGGTAAACAAAAAGACGATGACCTACTACAAACCCAAATCCACGAATTACAATTTCCCGCCACCACCAATGCCAAGTCTTTGTGCAATGCCATAAAAAGCCGTGCCAATGACACCGCAATGACGGTAATTTTTAGCACTTATCATTCCATTGAAGTCATCAGTCAAGCTCAAAAGCTGGGTTTGGGCGAGTTTGAGCTAATTATTTGTGATGAAGCCCACCGTACCACAGGGGCAACCTTTGAAAATACAGACGAAAGCCATTTTGTCAAAATTCATCACAATGACTTTATTCAAGCCAAAAAACGCCTATATATGACCGCCACCCCCAGAGTGTATAGCAACAGTGCCAAAAAGACCGAAGGGGTAGAAGCCATTTATTCTATGGATAATGTAGAATATTATGGCAATAATTTTCATACCATCAGTTTTAGCCGTGCGGTCAATTTAGATTTACTGGTAGATTATAAAGTATTGGTACTGGCGGTATCCGAAAGTCATATCAATCGCCGATTAGAAAAGTTATTAAATGACAATGGCAATGAATATAAAGTAGATGATGTTGCCAAAATTATTGGTTGTTGGAAGGCTTTATCCAAATATGGGGTAGAAAATGATTTGTCTGATGATAATTTGCCAATGAAAAGAGCGGTTGCTTTTTGTCAAATTATTGATAAAGAATATAAAGGCAATAAACATAAAGTTAGCTCAAAAGCCATTAGCGAAATGTTTGGCGATGTGGTAAGAGCTTATCAAGAGCAAGAAATAAAATGGTTGCAAGAAAAACACAAAAAAGAGGATATAGAATTAAATCCATCATTACAATTAAAATGCGAAGCCAATCATATAGACGGCAGAATGAACGCTAGTGAAAAAGCAAGCAAAATCAACTGGCTAAAAGCCGATACAGCGGACAATACTTGCCGTATTTTGTCCAATGTCCGCTGCTTATCCGAAGGGGTTGATGTACCTGCTTTGGACGCTGTTTTGTTTTTGACCCCAAGAAGTTCACAAATTGATGTGGTGCAATCAGTTGGGCGAGTAATGCGAAAAGCGACAGGCAAAAAACGAGGCTATGTCATTTTGCCCATTGTCATACCAGCAGGGGTAGAGCCAGAGGTTGCCCTTGATAATAACGAAAATTACAAAGTGGTATGGCAAGTATTAAATGCCTTGCGTTCGCACGATGATAGATTTGATGCCATACTCAATAAATTAGAATTTGGGGCAGGTTCGGATAAAATTGAGATTACCGCCATCGCCGATAATATCAAAGCAAAAGTCAAAAAATCCAATAAAACAACCACTCGTGGCAAAAATAGCATTGGACAAAAAGACGATGAAATACCAGTACAAGGCGAATTGGATTTTAATATCACAGATATTGAACGAGCTTTGGTTGCCAAAATCGTCAAAAAATGTGGCAATCGTATGCACTGGCAAGAATGGGCGGCTAATGTTGCTCAAATTGCCAATACACATACCGATAGAATAAAAGCCATCTTAGAAAATACCGAAAACCACACACAAATTAAAGCCTTTAATGAATTTGCAAATCAATTGCGAAATGATTTAAATAATTCCACCACCGATAATGAAGCCATAGAAATGCTCTCACAGCATTTAATCACAAAACCAATCTTTGATGCATTATTTGATGACCCAGAATTTACCAAAAAAAATCCAATGTCTGTGGCATTGGATAAAGTCATCAATGCCCTAGCATTAACCAATATTTCAGACAAAGAAACCAAAGAATTAAATGAGTTTTATGATGCCATTGCCATTCGTGTGAGCGGAATTAAAGAACCTGCTCATCGCCAAAGAATTATCAAAGAATTGTATGATAATTTCTTTCGCACTGCCTTTCCAAAACTTTCTGAAAAAATGGGGATTGTCTATACGCCCATAGAAGTGGTGGATTTTATCATTCATTCTATTGAGCATATTTTAAAAAGTGAGTTTAATGCCAGTCTTAATGATAAAGGCGTACAAATCATTGACCCATTTACAGGTACAGGTACTTTTATCACACGGCTATTACAAAGCGGTATTATTGAGAATAAAAATTTACCGCAAAAATATCAAGAAATCCACGCCAATGAAATGCTCCTACTGGCTTATTATATCGCCACCATCAATATTGAAAGCGTCTATCATAGCTTGATTATTGATGATTATAAACCATTTACAGGAATATGTTTGGCGGATACTTTTGCAATGTATGAACACAATTTGATTGCTCTAAGTGATAATAGTCAACGCCAAAAACGACAAAAAGAGCTGGATATTACGGTAATTATGGGTAATCCACCTTATTCGGCAGGGCAAGAGAGTGCCAATGATAATAATGCTAATATGAGTTACCCTTATTTGGACGAAAAAATTAGAAATACTTATGCTGAGTATAGTAATGCTACCAATAAAAACTCACTGTATGACAGTTATATCCGTGCCATTCGTTGGGCAAGTGATAGAATTAGCAATAAAGGTGTGATTGGTTTTGTTACCAATGGCGGTTATTTGGATAGTAATAGTGCAGACGGATTAAGAAAATGCCTAGCCGATGAATTTAGCAGTCTTTATATTTTTCATCTGCGTGGTAATCAACGCACATCAGGTGAACGCTCTCGTAAAGAAGGCGGTAAAATATTTGGTTCTGGCAGTAGAGCACCGATTGCCATTTCTATTTTGGTTAAAAATCCCAATTCAATGACCAATGGGCAGATTTATTTTTATGATATTGGCGATTATTTAACTCGTGATGAAAAGTTGGCGATTATTGATAACTTTAAATCCATTGAAGGCATCAAAGAATGGCAAACCATTGTTCCTGATGAATTTAATGATTGGCTTAATCAAAGAGATACCAATTTTGATAATTATATCTCAATGGGTGATAAAAAAGATAAAAATGCAGTGGTTGTTTTTGAAAATTATTCTCGTGGAATAGCAACTGCTCGTGATGCTTGGTGCTATAATTTTTCAAAAAAATCATTAATTCATAATATGTCATCAATGATTACTACTTATGAGAATGAAATTGGTAAAAATAAAGATGACTTAATTATGGATAATACTGTTATTGGTTGGTCTGGTGATTTGATTGCACGACTTGAAAGACAAGTAAAATCCCCATTTAACAAAAACAATATCAGAAAAGGTTTGTATAGACCATTTACTTTTCAAAATTTATATTTTGATAAGCTGTTTAACGAAAGACAATATCAGCTACCAAGCATATTTCCAACACAGGATACAGAAAACTTAGTTGTATGTGTAACTGGTATTAGTGGCGGAAAAGAATTTTCTTGTTTAATAACAGATAAAATTCCAGATTTGGGCATGATTGCAGTTAATCAATGCTTCCCCTTATATCTTTATGAACCAATAACCATTACTTCAAATCACCCATTATTTCAAGGACAATCTTTTGATGATTTTAAGAGAAAAGACGCAATTAGTGATGAAGCCTTTGAATATTTTCAATCGTATTATAAAATGCGTAGAATATCAAAAGAACAAATTTTTTATTATATCTATGGTCTTTTGCACAGCCAAGATTACCGAGAACGCTATGCCGATAATTTATCCAAACAGTTGCCACGCATTCCACGAGTCAAATCGGTAGATGACTTTTTGGCATTTGAAAAAGCGGGGCGAGCATTGGCAGATTTGCATCTAAATTATGAAAGCGTACCAATGTATGATAATATTATTTTACAAGGCGGCATTAGCCTTGTTGATGATAAAATCATCGGTGGTAGTGATGATGATTTTTATGTGAGTAAAATGAAATTTGGCAAGCGTAAAAATACACAAACAGGTAAAAATGAAGATGATAAAACGGTGATTATTTATAATGAAAACTTTACCATTTCTAATATCCCATTATCCGCTTATGATTATGTCGTCAATGGCAAATCAGCCATAGAATGGGTCATAGAACGCCAATCTATCAAAACCGATAAAGCCAGTGGCATTACCAATAATGCCAATGATTGGGCGTGCGAGACAATGAATAATGCTCGCTATCCATTAGAATTATTACTGCGTGTCATTACGGTAAGTATAGAGAGTATGAATATCGTGAATAATTTGCCCAGTCTTGTGATTGAGTAACGCAATAAAAAGCGGATAAAATCTTTATCCGCTTTTATACTTTTTGAGCTTTATTCTTTACTAAGCCAAACCCCACTTTCAATATGATGGGTATAAGGAAATTGGTCAAATAAAGCAAAGCGTTTGATTTTATGCGTGGTATTTAACACTTGTAAATTATCAAATAAAGTATCAGGATTACAAGAAATATAAATGATGTTATCAAATCCCGCCAAAATCTTTAAAGTTTCATCATCAATCCCTGCTCGTGGCGGGTCTACAAATATGGTATTAAAGTCATAATCCTTGATATTAATACCACTTTCAATCAATCTCCTAAATTCTCTTTTTCCTGCATGAGCCTCGCTAAACTCCTCTGCTGATAGTCGAGCAATGGCGATATTATCAATTTGATTGTGTTCTATTGCCCATTTGGCAGAATTGACTGATGATTTTGCCATTTCGGTGGCTAATACTTTATTAAAATATTTCGATAAAGGCAAAGTAAAATTACCATTACCGCAGTATAATTCTAATAAATCTTTTTTATTTTCAATATTATCCGCCACATCGCAGGCAAAGTTTAGCATTTTTTGACAAACAAAAGCATTGGGCTGGCTAAATCCACCTTCAATTTGCTGATAATAAAAGTCAGTCGCTTGCCCTTTGATATTGACCGTCATTTTTTCAATCACAAAATCATCAAACAAAACCAATTTTTGTCCACGACTTCTGCCAATGAGTTTAATGTTTAATTCATTTGCCAAAGTATTGGCTAAGGCTTGCCACTTGTCATCTAATTTTTTATGATAAATGAGTGTAACGAGCATTTCTCCTTTTAATGTATTTAAAAAGTCAATTTGAAATAATTTGTCTTTTAAGATGGCATGGGCTTTTAATTTGTTTAATAAAATGGGCATTAATTCATTAATGGCGGTACTGGCAATAGGAAAATCAGAAATTTCAATAACCTTTTTGGATTTACCATCTCTTTCAAACATGGCATAAAACATGTCATCAAGCCCTGTTAATGCCCCATTTCTATCAGTATGCCAAATCCTAAATTCGGCACGCTGGCGAAAATGACTGATTGGCGATGGGTAAATTTCCAACTCAGGTGGATTAAAAGGAGTAAATTGGGTGGAAAGACGCTCAACTTTGGTGGATAATTGAGCTTGATAATCATTGTTTGTATACATGTCTGTGCAATTCATGGCTTGATTGATTGTTCAAAATTACCATTTTATAAAAAAGTTATCCAAAAAGCAAATCCATATGTTATAATCTTAAATCATCATCATCAATAACATGCATGCAAAATCAAAATCCTGACACCCAAAAAATTCTTATCATCGGTGCAGAATGCACAGGGAAATCCACACTATGTCAGGCTCTTGCCAATGAGTTTAATACCATATTTACTCCTGAGTACATGCGAATCTATCTAAATCACAAACCCGATGGTTATATTTGTCAATACAAAGATTTAATTTTTATTGCACAAGGGCAAATCCATCAAGAAAAACAACTAGCAAAAACAGCCAATAAATATCTATTTTGTGATACTTCATTATTATTACTCAAAGTATATAGCGAGCATTATTTTAACAACTGTCCGCAATTCATCTTAGATGCCATTCCAAACCTAACATACAGCCATATTTTTGTGACAGATAATATTGGTATTACATGGGTTGCAGATGGACAACGAGATTTACCAAATGGGCATGACATGATTTATCAAAAAATCATTCAAACCTTAGATTTTTATGGATTAAGTTACCATCATGTCTCAGGCGAATTATCGCACAGAATAAATCAAGTTCGACAAATTTTACACAATAAAAAGGGCTGATAAACAGCCCTTAATACTTAAATCATGCTTTTTTGACGATGACCGAACCAATGGAATAACCCGCCCCAAACGAGCAGATAACCGCCACATCGCCACTTTCGATGCCATCTTGGCAACGGTGAAACGCAATCATGGGACTGGCTGAACTGGTGTTGCCAAATTCATCAATCACAATAGGGGCGATGGATTTGTCTGCTTCTTTACCCATGATGGTGCGTAAAATCAAATCAATCATGTTGATGTTGGCTTGGTGTAGCCACAGTTTTTTGACCTTGTCGGTGCTGATTTGATTTTCTGCCAAATGCGTGCTGATGATTTCGGATACTTTGGGGCAAACTTCACGAAATACCTTGCGACCCTCCTGCAAAAACAGCTTGTCAGTAACAGGCTCGTCTAGGTCAGGATACATGGTGGTTTTGGCGTGCAAAAACTCACTTCTGTCCATAAAACCAAATTCGTTTTTGATGTTGGTGGAAAATTGCGTCCACAATTTGCTGTCCAAAATCTCATAACCTTTGGGGGTGTCCAACTGCTCAACAATGGTTGCTGCTGCTACATCACCAAAAATAAAGTGGCTATCACGATTTCGCCAGTTAAGATGAGCGGACGGAATCTCCACATTGATGATGGCAATGCGTTTACCAAGCCCTGCCTTTATCATGCCGACCGCTTGGGCGATACCAAAAGTCGCCGCACTACACGCCACGTTCATATCAAAGGCAAATCCGCCCTCCATACCAACCGCTTGCTGAACCTCAATGGCGATGGCAGGGTAGACGCGCTGAAAGTTGGAGCAAGCACAGATGATGCCATCCAAATCCGCTCCCGTTAACCCTGCATTGGCGAGTGCTTCATTTAGGGCATCTGCCCCCATTTCTGCCATGATGGACAGCTCCTCGCCCAATTTGCGAGCGGGGAAAGTGGGTGCCATGATATTGGGATCTAAAATGCCTTTTTTGTCAATAACATAGCGAGATTTGATGCCAGAGGCTTTTTCGATAAATTCAACCGTAGAATGTTGCAAGGCGACTTTTTCGCCAGCTTCGATGGCTTGGGCGTTGTCACGGTTATAATTATCCACATAGGTATTAAATGCCGTTACCAACTCCTCATTGGTAATGGAATCTTTGGGAATGTGAAGTCCTGTGGCGGTGATACAAATGGTCATCAATTTCTCCTATGTTTTGGCTTTTGATGATTTGAAAAATTTAGTTACAAATTTAAGTTAGTGTACCATACTTTTTGCTAAAAAAATAGCATACGTTTGTAAACTTTTTACAATCACAACATTCTTAGGCTGTTATTTTTGACAAAATCAACTTATAATAACATAAAAATTTCATCACTTATCTTATATGCCCAACCAATCTGACCGCCCCATCAAACTTGCCGTCATCGGACACACCAATGTTGGTAAGACCTCTCTTATGCGGACTTTGCTACGAAATGAGGATTTTGGCGAGGTAAAGAACGCCTCCGCCACCACACGCCATGTAGAAATGGCAACATTACACACCCAAGATGGCATACCGCTAGTAGCACTATATGACACACCCGGTCTAGAAGATGGGTCAGGCGTGATGGATTTTATTGTGGAGCATACCGATGGCAGAGCCGATGGCATAGACCGCCTCCGTGCGTTCTTAGAGGCAGTCTCAAACCAAAGTAACCTACTTGATGGCGATTATAGCCAAGAAGCCAAAGTCATTAACGCCCTGCTCTCCTCGCAGGTCGCTCTATACGTCATTGACACACGCGAACCCATCTCTTCTAAGTACAAAGACGAACTGGCGATTTTGGCAAGCTCTGGCATACCCATCTTACCTGTGTTTAATTTTATTAAAGATAAAAACACCCAGTTTGAGGCATGGAAAGACATGCTCTCACGTAGAGCATTACATGTGTACAATCTATTTGACACCATTGCTTTTGATTTTGATAGCGAAATGGCACTGTGGGAGAATCTTGGCACGATGACCCACCATCAGGCATTTGACCAGCTCAAAGATGAACGCACTAAGTTGTGGCAACAGATGGTTGAGACTGGCAGTGTCATGATTGCTGATTTTTTGATTAATGTGGCAAGTTTTCAGAAAAAAATTGGGGAGCATGATGACCCAGAACCTGTACTAAATGCCATGCAACACACCACCCATCAAGCCTTTAATATTTTACAAGACAGACTGCTAGAATTATACAAATTTTATCATACCCCACTACAACAAGATGAGCTTATCATTCATGGTTCGGAGCAAGACATGTTTGATGGCGAATTTTTGGCACGTTATGGCATTCGCACCGCTGGGGGAAGTATCGCAGGCATTGTCATCGGTGCTAGCATTGATGTGGCAACGCTTGGAGCCAGTCTGGGGCTTGGTACTGCCATCGGTAGCGTGGTAGGCGGACTACTACCAAATAGCACCACCATCAAAGACAAAGCACTAGGCGTAAAAACCCTCAATATCAGCGATGACACCCTACTTGTACTCGCTACAAAAAGTCAAGCTCTGCACCACACCCTAAGACATCTAGGGCATGCCAATCTTAACCAAATCAACATCAGCCACCAAGACCATCTTGTATGGCAACCAAGCAAGCTCCCCGCCCCACTCAAAAAAGCACGAACTTATCCCAATTATTGTGGCTTAGATGAGTCTTATGACGCCAAAAAACACTTACGCTTGGCACTTGCCAACGAACTTAGCGAAACCCTGCTTGAACATTTATTACAGCCAAAATCCATTTGATGTTTACAAACAGTCAATCTCATTACATACACTTTATTACAAATTATAAATACAAGATAGATAATTAACCCAGACAGGTGGGATAAATGTGGGAAATGGTGGGGGTGGCTGGGGCAAGTTAGGATAGGATTTGAAGTGATATTGCATAATGTGCAATGAAAAAGGCTTTGATGATTTTGAGTGCCAAACTTGAATTTATCAAAGCCTTTTATTTTTTGGTGGGATTATGGCTGATTTAGGCGGACTGAGCAAAAAGGTCAGGTTGGGAGCGGTCTTGGTATTCTTTTCGCATACGGGCTAAGATTTCATAAATGTAGGGCAAAGACAAATTGAACTTTTGCACCAGCTCACTATGTGGCGGTGGTAAATGGCGAACTGGTGGCACATTTGGCAGTTTCAACTCGTCCTGCACTTGTTGAAGCTCGTGCTTGCCGATTGGTGGTAATGCCCGAATGGCAAGGGGCTGGCATTGGAATGCGGTTTTTAAATGCCGTATGCCAAATGTGGCTTGAAGGTAACAACCGCTACAACAAACCCCTGCGAACCATTTTTCACACCAGCCACCCAAACCTTGCACAGGCGTTAAGGCGTGATAAGAAATGGACGCAGATTAGCGGTAGCCTATACACTAAATCATCCAATAAATGTAAAGACGGTAAACTATTAGGGCGTTATGGCGGACATTTTAGAGCGGTGCAGGGCTTTCGCTATTTGGGAGAAAATTTTGATGAATAAATTAAAAGTAATGATAGTCGGGCAAAAATGGCTTGCCGAACAAGTTTTGGTGTGGTGCTTAACCCAGCCAGCGATTGAAGTGGTTGCCGTATCGCCCCCAAATGAGACAGACCGCTTGGCAAGGCTGGCAACCACCCACCAAATCCCTATTACTGTCCACAACAAAACCCTAAGTGCCGACCAAGTGCCAACTGGGGTGGATATTATTCTAACCGCCCACGCTTATTGTTTTGTAGAAAAGCAAGCAAGGGACAAAGCAAGGCTTGGAGCGATTGGCTACCATCCAAGCCTGTTGCCTAAATATAAAGGCAAAAACGCCGTCAAACTCGCATTTGATAATGGCGACAAGATTGTAGGCGGTTCACTCTATCAGCTTGACGATGGTTGGGATACAGGGCAGGTGCTGGCTCAAAAGTCGGTAACGGTTGATGATGGCGATACATTGACAAGTTTGTGGCAAGATAAGTTAGCCCCGATTGGGGTGGAGTTGTTTAGGGGGTATTTGATTGAGTTGATTGACAACCTATAAATGCAATACTATTTTGCAATATGCAATAAAAAAGCGTGGTAATTATCACGCTTTTTTGGGGGAAATTTTACGCTTGGCATCAAAATTAGAAATAATTTAGCAATAAATAGAGAATTTTTGTACCAAAAATCTATTTTTCTTATAAAAACGCCATAGAATTTTAAAAAAATCCACTTATTTTTAGATGCTAAAAAATACATTTGACCAACAGCAAAAATCGTCATCACACATAAAAATAATAATATCTTTCAATATGTTAAAAAGCCAATCATTAACCATACCAAAGAGTGATAACCATAAATCAATGGGACTATTTTTTAAATAAATAATCAAGATTTAAGTAGACTATTGGATTAATGGGTTAAATTTTTGTATTCTAGGCACATGAAAACGAGCATCTTGCAAGATTTCATAAATGGGCAGTTGAACGGTCGAAAGACCTCCATGAACTTTAAGGAAAATTATCATGACTTATCAATCCGCACTAGAACACGTTCGTAAAGTAAAAGAAAAACTAGGTGGCACATGGCACGCCATTCGCCCAGAAGATGCGGCACGTATGATGGTACAAAACCGCTTCCACACAGGTCTTGACATCGCCAAGTACACCGCTGCCATTATGCGTAAAGACATGGCGGAGTACGATGCCGACCACACCAAATACACTCAATCACTAGGTTGCTGGCATGGATTTATCGCCCAACAAAAAATGATTGCCAACAAAAAATACTTCGGCACAACGAGCAAACGCTACATCTACCTATCAGGCTGGATGGTTGCAGCACTTCGTTCTGAGTTTGGTCCACTTCCTGACCAATCCATGCACGAAAAAACTGCCGTGCCAAAACTCATCGAAGAAATCTACACTTTCCTACGTCAAGCAGATGCCAAAGAGCTAAACGACCTTTTCCGTGCATTGCAAAAAGCTGAAGCTGCTGGCGACACCGCAAAAGCCAAAGAAATCGAAGCTCAAATCGACAACTTCGAAACTCATGTTGTGCCAATCATCGCTGACATTGACGCAGGTTTTGGTAACGAAGAAGCGACTTACCTACTTACCAAGCAAATGATTGAAGCAGGTGCGTGTGCCATCCAAATCGAAAACCAAGTATCAGACGCCAAGCAATGCGGACACCAAGCAGGTAAAGTAACCGTGCCACACGAGGACTTCCTAGCCAAAATCAACGCGGTTCGCTATGCGTTCTTAGAGCTTGGTGTGGACGAGGGTGTTATCGTTGCTCGTACCGACTCAGAAGGTGCTGACCTAACCCAAAAAATCCCAGTATCTCGTGAGCCAGGCGACCTAGCCAGCAAGTACATCAGCTACCTAGAAACCACCGAGATTGACATCAGCGAGGCAAAAGAGGACGAAATCCTTATCAAGCGTGATGGCAAACTACACCGCCCAACTCGCTTACCATCAGGTCTATACCAATTCCGTGAAGGCACTCAGCATGACCGTGTTGTTCTTGACTGCGTAACCTCACTACAAAACGGTGCGGATATGATTTGGATTGAGACCCCAACCCCAGATGTGGCAGGTATCGCAAGCTTTGTGAATGACATCAAAAAGCAAGTACCAAATGCCAAACTGGTGTACAACAACTCGCCATCATTTAACTGGACCATCAACTTCCGTCAACAAGCTTATGACCGCTGGGTTGCCGAAGGTAAAGACGTTTCAGGTTATGACCGTGCCAAGCTGATGGACGCTCAATATGATGACTCAGAGCTTGCTCGTGATGCAGATGAGAAAATCCGTACTTTCCAAGCAGACGCAGCTCGTGAAGCAGGTGTATTCCACCACCTTATCACGCTACCAACTTACCACACCGCTGCCCTTTCTACCCACGAATTGGCAAAAGGTTACTTCGGTGATGAAGGTATGCTTGCGTACGTTGCTGGCGTACAACGCAAAGAAATCCGTGGCGGTATCGCTTGCGTGAAGCACCAAGCAATGGCTGGCTCGGACATCGGCGATGACCACAAAGAAATCTTCTCTGGTGAAAATGCGTTGAAAGCTGGCGATGCCACCAAAAACACCATGAACCAGTTTGGCGGTTAATTTGCTAAATTAAATTAAGCTAAAACTCTAAAACGGTGTTTTACTGTCAAGGTAAAGCACCGTTTTTGTTAAATGAAACTTAAATTTTAAGGACAAAACAATGGCAACAACTCGCATTCAAAAAGGCTCTTTGGCAATTGACAAAATCTTATTTGATTTTATTGAAAATGAGGCTTTGCCCATCGCCAAACTTGACAGCGACACTTATTGGAAAAACTTTGAGCAAGTGGTGCTTGACCTAACCCCAAAAAACAAAGCCCTACTTGCCAAACGAGATGACTTTCAAGCCCAAATTGACGCTTGGCACAAAAGCAACACTTATGAACTGGGTGCGTACAAACAATTTTTGACCGACATTGGTTATCTTGAACCAGAAGTGGCGGACTTTAGTATCACTACCGAAAATGTCGATGATGAAATCGCCACCATCGCAGGGGCTCAGCTTGTTGTGCCTGTACGAAACGCTCGCTATGCCCTAAACGCTGGCAACGCTCGTTGGGGTTCGCTCTATGATGCCTTGTATGGCTTTGATGTCATCAGCGAGGCGGACGGAGCAGAAAAAGGTAAGGGCTATAACCCTGTGCGTGGGGCGAAGGTCATTGAATTTGCCAAAAATTTCCTTGATGAAACTTTTCCCTTAACGGACGGTTCGCACGCTGATGTAACCGCTTATGCAATTGACAATGGCAAATTATCCGCCAACATTGGTGATAAAACCACCACCTTGCAAAATGCTGAAAAATTGGCAGGCTTTAATGGGCAAGCTGATAACCCAAGCGAAATTATCCTAAAAAATAATGGCCTACACGCCATCGTCCAAATTGACCGTGAGCATTTGATTGGTAAAGATGACAAAGCAGGCGTGAAAGATGTGATTTTGGAATCTGCCGTTACCACCATTCAAGACTTGGAAGACTCAGTCGCTGCCGTTGATGCTGAGGAGAAGGTTGAGGGTTATCGCAACTGGCTTGGGCTGATGAAAGGCGATTTGTCTGAGCAAGTTGAGAAAAATGGCAAAACCATCACTCGTACCCTAAACAGCGATCGCACCTATACCGACCTAAACGGCAACACTCAGACTCTGCACGGACGTTCGGTCATGCTCCTGCGTAATGTGGGGCATTTGATGACCAACCCTGCAATTCTTGTGAATGGCGAGGAGATTTTTGAAGGGATTATGGACGCTCTTATCACACCAATGCTCACCGCCATTGACATTCGTGGCGAGAATACCTTGCGTAACTCTCGCACAGGCTCAATGTACATCGTCAAACCAAAAATGCACGGCTCAGAGGAAGTGGCGTTTGCGGTAGAATTGTTTGAAAGAGCTGAACAAGCCATCGGTTTGCCTGCCAAATCTCTCAAAATCGGCATCATGGACGAGGAACGCCGTACCTCTGCCAACCTGAAAAATTGTATCGAAAAAGCTAAAGACCGCACCATCTTTATTAACACAGGCTTTATGGACAGAACGGGCGATGAGATTCACACCGCCATGCAAGCAGGGGCATTTGTGCGTAAAGGCGAAATCAAGGGGCAAACTTGGTTTAATGCTTATGAAAAACGCAATGTCGGCATTGGTCTAGCGACAGGACTTCTTGGCAAAGCCCAAATTGGTAAAGGCATGTGGCCTAAGCCTGACGAGCTGGCTGAGATGTACCGCACCAAGATTGAACATCCGCAAGCAGGGGCAAGCTGTGCGTGGGTACCAAGTCCGAATGGGGCGACCATTCACGCCATTCACTACCATCAGTGCAATGTGGCAAACCGCCAAACCGAGATTAAGTCGGAGCAAATGCCAAACATTGACGAGCTTTTGACCATTCCTTTGGCGACCGATACCAACTGGACGGACGAAGAAAAGCAAAAAGAGCTGGATAACAACTGTCAAGGCATCTTGGGCTATGTCGTGCGTTGGGTAGATTTGGGCGTGGGCTGTTCCAAAGTGCCTGACATTAACAATGTCGGCTTGATGGAAGACCGTGCGACTTTGCGTATTTCAAGTCAGCACATCGCCAACTGGCTCGCTCACGGTATCGTTACAGAAAGCCAAGTGTGGGATACCCTAAAACGCATGGCAAAAGTCGTGGATGAGCAAAACGCGTCTGACCCTGCCTATCGCCCCATGTCAGCAGATTTTGACAATAACATCGCTTTTCATGCGGCGGCTGACCTTATCTTTAAGGGAGCGACCGAGCCAAGCGGTTATACCGAGCCACTTCTGCACAAAGCTCGTTTAAAGTTAAAAGGTTATCAGGGCGACTAATCGCTTGTGATAAAAGCCCCAAACTGTGATGGTTTGGGGTTTTTGTTTGTGATAACCACATCTTAAAATATTTAAACATATTGCCAAACAAAACAACATCAAGCCACCCAAACAGTTTTACGACACTAAATCGGTTACCGCCGCCCATTTATGCAAAAATAAGACAATAAAAAGACAGGTATTTTAACCTGCCTTCTTGCAATATTCTTGCAAAACTTCAAATTTTTATCAAACAATCAACACCCACAGCCCCAATGTCGCTCCTTGCTCGTTTTGCCAATACCCACATTAAAGGTGTTGGTAGGGTCAAGCGTTTGGTAAAATTGTGCCAAATTGTCCTCAGCATGGTACAAATGCCCCACGTTATGCTCGGCTGGGTATTTTGCCCCACGTTTGTCCATGAGTGTCAAAATCTCATGTTCTACCTCTTGGGGGTCATAACCCTTTTTGACGATATAATCTTGGTGAAAGACATGGCAGAAAAAATGTCCGTAGTAGAGTTTGTGCAAGATTTTATCATCAATCTCTTTGGGCAAGGTTTCAAACCAATCCTCATCATTACGCCGTAACGCCACATCAATCGCACAAATGTCCGCCACCGTATCTGTATGTACCGCCCGATAACGCACGGCTGAACTTGCCACCGCAAAACGGTGGAGCATGGCGGATTTCTCCTCAACCTTGTCGCATTCAAAAAAGTCGCTTTGGCTGTCTTTGAAAGTCTCCGTCAAATATGCCAGCGTCTCGCCCACGCTCTCGCCAGACACCTTTAAAATCAAATGATGTTCGTATTTATCCCGAAAATCCATCATGCGTTTTGGCAAATGATTACCCCCAAATTGGCTGACGCATTGCATGACATTATCGGTAAAATGCTTACCTAAAAAGGGCAATTTTTTGGCGATGTTGTCGGTTTTGGATTTTAGGGCAAACAGTTTGGGCAAATTTTGCGTACCAAAACGCTCTATCGCCAAAAAGGTATCTTTGCCATATTCGCACGCCATGTCAAAGGCATTGCGGTGAATGTATTCGCCAGAAATGGGTAAATGGGTAAAATCGGTAAGCATATCACGGCGTAGGGCGGTGAGTTTGGCAGTGTCGTTCGTGCCGATATAAAAGACCTTTGCTCCTGTTTGAGCAGGGAAAGTATCAAGTCGCACCGCAAAGACCGCCAATTTACCTGCCGACCCTGATGCCTCAAAATGACGAGCGCCGTCCGCATTAAAACGGGCTGGTGTGTCTGCATTCACGTCTCGCACGTGCGTCTGATAGCTGTCATCATGCCCACGCCCTGTGGTGGGTAGGTTGTCGGTGGGGTAATTGCCATTTTGTAAGTTGGTTAAAATTCGCTCAGGCGTATCACCAAGCTCAATACCCAGATGATTGATGAGTTGTAATTTACCGTCTTTGTCCACTTGGGCAAAAAGTGCCATTTCGGTAAAGGCAGGGCCTCGTTGCACCAATGCACCACCTGAGTTGTTGCACACGCCACCGATGACAGAAGCACCGATACAAGATGAGCCGATGACCGAGTGAGGCTCTCGTCCATGCGGTTTGAGTAAAGTTTCAAGCTCATTTAGGGTGGAGGCAGGCAAGCAAACAACTTGGGTGGCTTGATTAACGAGGCGAATGCCCTTGATACGCATGACACTAATCACCACCGTCTCACGAGTGGTGTCGGTGGGCGTTGAGCCACCCGTCAGCCCTGTGTTGGAGGCTTGGGAGATGATGACTACGCCTGCTGATACGCACGCTTGTAATACTTGCCAGTATTCAAGGAGCGTGGCAGGACAGACCACCGCCAACGCCCTGCCCTGCCCAAAACGATAACCGTGCGTAAAACGCTCCATTTGGGCAGGTTTGATAATGACATGGCTTGTGCCGACAATTTGGGTTAGGGTTTGGATTAGGGTCATAAAAATATCCTGCCAAAAATAGAGATAAGGACAAATTTTTCAGAGGCAAAATCATTGGGCTTTGCTTGGTTTTTCCTCAAAGTCCATCATATCACACATCAATAAAGATACAAACATTATTGCCAATAATTCTTCATCGGCTGACAAGGTGGCAGTCACGTCGCCCTCTCTATAATATTTGTCAAGCACGGACATATATTGTTGATAATCCGCCTCGTTATATTTATCAAGGTCAATACCCTCACCAAAAGACCTAAGGTCGCCTGTGCGCAGCTCCTGAAACATCTCTTGACCAAGTGGCGTGTCAAAGAATTTGTCCATGAGCTTTTGCTCATTTTCGGTCAAAATCTCATCAAGGTACGTCCCTGCTAATCTATCCATGCTTGGTTTGAGTGCGTTGCCCATGCATTGTTGTTTTGCGATATCCGCACCGTCAAAGTTTTCCTTAAGGGATTCCATCATGGCTTGATTAAATATCAGCTCGGTAAAATCAAGGGTTGACCCTGTATAGGCAAACACCTGAGTGGATAAAAATAAGCACGCACCCAATAGGTACTTTTTCATGACAACTCCAATATGGGAAATATTTGGATTATCTTAGCATAATCATGGGGGTGGTGCAATGAAAAACACCCTAATATACTTAGGGTGTTTTTTTTGCCACATCAATTCAACTTTAACTTACCAAAGGTCAGCCGTCCATTCTCCAAGCCCACCAAAATGGTCTCGCCCGCCACAAACTCTCCTGCCAAGATTTTTTGAGCAAGTGGATTTTCAATATGCATTTGAATGGCTCGTTTTAAAGGTCTAGCGCCAAACACAGGATCATAACCAATTTCAATGAGTTCATCAAGAGCATCATCAGAAATCGTTAATCCAATGTCCCTCTCAGCAAGACGACTTCTTAATCGTGTTAATTGAATATCGGCAATCCCACGCATCTGTGCTTTTCTTAACCCATCAAAAGTAACCACTTCATCAATACGATTGATAAATTCTGGTCTAAAATGGGCTTGGACGGCATTCATTACCACAGCACGAATTTCATCAGCACCAACATCATCACCTAAGGCTCGCACATCGGCTGACCCCAAATTAGAAGTCATCACAATCACAGTATTTTTAAAATCCACCACTCGTCCGTGCGAATCAGTGAGCCGTCCATCGTCCAAAACTTGCAGTAGAATATTAAACACATCTGGGTGAGCTTTCTCTACTTCATCAAAAAGCACAACACTATATGGCTTACGGCGAACCGCCTCAGTCAAAACCCCACCCTCTTCATAACCGACATATCCAGGGGGAGCCCCAACCAAACGGCTCACGCTATGTTTTTCCATAAATTCTGACATATCAATCCGCACCATCGCTTCATCTGAGTCAAACAGGAAATTGGCAAGTGATTTGGTCAGCTCGGTTTTACCCACACCAGTAGGTCCTAGAAATAAGAATGAACCACTTGGACGATTAGGGTCAGAAAGCCCTGCACGACTACGGCGAACCGCATTGGCAACCGCTGTTACCGCTTCATCTTGACCAACAACGCGTGCGTGTAAAATCTCTTCCATTTTTAGGAGTTTTTCTCGCTCACCTTGTAGCATTTTTGCCACAGGAATACCTGTTGCCATTGATACCACTTCGGCAATTTCATTATCCGATACTTTATCTCGTAACAATTTGGTTTCGTTACTATCGCCTTTTTCATCGTGTTCAAGCTGTTTGGTGAGTTCTGGAATCACGCCATATTGCAAACGCCCTGCTTCGGCAAAATCGCCTTCTCTTTGAGCTTTTTCTAAGGCAATGCGAGCCTTATCAAGTTGTACTTGTATATCTTTGGTGCCAGCAACTAAAGCTTTTTCAGACTTCCAAATTTCATCAAGCTCACTGTATTGTTTGGATAATTCATCAATCTGCTCTTGTAGATGAATGCTCTCCGCTTTGGCACTTGCACTGTCATCATTTTTCACCGTTTCTAATTGCATTTTTAACTGAATAATACGGCGATCGAGTTTATCCATAACTTCTGGTTTGCTATCTAATTCCATTTTGATACGGCTTGCCGCCTCATCAATCAAATCAATCGCCTTATCAGGAAGCTGACGGTCGGTAATGTAGCGATGCGACATTTTAGTGGCAGCGATAATCGCACTGTCCAAAATACGCACACCGTGATGAAGTTCATAACGCTGTTTTAAACCACGCAAAATGGCAATGGTGTCTTCCACGCTTGGCTCATCAACCTGTACCTTTTGAAAACGGCGTTCTAAGGCAGGGTCTTTTTCAATATATTGACGATATTCATCAAGCGTTGTCGCACCAACACAGCGAAGTTCGCCACGAGCCAGAGCAGGTTTTAGCATATTGCCAGCGTCCATTGCACCGTCTGTTTTGCCTGCACCAACAAGGGTATGCAATTCATCAATAAATAAAATAATATCGCCATCGTGTTTGGCAAGGTCATTCAATACTGCTTTTAAGCGTTCTTCAAATTCGCCACGATATTTTGCCCCTGCCAATAATGCACCTAAATCCAATGATAAAACTCGTTTGTTTTTAAGACTTTCTGGTACTTCACCATTGACAATGCGTTGGGCTAAGCCTTCGACAATCGCGGTTTTACCCACCCCTGGTTCGCCAATTAAAACAGGGTTATTTTTGGTGCGTCTTGATAATACTTGCACAGTACGGCGAATTTCATCATCTCGTCCGATGACGGGGTCAAGTTTGCCTGCCAATGCACGTTCAGTCAGGTCAATGGTGTATTTGTCTAAGGATTGTCGGGTATCTTCGGCATTTTGTGTTTTCACGGTGTCTCCTCCACGAATGTGGTTAATGATGGTTTGTAATTTTTGGGCGTTTGTGCCATTGTCGGTCAAGAGTTTTTGGGTGTCGGAAGTTTGCGTTAGGGCAAACAGCACCCACTCTGTCGCCACAAAATCATCGCCTGCTTTGGTGGCAAATTTGTCCGCCAAATTTAGCACCTGCACCAAATCAGGGGCAAGGTTTGCCTGACCTGTGGGCGTGGATAATGTGGCAAGAGCGTCTAATTTTTTGTTAAGGGCGGTCTCTACGCCTGCCAAATTTGCCCCCGCTTGGGCGAGCATTGAACGCACGCCTTCATCGTCAAGCATTGCCGATAACAAATGCACGGCAAAAATGGCGGTGTTGTCACGGCTGACGGCTAGGGATTGGGCGGATTGCAAAAATGTGTGGATTTTACTGGTAAATTTATCAAAATTCATGGTTACTCACTTTTTTGTTTGCTTATCAAATATATGCTTGACAAATGACAAATTTTCAATAATAAATTTTTTGATGACTGATGAAATTTTTATAAGTTTTTGAGTTTTAATGAAATTTATAAATTTTTAAAAGACCCTTGTAATTTTTCGACTTATTCCCATATAGAATTTAGTTTGTTTTTTATCTGAAATTTTGTTTGCTTGAAGTGTATATAAAAGCAAATAAAAATCATTCTCTCAACTGTTGATAGGAGACCCTCATGACTCGTCTAACCCTACATACCCTAGACACCGCCCCAGAAAAAGCCAAAGAGCGTGTCGAAGCGGTACAAAAAGCCAATGGCTTTATTCCAAATTTGATTGGCGTTTTGGCAAACTCGCCACAAGCCCTTGAAATGTACCAAGAAGTGAGCAAAATGAACAGCAAAAACTCGCTCACGCCTGAGGAAATCGAAGTGGTGCAAATCACTTGTGCAGTACATAATCGCTGTGATTTTTGTGTGGCAGGACACACCAAAATCGCCGAAGTCCGCCTCAAAATGTCGCCTGCGGTAGTGGAAGCTCTACGCAGTGCCACCAACATTGATGAAAACCCCAAATATCAAGCGTTGGCACAGTTTACCGTAGCACTCATGGATAAGCGTGGTCAAGTCTCTGATGAGGAGCTAAACGCCGTTAAATCAGCAGGTTATAGCGACCAAAATATCCTAGATGTCATCATGGGCGTGGCATTGGCAACCCTATGCAACTACGCTAATACGGTCGCCAAAACCGACATCAACCCTGAGCTATCAGCATTTGCTCCAAACCGCTAATCATTGACATTTACCATGATAGACATGACTGGTTCGATTGGGGTATTTATTATATAAATACCCTCATAAAATTTATAAATCAACCTTGTCATGCACTTAAAAAACCCTTATAATTTTGAGGGTTTTTTGATGTCAAAATTTTATCTTTAATACAAATGCCAACGCTTGTATTTGTTGCCAGACATTGTATAATAATCCTGACTCATTACTTCGTGAGTTTTTGTACACCCAAACCAACATAAGGAATACACCCATGCGTACTGACATGTTTCAACAAATTCTAGATGACCTAAACAGCTCCTCAGCGGATGTAGAAGCTTCCGCCCTGATTTCTACTGACGGTTTGATGATTGCATCCGCCTTACCATCAGGTATTGATGAAGACCGTGTTGGTGCGATGTCTGCAGCCCTACTTTCACTGGGCGACCGTGCAGGTGCTGAACTGGCTCGTGGTAAAATTGACCGCCTTTTGGTACAGGGCGAAAAAGGCTACGTCATCATGACCTCAGCAGGTGGCGAAGCAGTTCTTACCATTCTTGCCAAGCCAAATGCCAAACTCGGTCTTATCTTCTTAGACATTAAGCGTGCCGCCGAAGCCTTAGCAAAACTCATCTAACTAGGCATTTTATATTCTCATCTTTAACAAGTTAATAAAGGAGACTTGTTTTGAGCATTCAACTAGAAAACATGGCAAAACCCACCGATGATGCTAGTGAGCATACATTGACATTTTTTGATGGTACAACTCGCACCGTTTATGACACAGGCGTAGAACGTCCTTTTCCTGATGGTAAGCTCATCGTATCACGCACCGACCTAAACGGCGTACTAACCCACGTCAATGATGCATTTGTTGAAATCAGTGGTTATACCGAAGACGAACTCATCGGCAAACCACAACATATCCTACGCCACCCTGATATGCCAAAAGGGGCTTATGCCGACCTTTGGAGTACCGTAAAAGCAGGCAAAAAATGGCACGGCTACGTCAAAAACCTTTGCAAAGACGGTTCTCATTATTGGGTATATGCCACCGTTGTACCAAACGTCAGACGTGGCGAGACTGTCGGCTATACCTCCGTACGTCGCAAGCCCAGCCGTAGTAAAATCGAAGCGGCAATCGCCCAATACGCAGTCATGAAAGGAGCAGAATAATGGCACATAATTTTTTGATTGCCCCTGATTTCTCGCCTGAGCGTTTTGCAGGTTGGCATATGTTTAATACGCTACTTCAAAAGCGTTCGAACCAAGCCTTGCATCTTATCACGCCTGCCTCACATGCCGAACAAAACGAGAGTGTTGCCACAGGCACAGTGCAGTTGATTTATGCCAACCCCTTTGATGCCGCCAAACTCATTCGTGAAGACGGCTATCGTGCCGTCGCTCGCCCTATTGGTAAATCAGATGAGATGGTCATCGCTTCCTCTGCCAAAGGCGACATCAAAACACTCGATGACCTAAAATCGGGTGCAACCATCGCCATGACCGACAACCGTGATGTGAAACTCATCGGCATGAGATTGCTTGAAGCGGTTGACCTTACCGAAAATGACGTAACATTTAACATCGTTGAGACCTATCAGGCGGCTGCTCGTGCGGTCATGAAAGATGAGGCACAGGTTGCGTTTTTTATTGCTGAGGTTTATAACACCCTCTCCAATCTTACCAAATCACAGCTTAATGTTCTCATCGAAAGCGATATTGCCACCATCTCTCACGTCATCTTGGTAAAAGATGATTTTGGTGAGGCTGATGCTATTACCAAAGTTATCTTATCACTAAAAGACGATGCAGACGGTCAAGCGGTGCTTAGCGAGCTTGGTATGCCTGATGGTTTTGAACCAATGGAAGAAGAAGATGCCGAGTTTATGATTGACCTAATGGAAACATTGCTCGACTGATTTACTGGGGCGGATTGGTGGCTCGGTTCGCCCCTTTCAGATTTTATTTTATTAAACAAAAAGTTTTCAACCTTACTAAGCCTTATTAAAACTCTGATATTGGCTCGCTAAAATTTTTATAAGATTAGGATAACCACACAATCCAACACAGCGTACCAAAATACGCCATAAGCCAACAAAACACCATGAATAGACACGCTCACGCCGACTTATATCATTGTTTTCGCCACCATTCTCGTGCCATATTGCGAGAACCATCGAATGAGGCATATCACAAAGAACGTCTTCGTATCGCCAAAAAACTAGATGAAAGCGAACCTCTGCAAGGAGCATTATCAGATTATTTTTTTGGGTGTTGGTATGACGTGCCGATGATATCTAGGGAATTTATTGAAGAATTTCAGCCCCATCTTAGCACACAGGCGTGGCAAATTATCAGTGACTGCATTGCCAAAAAATACCATCTTCAAAAAAATAACTTGCTTGCAACACGCTGGAGTGTAATTACCACACCAACACTAGATGTGCCAAGCCACAAACTGCGTACCAGCAGTGATGACGCAACCTATATCGCTCAAAACCTCTCTGATGCAATGTTGCTGGCTCATAACAACAAACAGCATGATGAAGTGGCAAGGTTGGAAAATGAGTTTTTTGAACATTGCCTAGCATGTCATGATTTGGTGGCGTTTATGAAAGCGTGGTTTAAGCTAGGCAGGGAAGGCTGGCTATTTGATGAGAGGTGGGTAGCATGCAGAACCAAACTTGAACAAATCGCCAGATAAAACCCCAATAACAACCAAAAATCATCATTTCATTCACACAAATTGAACGAACCTGCCATCACACCAAAAGAAAAACAATCAGATGACACCACGTTCGTAATGACAACTCATGGAGACATTATGAGACTAAAAATACTTATCGCAGGTTTTTCAGGGCCTAGTGCCAGTGCATTAGCCCTGCTATTACAGCGTAACTACCCAGAGGTCCAATACCTGATTTTAGAGCGCTGTTTTAGCAATGATTTGCGACTGACGTTACCCACACTAGGTTCTGATGCAACCGATGCGTTTGCCGCCATCATCAACCTAGATGGCGTGGGCATGTCGCTGTTTGAAGACCAATACATCAAAAAGCTGGTAGATTTTATTGATTTTCGCACCTCCTTGCTATTAACTCGTAGTAAAATCCACCTTTGGCAAAATGCAGATTTTCTACCCCATAACACCAGCTTTTTTCTAGGAACACCTTATACCAAGGTAGATATGGAAAACGCCCTAACCCAACTCATTAATGTCGCCAGACATCTACAAAGCAACCCTGCTGATGCCGCCAAAAATCGCGCCCTAATCCACAAAAAAGCATTGGGACACCTAGAAGAAGAGGGGATTGATGAAGTATTACCACCACTTATTCAAGACCCTAACAGCAACATTAACATCAAATTTATCCGTACGCTGACCGACACTTGTTTTAGTGGTGTATGCCCCAACGGTGTAATACATGAGCTTACCGAGATATTTTCCCAAAGCACCCCTTTTAAGCTACTTGTTGGCAGCCAAACTGTTTATGTTCACCCCAAAAATGCCATTGCATTAGTGTATGATTTGGAGAGATTGGTTGACTATTTTTCAGTGGCAGGAAACTGCCATGTGTTAAAAACCAATCTCATTAACACTCCCATGACCGACAGCGAGTTTAACGTTATCTTAGTCAGTGCCAAACAAGAGGGCTATTATCGTTACTCGCCAAACGCCTTGCTTTGGCAAATTTACTCCACAGTGCTACCCAAGCGCATTGATGTACCCAGAAATACCCTAAAACTTAAAATCCGCTATATGCCTAATTTTGCGAGCACTAAGGATGTGCCAGACTATGTCCATGCTGTCTTATCTTCTTGTCTGGTTGTCCCCAAAAATCTTGAACAGCTAGAAGCCATATTTGGCGAGCTAACCCAAAAAAACCCCTCTGCCTTACATCGTATATTTTTACTTGCTATTTTGTCAGGCGTGGCAGACGTAGACACCCTAAAACGTTCATTTTACATCGACAATCCCTCACATAAAGTTCTAAGTGAAGTCGATCGAAATCTTCTTAAAACACCAGAATCCACGCCCACTCCCACACCCAATAAGGGCATCACCCAAGCCACCAAAACAGGGTTCTTTAAACGACTATTAAGCAAACTGTCATTTTAGGAGACGACCATGAGTATCATCGATGAAATGCGTGAACAGACTTATAAGCTCATCATTGCAGGTCCTGTGGGTGCAGGTAAGACCGCCGCCATTCAGGTTTTATCCGATAAAGGCGTGGTTACTACCGATGAGATTGCCTCAGATGAGGTAAAGTTTATGAAAAAAACCACCACCGTTGCGATGGATTATGGTGTCATGATACTAGACAGCGGCGAACAAGTGAGAATCTACGGTACGCCCGGTCAAAGACGTTTTGATTTCATGTGGGAGATTTTGAGTGAAAACGCCTTGGGCTTGATTCTGCTACTTAATGCCGAAGAAGCAGATCCTGTGGCAGATTTGGATTATTATTTAGATGCATTTTCGCCACTGATTGACAGCAGTGCTTTAGTGGTGGGTATCACGCACGCTGAGGAGATGGACTGGGATTTGCACGACAAGCTCTCCGCACGACTCATGGAGCGTGGTATTGCCGCTAACGTCATGGTTGTTGACGCCAGAGAACGTGAAGAAATGAGACGCATGGTGCGTTCATTGGTCTATATGATTTCTGCTTAATTTACTTAATTTCACTATGTCAAATCATCAAAATCCTTATCTTATGCTCACGCCATCAGGTGTTATGTATGCTTTTTCCGATGCCAACCCTGATGCCAAACTTGAATCCCTACAAGCCCTCATCTCAGAAAATCACTGTATGCTGACTGAGGATTGGCTGGATAAATATTCTCATGAGTGGCTAGAAGAATTCATCGAAAAAGGCTGGGTGCAACACCTGTCACAGGATTTACCTGTTTCGAACATGCCCCTCGATAAATTCTTGCCCTATGTCGTGGCAAGCCTATCAGGAACACGCAAAGCTGCCATCGGCTCAAACGAGGGATTTTGTCTGGCTCGCATTGGCTACACGGCCGATGAAGCGGATAGACTGGCAGTGGCTGGGGCTGATTTTTTTGATTTTTTTGTTCGCCAAAAAGAACGTGGGCTTGCCATCGCAAACCAAGCCGTCTCTCTCTTTGATGACATTGAACTACTCATGCCAACCACCAGCTTCATGTTTTTGTGGATTGACGGCGTGGGCTATGTGCTTATCTTGGACGGCGAACCCTTAACCAACAACCGTGCCTTAGTGGAGCTGGTCTGGGCGATTAAGGCCTCAGGACTTAGATTTCACACCGACGAAAACGAAGATGGCTAGACCATCTATCATCACATCACGCTCTGCAAAATCAGTCTTTGGCTGTGAAACGCCATGAGCGTGCTACGATGTCCCACGCTCACGATGATGGCAGTGGGTAATGAGTCTTTTAATAGCTGATACAATGCAAATTCGGTCGGCTCATCAACCGCTGATGTCGTCTCATCAAGAAAAATCACCGCAGGTTTAACAAGTAACGCCCGCACGAACGCCACTCGTTGTAATTCACCGATAGAGAGGGCGTTAAGCAGGGCAAAAAACCAAAATGCCTGTGCATTCATGTCTTGGAGCGAGCTGTATAATTTGTTGTAAAATTGGGTATTTAGGACACTGATTTTGACCTCTAAAAGCACAAAAAAGATAAGTAGCCCAATCATAGTAAGGGCTTTGGCGGTGTTTTTAGCGGTCAAGCAAGGACGAGTAATGTACCAAAATTTTCGTCCAAAGCTTGTGAATTTTAGTCCATAGACACACACGGACAGCGACAACACCACCCAAAAAAATGCTTTAAATAGCCAAAAAATAGCCGTGATGAGTTCTATCTGCCAGTCCACAGTCGCCCCAATGATGATTTTTAAAATAAAACAAACCCCTTTTCATCACGAAAAAGGGTTTGATGTATAAAGATTAGTGTTTAAAGGTCAAAGTCGCACGCACGTTGCGTGGCTCGCCATAAGACACAAGCTGGGCGTTTGGCGATGTACCGACGAGATAGTCTTTATCGGTCAGGTTTTTGACCGCCAGACCCACGCCCCAGTTTTTGGCTTCGTAGCCTGCTTTGGCGTCAAGCACGGTATAGGCAGGCAAGTCAATAAAATGCTTGGTTGCCAAGCCATTGTTATTTACCGCCGTACGCCATGCGGTGCGTTCGCCTTGATAACGAAGCCCACCGCCAACATACCAGCCCAAACGGTCAGGGCTAAAATGATACTGGGTGGATAGGGATGCAGAATGCTCAGGGATTTGGCTGATACGCTCGCCGACATTGGATGCTAGGCTGTTTTCTACGATTTTGGCGGTCGGAATGTAGCTGTATGAACCTGAGATGTTCCATTGGTTGTTCATCACATAGGCGGTTTCAAATTCAAAACCTTTGGTGCGTTGTTTGCCCACAAGTTCGCTGTATCCTGCACTTCTGCCATTGTCATCATAAACGGTTTCGGCGACATTTTTGCGAGTTAGGTCATAAACGGAGGCATAGCCTTGTAGTTTACGGTCAAAGCCTTGAAATTTAACACCAATTTCGGCGTTTTGACCTTTTTCGGGGTCAAGCACATCGCCGTTTTTGTCGGTACTGGTATTTTGCAAAAATGACGTGCCAAAGCTGACATAGGGGGCAAATTTGCCTTGATAATCATACATGGCGGACAGACTGCCTGTAATGGCATTGTCAGATGCTTTGGCGGTGCTGTCATTTAGGCGGTTGTTCACTTTGGTGCTTGCCCAGTCGTGGCGAAGGCTTGCCCCAAAGATAAAATCGTTAAAACGCATGCTATCTTTGACATACAAACCTGCGTACTGGGTATGCGTGAGCAAATCACGCTCAGTATTTGGCGTAGCCGTGCCTGTGTAGGTATAATCTGGGGCGTTGGCGTTAAATTTTTCGTTGGCATCAGCACGAGTGATGACATAATCGCTTTTTTCACGAAGCAAATCCAAGCCAACTGTAACATCATGGTCAAGTTTGCCTGTGCTAAAATGGGTCTCAACACGGTTATCCATCGTCAACATGGTGTCGTTTTTGTCTTGGGTGTTGACTCGGCGAGTGATAAGACCATCTTTATAAAAGTTGCTATAACCGCTTGCTAATGTGGGGTTGCCGTCCGTGTCGGTTTTGGTATAGGCAAAAATGGATTTAAAAGTGTAGTTGTCATTTAAGATATGCGACAAATCATAGCCCACACGCAGGGTGTTTTGTTTGTCCACGTTTTGAGGTAGCCCAAAAAAAGTGCTGGACGGATATTTTTCGTGAGCATTATTGATGGTGGTAACACCAGTACGTAAATTGGTGCTGTTGTTGTGGGGCAAGCCTTGCTGGCGAATGTATTCACGCCATTGGTAGCTACCTAGTACCGTTAAGTTGGTTTTATCGCCCAAATCAAACGTATAACTTGGGGCGATGTAATTGTCCTTAAAATACACATGGTCGGTGGCATCATCACGGTCGGCAAAGCGTCCATTGAGGCGAAATGCTCCCTTTTTACTGTCATTGGGGGCATAGTTCAAATCATAAGAAAATTCTTTGGCGTTAAAGCTCCCCAGCGTGATTTTACCTTTGGCAAAGGTTTCATCATCAGGGCGTTTTGAGGTGATGTTCACGATACCACTTGGCAATGCCATGCCATAGCCTGTGGTGGTTGTGCCTTTGACAACTTCGATGCTGTCTGCCCCTGCCACGTCCCACGCTCGTAGGTTATTTGATGACATTTGCACACGCATGCCGTCCACATACATCTGATTGCTGGCGACTTGTCCACGAATGATAAAATCGTCCCAGCCCCGTCTGCCCTGCACGCCTGACGACACGCCCGCCACGTTTTCCAAAAGCTCAGCAACGGTGGTGGCTTGTTTTTGCTCAACTTGGGGTGGGGTCAGTACGCTTAGTGATTGGGCGGTGTGATATAGAGGCGTGCTGTCTTTTAGGGAGTTGGGTTTGATGGCGACATATTTGCCTGCGTCTTTGGAGATGGTAATGTACTCATGTTCCAGCTCTACACTGGGTGTTTCATCGGTATTGGCAAAGGCACAGACGCTAAATAATAAACCAGCACTTAGTGCAGATAAAGGAAATTTACGCATAATAAAAATTACCCAACAAAAATGATAATAAATTTTAATTATACAAATAAATACAACTGCAATACAATTTCAAATATGATTTATATTCTCAAATCAATTATTTAGTTTTTTAAAATTAAACTCACAAAACAACACTGACACCAAAAACTATTGTCATCATTCCCCAACTATTTTATAATGCAAGTACCCATTATTATCACATTAAGGATTTTGTTATGGTTGCAATTAGCACACATAAATTCCCCAAGCTCATCGGCATCAGCATGCTCTGCACATTACTTTTTGCTTGTGGTGGCGACAAACCTGCCGACAATCAAAGCCAGACTTCCACCCCTGCCACGTCAGCTGTTGACAACAAATCCATTGCCATTACCTCCATCGTAGAACACCCAGCCTTAGATGCGGTACGTCAAGGAGCATTAGAAGCCCTAGCAGCAGAAGGTTTCAAAGAAAACGAAAATCTTAGCGTAAACTTCCAGTCCGCACAGGGCAACCCTGCCACCGCAGGACAAATCGCCAAGCAGTTTGTTGCAGACAATCCAGATGTTATCATCGCCATCGCTACCCCAGCCGCCCAAGCGGTCGCTTCTGCCACCACCACCATTCCTGTGGTGTTTTCGGCGGTTACCGAGCCTGTGGAAGCCAAACTCGTCTCCAAACTTGACGGCTCTGGCACCAACATAACAGGCGCCTCAGATGTGTTACCACTAGCACCTCAAATTGACCTTATTAAGGAACTGATTCCAAATGTCAAAAACATCGGCTTTGTATATAGTCCAGGCGAGGTAAATTCCACCGTTACCCTAAGAAATCTAAAAGCCATTACCGAGCCACAGGGCATTCAAATCATTGAAGCTCCTGCCCAAAAATCCAGTGACATCTCAATGAGTGCCCAAAGCTTGGTAGGTAAGGTAGATGTGATTTACACCTCCACCGACAACAATGTCATCAACGCCTATGAAGCCCTAACCAAAGTCGCCAAAGAAGCCAAGATTCCTTTGGTATCGTCTGACCCCAGCGTGGTTGAGCGTGGTGCAAGTGTTGTTTTGGGCGTAAACTACCATCAACTAGGTATTGAAACAGGGAAAATTACCGCCCGCATCCTAAAAGGAGAAAAAGCTGGCGATATTGCTATATATAGTGCCAAAGAGCTTGATCTGATGGTCAATCAAGACAGTGCCAAAGAACAAGGGCTACAAATACCACAATCCATTTTGGATAAAGCCAAAAACGTGGTAAAATAACACCCAATACAAAAACTAGGCGTACCCACGCCAATTTTATACAGATGATACGGCCAGCTAAGTTGTGCCATGTATCATCGCATAATTTAGATAACATCAAGCGTGGGACACCCCCAAATGCACGCCAGTTTAGGCGTGTGTTTTATTTTCATTGGAGTAGATATGTCGTTAATTGCCTTTTTGGGGGCGTTAGAAAGTGGACTCATCTATGCGATTATGGCACTGGGCGTGCTGATTTCATTTCGCATCTTAGATTTCCCTGATCTGACCGCAGACGGAAGTTTTCCTTTGGGTGGTGCTGTGGCAGGCGTGGCCATCGTCGCAGGTTTCAATCCTTGGTTAGCCTGCCTTTTTGGTATGATGGCAGGCATGGTAGCAGGCATGATTACTGCATGGTTAAATGTCAAAATTGGTATCTTACACCTATTGGCTGGCATATTAGTCATGACAGCACTCTATTCGGTCAATCTGCGTATTATGGGCGCTCCAAACCTATCCTTGCTTGGCGAGCCAACAGTATTTACCCCCTTTATTAGTGGTGATAACGGCACTTGGGTGCGAGTGGCTGTCGCTGGGGTGGTGGTTTTAGCGGTAAAATTTCTCCTTGATTGGTTTTTTAGCACCGAGACGGGACTTGCCATGCGTGCCACAGGCTCCAACCCAAAAATGGCACAAGCACAAGGCATTAACACCTCCGCGATGGTCATTCTTGGTATGGCTATTAGCAATGGACTTATCGCACTGTCAGGGGCATTATTTGTACAAACGCAAGGGGGTGCAGATGTGTCCGTTGGGATTGGCACGATTGTGGTGGGATTGGCTGCCGTCATCATTGGCGAGACGGTGCTAAGTACCAAAAAAATGATACTCATCACGCTCTCTGTCATCATCGGTGCGGTGCTCTACAAGCTACTCATTCAAATCGCCCTGTCTAGTAAAACGCTACGAAGCATTGGTTTTGGTCCGCAGGATTTAAACTTAGTTACCGCCCTTTTGGTAGCTTTCGCCCTAATCCTACCCAAGTTTCGTGCCAGAATCCTAAGTGCATTTAACTCAAATAAAAACACCTCAGGGGGTGCGTCATGATGATTGCCAAAGACCTGCGTTTAACCTTTAATGCAGGTACACCCATCGAAAACCCCGCCCTACGTGGTCTATCCCTACATATCAATGATGGCGAATTTGTTACCGTCATCGGCACAAATGGTGCTGGTAAATCCACCTTTTTAAACACCATCAGCGGTGCACTTCGCCCTGACACAGGCTCCATCATCATCAATGGTACAGACGTTACCAAAAAACCCACCCATCAACGCAGTCATTGGGTCGCTCGTGTGTTTCAAGACCCTATGGCTGGCACTTGTGAAGCCCTAACCATCGAAGAAAACATGGCTCTTGCCTATAAACGTGGTGGCATGCGAGGCTTGTTACCTGCCTTAAATAACAAAAACCGAGAACTCTTCCGAGAAAAACTCGCCATCTTAAACCTAGGGCTAGAAAACCGTCTAACTGACCGTATGGGATTACTTTCTGGTGGACAACGTCAGGCGGTAAGCCTACTCATGGCAAGCCTGCAACCCTCCAAGATTTTGTTACTTGACGAACACACCGCCGCCCTTGACCCCAAAACCGCTGCTTTTGTTTTGGAGCTTACCGACAAAATCGTTACCGACGGCAAACTAACCACCATGATGGTAACGCACTCCATGCCCCAAGCCTTAGCTCACGGCACACGCACCGTCATGCTACATCGTGGTCAGGTGGTGCTTGATGTCTCAGGCGACGAACGACGTGGCATGACTACCCAAGACTTGCTAGACATGTTCGAAAAAACACGTGGCGAAAAAGTCGAAGATGACAGCTTAATTTTAGGATAACCCCCAACTTGGAAACCACATTATGAACCAAAACATCGCAACATTGCTCGTAACCTGTGCCGACCAAGCAGGGATTGTCCAGGCTGTCTCTGGATTTTTATACCATCACGGAGCAAACATCATCTCGCTAGACCAGCACACCACCGAAGCCTATGGTGGCAAATATTTCATGAGGGTGGCGTTTCATTTAGATGATTTAATTAATAAAAAATCCCAAATCATCGACACCTTTGAAAAAAATATCGCCAGCAAATACCAAATGACATGGCGACTGTCTTGTGCTTTTGATGTCAAAAAAGTCGGCATTCTAGTCTCAAAAGAAAATCACGCCTTACTTGAACTCTTGTGGCGGTACAATCGTGGTGCTCTACCCTGCCAAATCACCCAAATCGTCTCAAATCATGAGGATTTGCGTGCTGATGTTGAACGTTTTGGCATTGAATTTATTCACATTCCTGTCAATAAAGACAACAAAGAAGAAGCCTACCAAAAAATCCATGACATCATGCAAGGCAATGACCTTTTGGTGCTCGCCCGCTACATGCAGATACTCACGCCTACCTTTGTAGAAAAATGGGAAAACAAAATCATCAATATCCACCATTCGTTCTTGCCCGCCTTCGTGGGAGCAAATCCCTACAAACAAGCCTTTGATAAAGGCGTAAAACTCATCGGTGCGACCGCTCACTACGTAACAAGCGAGCTTGACCAAGGTCCCATCATCGAACAAGATGTCAAACGTGTCAGCCATGCCTTTGCCGTAGAACAGCTAAGAGAGCTAGGCAGGGACATTGAGCGAGAGGTACTATCTCGTGCCGTCAAATGGCATTTGGAAGACCGTATCATCTTAGATGGCAACAAAACCGTCGTGTTTAAATAACTCAAAAATAAAAAAACCGAACCATCAGGCTCGGTTTTTTGTTTGGGGTCATTAACGAGTGCGTGGGCAGATTTCGTTATCAGCGAAGAAATACTTAATCTCACGCTCTGCTGATGTCGTGCTGTCAGAGCCATGAGCAGCGTTCTCATCAATGCTGGTCGCAAAGTCAGCACGGATAGTGCCAGCGGCAGCTTCTTTTGGGTTGGTTGCACCTAGAATATCACGATGAGCTAGGACAGCATTTTCGCCTTCTAGCACAGACACCACCACAGGACCTGAGGTCATGAATGATACTAGGTCATTAAAAAAGCCACGTTCTTTATGCTCGGCATAAAAACCCTCAGCCTCTTCTTTTGAAAGATGTTTCATTTTGGTGGCGACAATTTTTAGACCATTTTTTTCAAAACGAGCAAAAATCTCGCCAATGTGGTTTGCACCGACAGCGTCTGGTTTAACAATAGATAGCGTACGTTCGATAGCCATGATAATTCCTTAAAATGAAATAAAAACAATCTTGCCATGAATGGGGCATACCTAATACCCTAGACAAAATCCCAACAATTATAACTAAAATTTTAAAAAAATCCTAGTATTGGTTTAAAAATAACAACAAAATCAGTGATGATTTGTGCCATCGTGCGATTCAAACATCAAAGTCGCCGCCTCAACCACAAAAACCTCACTCTCAGGAAGCTGTGGGCGTTCGCTCTCTTTCATTAGGCTACGCTCCTCAGCAAGGGCATCGATGCTGGCTTGATAGGTAGACCAATTAGTATAAGGCTTCTCGCCTGTGGCCTGACGACGAGCATTTTCAGCAGCGAGAGTTTTTTGTTCTACAAGCTCGTTTTTGGCACGGCGTTTATCAATATTAACATCAACAGGTTTTTTATCATCATCCAAAGCTCGAATGTCATTTAAGGTGGTCAAGTATTTAAATTGCGGATTGCTTTTTTGGCGTTCGTTAGATGATGCAATCAGCGTATCCATGAGATTTTTGGAATATTTACCCTCTTTTGTGAAAGTGGTTGCCGAAATGGTATCCCACTCCAAAGGATTTTTGTATTCACGCTCGCCAAACTCAATCCCCTCATAGATATTAATGAGTGGTACATCAGGCACTACGCCTTTGTTTTGGGTACTACCGCCATTGATGCGATAAAATTTACGCTGGGTAATCGTCATCGAACCCAACGCCAAATCATCACGCTGTACCTGTGCCGAGCCTTTGCCTGTGGTCGTACTGCCCACAACAAGCCCACGCCCATAATCTTGAATCGCTGCTGCAAAAATCTCAGACGCTGAGGCAGAACCTAGGTTAATCAGCACCGCCATTTGTCCATCATACAGCTGTTTACCGCCGTCTTTATCGGTAAAAATTTGGACATTGCCTTTGTTATCACGGATTTGTACGAGCGGTCCTTCTTTGATAAAAAGCCCCAGCATTTTGGTCACTTCATCAAGCGAACCACCTGGATTATTACGCAAATCCACCACCATGCCATCGATGTTTTGTGCATTAAGGGCTTTGATGGCTTTTTCGGTGTCCAAGCTTACCGAGCGATATTCGTCCGCCCCTGCACCACTGCGACGAGCCTGAAAATTTAGATAAAAACTAGGAATTTCAAGCACACCCACACGCTTAACATCCCCTTTATAAGGCACTTCTATTACACGATGATGTACGCCAGATTCTTCTTGTTGTATCACATCACGTACGATAGTAACGTTACGTGCCGAGCTATCTGGGGTGTTTGGCTGTTTGACGCGAATGGTAACAGATGTACCCCTAGTACCACGAATGAGTGCCACAATCTCACGAGTGCTATACCCCACCACATCGACCATCTCGCCACCGTCTTGGGCGACTCCGATGATGAGATCATTCATCTTAACTTGTCCTGTTTTTTGGGCAGGACCCCCATCAACAAGCGTTACAATGCGAGTATAATCAGGGTTTTTGCGGTCAGGTCTGATGGATACACCAATGCCCTCTAACTGTAAATTGGACTGGATTTGCATTTCATTGGCTTGGATAGGAGCATAGTAGTTGCTGTGTGGGTCGTAGGTCAATGTCGCCGCATTTAAAATCGTCTCCATAATCTCGTCATTTTTTATACGAGCAAGCTGTCCTTGTTGGCGATTTAAACGATTGAGTAAAATTTGACTGGGCGTACGCTCATCGCCCTTTACCAAATCCTGTCCACGAGCCAGTTCAGGGTTTTCCAAAAACGCCTTGTCTTTGGCTTTATCATTTTCTTGGTTTAGTGTCATGCCAATCAAGGCATATGTGATTTGTAGTCGCCAAAATTCTTCTTGCTCGCTTTTATTGGCAAAGCGTGATGCCTCCTCTCTGTCAAGCACGATGGATTTGTCGGTTTTTAAATCAACCTCATTGGCCAAGAGGGCTTTGGCAAATTCATAATACTCATTTGAGCGTGTACGATAACGCTCAAACACCTCAATCCCTGCCGACAAATCACCACGTTTTAGGCGTTCGGCAAAATTATCACGGTATTTTTGATTAAACTCATCGATGTCCGACTGCAAAAACAATGTGCGATTAGAATCTAACTGGTCATAGTACATCGATAAAATCTTAGCACCCATCTCCTTGTCTAATGGCTGTTCTAGATAATGTGTCTTATCAAGCAGTAGTGCCACTTGGCGTGCGGTTACTTTTTGTTCGGCAGTAGGCTCAAATCCCACCTTGTCGTCCGCCATCGCCACACTCATGGTATTTTGGGCAAAAAACACACCCACAACGGCAGTCGCTGACAAGAGAAGCTGTTTTTTTGACATCGCAATTTTCCTAGTTGTGTGATTTTGCCTATCATAACACAACTTTATTGCTTGTTTATCTAAAATTGTGATAATTTTTAATAATTTTCTATAAATCTAGCAAGATATTACGCCACACTTCCAATCCCCGCCAATAACCAACCCACATCAATAACAACCCTAACAGCACACCAAAAATTTTACCATCGTAGGGTTTTTCATGGCATAATAAGCAACACTTTTGACAAATGAGCAATAAACATGGCAACTGGTATCATCATGGCGGACGTGGACGGCTTAACATTGACCGATGACGACCAAGTATTTTTGGCAAATGACGCACTGGGGGGCGTGATTTTATTTAAAAGAAACGTAACAAGCCCCGACCAAGTACGCAACCTGACCGACCACATCAGGGCGGTTAACCCCACCCTCATCATCTCTGCCGACCAAGAGGGTGGACGAGTGGCACGTTTTCGTGATGGCTTTACTCCCTTGCCTGCGATGGGGCGACTTGGCGAAATTTATGACAACAATCAAGCACTTGCCCTATCGCTTGCCTACGACACGGGGTATCTGATGGCATGTGAAGTGCTGGCGGTGGGCGTGGACATCAGCTTTGCCCCCGTGCTTGATATTGACGGATGCAGTCTTGTGATTGGCGACCGTGCTTTTCATGCCGACCCTGACGTAGTATCTGCATTGTCATCACGTTTTATAGACGGCATGAATGACGCTGGCATGAAAGCCACAGGCAAACATTTTCCCGGTCATGGCTCTATCACTCCTGATTCGCACGTGGCGGATGCGGTGGATGAGCGGACGCTCGATGAGATTTGGGGCTGTGATTTGGTGAGTTTTCGGGCAAATTTATCCAAACTCTCCGCCCTCATGCCCGCCCACGTCATTTTTAGCCAAATTGATGACAAACCTGCTGGCTTCTCAAAAGTGTGGCTACAAGAGATTTTGCGAGACAAATTGGGTTATGACGGCGTGCTGTTTTCGGACGATTTGTCCATGAAAGCCGCCCATGTCGCAGGGGACGTGACGGCTCGGGTCAAATCCGCCATTGATGCAGGGTGCGACATGGCTCTGGTGTGCAACAGTCGTGATGACGCTGTCCGTGCCCTAGAATTTGCCAAAACCATGCCAGAGACACCAAACCGCTTTGCCAAGATGAAAAGCGTCATTCCTAAGTGGCGGGGGGGTTTGGAGGCGACCTGCCAAACTTTCCCCCATTATCAAACCGCCAAAGTCAATGTACTAAAAGCATTTTTTGCCGACACGTTGGTGGCAAGTGATGAGAAAGACCCAACGAACTACACTCAGGCTTAACCATGTTTGGCATTACTGATTTAGCCACCTATCTGGTGGGTGTTATCATCATCATCGCCCTGCCCGGTCCCAATAGCCTATACTGCCTATCAACCTCAGCAGAATACGGTAAAAAAGCAGGGGTCATGGCAATGATGGGTATTTTGCTTGGCGATGCCTTGCTGATTTTGGCGACAGTATTTGGTGCAGGTACACTCCTAAAACTCTACCCAGCCGTCTTTGATGTCATTAAGCTCATTGGTGGCTGTTATTTGGCGTATCTTGGGGTGCGTCTTATCATGGGAGCATACCAAACCTTTAAACATATCCACAAAATAAAACACAAAAATTTCTCACCAAAATCCACCAAAAAACACAATTATTTTTATCGTTCATTATCACTTAGCCTTACCAACCCAAAAGCGATTTTATTCTTTTTGTCGTTTTTTGTGCAGTTTGTTCGCCCTGATTATGATAAGCCGTTTTTGACGTTTTTTGTATTAGCAGTTATTTTACAAATGGTCAGTTTTTTATATTTAAGCTTATTAATCATCAGCGGTAAAAAGCTGGCAGATACATTTAGTGGTCGCCCTATTGTCATGATATTTGCCATGCTTGGGGTGGGGTTTTTGTTCATTGGATTTGGGGTAAATTTATGGCTGGCAAAACTATAAAATAGCACCCCAGCTTTAAGGGTGGATTGTACATTCTCCCAAACGCACTCTTTTTATTGCCAAAACCATCATAACCGTGTACAATGTTAAGATTTAATTAGTACATTGTAAGTTTATGACTCATCATTCCATCTTTCGCCTATCTGCCATCGCCGTCGCCACAATTGGTGTTTTATCGTGCGTGTCCACCCAAAAAAACCAAAACCCAGCTCCCATTGTCCATGACACACCCCAGCCATCTAGGGTGATTATTGTCAAGCCAACTTCGCCCACCTCGCAGATTACCCCAGTCGCCCAAGACCAAAACACACCAACTCACACCCCAAATCCATCAGCGGTAGAAAATCGCTATTATGGTCATTTTGGCGACTGGAAAAGCGATTTTATCGCACGTACCGTTGCTAGTGGTTACTCTACCCATGCGGTAAATCAGCTAATGAATCACGCCAGCCTAAATTCACAGGTCATCAGTCTAGATGGTCGCCAAGCCGAATTCTCAAAAATGCCGTGGTCCTATATCGAATCTGCGGTAACTTCCTCACGCATCTCAAACGGCAAAAACAAACTCAAAGAGTACCCCTCCCTTCTATCTAGAATCGAAAGCCAATACAGCACCCCAAAAGAAGTGGTGGTTGCCATTTGGGGAATAGAATCATCGTTTGGGGCTGGCATGGGCTCTACCAATTTGGTGGACGCATTATCCAGTCTTGCTTTTGATGGTCGTCGTCGCCAGTTCGCTGAGGGCGAGCTTATTGCCATGCTCCAAATGATAGAACGTGGCGATGTCTCTCGCTCACAGCTACAAGGTTCATGGGCAGGTGGCATGGGGCATACCCAATTTATCCCCTCCACATGGATAAAATATGGCACAGACGGCAATGGCGATGGACAAAAAAACCCATGGACCATCTCTGATGCCTTAACCTCCACCGCTCATTATTTAGGAGCAAGTGGCTGGGTTCGTGGCATAGATGCTTATTACGAGGTAGAGCTACCTGCTCAGTTTAACTACCAACTACTAGGACAACAACAATCTTTGGATGCATGGAAATCGCTAGGCGTAGTCTCAGCAAATGGCGAGTATTTTGGCGGTCAAAGCTCCGCCCAGCTGTGGCTACCTGCTGGCGTCAATGGCCCTGCTTTACTACTGACACCCAACTTTGATGTCATCAAGGTATACAACAACTCATCAAGCTACGCCCTAGCAGTCGCCACCCTCGCCAAACGACTTGCAGGCAAAAACGGCATCAACAAAAGCTGGCCTCGCCATGAACAGCCACTTTCTCGCCATGAAGTCATCACCCTACAAGAAGCCCTAAATGCCAAAGGCTATTCAGCAGGTAAGGCGGATGGCGTAGCAGGGGCGAACACATCTCGTGCTTTTGCCAGATGGCAGGCGGATAACGGGCGTATCCCAGATGGCTTTATCAGTCAAAACTCGGTGCGTGGCTTGATTAAATGAGTGTTTAAAATCGGTACATTGTGTGCCGATTTTTTTATGTTACTAAGATTTAAGTTTTGATTTGCAAATGATTACAATTTAATGCTTTAAATTTTGCATAAAGTCTGATAAATTATCGGTTTTAATGCCACTATTTTTGGAGTTTTTATGAAAATCAAAGCCCTTATTCTGATTACCGCTTTATTCTCTGGTGGTGCTTTTGCTTCGCCCAGTGCCAAATCCCTAAATGAGCTTGCCAACATTACCTCTTATGAAGAGATGTTTTATGGAGCGATTTTTGAACCACTAGAAATACAGCGCATGATGATGGCACAGGCTCTAACCCAAGATAGCAATGTCTCTGATGACCAACGCAAACAAGCCCTTGCTGTTTTTGACAAATACGCCGAAGGGTTAGTGGAAGTGCTTGACACCCAAGCCATCAAAGACAGCCTCAAAAACTCCTACATTAATGCCGCCAAAGGCTTTACCCAAGCCGAAGTTGATGCCTTAGTTGCTTTTTATGGTAGCGAAGATGGAAAAAACGCTCTCAACAAACGTGATGCCATCTTTGAATCTTACATGAAATCTGCCATCGACAACCACAAAAAAACCATTGAGACTTACGAGAAAAAACACGCCAAAAAAATGGAAGATGACCTCAAAAAAATCCTCAAAAAATAAAACCGACAACACAGGAATGGTGCTTATCATTCCTGTTTTTATTGATAAATCTCCCCAAGTTTTGTCTTTCTCTTTAAATTACCGCATTCGCCCTCATAAACACCTTATATTTTTGCGGTAAATCATCATGAAAACGCCCAACATCTCTCGCCACGAACGCACCCAAGAACAGCTTGCAAAACAGCTAGATGACAACAAAAAATCCTTTGTCATGCATACGCCATTTACCCCCAGTGGCGACCAACCACACGCCATCAAAGCCTTAGTTGATGGGGTTAATGCAGGCAAAAAAGACCAGCTTTTGCTTGGTGTAACAGGTTCAGGCAAAACCTACACAATGGCAAAAGTCATCGAGGCGCTTGGTCGTCCTGCCATCATCATGGCACACAACAAAACACTCGCCGCCCAACTCTACGGCGAATTTAAAGAATTTTTCCCTCACAATGCCGTGGAGTACTTTGTCAGTTACTACGATTATTATCAACCCGAAGCCTACGTGGTTGCCAGCGATACCTTTATAGAAAAAGATTCTGCCATTAACGACCACATCGACCAAATGCGACTGTCTGCCACACGTGCCTTATTAGAGCGTCGTGATACCATCATCATAGCGAGTGTCTCTGCCATTTATGGTTTGGGCGACCCTGAAAGCTACCTTAAAATGCTGCTGCATGTCGTGGTGGGCGACAGGGTAGACAGAACCGCTCTCATCAAAAGACTGGTAGAATTACAGTATGAACGTAACGAGCTGGATTTTGGTCGTGGTACATATCGACTACATGGTGAGACACTTGACATCTACCCTGCCGAGAGTGAGCAGTTGGCAGTACGCATTATGATGTTTGATGATGAAGTTGAAAAAATCACTTGGTTTGACCCCTTGACAGGCAAAAACATCAAGACCATTCCACGCATTACCATCTACCCAAAATCCCATTATGTTACCCCAAAAGACAAGCTGGAACTAGCCATATCGTCCATCAAAGATGAACTTGCCTTACGTCTTGACTATTTTAGAGCAAACGATAAGCTTGTCGAAGCCCAACGCCTAAAAGAGCGAACTCAATACGACCTTGAAATGATGCAACAGCTTGGCTACTGTAACGGCATCGAAAACTACTCTCGGCATCTCTCAGGGCGACAAGCAGGCGAAGCACCACCCACGCTGTTTGATTATTTGCCTGATGATGCATTGGTTTTTTTAGATGAAAGCCATGTTACCGTCCCCCAGATAGGAGCGATGTACAAAGGCGATAGAAGTCGCAAAGAAAACCTTGTCAATTACGGCTTTCGTCTGCCATCGGCAATGGATAACCGCCCCATGAAGTTTGAAGAATGGGAGAGTGCTGTGCCGACACGGATTTTTGTCTCTGCCACGCCTGCCGAATACGAACTTACGCACAGCGAGCAAGTGGTAGAACAGGTAGTACGCCCCACAGGACTTATCGACCCCATCATTGAGATTCGCCCTGTACTAACTCAGGTCGATGATGTACTAGGCGAGATTAATCTTCGCAAACCTCGCAACGAACGTGTTCTCATTACCACGCTTACCAAACGCATGGCAGAGGATTTGACCAGCTATCTAAAAGAGTATGGCATACGTGTGGCATATCTGCACAGCGACATTGATACCGTTGAACGCATGAAAATTATCCACGAATTACGAACAGGCGTACATGATGTGCTGGTCGGCATTAACCTACTTCGAGAAGGGCTAGACATGCCAGAAGTCAGCTTGGTAGCGATATTTGATGCAGATAAGGAAGGGTTTTTACGCTCTGAACGTTCACTCATTCAGACCATCGGACGTGCCGCTCGTCATGTTGATGGCAAGGCGATTTTGTACGCCGATAGCATTACCCCCTCCATGCAAAAAACCATTGACGAGACCAACCGCCGTCGTGCCAAACAAATTGCTTTTAATGAAGCACATGGCATAACCCCAAAATCCGCCACTCGCACCATCACAGATAAGATTGACACAGGCGAGATTGAAAGCGTGGAAGCACCCAGCATTCAAGCACCGTTTGACTTAGAAGAGGATTTGGGGGTAGATAAGGAAATTTTACGCCGTCCTGCCCTGATGGTAAAAGAAATCTCTCGCCTTGAAAAACAAATGCGAGAGCTTGCCAAAGAGCTAAAATTTGAAGAAGCCATGAAAATTAGAGACAAAGTATCATTATTAAAAGAAAAACTCAATCAATAAACCCAGCTTATGCTAAGTCATCACATAAGAATCAGCGGTTGCCTTTGGCATGATAATCCATAAAATAAAATAAATCAACACGCCAGGGACGGCAACGCTTAGTACAGAAATGCCTACGAATAATATCCGCACCATCATCACAGACACCCCAAAATACTCTGCGATACCACCCATTACCCCTGCAATCATGCGATGATTACAGGAACGATGAAGTTTATATAGTCGTTGTGCCATAATAAGCCTTAATAAAACCCACAAAATCATTGTGATTTTTTGTGCTAAGATAACACCCAAATCAATAAATTGCCATCTTTTTTACCTGATATCACTTATCTTTACTTAACATTACAAAAAATCAACGTTTAACTTATATAAACCAAAACAATTGTTTTGACCATTACCCAAACCCACATGCATTTGATGAGATTTTGCAGATACAGCACTAGGATTTTTCACACAAAACCGCTATAATGAGAAAAACAATTATTTAGGACTTATCATGACTCATCTTAGCGATGCCCAAATTGCCAAAAACGCCCTTGCTCATGCCAGCACCATCGACAAAATCGCCAGTAAGTTAGGTCTATCACCTGATGACATCGAACAATACGGCAAATACAAAGCCAAAATCCACCGACATACTCCCACCCCAAACAAAAACAGCAAGCTCATTTTAGTCACTGCCATCAACCCCACCCCAGCAGGCGAAGGCAAAACCACCCTATCCATCGGACTTGCTGATGCCCTATCACACATCGGCAAAAAAACCATGCTTGCCCTAAGAGAGCCATCACTAGGACCTGTCTTTGGCATTAAAGGCGGTGCAGCTGGGGGCGGTCAATCCCAAGTCATTCCTATGGAGGATATTAACCTACATTTTACAGGCGATTTTCATGCCATTACCAGCGCCAATAATTTATTGTCCGCCCTCATTGACAACCACATCTATCAAGGCAACGAGCTAGGCATTAATCCCAAAAAAGTCGTGTGGCGACGTGCCTTAGACATGAACGACCGTCAGTTACGCCACATCATCGGCGGTATGGGTAAGCCCACCGATGGCGTCATTCGCCCTGATGGATTTGACATTACAGTCGCCTCTGAGATTATGGCGGTTTTTTGTTTGGCAAGCGACCTAGATGACCTAAAATACAGGCTGGGCGAGATGATTGTAGCCTATCGCTTTGACAACACACCTGTTTTTGCCAAAGATTTGGGAGCTCAGGGGGCGATGACTGCCCTGCTCAAAGAAGCATTTTTGCCAAATTTGGTGCAGAGCATTGCTGGTACGCCTGCCTTAGTACACGGCGGTCCATTTGCCAACATCGCACACGGCTGTAATTCTGTGGTCGCCACACGTCTTGGCTTGTCTTTGGCGGATTATGTGGTTACAGAAGCTGGATTTGGGGCGGATTTGGGGGCTGAAAAATTTTGCAATATCAAATGCAGATTATCAGGTCTAAACCCCGACGCTTCGGTCATCGTGGCAACGGTACGAGCCTTAAAATGGGGCGGTGGCACTCCCAAAGATGCACTTGCCAAAGAGGATTTGATCGCCCTCAAAAAAGGCTTACCAAACCTACTAAAACACATCGATAACATGAAAAACATCTTTGGCATTCCTGTGGTGGTCGCCATCAATCGCTTCGCCTCCGACACCAAAGACGAGCTTGCCCTCATCGAAAAGGCATGCCAAGAAAAAGGCGTGGCGGTGTCGCTGTGTGAAGTGTGGGAGCATGGAGCCATCGGTGGCGTGGATTTGGCACAAAAAGTCGTGTCAGCCACCGAAACATCTCGCCCCTTGACATATCCTTATGAATTAAGTGATGACATTCCCAATAAAATCCGTGCTCTCGCCACAAAAATCTACGGTGCTGATAGTGTAGAATTTAGCTCACAAGCACTACTTAATATCAAAAAAGCAGAAAAATTGGGTTTATCCCACCGACCAATTTGCATGGCAAAAACCCAATATTCACTCTCTGACAACCCCAAACTCTTGGGCAGACCCACAGGATTTAATATCCATGTCCAAGATGTCAGCATTTCAAATGGTGCTGGATTTTTGGTGGTGCTGTGTGGCGAGATGATGAAAATGCCTGGACTACCCAAAGTCCCTGCTGCACTTAGCATTGATGTGATTAATGATGAGATTGTGGGGTTATTTTAAAATACGTCTTGCTTTACATTTAAACAAATCACGCCACTTGGGGTACACTTCACTTTTGTGCATCATTAAAATATAAGTCGTACCCCACCTTTATAACATTATTTACACATTGAAAATAATTTAAAGATATTTTTTCTCATTTTAATCACAAGTACAAAAGTGAGAGTACACTCCGATAAACGACAAACATAACAGCGAATATATCCCAAATTGTTTCCAAAACAATTCATCAGTCCACTTAAACCCCATCAAACCCTTTGATGTTTGCTTTAAAAATCCAAAGCAAATTAAGCTCATTTATGTCCACATCAATACAATAAATATAGCAAATCTTAACTCATTATTTAGAGTAAATTCAGTCCAAACTTAACCAACACCAAAAAAAGCATTACTAGGTTTTTAAAACAAGCTCAATATTCTTATCCTTAAAAAATTAAACAAAAATATTTACTTTTTAAATAATTTTCTTTACAATAACTATCCAATTGGAGGGATATTGAGTGTGAGCCATCGTACACTATATTTAATTTGTATTTTGGGCATTCAATAAAGCAACACATTAATTATCAATGTCGCCCCCCCCCCCCCATTTTTCGCCCTAGATTATATCGTCTACGGCACATTGAAAAAAAAGAGCATTATGAAACGCATTGTTATTAGCACATCATCATCTTGTCTAAATTACATCAATACACCACACGCTGTCCGCTTTGTACCATTTCACATCATCATAAACGGCAAAGACCACATCGACCTAAAAGACACTAACACAGCCCACCTAAGTCAATTACTTATCGAATACCCCAACCTATCAGTCAAGACCAGCCCTCCCACCGAACAAGAAATCAGCCAGCTCTTTGAAGAGTTATACGCCGAAGGGTACGAAGAAGTATTGGTTTGTACCATTTCATCTGCCATCAGCCAAAGCCACCAGATTTTTGACACCCTAAAAGCCAGATATGTCGGACGCATGAATATCTTTGTGTACGACACCAAAACCCTAAACATCGATGAAGGCGTGTTGGCATTTGAGGCGGACTTTATGATGCAAGAGGGTAAGCCCATGCTTGAAATCATCGCTCGCCTAGATGAAATCCGCAAAAACAGCCTATTTATGTTTACCCTATCGGATTTGCACCACCTTATCCGCAGTAAAAAACTCTCCGCCTCTGCTGGTTTTTTTGCCAGCCTACTCGGTATCAAGCCTGTCATGTGGGTATCTGACGATGGCAGGGTCGTTCCTCGTGAAAAAATCCGCAAAATCGAACGCAGTATCAATTATATGGCAGATACCGCCATGACCTATGTTGGCAATAAAGATGCCTTTATTTACATGGCAGACACCACGCTAGGGCTATACACTGACATCCTCCAAGAATTACTATCCGATGCATATGGGATACGCAACACTCCTGTTATCCCCGTCTCCACCGTCTCGCTTGCTAATCATGGGCCTGATGGCATTGGACTAGGTGTATACAGAGGTAAACTTCCTAAGCTTGTTAAATACCTCAAATAACCAATATGCAATAATACTTGCAATCATTGCTTGTCCTCTGTATAATACCGTCATTGCTAATTTAGCAAACAACCTGCGAACACCACCCCATTTGGCGTGGTGTTTTTAGCTATTTGTTTTATTTAGGAGAAAACATGCAACGTTATCCCATGACCCCACAAGGACATGCTGCCCTAGAAGCGGAGCTAAAACACCTAAAAACCATCGAACGTCCACGCATTACCACCGCCATCGCTGAGGCTCGTGAACATGGCGACCTAAAAGAAAATGCCGAATATCACGCTGCTCGTGAACAACAAGGTCTGTCCGAAGCACGCATTCGTGATATCGAAGCCAAACTGGGCGGTGCTCAGGTAATTGACCCTACTACCCTGCCCCAAGATGGGCGTGTGGTATTTGGCGTAACCGTCATTATTGAAGATGTGGATACAGGCGAACACAAACGCTATAAGATTGTCGGCGAAGATGAAGCTGATGTAAAAGTTGGTAAAATTTCTGTTGCCAGCCCCATCGCCAAAGGTCTTATCGGTAAATCCGAAGGCGATGAAGCCAAAATCCAAACCCCCAGCGGCGTGGCAGAATACGAAATCATCGAAGTGCTATACGAGTAAGCTATGACACACCTACACATGCTGATGGCAGGAATTACTGTCGTGCTGTTCTTGTATCAAGCAGGGTTGATTTTTTCTGGCAAAATGCTAACCTCATCTCGCCATTTCACAATCATCAGCCACATCATCTATACACTACTTGTGCTTAGTGGCGGTTATTTGCTTTGGCAGTTGTGGCAGGTGGCAGGGATTCAGCATTGGGCGATTGCCAAAATCATCCTACTTATCGTAGCAATCTCAGCCAACATTAAAGCCCTACGTAACCCAACCCTAAACCAAAAGAAAGCTGGCATGATGGTGGCTGGTATCGCCTATGCAGGCATTATCTTGCTTGCCTTCACCAAGCCCATGCTATAAAAAAAAGACCCCAAACATCACATTTGGGGTCTTTTTCATGGGTTAGCCCAAAAACGCACTGTACATCCAGATTTCTTTTTCTTGGGCTTGAACATAACCTGTTACGATGTCGCTTGTGCCTTGATCGCTCGCTTCTTCGGCAAGTTCTGCTACTTTGCGTTGTTCGGCGATAAGAGCTTGCAAACCTTTCACAACACCCTCCACGCATTTACGACCTTCAAAAACACCTTTATCCTCGCTAATGCTCGAACGCTGAGCAAAATCAGTATAAGCATGTAGCGGTGTACCACCCAATGTCAAGATACGCTCTGCAATCTCATCAATTTGAAGTTGCAGTTCAGTATAGAGTTCTTCAAATTTTGGGTGCAAGGTAAAAAAATGCTCGCCCTTGACATTCCAATGATAGCCACGCACATTGATATAAAACAGATGGTAGCTTGATAATAGGGCGTTAAGCGCCTTGATGACAGGGGTTAATTCTACATTAGCAAGACCGATTTGATTGGTGCTCATAATTGCTCCTCTGATGAATTGATGTCTTTTTTACCATTCTAACACACATATACGATGAGTAAAATGAATGATTTTTATGACTGTGATAAATTTAGTCAATAAATAACAAGGCACAACCACAACTGTTATTCATGATTGTTATAGGGTCATATTTTCTACTTTCAAGCCTTTTGATGTTATCTCTTGTAGATGCTTAATCAGTGTATGAATGGGAAAATTCTGCTTGCTCATGCGTTTTGGGATAATTTGACTGCCCTTTTGCCCTTGATACTCAAACATCGCAAACACAAAGTCCTCCGTCTCATCCCATGACGTTACCGCCGTCCATGGAATGATGGCTTGCTGTGCTGGCACAGATTTCATGGCAAAGCTCTGCTGGGTGTGCCCACGTTTTTTTTGCATGGCTTGGATTTGAGAGAGTTGCTCGCCGTTCATCGGCATACTTATCACAAGCCCTTTTGGTTGTATGCCTAGCTTCATTTGATTCATCTCTGGTGGTAACTTAACTTCTGATAACTGCTTATCAAATTCACGCTTGGCATACCATTTTAGCCCCAAAGTTCGCACCAAAAGATAGCCTGCACACAGCCCCAAAGACAGCCAAAAAATAATGGTCGAATAACCACTAACAAACGCAATACCCAAGATAGAAACCAATGCCACAACCCCTAGCACAATCCATTCTTTGTTTCGCACCGAACTCAATCCAAAACCATCGCTACCCTTTTGAAAAAGAGCAAGTTGGGCATTTTTAAATTCCTGCTCACTCATGTTTAGAGCAATCGGTTGCATGGTGTAAGGATAAAGTGCTTGTTGTTTAGTCATTACAATTCCTTAGAAGATAAATTGGCTTTATTCTAACATCATTAACCAAAATTTTCATCAAAAAATCTAAATGGGATTTTACCAAAAAATTTGCTATAATAAGTCAATTTATATCATTTTAGGAAAAACAATGCTAGACCCAAAACTACTCCGCTTTGACCTTGAAAACCTAAAAGTCCGCCTTGCTACTCGAGGCTATGAGCTGGACATTGCCTTTTGGCAAGAGATTGAAAACAAACGAAAATCCTTACAGGTAGAGACCGAAAACCTACAAGCCCAAAAAAATGGAGGGGCAAAAGAAATCGGCATTCTAAAAAGAAATGGCGAGAACACCGATGCCCTAATGGCACAAATGAGTGACATTTCTGACAAAATGAAGGCTTGCGAAGACAAATTGCGTGAACTTCTTGCCACCATTGAGCGTGAGAGCCTAAAAATCCCCAACCTACCAGACGAGTCCGTCCCTGTCGGTGAGGACGAAGCAGACAATGTAGAAGTCCGTAAATGGGGCGTGCCACGCACGTTTGAATTTGACATCAAAGACCACACCGATTTGGGGGAGGACTTGGGATTGCTTGACTTTGAAATGGCAAGCAAGCTGACGGGTTCAAGATTTAGCGTTTTAAAGGGGCAACTTGCTCGGCTTAACCGTGCCTTAGTGCAATTTATGCTAGACACCCACACCAATAAAGGCTACACCGAAATGTATGTGCCTTATATGGTTAATAGTGAGAGCCTAAAAGGGACAGGGCAATTACCCAAATTTGAAGAAGATTTGTTTAAACTGCGTGGCGATAAAGAATACTATCTTATCCCCACAAGTGAAGTGCCTTTAACCAATATGGTGCGAGATACCATCATTGAGCCTACTGATTTGCCGATTCGCCTTACCGCCCACACCCCATGTTTTAGAAGCGAGGCAGGCAGTGCAGGGCGTGATACTCGGGGGCTTATCCGTCAGCACCAATTTGAAAAAGTAGAAATGGTGCAAATCGTCAAACCCGAAACTTCCATGCAGGCGTTGGAGGAGATGACCGCACAGGCGGAGAGTATTTTGCAGGCGTTAGAGCTTCCTTATCGTGTCATCACGCTTTGCACAGGCGACATGGGGTTTAGTGCAACCAAAACTTATGACATTGAAGTGTGGCTACCCTCCCAAAACACTTACCGTGAGATTAGTAGCTGCTCTAACTGTGGCGATTTTCAAGCCCGTCGCATGCTCGCTCGCACCAAAGTGGACAAAAAAACCGAGCTTGTCCACACCCTAAATGGTTCAGGTCTTGCGGTTGGACGGACTTTGCTTGCAGTACTAGAAAATCACCAAAACGCAGACGGCACAGTAAGTATCCCTAAGGCATTGCAACCTTATATGGGTGGATTAACACAAATCGGCTAATAGCACCGCAAGGCGAAACCAATAAAAGATAGCCATTATTATGTTGCAATGATGGCTTTGGGCTTATCAGGTCTTGTGCATTTTTTCTGTATTGGTCAATTTTTTAGTGATATTATCAAGAAAAGAAAAAGCATTCTTAATTTTGTCCCCGCGTTATATTTATTTTGTGCGTTTTATGGTTTGGGGGGCTTGCCAATCAATTTAGTGTATTAAAGGCGGTTTTGTATTTAATCGCATTATTGGCATTTCATTTAATAATGAATACTTTATATCATCATTGTACCAAAGATTATCCATCAGATGGTTATTAAATAAAAATACACGCGGTAGATTGCGTGTATTTTTTTATTATTCACAAGCACCTTGCTCGATTTTTTTAATATTTAAAACGGCAACCGCATTGCATTTATTGCTAAATGTTTTTTTAAAGATTTGACCATTTTGGGAAATGGTGGCACAGACAGGCTGATATACCGTAGGGCATTGCAGTTCTTTGGCATTGTCGCCATAAATCACGTCATGAAACACCACGGCTGTCCGTTCGGGGATTTTGACAGGGGAAATAGTCTGTGTTGGGTTTAGGGGGTCGTCTTTGGGGGTTTGGCAGGCGGTCAGTGCAAATGCTAGGCTAATGATAAAAAGTGTGGGGCGTTTCATTGTTAATTTCCCAAATAAAATAAAGACTATCATAACATATTTTAAATTAACCAAAAGTATTAATTTTGCTTTGATAAAAAATACAACAAATTGTTATAATATAATTGCCTTGTAGGATAAATAATAGTACGGCCACCCAAAATTCTACCCCCAATTTCACAAAATTATGTTAAAATATCTCAAAATTTCACAACTTTTGAGATTGTTGTTATGACCACTTTGCCCACCTTTAACCCTCCTTTAAACGAACGCCACACCGCCAACGCCATTCGTGTTTTGGCGATGGACGCTGTACAAAAAGCCAACTCTGGACACCCTGGTGCACCAATGGGAATGGCGGACATTGCCGATGTGGTTTGGCGTGAATTTTATCGCCACAACCCAACCAATGCCAAATGGGCAAACCGAGACCGTTTTGTACTCTCCAATGGACACGGTTCAATGCTCCATTATGCTTTACTGCATTTAACTGGCTATGATTTGACGATTGACGACATTAAAAATTTCCGTCAATTACATTCCAAAACCGCAGGACACCCAGAATACGGCTACGCAGACGGCATTGAAACCACGACAGGTCCACTGGGGCAGGGCATTGCCAATGCGGTGGGCTTTGCTTTGGCGGAAAAAACCTTAGCAGGACAATTTAATCGTCCAAACTTTGATGTAATTGACCATTATACTTATTGCTTTTTGGGCGATGGTTGCTTGATGGAGGGTATTAGCCACGAAGTTTGCTCGCTGGCTGGAACATTAAATTTGGGTAAACTCATTGTTTATTATGATGATAATGGCATTTCCATTGATGGTGAGGTGGAGGGCTGGTTCTCAGACGATACCGCCAAACGCTTTGAATCTTATAACTGGCAAGTATTAAAAGTAGATGGGCATAATGCCGATGAAATTCGTCAGGCGACAATTGCCGCCCAAAATGAAAAAAATAAACCTACGCTGATTATTTGCAAAACCATCATCGGTCTAGGAAGTCCCAACAAACAAGGTAAAGAAGATTGCCACGGTGCGCCACTTGGGGCTGACGAAATAGCACTTGTGCGTGAAACTTTGGGCTGGGCAAATGAGCCATTTGACATTCCTGCGACGATTTATGAGGCGTGGAATGCCAAAGACAAAGGCGAAAAATTGGAAAGTCAGTGGAATACTTTATTTGAGGGTTATAAAAATGAGTATCCAGAATTGGCAAAAGAGTTAGAACGCCGTTTAAATGGCGAATTGCCGTCAGATTTTGAACAAAAGGCAGATGAGTTTATCAAAGCCTGCAACGAAAAGGGCGAAACCATTGCCACTCGTAAGGCAAGTCAAAATACGATTGCCTCATTTGCGAGCATTTTGCCTGAATTTTTGGGCGGTAGTGCCGACCTTGCAGGGTCAAATTTAACCTTATGGAAAGATGCCAAAGGCGTGCAAAACCACACCGATGGTAATTATGTACATTATGGTGTGCGTGAATTTGGTATGACAGCGATTGCCAATGGTGTGGCACTACACGGTGGCTTTATTCCATTTACCGCAACCTTTTTGATGTTTATGGAATATGCTCGTAACGCTGTGCGTATGTCAGCCTTGATGAAACAGCGAGTGATTCAAGTCTATACCCACGATTCTATTGGGCTTGGCGAAGATGGTCCAACCCATCAGCCTGTGGAGCAGATTGCGTCCTTACGCCAAACGCCAAATCATCATACTTGGCGTCCGTGTGATACGGTAGAAACTGCTGTTGCGTGGAAACAAGCGATTTTAAGTAAAAATACGCCAACCGCTTTAATTTTATCTCGTCAAAATTTACCATTTAATCAACGCAGTGATGAACAAATTGCCGATATTGCCAAAGGGGCGTATATTTTGGCACAAGAAAAAGGCGACTTAAAGGCGATTATTATTGCTACAGGGTCGGAAGTTGAATTGGCAATGGGGGCGTATGAACAGCTTGATGGCGTGCGTGTGGTGTCTATGCCGTGTGCCGAAGTTTTTGTGAAACAAGACAAGGCTTATATCCAAAGTGTCTTGCCAAGCCATATTCGTGCCAGAGTAGCGGTAGAAGCAGGTATCGCCGATTATTGGTATAAATTTGTTGGCTTGGACGGTAAAGTGATTGGTATGACCTCGTTTGGTGAATCCGCTCCTGCCAAAGATTTATTTAAACATTTTGGCTTTACGGTTGAAAATGTGGTGAATGTGGTTAAAGAAGTGATGTAATGTTTTAATTGTGTTTGTGAATAAAAGATGGTATTATGGAAATATAATATCGTCTTTTTTTTATTTTGGAAAACATTATGGATATTGTCGCCAATTATTATGCCATCAATAACAAACAAATCACATATTACCAACAACTGGCAAATCAAGGGAAAAAGGACTTACTGCAAGTTTTGAACAACTTGCCCAATGATGATAATTTTGTTAGTATTGGCGAATTATGGGAGGGCTTGCATTATATTCTAAGTGGTTATGGTGCAGACTCGGTTTATACAACCAATTTACCGCAAGATGACAAAACCGCAATTTATTGTGCATTTTTTGGCGGAGAATGGGCGATTCAGGCAAATATAACCAATCATGACAAAGAGCATTTTTGGGGTGCAGAATTAACCAAAAACATTATTGAAAATTCTGAGCAATATTTTTGGTCAATCAATAGCGATGACTTTTTATTTTTATCTGTCATTAAATACACGAACAATACCCCTACCAATCTTCTGGAAAAAATTAATCAAAGTTTAGATACAAAAGATATAAAGAAGAGTTTGGAAAAGTATCCAACCTTTGAAACACTGGCTAAAATGGCTCGTAGCGGACATTATTTGTATACATCATATTGGCATGATGTGAATTATCAAATATTATCAGAGCATCTTAAAAACGCCTTTATAAGATTGAAAAAATTTTATAAAAATGCTTTGAATAATAATTTGTCAGTATTGGTTGTGATTACACGTAATTTTGATGAAAAAAGCAGTATAGATAATTGCACCATCACAAAAATGATTTAAAAAAATAATCAACATTGACCGCATTTTTAATGAAAATGCCGTATAAAAAATAAAATAGCACACCAAATACAACGCCCTGTTTATTCTCAACCAAAGTTGCCAGTCGATAAGCTTACTTATTCCAATAAGAAAAACATAATCTGATTTTGACTTTAAACAAGACATCATAGAGTAGATTGGCACACCAGAATAACTCCTAAAACAACCCAAAGGCGGATTTGCGTCAAAGTTTTTGGATTTATGATTTTTTAGCCTTAGATATCAAAAAGCACCCAAAATGAGTGCTTTTTGTGATTTGGGCTGGTTAATCATTTTTTAAAGACGACTTCCGCTCATCTTCAAACTCAATCCATACTGCGCTAATGATGGCGAGTAGAACAGCAAAGCCCAAACCCAAAATCCACGCAAAATACCACATAATGCCGCTCCTAATATAAAGTGTGTTCGTTTTCTTTGATATAAGCTTTGGTTACTTTGCCACGCATGACAGCATACGCCCAACTGGTGTAGCTTAGCACGATTGGCAAAAGTAAAACCACCACATAAAGCATGACCATCAGCGTCAAATGACTAGAAGCACTGTCCCATACCGTGAGGCTTGAACGTGGGTCGCTTGACGAAGGCATATAAAAAGGGAATAATGCCACACCTGCCGTCATAATTACGCCAAGCACCGCAAGGCTAGATAAGACAAAAGCAATCAGCGTGCGTCCTGCTTTCATGGCAAGCATTGCCACAATCGGCATGACGATACCTAGTGCAGGAAATGCCCACAACGCCCCATTTGCTTTGAAATTGGCGAGCCATGCCCCTTTTTCAGTGGTAACGACTTTGCTGATGGGGTCAATGAATGCTCCTTTGTCCACTTGGCTTGTGATGACATAGCCGTCCAAATTTGCCACCCATACCCCTGCCAAAACAAATAAGATAGACATGATGATGGCACTGATGGCGGTGAATTTTTTGGTGCGAGCTTGGATTTCGCCTTCGGTGCGGTGTGCCAAATACACGCCCCCTTGCATGATGAGCATGGTGGCACTCACAAGTCCGCACAAGATGGCAAAGGGATTGAGCAAGGCAAAAAACGACCCTGTATAAGTGGAGAATAAGTATTCATCAAAGCTAAATGGCACACCCAAAAATAAGTTGCCAAACGCCACCCCAAAGACCACCGCAGGCACAAACGAACCAACAAACAGCCCCCAATCCCACGCATTTCGCCAAGTAGGGTTATGCACCATACTACGGTATTTAAAGCCCACAGGACGCAAAAACAATGCCCAAAGCACCGCAATCAGAGCCCAATAAAAACCACTAAACGCAGTCGCATAGACAAGGGGCAAGGCTGCAAAAATCGCCCCGCCTGCCGTGATAAACCAAACTTGGTTGCCCTCCCAGTGGGCCCCAACGGTATTGATGACCACACGGCGTTCTTCGTCTGTTTTGCCCACGAAGGGGAGTAGACTGCACACGCCCATGTCATGACCATCCATGATGGCAAAGCCAATCAGAAGTACACCAACCAGTAGCCACCAGATAAGTTTTAAAGTTTCATAATCAAATAACATTTTTATGCTCCTTTAACATCGGCAGGTTGTTCGCCAAAATAGCGTCCCGTACCAAGACTGGCAGGCCCTAGTCGGACGTATTTTTGCATGAGATACACTTCAATCACAAGCAAAATGGTATAAAACGTGATAAAACCAATCATCGACCATACCACCGTACTGGTGCTGAGCGTGGAGACAGACAAATGGGTGGGTAATACCCCATATACCGTCCAAGGTTGGCGACCATATTCGGCGACAAACCACCCCATCTCTACTGCAATCCAAGGGGCAGGGAGCATGACAACGGCGAATTTGAGCAACCATTTTTTCTCGGCAAAAGTGCCTTTGAGGGCATAAAATAAGCATAAGGCAAACAAGACAAGCATCAAAAAGCCCAAGCCCACCATAATGCGAAATGTCCAAAACATCGGAGTAACGCTAGGGACACTATCATCGACGGCTTTTTGTACCATGTCTGGGGTTACGGTTTTGATGTCATCGGTGTATTTTTTAAGAAGTAGACCAAAGCCCAAATCATCTTTGTATTGCTCAAATTTGGCAATGGTGGCAGGCGAGCTTTCGACCCCTTGGGCTTTGTCGGCACGCATTTGGTCAAGCAAATCCACCGCTACCGCTCCATTCATAATGCGAACACGGTTAAGCTCTTTGATGTCATGGATACCCAAGATTTCCTTGTCAAACGAACGTGTACCGATGACCCCCATGACATAGGGAATATGCACCGCCCAGTCGTTTTTTTGTTCGACTTGATTGATGCTGGCAATGACATTAAAGCCAGCAGGAGCAGGCTCGGTTTCCCACATAGCCTCCATGGTGGCAAGCTTGGTTTGCTGAGCTTGTCCAATAGAATAGCCAGATTCATCGCCTAACACAATCACGCTACATACAGACGCAAAGCCAAAAGCCGCCGCTACATGAAAACTGCGTTTGGCAAAGGCAATATCACGCCCTTTGAGCAGATACCATGCCGAAATACCAAGCACAAAGATGGACGCAACCACATAACCTGCTGAGACGGTGTGAACAAATTTGTTCTGAGCGTCTGGGTTTAGGACGATTTGGGCAAAGCTGGTCATCTCCATTCGCATGGTGTGATAGTTAAACTCAGCTCCCACAGGATTTTGCATCCAGCCATTTGCCACCAAAATCCACACGGCGGATAAGTTTGTGCCCAGTGCCACACCAATGGTGGTCATCAAGTGCTGAACTCGACTAAGCTTATCCCACCCAAAAAAGAACAGCCCTACCATTGTGGATTCCAAGAAAAATGCCATCAAGCCTTCAATGGCTAGGGGTGCTCCAAAAATATCGCCCACATAGTGCGAATAATATGCCCAGTTTGTACCAAACTGAAACTCCATCGTAATCCCAGTCGTTACCCCCAAGGCGAAGTTAATGCCAAAAAGCTTACCCCAAAAGCGGGTCATGTCTTTCCAGATTTCTTTGCCTGTGATGACATAGGTAGCCTCCATGATGACCAACAGCCACGTCAGTCCCAATGTCAAAGGCACAAACAAAAAATGATACATCGCTGTGATAGCAAATTGCCATCTCGACATCTCTACCAAAGATTCGGTTATCATCAGATACCTCCTTTTGTGAATGGATAATGCCAATTTGGAATAACCATATCACAAAACACCCAAACATGCAACAAAAATACAACAAATATGCTGATTTCCTACAAAACACCCAGTCAATCACTTACCACACCATCAAACGATGCTTTGCCACTTACAAAAAAACCATGCCCAAGATTTCTTATGGCATGGTTGATGTGTTATCGCAACTTGTCTGAGGTTACTTTAATACCGCAAAAATCTCATCTTTGACAGCATCGATAGACTTAGTGCCGTCAAAGCAATGATAGCTTGGTGCATTTTCGCCTGATTTGGCAACTTCTTGATAATGTCCAACCAATGTAGCGGTTTGGGTGTGATACACCGACAGACGGTCTCTTACCACCTCTTCTTTGTCATCATCACGTTGCACCAAATCCTCGCCAGTAACGTCATCTTTGCCCTCGACTTTTGGTGGGTTATGGATGATGTGATAGGTACGCCCAGAGGCAAGATGGGCTCTGCGACCAGACATACGACTGACAATCTCATCATCAGGCACGCTAATTTCAATCACATAATCAATATCCACCCCTGCCTGTGCCAATGCCTCTGCCTGCGGAATGGTACGTGGAAAACCATCAAAAATACAACCACCCACACAGTCAGGCTCTGCCAAACGGTCTTTTACCAAATTAATAATCAAATCGTCAGACACTAACTGCCCTGCATCCATGACACTTTTGGCGATTTTACCAAGCTCCGTGCCGCTCTTGATGGCACTACGAAGCATGTCCCCTGTGGAGATTTGAGGGATATTGAATTTTTCAGCAATGAGTTTGGCTTGTGTGCCTTTACCTGCACCAGGTGGACCTAATAAAATAATACGCATCATCATACTCTCCTACATGATAAATTAGGTGCGATACCTTGTTTTTAAAACAGCTCGCACAAAACACAAAAAACTTAAAATACCACATTGTAACTTTATGTAATCACAATGATTGCGTCCCACACTATACTCCACATCCATTCATTATTCAAGCGGTTTTTATGAATATGTCGTTTGGTATTTATGGGACAATCTGAGAAATCTGCAATTGTACTGAATTTTGACCCTTTTTTAGAATCACAGGATTTGCCATAAAATCCCCAGATTCGCTCAATGCCCCCCCCGTGTGGCTGATACGAGCATTAACCACAAAACTTACTCCGTCTTCACGGCCTGCTGTCAAGGTGCGATTTGGCATCATCGCATCTAAATCACTAAGCGACACTTGCAAAGCTCCATCTCTAAGCTCACCAACCGATAGGCGTTTCACAGCGTATGGAGCTCCCCCCGCCACATCAGAGATGGAAACAAACAACATCGCGCCACCATCAACCTGAGCAAGCAATGTCTCTGCCACGCTTACGCCAACATTTACACCTGCCATCATGGTGGCTTCTTGGGCATTGATGGTGGCAAGCAATTCGTCAAGGCTAGACAGTGCCGCATTTCTATCTACCCCGCTTTCGCTGGTAATACTATCACGAAGCCGAGCCACCCACGCCTTTGCCTTATCAAAATTGTTGGCACGTGTCTCACCCATTGCCATCATCATCATCGCACCCTCATGCTTGGGTGTTCGTGTCAAAATGTCTTGTAGTACCCCACGTGCAGTTGCATCAAGCAAACCATTATTAGCAAAAAAGCTGGTCTGGGCGTACGTCATGGCTATCTCGTCATTGGTAGGGTCTAAGCGATATGCTCTTGATAACGCCTCCAACGCCTGCGGTGTCGCTTCTAACGCCACAAAAAGCTCGGATAATCTCATCCAACGATCCGGGTCATAAGCGTGCTGATGGACGTTGGTTTGCATGGCAGAAATCAAGGCAGTGCTGTCTTTGGTTGCCCATGTTGGCGGTGTGTCAATCTTACCTGTCAATAGATCATCTGCCACTTGACCCACCGAATCTTGTGCTTGCCAAAGTCCAAATACAGAGGTTCTGTCCCCACTTGTCAGATAAGCCAACATCGTCAAAATAGGAATCCACACCATGACAATCAGACGGCTTTTTATGCCAACAGGTGCATGGCTCTCCACATAAGTCTGAGCGTCCAAGAGCTGACGTTTGAGTTGAATTTCCCCAGCCTTAAACGCTTCTTCATCAATCCGCCCCGCTTCTTTGTCTGCATTTAACTCAGCGATACGCTCGCCAAACACCGCCACATTGACCACCATAAGCTGATTGTCCACCACCTTTTGCCCTCTTAACCAAGGGAAAATTACCACTAAGGCAAGCAAAACACAAAGCAATACCGAAAGACTAAAAAATAATAACAGCGTTGGGGTCATGACTTATCCTCTTTGCAGGGTTTATTGTGGAGGCTTTGGTGCTTGGTCAAGATATTGGCAATTTTAGCTTCCTCATCTGCCGACAAAGAGACCACTCCTTCATTTGTCGCCACTCGCCCTGCTCTGGCTTTGTAGAGCCAACCTAATATCAACACCACCAATAAAATCGGCGGGAAAATCCACAAAATCCATGTCGATGGTCGAAGCGGTGGTTTATAACTGATAAAATCGCCATAACGGTCAAACATAAACTGGCGAATCTCAGTATCACTTCTGCCGTCCATAATCATCTGATAAGTTTGGTTTTTTAAATCCACCGCAATCGGCGCGTCCGAACCTGCCAAATTTTGGTTTTGGCATTTTGGACAACGAAGCTCTTCAATGAGTGCCTTATAGCGAGTTTCATCTTCGGCACTCTTAAACTCATAAATATCAATAGTAGCAAAACTTGACACGCTCACTACCAACACTGCACTGACGATGAATGATTTGATAATATTCATGATTGGCACGCCTTGGTTTTTTCTGATTCATCTGCATTGGGGTTGGTTAGTGCGTCCATACATGGCTTAATGCTAGATGTCCAGTTTTCTTGACTAATCTCGCCCGTGATGTGCTGATAAACCACCCCTGTGCCATCAACCACGAATGTCTCTGGAGCTCCTGTCAATCCCAAATCTAGACCGTACCGACCATCTAAATCCTGCAAAGAAAATACAAATGGGTCTTGGTACTGATTGAGGTATTGCAGGGCATCAGGCAATTCATCTTTATAGTTTAGTCCCACCATCGGCACGCCTTGTGCTGACAGCTCCATCAAAAACGGATGTTCCACCCGACATGTCGGACACCACGACCCCCAAGCATTGAGTAAAAATGGTGTTTTTGGCAGGTCGGTGTTTGCCATCATGCGTTGAGGGTTGGATAATAAGGGCAGACTAAATGCAGGCAATGGCTTATTCATTGAGGTAGCAATGACCACATCGCTGGGCTTACCCAAGCGATTAAAAAACATCACCATCAACACAAGAAATATCGCCAATGGTATCATAAAAATAATGGTATATTTTTTGGATTTGGTCATGAGCTTACTCCTTATCAAATGGGTGTGTTTTGGGTTTTAAGCGATAACGCTTATCTAGCATGGCAACCAAACCACCCAATGCCATGACAATCGCTCCAAACCACAACCAACGCACCATCGGCTTGACATATACTCGCACCGCCCATGTGTCATGATTGCCAGCAATTGGCTCGCCTAATGCAATATAAATCTCGTTTAGTAGGCTTGCTCTTAGCCCTACCTCAGTCATGGGCATCATTGAGATTACATAATTTCGTTTTTCTGGATAGAGTGTGGTTATGAGAGCATCGTCTGCTTTTACCTGCACAGTGGCACGTATGGCATCATAATTTGAACCCTTAATGGTTTCAAATTCTTGTAAATAAAAGTCATAGCCTTGCACATGGGTACTATCACCTACCGTCATGGCAATATCTTTTTCAACGCTAAGGGCTGACACACCCGCCACACCAAGTGCTGTAATCAGCACGCCAATATGAGCGATTTGCATGCCATAGTAGCTAGGAGTCAGTTTTTTAAGACCATTGAACAAACCCTTTGAATGACGAGTTTTGTCCTTGATATCTAGCACCATAAACCCAATTACCCATACCGATAACATCGCTGTGATATAAATACCATGTTCAAAAGACGTATTTTGACCCAGTAGATTTATCATGTACCATAGTACCCCACCAAGCACAAGACTGCATAGCCCCATGCCCATTAGCAACTTTGTAAAAGAACGACTGTCATGCTTATAACGCATGGTTGCTCCCACTCCCATAAAGGCAAGCAAAATCCATGTCAGTGGTACAAATAACGCATTAAAATATGGAGGTCCTACCGAGACTTGACCGAGCTTAAAGGCATCAGCAATGATGGGGTACAACGTACCAAGTAGCACCACCAAGGTTGCTACCAATAAGATGATGTTATTTATCACTAAGATGGTTTCTCGTGATTTAAGTTTATAAAAACTCTCCACAGTCAGCTTCCAACCACGCAAAGCGAACAGCAGTAGCCCACCACCGATAACCACCCCCAATATCGCCAAGATAGCCATACCCCTTGTGGGGTCGGCAGCAAAAGAATGCACCGAAGTGATTACCCCTGAACGCACCAAGAATGTCCCAAGTAACGATAAGGCAAAGGAGAAAATCGCAAGCATAATCGTCCACGCCTTAAACACACCACGTTTTTCAGTAACAGCCAGCGAGTGCATCAGAGCGGTACTAGCCAGCCAAGGCATGAGTGAAGCATTTTCCACAGGATCCCAAAACCACCAGCCTCCCCAACCAAGCTCATAATACGCCCACCACGACCCAATGGCAATCCCCAGCGTCAAAAACGCCCACGCCGCCACCGTCCACGGACGAGACCAACGTGTCCACACCGCATCAAGTCGCCCCGCCCACAATGCCGCCATACAAAACGCAAATGGCACTGCCATGCCTACATAGCCCATATATAGCATGGGTGGATGAAAAATCAAACCAGGGTCTTGAAGTAGTGGATTTAAGTCCACACCATCAACAGGCAAATTTGGCAGGGTGCGATTAAAAGGACTTGACGTAAAGGTCAGCATGGATAACATCATTACCTGCACGCCTCCTAGCACCGCAAGCACCCTAGCCCTCATGTCCAGTGGCAATCCACGACTAAATATCGCCACGAGCATGCACCACGCTGACAAAATCGTCATCCATAACAGCAGTGAACCCTCATGTCCACCCCACGTCGCTGAGATTTTATAGTACCAAGGAAGTAGGCTATTGGAATGGCTGGCAACATACACCAAACTAAAATCATTAAACAAAAATCCTGCCATCAGCCCCAAAAACGACATCATCATCGCCAAAAACCCAGCCAGTGCCAAACTGGGAGCTAGGCGTTGCCATGCGACTTGTTTTTTTATGATACCTAGCGTGGGTAATACAGCCTGCAAAATTGACAGCATTAAGGCAAGTAATAACGCAAAATAACCCAATTCAGTGATTAACATAGGAAATTCTCAAAATTTTTATCGTTTTAGGGCGTGCTGAACTTTTGTATTTGCCATTAAAAATGAGAAAAATCGTAAGTTTTTCAAGGAAAAAGTGAAGTTTGATAGTTATTCTATCAAACGAGCTTTTGACGATGAAAAACAAGATTTAGCCATTTTTAATGCAAAAGCGATTAATTTTTTCTAAAATTTTTCTGTTTTGTAAAGAGTGTTATAAAGGTTTAGCACGCCCTAGTACTTAAAATACAAAATGCGTTCATCAAAAAAACACCACCACCAAATGTAGCCACCCTGCCAAAAGCCCTGTAATCGCCCCCAAAATCACCAGCGTCATCTCATCTTCTTTAAAGGCGGGTCGAAGCAGATTCTGAAATTCATGAGGCGAAAGTTCTCTGATGCGACTTTCAAACAGCCCAAAAATCTTACTCGCCCTAGAAGTGTTAAGCTTGGGGTCTCTGATGGGTATCATGGTTGCATCAATAGATTTATCAATGATAATATCCTTAAAGGCATCTAGCTCACGACTATCCATGCCAATTCTTAGGATAGATTTAACCACTGGCGATTCAAGCAGTTCGTACAGGTGCGATTTGACAAGCTCACGAGTTTTTGCTGAATGCACACCATACATCATCTCGCTCATGATATTTTCTAAGGTAACTAACTCATTTACCACAATCTGGGCAAAGACGGTTGAGACCTCATCTTGACGCTTCATAAAACCACCCTGCCACAAGTAGCGATGAACGTGGGGGAACATTGGATAGACCTTACCATCTTGGTAGCGAAACAGACGAACGAACCAAATCGGGCGTGGCTCAACAGGATTAAACACCATCCATATCGCAATCCAGTTGGTCAATGCCCCCCAAATTGCTGCAAAAAACGGCACCGTCCAATGCTGTGGCACAAAATAAAAAATCCCCATCTGAATAATGCCAAAGCCAAAACCAATAACAGCACTGATTTTCCAAATGAAGTTAATTTCTTTTTTGCCCACCCTCAAAAACATATCCACCATGAGTTTACGGTCGGATTCCATGCGTTTGACGATCATCGCTCGCATATCCACCAGTTCCTCGACGTGGGTGGTAAGGTCGATAACCAAAGACTTCATAATCTCCGGCATTTCGCTGTGAGCGTGAGCATAAATTCGCCGTCTGATGGCATAAGGGGTATGCGTCCACAGAGCATAATAACGCTCCAACATAATCTCATCGATGAGACTTTCTAGGTTTTTATCCACCGTCTCTGTGATGAATTCCGCCATCTCACGAGGCTCCATCGCCTGCAAAAATTCATCGATATTACCCAGTTTTGAGAGTGCCTGATCGACAATAACCCCTGAAATCTTGCCTGCCTTAGCGGGGACAATGCCTTGCCAGCCCAAGCCCTGTAAGCCCCACGGCATATTACGCACACGAATACCCCAAAACTTGATGGGATGAAACAACATCTCTAATGCCATCCACACATGAGCCCATGTTACAAAGGCGGTAACGGGCGGAATGGTTAGCATGGCAATGAATTCAGGGTGAGCGGCAAGAGCCTGCCAAATGGTCGAAAACATAGGGGTATCTTAAACTGTTTTTGGGTAAGTTTGGCAACGGCTAAACGGCTAATTGACAAAATAAAACAAAATTGGCTAATTCTACCATAATTTTAATTACTTTTCCAAAAATCCCACCCAAAACACCCAACTAAATTGGCAATTTTTACAAATCATTACTTTTAATATCCGCCATGCCATTTTTGCAAAAATTGCTTCACACCTTAAAAATATGCTATAATCATCGGCTTATAATTAGCCTGTCTGTCGCCAACCACCCATGAACCAACCACGCTCCAACGACTCAGACCTTAGCACTCGTGTTTTTCAAAGACGAGTGGTGGTGGCTTGTATCATGGTGTTTTTGGGCATGATGGGACTCATTGCTCGCTATGGGTTTTTGCAGATTAACCAATACGACAAATACCAAACTAACGCCGAAAATAACCGCATTAAACTCATCTCAGACCCACCCTCTCGTGGCTATATTTATGACCGAAACGGCATTTTGCTTGCTGATAATACGCCTGTTTTTACTGCCGTCATCAGCCCTGATGAGATTGAAAATCCCAAGCACACCCTAGAATTACTCATGCCAATCTTTGGGCTAACCAAAGAAGAGGTTGATGACATACTCAGCAGAATTAACAAATCCAAAAACAACCCCGTTACCATCAAAATCGGTCTTAGCGAAGAGCAAATCGCCACATTTAGCGAGCGAAAACCTTTTTTTCGTGGGGTCAGTATCCAAACTAAGCTCTCTCGTGTTTACCCTCATGATGAACTGTTTGCTCATGTCATTGGCTATGTGGGACGAATTAATGACAAAGAGTTTAAAAAAATATCCGAAGATGAGTACACCAAATCCCTATATGCAGGCACAGATTTGATTGGCAAAATCGGCATCGAAGCTCAATACGAGGAAATACTGCTGGGCAAACCCGGTTATCAATCCGTAGAAGCCAATGCTCACGGCGATGTGCTAAGACGACTAGACTCCAAGCCTCCTGTGGCAGGCAATGACCTCTATCTAAGCCTAGATTATGGACTTCAAAAACTCGCCCAAGACCAGCTCGCTGGGCGACGTGGTGCTATCGTGGCATTAGACCCAAAAAATGGCGAGGTGCTAGCCTTTGTCTCTAACCCCAGCTACGACCCCAACCCTTTTGTTTCTGGCATTTCCAGCAAGGAGTATGGAGCACTCAGAGACGACATTGACCAGCCACTTTATAACCGTGCCTTGCAAGGGCTTTATCCGCCCGCCTCCACCATCAAGCCTTTTGAGAGTATGGGTTTTTTACATTACGGGGCGATGAGCTGGGAAGATACGATTTTTGACCCTGGTTATTTTAGTCTACCAGGCGACAGTCATAAATTTCGTGACTGGAAAAAAGGCGGACACGGCACAGTGAACATGAGTAAATCCATCATCATGTCGGTGGACACCTATTATTATAAAACCGCCTACAAACTCGGTATTGATAAGCTACACAGCTGGATGAGTGAGTTTGGTTTTGGCAAAAAAACAGGCATTGATTTACCCAACGAAAAAGCAGGTATCATGCCCTCCCCAAAATGGAAAATGGATACCTACAAAAAAGAATGGCTGCCTGGCGAGACCATTTCTGTCTCTATCGGTCAAGGGGCGTTTTTGGCAAGCCCATTACAAGTAGCCAACGCCAGTGCCATGACCGCCATCAAAGGCAAACACCTAACACCGCACCTTCTAAAACGCTCTGAGGGGGCAGCCCCCGTTCAAATCATTGACAAGCCAGATGGCGTGATTAATTTTAACGGCAAGCCCTCTGATTGGGACAGAATGCACATTGCTATGGAAGATACCGTCAAGCGAGGCACCGCCAAAAACATCTATACCTCACGCTATCGCATGGCGGGCAAGACAGGTACCGCTCAGGTCAAATCCATCGCACAGGGCAAAACCTACAATAAAGCCGCCCTTAGCTCTCGCCACTGGGACCATGCGTGGTTTACAGGGTTTGCCCCTGTGGACGACCCTCAGATTGCACTGGCAGTCATTGTCGAAAATGGTGGGGGCGGTGGTAAAGTCGCTGCGCCGATTGGGCGAGTGTTATTTGACTATTGGATTCTCCAGCGAGAGAAAAATCCCATACTACCTCCTAGCGAGGAAGAGCTTGTTAAAATCAGAGCCATCAAACGTCAAGCCATGCAAGCAAAAATTGCCAAAATGGAAGCTGAAAAAGCCAAAGTAAAAGCCCAAGAGAAAAAATCATCATGACCAAATCCGCCAAACCAAGCCAAGTACGCATTATTGGCGGACACTTTAAAAGACGAAACATCAGTTTTATTGATACCGATGGACTACGCCCCACACCTGACCGCTTGCGTGAGACGATTTTTAATTGGCTGATGGCAGATATTTTTGGTGCAACTGTGCTAGATGCTTGTGCAGGCTCTGGCGTACTGGGTTTTGAGGCGTTATCACGAGGTGCAAGCCACGTAACATTCATAGAGCCGAACACCGCCCAAGCTGGCAAACTCAAACAAAATGCTGACACCCTAAAACTTACCAAAGGCAACCTAACCATCATCAACAATACCGCTGAGCACGCCATACCCTTGCTTGGCACGCCTTTTGATGTGGTGTTTATCGACCCGCCCTATGCTCTAAATTTATGGCACGCCATCATTCACGCCATCATCTCACATCAGCTTTATCATGCTGACACACGTTTTTACATCGAAGCAGATAGACCCCTTGATGAGATATTACAACCGTTTTGTGCCACACTCATTAAAAGCACCAAAGTTGGGCGGGTGCATGCAGGGATATTTACTATGCCAAAAAACAGTTAATTTAACCCCCATTCCGACACCAACAGCTCATTGTCATTCACGTCAACTTCATTAGACTTTTACGCCAAATCGTGTCGCAAAAAAGGGCAAACGTCGGTTCGCCCTTTATGTCATATTCGCTTATGCTTTTAGCAGATGATTTTCAAGATAATGGATATTTTGAGCCTCTTCGGTAAACCGCTCATCAATCAAAATCACATCTCGATGAAGCGGGATATTGGTTTTGATGCCCTCAATAATCAGCTCATCAAGCGAATGAAGCATTTTTTGGACAGCCTGTCGTCGTGTCTGAGCATGACAGATCAGCTTACCAATCATCGAATCATAGTAGCTTGGAATGCTATACCCTTGATACAGATGGCTATCAAAACGCACGCCAGACCCACTAGGGGCGAATAAGTTGTCAATGCGGCCAGGACACGGCATGAACGTCTTAGGGTCTTCGGCATTGATACGGCATTCCATTGCATGTCCACGAATGGTAATCTCGTCTTGATGATAAGATAAGCCATACCCTGCGGCAATTTTTAATTGCTCAACAATAATATCAATGCCTGTAATCATCTCAGTTACAGGGTGCTCCACCTGAACACGGGTATTCATTTCAATAAAGAAAAATTCTTCGTTTTCGTACAAAAACTCAAACGTCCCTGCCCCACGATAACCTATTTGTTTGCATGCACGCACACAAGCGTCCAAAATCGGCTGTTTAATATCATCTGGAATACCAGGAGCTGGGGCTTCTTCGAGTACCTTTTGGTGACGGCGTTGGAGCGAGCAATCTCGATCAAACAAATGCAAAGCATTGCCATTGCCATCGCCTAACACCTGCACCTCGACATGACGAGGATTTTTTAAAAATCTCTCCATGTACACCGTGTCATCGCCAAAAGCGTTTTTGGCTTCGGTCTTAGCGGCTTGTACTTGGCTGATAAGCTCCTCAAAACGCTCCACCACACGCATGCCACGACCACCACCGCCAGCGGCAGCCTTGACAATCAGCGGAAAACCAATCTTGCGTGCTTGCTCTTCGGCATTGTGCAGGGTAATCGCCCCTACCGAACCAGGCACCGTTGGCACGCCTGCCTCTTTCATGGCATTAATGGCAGAGACTTTGTTACCCATCAGACGGATGTGCTCAGGGGTTGGTCCGACAAAAATCAGACCTGCTTCCTCAACCTTCTCGGCAAACTCCGCATTTTCGGACAAAAAACCATAACCAGGATGAATGGCATCAGCCCCTGTGATTTCAGCAGCGGTCAAGATGGCGGGAATGCTAAGATAACTTTGGGTGCTATAAGCCGCTCCAATGCACACCGCTTCATCACAAAAACGCAAATGCATCAAATCCTTATCAGCGACCGAATACACACCCACCGTCGAAATACCCAGTTGCTTACACGCTCGCACGATACGCAGAGCAATCTCGCCACGATTGGCGATGAGTAGTTTTTTAATCATGTCGTCCCAGCCTTATGCTTTATAACGAATCACAGGCTGACCAAACTGCACCACATCAGCATTGGACACCAAAATCTCTTCAATGATACCGCTTTGGGTGGCTTCTAGTGGGTTCATGATTTTCATGGCTTCAATAATACCAAGCTGGTCGCCCACTTCTACCTCTTGACCCACTTTGACAAATGGAGGGTCATTTGGGCTAGGTGCTGAATAAAACACTCCCACCATCGGCGATGTCTCGACCTTGCCACTTGGGGCTTTTGGCGTGGTGGCTTGTGGTACGCCGCCAACAGGAGCAACCGCCTGTGGCACAGCAACCGTCTGCACAGCAACATTGCGAGCCAAATGGACATAACCATCATCATTGCCAACTTCTAGATTTGCTAGGTCTTTTTCTTCCATCAAATCAATAAGTTCACGAATCTGCCCAATATCAATCCCCATGCTCTCTTTGGTGGTTTTTGTTTGAGAGGTTGATTTTTGAGTGCTTTTTGAAATGCCCATGCCATTACCTTATAAAAAATAAAATTAAGGGTTAATTGTAACAAATTTTTTCAAAATCGCCTAGTCCAAAGACTTAGCCAAACCTTACTGTCTTGTAAAAATCAGTAACACAAAAAATTTGTTCATCATCTAAGTGTATAGTGTACATACGTACGAATTTTTTGCAAGTGTTTTTTACAAAATAATGGTAAATTTTTAAGATCTTGAAAAATTAGCACACCAAATTCACATCATTCACGCCAATTCATCTAGCCATGCAGGTCGTGTCCACTTTACCGCATCAACGTATTGAAAATTTTGCATTTTTTGGAGTAGCTCCTCGCTATCTTGTGCCACGCAAAGCAACTGTAAGTTTTCTTTGGGCATAAATCCACTCTCTGCCGTCTTAACAAGCATGTCTAACATGGGATCAAAAAATCCAGCGACATTGAGCAATCCAATGGGGTTTTGGGTCAGTTTTAGCTGGCTCATTGACAAAACCTCAAACAACTCCTCATAAGTGCCAAGTCCCCCCGCCATCGCAATGAATCCATCTGCCAGCTCGATGAGTTTGGCTTTACGTGTTGGCATGTCAGGCGTTTCGATAAGCTCGGTCAGCCCCTCATGGGCTTTTTCTTGCTGTCTTAAAAAGGTGGGAATCACGCCCACAACCTCTCCGCCATGAGCAAGCACGCTATCTGCAATCGTCCCCATCATGCCAATAGCACCGCCACCATAGACCAAACGCTTATCCTGCAAGGCAAGCGTTTGCCCCAAGATTTTGGCGTGATGATAATAATCAGGGATACTGCCGTAGTTTGAACCACAATACACCGTGATGTTTTTTAAGGGATTGATGTTTGTCATAAATTACTTACCTATCAAATAAATTTGTTGCAAAAGTTACGATTTTATAAATACAAAAGTTAGCACCTTAATTTATCAATCAAAAGAATTTTTGGTAAATTTTAAAAACCGCCAAGGCTGAACCGTGCCAAGCCCCATGCCAATAAGCCCCAATACCATGACGATGTTAAGTGGTTCGCCAAGTAACGGCACCGCCAAGAGTGCTGAGATAAATGGGGCAAGACTTGCTAGCCCTCCTGCAAAAAACGCCCCCAAACGCACCACAGCCAAAGAGTAGGTAAATGTGGCAAATATCGTTACTAGCACACCATGAAACACCCCTTGTATGATGATGTGCGATGGGTCTACCCCAACAAAACCCAGTCCACCGATGTCCATCGCCAGCATAAGCACATAAATCGGCAAATATAATATCGCCGACCAGATTACCGTACTGCACATGACCTGCCATGCACTAAACTGCCACTCTCTCAGCAAGATACTGTACCCCGCCCAACAAAATGCACACACCACAAACAACGCATCACCCACCCCAAAGGATAACCCCTTAACCATCATCAAGGCAGTCATGGCAATGAGTGTCGCCACGATTAATGCTAAGGCGATTTTTGTGTCGGTATCTGGTCGTTTTTTGAGCAAAATCAGCATAGCGATGGCGGTTGCCACAGGAATCATACCATTTAAAAACACCGCCCCATGAGCCACAGGAGCAAGCAAAAACGCACTATACACAAGCGCGCTATAACCTACCCCACCCAAAAGTGCCAACGCCACCGCTTTGGGTTGCCATAAAAATTGCAAATCCTGCCGATAAATCAAAATTGGCAATAAAATCAGAGCAGACACCCCAAATCTTACCGCCACAATATCCCACGCCAAAATCCCCCAGCTGGCATTTAGTCGGGCAAATAGGCTAAACCCACCCCACACACACATGGTAAAAATGATTAACACATAACCTTGTGTGCTTGGCGAGAGCCTGTCAAACAGATGATGTAAGTTACGCATAAAAGCCCTAACATCAGCCATCTAAATTCACAAAAACCTCGTTGGCGGATAATCTTGCTTTTGGTAGGTTTTTGTTAAAGTCCTCATCACTGGCATAGCCAAGTGATACCACAACCATGCTTCTCATGCCTTGACTTGACAAATTAAATTCCTTATCAAGTACCGCCTTGTCAAAACCACCGATAGGCGTTGCGTCAATCCCCATCATCTTGGCACAAAATAGCAGTTGTCCAAGAGCGATATAAATTTGCTCATTTATCCACGCATGCAATGAAGCGGGGTCATTAGCATAGGCATTGAGATAATTTTTACAAAGTGCTTGACGTGCTACCTTATCCTCAGGACGGCGAAAACGACCCGCCAAATCCTCTGCATTGATGACTTTGTCTAAATGTTCATCATTAATCTGAGTATTGGCACAAAAAATCAGTACATGCGAAGCCTTCATGACCTTAGGTGCATTATGAGCGTCCGTGCCTGTCATGGCGGTGGCAATGCGTGCTTTGGTCACATCTGTCTTAGCAATCAAAAATCGCCAAGGCTGAATATTTATGGACGATGGCGACAGTCGCAAACACTCAATAAGCTCCAAAAAAAGCGTATCATCAATGGTGCGTATCTCATCATAAGCCTTACAAGCATGGCGGGAGCGTGCAATATTTAGTGCATTCATGTGTTTATCCCAAAATAAAATCAAAATTCTTGTATTTAATGATTGTGAACAACCGCCTTAACCGTGCCATCACAAAATAAAATATCAATCTCGCCTGCACGAACATCATCTTTACTTGATACCAGCTTTTCATGCTGACGCACCAAAGCATAACCCTTAGCAAGAGTACGCTTAGGATGCTGTAACAAAATCATGCTTTGGAGGTGGCGAACCTCATGACTTGTGCGATAAAGTATCTGATGGGCGGTTTTTTGTTGATGAGCAAGCAGGTCATTTAGATGATTTTTGTGAAGCAGAATATGATGTTTGGCATGGGCATTTAGACGATTTAATAAAAAATCATTATCTTTTTTGGCAAGAAGCACAGACTGATTAGCATGATGATGAATGCTTTTCATGCTAAGATGACTTTGTTCTTTGGCAAAAGCCAAGTATCTTAGCGTCTTATCACAGATGGCTTGCATGGCAGATTTGGCAAGAGCTACCGTATTTATCAAATGATTTTCGATAGCCGCAATAACTTTTGATGGCGTATCAAAACGTGTGTGTGCCACCTCATCAAGTAACACCTTATCTCGTTGGTGTCCGACCCCCACCCACACAGGCATGGGAGACTCCGCCACCAAGGCAGACAGCTCATAGTCGTTTAGATAAGCCAAATCCCCCACCGCACCACCACCACGAATGATGACTAGCAAATCTGCATGATACTGATGCGTGTTATAAAAATCGCCAATGGCATAATTAATGACATCTCTAATTTCTTGGGGAGCGTGATTGCCCTGAAAAGTTGCATGATGATAATAAAACTGGCATGCCCCCGCCCCAGCAAGCCTATCTGCCTCTGCACGAAAATCCCCCAATCCTGCGGCATTTTCGGGGGCAATGACTAGCACATGACGAATGTCAAAAGGCATGGGCAATGACTTATTGAGCGTGGTTAACCCTGCATCGTACAGACGTTTTAGCATGGCGTGATACGCCTGCATTAAAGCGCCGAGCGTATAAGTAGGGTCAATATCACTAATGTTAATGCTAAATCCATACTGAGGATGAAAACTGGCACTACCACGAAAGAGTATCGCAAGCCCTGCCGTCAACGCCTGATTGGTGGCTTTGATAAATCTATCTACCACACCAGAACGATACCGCCAAAGCGTAGCCCTAGCAGTGGCCGTGATGTTGCCCTCCTCATCCTTTTCGGCAAGCTCAAAATAATAATGTCCGCCCTTCGTATTTACCGAGCGAATCTCGGCACTAATCCACACCTCATGGTCAAAAGTCTCTGATATGACCATTTTTACTGCCGATAAATACTCGCCCAGTGATAATTTTACATCGCTAAAATCAGGAGCTTCATGCTCTAAGCTCATCTCGTCAGCAATCGATTGATGTAGGGCAACAACCCCATTTTCATCAGAATGCACAGTCGCCAAACGGTCAATATCCGCCAAAATAGTACGTGTCTTTTGTGTCGTCATTTCTGTATTTTTGATATTTTGATTCTTAAGACAGTCATTTTATCACAAGTTTAAAAAATACAACACAAACCCAAACAAACAATATCCATTTTATAATAGCCATAAAAAACCGCCCAATCATGGACGGTTTTTGTGTTTGGCACTTACTTTATTCTAAACTGCTCAAATATGGCAGGGATGCCAGGCAACATACCCACCGCCGCCATCGCAAAGCACAAGATAGCAAAGCCAGCCACAGGAATGACCACACGACCCATAAAGCCAAGCTCAACGCTACGTTTTTTGTCGCCGATCAGACCCAAGTTATCAAGCATCATGGTGAGCGACCAGCCAAACACAGGATTAACGAGGGCAGACGCAAACACCACAACAGCAGCTGATTGGGTGGTTTTACCTGCACGGGTCATCTCCATGCCAGCTTCTAGAAGTGGCACAAACACCGCCACAATCAACGCAATCGATAGCACAGGTTGCCATACCGCCAAGTCCATCGGATAGCCCCAAACGGCAGCCACGATACAGAATACAGCAGTCAAAATCGCACCTGCTGGAATCGGACGTTTGGCGATGGAAGCAGGCACCATGTACGTACCCCATGAGGAGGTAAAGTTCGCCCCACCAAGCACCGAACCAATCATTTGACGAATCGAACAAGTCAACGTCGTATCATCAATATTCATGTGCGAACGCTCAGAATGCTTCGGATAGCTGATTTGTTGGAAAACCTTATGACCGAGCATGTCTGGTGGCCACATGGCAACCGCAAGCACCGCAAAAGGAAACACCACAATAAAGGCCTTGGCATCAGGCAAACCAATCGTCCAGCCTGTACCCTCGCCCCACCAGTAAGTTGGACTAAGTGGTGGCAAACCAGGTTCGGTCTTGAACTCAAACGGAGCTCCCAATATGAACGCCAAAAACGCCGCCAATGCACAGCCCACAGGCACCGCAAGCCAGCGTTTTTGCCAATGTTCTAAGAGAGCATACATGACGATAGTTGCCAAAATAATGATAAAAGCAATGTGGGGCAGACCTATTTTTTCTGACCACGCTATCATGTTTTTGACTTGACCCATCGTCCCCACAAAACCCAGATAGAGTAACAACCCCCCTGCCACGCCATTACTGGTAAGCTTGGACATGAGGCTACCACCTCGAAGCAGAGCCATTGCCAAACCAAATATACCAATCATCAGACCAAACGCAAGCGGATGCCCCCCTGCCGCTACGACAATGGGAATGAGCGGAATGAGCGGACCATGTGTGCCAGGTAGGTTGGAAGTGGGCAATAAAAACCCTGAGAATATCAGCACTAAGATGGCAGCAATAATCATCTCATAACGAACGTTTTGCAGTACAAAATCTTCGCCCAGCCCAAGTGGAGCTGCAAACGCTGCTGCCATTGCACCCACCATCACAATCTTACCGATGGTGGCAGCCATCGCAGGAATGGTATCCTCAAACTCAAAACGGTAGTCCTTAAACGGTAGGTTCATTTTCCACCGCTTGGGCTTCATGATTTGAAGTTCATGTCTAAGATACTCATCACGAGTTTTGAAGCTACTAGAAGGCTTATGCAACTCCTGATAGCTCTTACTCTCTATTTCTCGGAGACGCTCTTCGCTGAGCTCCGCTGTCATATTACTATCACTCACAACAAACTCCTTAGATTGTGATGATAAAAACACATTTTGCAATCCCAAAACACCTCATTGTGCGATGATTGCAAACTGTGTTTTTCCTTGTTTTATTTATAAACCCTGCAATCAGAACCTTCAAATTGCGTTTGTGATTATAACGTTCTTTTTTATGCTTGTCATGTGTTATTTTTAATTTTCACAAAAAATTATTAGTTTATATCAAATTATCAGAAAAACAAATATATCATCACACACCAACACAACATGAAACAAGTCAGTTATGCTATAATAATACTCTCGTTTACATTGATGTGATGCCATGACTATCTTAACCTACCCCTGCCCTCAATGCCAAACATCCACCGTTTGGGCAGACAACCCCACCAAGCCCTTTTGTAGTGAACGTTGTCGCCTGATTGATTTGGGAGCATGGGCAAGCGAAAGCTATCGTGTGCCTGCCGACGACACGCCATTTAGCGATGAATTAACGCCAAACAACCAGACCAGAACAACCCCACATTCAACTTGATACAACCAATTGATTTGTAAATAAAAAGTCATTTTTCTGACAATCAAAATCAGCATTAGACAATCAACGATTGCCAATTTTAAGTTGAAATTGGGATAAAAAACAAGGAAAAACCATGAGTTATTTAATGCCAACTTACGCACGCCAGCCCATCAGCTTTGTCAAGGGCGAAGGCTCTTATCTATACACCGCCGATGGCACAGCCTATTTGGATGCACTCACAGGCATTGCCGTGTGTGGGCTTGGACATTGCCACCCTGCCATAAGCCATGCCATGAAAGAGCAAGCCGATACACTCATTCACACCAGTAATTTATATGGCATCGACTGGCAAGAAAAAGCAGGTGAGATACTGTGCCAAAAAGCGGGCATGGAAAAGGTGTTTTTTGCCAACTCTGGGGCAGAGGCGAACGAATGCGCCTTAAAACTCGCTCGCCTATACGCCCACCAACACGGCAAAACTCGCCCCAAAGTCATCGTCATGGAAAACAGCTTTCACGGTCGCACCTTACTTACCGTAACCGCCACCGCCAACCCAAAAGCAAGAGCAGGATTTTATACGCTTGATGAGGATTTTGTGCGTGTGCCGTTTAATGATGTGGGAGCGGTTTTGGCATTGAGTGAGGATAAGGACATCTGTGCGATTTTGGTTGAGCCCATTCAAGGCGAAGGTGGGTTACACACGCCTAATGAGGATTATTTAGAAAAATTACAAAATATTTGTCATAAAAATAACTGGCTTTTTATGCTTGACGAAGTCCAAACGGGCAACGGTCGTACTGGCAAATATTTTGCTTATCAATACAGCGATGTTCGCCCTGATGTGCTGACCACCGCCAAAGGGCTGGGTAATGGCTTTCCTGTGGGGGCGTGCATGGTGGCAGGCAAGGCTCGTGATTTGTTTGGGGCAGGCTCGCACGGCTCAACCTTTGGTGGCACGCCCTTTGGCTGTCGTGTGGTCTGTGCGGTCTATGATGAACTGACCCAAGAGGTGCTGGACAATGCCGTGCGCGAGAGTGAGTTTATCCGTGATAATGTCCGCTCATCATTTCCTGCCATCGACATTCGTGGACGTGGTATGATGATTGGGTTTGGGCTACCTGATGGCGTGGACTGCACCCACATTGTTGATATGGCACGAGATGAATTTTGCCTGATTTTAAATGTAACAGGTGGCAATGTCATTCGCCTACTACCTGCACTCAACATCAGCCATGAAGATACTGTGGTTTTGGTGGATAGACTTATCGCTTTATTAAATAAAATCATGCCATCATGACACATGCTTATATGGAGGTCGGTGTTTTTGGGGAAAGATTGACATTGCAAACAAATTGCAACACTTGCCACATTGCAGAAAATTTTATCAAAAAAAGTATTCAAAATTCATCTAATTTTGAAAAATTTACCCAAAAATATTTTGATAAAATACCCTCAAACGCAATATTGCAATTAATGCTAGGAAAATACATGAAAAATTATCAAACAACCAAACATCAAGCGGGTATCAGCATTTGGGCAATGTTACCGTGGTTGATTGCCCTTGCCTTAGCCACCGCACTAACCTTACTCATTGTAGGGCATGATGCCACTCCCATGTCCGTTACCGACACCACCGAGCTTGAATACAGCCCAAAACCCCAACAGGCATGGCAACCTACCATCAGCCCCCCTAATGATGGCTCAAGCGTTGCTCCACCGGTACATTCCTATCATGATGCTGTCAGTAAAGCCAGTGTTTCTGTGGTAAATATCTACACCACCCAAAAAGTACAAAATCCCTATGCAGGCGACCCTATTTTTGAGCAATTATTTGAATACTACGGACAGCAGGACAGCAGTGCTGGGGTTAGCAATCTAGGGTCTGGGGTCATCGTCTCCGAAGATGGCTACATCATCACTAATGCTCACGTCATCAAAAAAGCCGATGAAATTACCGTTGCTCTAAATGACGGACGCAAGGCACGTGCTACCATAGTTGGTTCGGATACAGACAGTGATTTGGCGGTTATTAAGATTGAATTAGACGGCTTAACACCCCTGATATTTCGCCACGAACCCATTCGAGTTGGCGATGTCGCCTTAGCCATCGGCAATCCCTTTGGTGTAGGGCAAACTGTAACGCAGGGTATCATCTCTGCTACCGGAAGAGCTGGGCTGGGTATTAGCACTTTTGAGGATTTTATCCAAACCGATGCTGCCATCAACCCTGGTAATTCAGGAGGTGCATTAGTAGATGCTAATGGTGCATTGATAGGCATTAACACCGTGATTTATTCTCGCTCTGGCGGTTCAATGGGGATTGGTTTTGCCATTCCTACAAGTATTGTAGAGCAAGTGATGAATGGACTTATTAGTACAGGCAAGGTCAGTCGTGGTTGGCTAGGTATTGAAATTGCTCCCATTAGCGAAAACCCCACCAACCTCCAAGAACACGAAGGGATTATCATTGCCAACGTCATTAAAGGCAGTCCAGCAGATAACGCAGGCTTGCAAGCAGGCGACGTGGTCTTATCCCTAAACGGCAAAACCACCAATGACGCCAACACCCTCATCGGCATCGTCTCCACCACAGCCCCAAACAGCGAACTTGTCGCTATCATCAAAAGAGATGGTCAGGAACAAAGCCTATCCATTACTGTGGGAGAACGCCCAAGCCAAGAAGTTGCCAAGAAAAATGACTCCCCAAATCGTGAGCTAAATCCAAGAGAACTTGAACAGCTCCACGAACTGTTTAATCAACTAAATCGCTTGCATGGTCGATAGCATAACATCATGCAAGCCCTACAACGTAACACCCAACATTTCCAATAACGCACCAGTACTTGATGAGCGTGTCAAGCTAGGGTTAATCACTAACCCTAGATGGCGTTGGAGTTCGATATGTTCGCTTAGGTCAATTTTTACAAGGTCTTGATTAATCAATGTCTCTGGTAGTACCGACCAACCTAGCCCCACCGAAACCAACATACGAATGGATTCTAAGGGGTTGGTACTCATGGTGGCAAAGGGGCGAATGTTATGTTTGCTAAATTCTGATAGTGTAATTTGACTGGTAAAAGTATTTGCCGCTGGCAATATCGAGGGGTAACGTGCCAGTTGCGACAGGCTTACCTTGGACTGATGAGCCAAAGGACTTAGTACGCCCGCCACAAAATACAGGGGGTCAGACCACAGGGTATGATAAGCAAGCCTCCTATCAAAAGTCGGTGGCAACGTCAAAAACGCCAATGCCACCTCGCCATCTAACACCGCCTTATGTGCTGTCTCACTATCCATAAACTGCACTTCAAGCTGTACCGCAGGATATGTCTGGATAAATTGCTTTAATACAGGGGGCAGATGATGAAGTCCAATATGATGGCTTGTGCCAATAATCAGTCTGCCCGTTACCACTTCCTTAGAGTGCAATAAATTTGCCTTACAGGTCTCATAGTCTTCAAGCCATTGTTTGGCATAGGGCAAAAGCTCATGGGCGCCTGCCGTCGGAATAATGCCACGCCCAATCGTATCAAACAACGCCATACCAAATTCGTCCTCCAAGCTTTTGATGCGTTTGGAGACAGCAGGTTGCGTAATGAACAATTTTTCGGCTGCACCTGAGATACTGCCTGTTTGCATAACGGTAATAAAGGTGGCTAAATGTGTCGTATTCATGGTTGCTCTTACCCATTAAAACGGTTGGTTATGATAATTATCTTTTGGTACAATCATGGATACATCATATCAAATTTTTTTATGTTCGTGGTAATTTTGTTCACTTTTGGTTATATTTTTCAGATATTCTCACTTACAAATGTGATACAATACCCCCAAGTTTTATCCCGCCACAGGCGTTATTATGACTACCCAAAAATCAGCCCTTAGCCAAAAGCTTACTGTTGCCATGATTGGTTTTTTTGCCTTTTTGCAGGTCTACTCCGTGCAGGCAATTTTACCGATACTTATCAAAGATTTGGGTTCAAGCGAGATAAAGGCTGGACTATCAGTGGGAGCGACTGTGATGGCGATTGCCATGATGTCGCCTTTTATGGGCATGCTCTCTGATGCGTTTGGGCGACGGCGATTTATTGTGGGGTCACTGATTTTACTAGCCATTCCCACTGCCATGGTTGGTTTTTCTCAGTCAATGGACAGCTTGATTTTTTGGCGATTTTTACAGGGACTTAGCATACCGGGCATTACAGTAGTACTCATTGCCTACATCGGCGAAGAATACAGCGACCAACTTGCCAGCATGATGAGCCTGTACGTGGCAGGGACAGTACTGGGCGGTTTTAGTGGGCGGTTTTTTGCAGGTCATTTGCATGAGTGGATTGGCTGGCGATGGGGCTATGGCGTGATGGCGATTTTGACCATCATTGGAGCGATATGGGTATTCAATGCCCTACCCAAGTCCCAAAATTTCAAAAAAAGCCAAAACTTCAAAGACTCTCTGCGTCTACTCATCTCTCACACCAAAAGCCGCCATGTTATCAGTGCCGTCATGCTCGGTGGCTGTGTGCTGTTTAGTTTGGTGGGCTGCTTTACTTTTATTAACTTACATTTAGCAGATGAACCCTATCATTTATCGTCAGCTCATTTGGCTAATATTTTTGCCCTATATCTCATCGGCATGGTTATCACTCCCCTATCCGCCAAAATCATCGCTCGCTTTGGCATGACCAACACCATCATCTTTGCCACACTCTGCTCCGCCTCTGGGCTGTTTCTGACTTTATCCGCCCCCTTGTGGCTCATTATTGTTGGGCTAACCATCATGTCATCAGGCGTATTCATCACTCAATCTGCCACCATCAGCTACATCGCAAGCCATGTCAGCGAGGGACGCTCGCTCGCCTCTGGGCTGTATTATATGGGCTATTATGGTGGGGGCAGTATCGGTGCATGGCTGTGTGCCATCGCTTATACTCACGGCACATGGGCATACACGGTCGCCATGATTTTTGGGGTGCAACTCCTTGCACTCATGATTGTCATTGGTCTGATGAAAAAAGCTTAACGTATTTATCACTTTGATTTTTTGGCAATTTTCGCACGAGTTTCTTGCCAAGATTGTTCCATTTTTTGTTTGTAGGTTTGCCAATCATCATCTTCGGCATTTGGGTTGTTTGTATTATCAGAGACGTTTGTTGTTGATAAAGATGTTTTTGTCATTTCTATGGTTTTTTGTGTGCTTGCTATTTTTTCTTTTAATGGATTGGTATTATTAATGATAAGGTCGTAATTGCTGGGATTATTATTAATAATGCCAGAATAATTATTGGCAATATCCGATGGATTTTCTGACATGACTGATGTGGCTTTGGTAGATAATGTTGACAAGATAGAATATTGTCCATAACGATAAAAACGCCATGCACCAACCCAAAAACACGCCACAATACCAATGACAAATCCCAAAATATCATAATCGCCAACCTCCTTTGGCGATATTGCCAATAAAGATAAGACAATCACATTAAGAAAAGCCAAAAAAGCAAGAGCCAGAAAAACTTTCGGTCTTGTTAATGGCTTTTTGTAAAATAAAAAATCAGGTTTAATAAGCCAATAAATCGCCAAAAAAGGCAATATTAAATTAATACCAAACCAAAACCCAAGCATTTTTTATCTCCAAAATTTGGCGATAATTAGGGCGTGTTGAACTTTTGTATTTGCAATTAAAAATGAGATAAATCGCACGATTTTCAAGGAAAAGTCCGCAGTTGATATTGAAATATCAACAAGGATTTTGACGCAGAAAATCAAGACTTAGCCATTTTTAATGCAAAAATGATTAAAATATTTCTATACCATTTCTAATTTGTAAAGAATGTTATAAATGTTCAACACGCCCTAAATTTCCGCCCATTTTTCCTTATCTTTAAACATACATTCATTAAACACCACGCACGAGCCACATTTGGGTGAGCGAGCCATACAAGTATATCGTCCGTGTAAAATCAGATAATGATGAGCGTCCACGAGAAACTGACCGGGAATGCGTTTCATGAGTGCATGCTCCACCGCCAGCACCGTTTTGCCTGTGGCAAGCCCTGTGCGATTGCCAACTCGAAAAATATGCGTATCCACCGCCATGACAGGTTCGCCAAAGGCGGTATTTAGCACCACGTTGGCGGTTTTGCGACCCACGCCCGCTAGGGCTTCTAATTCGGCTCGGGTGCGTGGCACTTGTCCATTGTGTTTTTTGATTAAATCTTCACAAGTTTTTATCACATTGACCGCTTTGGAATTATAAAGCCCGATAGAATTGATGTAGGATTTAAGTCCGTCTACACCCAGTTTTAATATCGCTTCTGGTGTATTGGCGACTGGAAAAAGTTTACTGGTGGCGATATTCACGCTTTTATCAGTGGCTTGGGCGGAGAGCATTACCGCAATGAGTAACTCAAATTCATTAGAATAATTAAGCTCAGTAACAGGCTCTTTGATATGCTCGCTTAATTTTTGAAAAAATGCCAAACGTTTGGCTTCATTCATGGGGCGAGATGGTGGCGTATTGGCGGTTTTGGCAGTTTCTAATTTTGAGGTTTTTGGTTTTTTGGGGGTTTTGGTGTTCATGGTAAGGCTGGACAAATCATAAAAACGGCATTATTATAACACAGTTTATTTTTAAATTTATTAATGATTAAAATGATTTATTTACATCACACCCCATTAATATTTATTTTACCTAATTATCAAGGGCGTTTAAACAGTAACGACCGTGAATGTATTCGTGCTTATCGTCATCGTCTGTTAAGCCAATTTTGCCAAACTCATCATTTACCCACTCCCATTTACGACAAAGATAAATATGGCAAGCCCTTTTGCCAAAATGTTGCCAACCTCTCTTTTAATCATTCACATTGTGCCAGCGATTATGCGTTGATATATGGTTTTGACATAAAAAATATCGGTGTGGACATTGAAAATATTCATCGTAAACTTAATTTTTATGATTTGGCGAAACGCTATTTTCACGCTGATGAATATGTACTTTGGCAACATGAGGATTGTGATGAGTGTTTGTGGTTTAAATTGTGGACGATAAAAGAGGCGGTATTAAAGGCAAGTGGTATTGGCATTCGCTTGCCTTTAAATGAGATTAAGGCGGTATTTATGGATGATGATACAGGCTATGTTTATCATCAAGATATGGGAAAGTTTTATTTTAAAAATAAAATGATAAATGATTGCGTAATAACGGTAGCATATCCGTTTGAATACAGGAAAATCATTGTTTCATTTTCCTAAAAAAATAACGTTTGATTGCTCTCATTCATAAATAACAACTGATTTTCATCAACTTGATAACTGATAATGGCTTGATGTGATTGATGATTGTATTATTATCAGAATAATTGTTGTTAGACTGGGTATTATTATGGCAACCCAATAATAAAAAACCGATAAAACTAATCCATAACAACTTACTCATCATTTTTTTCCCACTCATTCAACCGCTTAATCACTTTATAAAACAGCGAGCCTTTTTTAAATTCGCCTTTTTTATTTTTATCATTAACGCTAATACCTGTCAATAATGCTAAGGCTTCATAAATCGTTTCAACGGCATAAATATGAAATTGCCCATTTTTAACCGCATCAATAATTTCATCTTTTAGCATTAAATTATGCAAATTCGCCTTTGGCATAATCACGCCTTGATTGCCTGTTAAACCTTGTTCTTTACAAATATCAAAAAAACCCGCAATTTTGGCATTTAAGCCCCCAATCGCCTGTGCTTCGCCCAGTTGGTTCATTGAGCCTGTGATGGCAAGTGATTGATTTATCGGTACATTTGCCAAAGCAGACAGCAAGGCACAGCATTCTGCCATTGTCGCAGAATCGCCGTCAATTTGTCCATAACTTTGCTCAAAAGCAAGGCTTGCCGAAAAATTCATTTGTCCAAATTGGCTAAATTCGGCACGTAAAAAGCTCGTCATAATCAGCATTCCTTTGGCGTGCAGACTTCCGCCAAGCTCCACATCTCGTTCAATGTCAAGGATTTCGCCATTGCCAAACTTGGGGGCGATGGTGGCGGTCAAGCGAGCAGGTAAACCAAACTCGCTATCGGCATAACTAATCACAGTTAGGGCGTTGATTTGTCCTACTTTTTGCCCTGTGGTGCTAATGAGTTGTTGTCCGTTTTTTAATTCTTGCCAATAGAGTTCTTTTAAATATCCCGTGCGTTCTTGCATATCTTTTAGGGTGGTTTCTATATGGATTTTTCTGACCGATTTTTTATTATCCAAGATTGCATTTCTATGGCTTTCAAATATTAATTGACTTAATCTGTCGCTATGCAAATCTAGTTTATTTTGTTCATCGCAAAACATTGCCAAAATATCCATGATTTTAGCACAAGCCGTATTATCAAATACCAATAAGTCATTCTTTTTGACAATGTTATTGATTTTGGCAACAATTTGTAATTCATTGTCTAAATTTCTAGGGGCAACATCATTAAAATCGGCACGGATTTTAAATACCGAATTGAACTCTGGCTCAAATTCCAACAGTTCATAATATAAATCAGGTTCACCCAATAAAATAACTTTGACCGATAATGGTATACTCATTGGCTCTAAGGATAATGAGCCTGTTAAAGTAAGCATTTGCTCCAAACTGGATAATTTAATTTGTTTGGATTGCAAGGCTCTTTTTAAACCTTGCCACGCATAAGGGTGCTCTAATAAACTTAGGGCTTCTAGTATTAAATATCCGCCATTGGCACGCATTAACGCCCCGCTTCTAATCATTGAAACATCGCTATAAGCCGTGCCAAGTTCGGTGGTGTATTCAATATGCCCCAAAAGATTTAAATGTGTGGGTAATTCTTCAAAGACAATCGGTGCCCCACTATTTTTTTGATGACTGACAACCACATTCACGCCATATCGTGCAGGAATGTGTGGGGTATTAAAATCGCCTTCGCCGTCCACAATGTCTAGTGTATTGGCAACCATGTCCGAAAGTAAATTTTTTAAATGGGTAATGAGTTTACCCACTTCATTTTTATCGTGATTTAGACTTTGATATTTTTTAATTAAGAGTTCAAATAAAGGTGTTAATAATTTAATGGCTAAATTTTCGTGTAATTCATCAATTTTGGCATTGGTATTATTTTCCAACTCGTCAAGGGCAAAGTTTAAATTGATGAGTTTTTTATGCAGTTTTTCGTGAATGCTGTCATCAATGGGTTTATTCACATCGATCGGAGAAAATGATGGAATTTTTTGTTCGTCAATCATCACCGATGACAAAAAAACATTAAAAGGTTTGGCTAATTCATTAAATTCACTGATTAATTTTTTTTCATTAACTTGTAAGTGACTTTTTAAATTGGCGAGTTGATTTTGATAATTGAGACTGGTGAATTTGGTGGTTAATTTTTTTTGACACGTTTTCCAAAGTTTATCCATTTCTTGACGAAAGCCAAGCCCAATGCCTGTTGGCAAGCTGATGGCGATTGGCAAGCGTGGATCGTCAAAATTATGAACAAAAACAATGTCTTGGGGCGTAGGTTCAGTTTTGGCTCGCTCGGCAAGTAGGCGAGTGATGAGTGTGCGTTTGCCAAGTCCATTTTCGCCCACCGCAAAAATATGATAGCCATTCGCTTTGATATCAAGGGCGGTTTGGATTGCCTTGACCGCACGGTCTTGTCCAAAATTGGGGTTAAAAGTGGGGGCGTGGGCGGTGGTTTTTGGTAGGGTGGCAGGGTCGGTGTGGCAAGTTAAGGCGGTGTAAGGCAGGCGATGGGTAAGAATGTCGGTCATCGTAATATGTGCAAAAGTTTGTAATCAGGGGGATATTTTAACAGATAATAATATGATAAAATAGCAAGTTTACAAAATATCATGACATGACCATGACTTATCATAAAATTTCCGTCCATGCCGAACGTTTTGGCGATGAGTTGTACCACTTTGCTGATGATTTGCGGTTGACATTTAGTGAAGTTCAGATTAAGCAGTTATTGGGTTATCTGGATAATCTCCTGCTTTGGACGAAAGCATATAACCTCACCGCCATCACCGAACCCAAAGACGCTTTTATTAAGCATATTTTGGATTGTTTGGCGATTGTGGCGGATTTGCCTTTTACCGAGCGGTCGGACGTGAATGTGTTGGACATTGGTACTGGGGCAGGTTTGCCGTCCGTCATCATTGCCATCATGCGACCTGATTGGCAGGTTACCGCTCTTGACAGCAATGGCAAAAAAATCCGCTTTATCAAACAGATGGCGGGCGAACTTGGGCTAAAAAACATCATACCTGTGGCAAGTCGCATTGAGTACTTTGATGGGCAGTTTGACGTGATTACCTCTCGTGCCTTTGCCAGTTTGGATGATTTTGTAACTCTTGCCAAGCCATATCTAAAAACCGATGGCGTGCTTTATGCGATGAAAGGCAAAGCCCCCAGCGATGAGGATGTAGCAAATTTGACCGATTGGCATATTGAAGTTAAACCCATTCACGTTCCAAAGTTGAGCGATGAGCGGTGTGTGGTTTATTTAAAAAGATGATGAGAGATTGATTTTAAGGGGAATTTATGGAAATTATCGCAATCGCCAACCAAAAAGGTGGGGTCGCCAAAACCACCACTGCCGTCAATTTGGCGTGTGCGTTGGCACTCATTGCTAAAAAGAAAGTGCTACTCATTGACCTAGATTCACAGGGTAACGCTACGACCAGTTTGGGGCTTGACAAAAACGAGCTGTCTTATACGGTGGCGGACGTGCTACTTGATGATGTGCCTTTGGCGGACACCATTTTGTATGGTGATGGCATTGATGTGATAGGGGCAAACCGTGATTTGGCGGGGACTGACGTGTCGCTCGCTGACGTGGCGGACGCACCACTTTTGCTAAAAAACGCCATCAAAAACAGCGAGCTTGACTATGATTATGTCATCATGGACTGTGCTCCAAGCCTAAGCCTGTTGACGGTGAACGCACTGGTTGCGACCGATGGCGTGATTATCCCCATGCAATGCGAGTATTTTGCCCTTGAAGGAGTGGCGGATTTGATGGGGACGATTGACAAACTGACCAAGCTAAACCCCACACTACACGTGCGTGGCGTGGTGCGGACGATGTATGATGGGCGTAGTACACTTGTGCAAGATGTGTCGGCAGAGCTTGAAAATTATTTTGGGGAAAAATTGTACAAAACTTATATCCCAAGAAGTATTCGCCTTGCCGAAGCCCCAAGTTTTGGCAAATCGATTTTTGAATATGAAAAATCCTCCAAAGGGGCGATTGCTTATCATCAGCTCATGAATGAATTTTTAACCCAAAAGTGCTAAGGTATATCCAGCCTGTATCTTAACACCAAAAACCCCAAATTAGACAATGGGTTTACGGCGATAAAACAAAATCCCCGGTGTGGACAAACCAAGCACCAATGCCGAAATGACGAATATCGCCTCAAAAAAGTAAGTCATCATTTGCACAAACAAATTCATGCTAAATCCAAAATAGCCAATCTGCACCATGCTGACCATCGCCTTATACGCCACGATACCAGGCATGAGAAAAATCACACTGGGCACGATGAGTGCTTTGGGTGGTAGTCCATGTTTTTGAGAAAAATACACCCCCAAAAAACTTGAAAGCATGCTTGCAAAAAATGTCGCCACCGCCAAATGCGACCCAAAATACAAAAATGCCGATTTCACACAAAAGCCCAATGCTGTCATGCTAAGACAGAGAGCAATATAACGTCTTGGCAAGGTAAACATCAAGCACCACCCAAATGTAATCATGCAAGATAAGCCCACCTGCCCCAAAAACTCCAATATCATCACTCACAGCCCCCAATGCGGTATTCTAAGTAAAATCAGTGCAATCACAATCCCTACGCATGCCGATAACGTCAGCATGGTTGCAAACATCCATCGCCCCACCCCCATGTTGATATAACCCTTTAAAATATCAGATAAAGCATTAATGATTGGAAAACTAGGCACAAGCAACAGTACGCTGGCTGCCACCGCCACATCGGCATTTGCTCCCAAATTTAAAAAATACGCCACCGCTCCGAGCATGGTGGCTACAAAGGCTGCAACAATCACCACCACAAAGACATTAAAATACTGTGCTGACAAATAAAGTCGTATTCTCATTGCGCAAAATCCTGCCACAAATGTTACCAAAGCAATGGCAAGATGACCGCCATTTAGCAGAGCAAAACACGCACATGACATTCCCACAAAAAATGCCATCAGACCGTTTGGGTAGGTGGCACGATTGATGTTGTCAAGCTGATGTTCAATGCGTGCAATGGTTTGCTCATCACGTTTTTCACGTTCAGTATTTAGGACAATCTGCTGAATTTGCACCAAGATACTGACATTAATGCCCTGATGGACGGTATTTCTAACGGTAGTAATGCAATGCCCATTATACAGCGTGGTTAGCGTGATGGCATTAAACGATAATCCACACTCAACACCACTAACACCCAATGCCAGCCCAAGTCGCTTGGTCAAATCGACCACCACCACCGATTCTGCTCCATATTGCATAAGCAATAGGGCACACCGAACACATAGACGTGTAATGCGTTGCTGTTCAGAGTGTGACAAATAAGGCAGTTTTTTGGTGGATAAATGATGGGAAGTCATGACAAAACAGATAAATAAATACAGCGTATTTTAATCCAAAAATTAACAAAAATACAGACAAACCATCATCAATAAAAACACCCCAAAGGCAAACTAAACTTTGGGGCGTTGAATTTGGGATAAGATTACAGCTTAGAGGTCAGCTCAGGAACAGCCACTTGATAATCGGCTTCTAGGAAATAATCTGCCACACTTGCAATCGGAGCTTCTGGGTCGGTGTTAATCGCCACGATGGTTTTGGAGTCTTTCATGCCCGCAAGGTGCTGAATCGCCCCAGAGATACCCACCGCAATGTAGAGATTGGGTGCAACGATTTTACCCGTTTGACCCACTTGCAAATCGTTTGGCACAAAGCCAGCATCCACCGCTGCACGGCTAGCACCAACCGCACCACCAAGCTTATCCGCCAAAGGCTCGATGTATTTGGCGAAGTTTTCACCGCTTGCGAGCGCTCGACCGCCAGAGACAATGATGCTGGCAGAGGTCAGCTCAGGACGAGCGGACACGGCAAGCTCTTCTTTGACAAAGGAGGATTTACCTGTATCGCCACCTACGCTCACGCTCTCAATAGCTGCACTACCGCCTGTGGCATTGGCTGGGTCAAACGCCGTGCCACGCACGGTAGCAATGACTTTACCCTCGTCATTTTGGACGGTAGCAATGGCGTTGCCTGCATAAATAGGACGTTCAAAGGTCTTGGCATTGATGACTGCCGTGATGTCTGAAACCATGTTTACATCTAAAAGTGCCGCCACACGTGGTAGGAAGTTTTTGCCTGTGGTGGTCGCAGGAGCTAAAATATGGCTGTATGGCGTTGCAAGCTCTGCCACCAAAGGAGCAACGTTCTCAGCAAGCTGATTTTCAAAGGCACTATTATCTGCCAAAAGCACCTTGCTGACACCTGCCACCTGTGCCACGCTGTCAGCTACTGCTTGTGCGTTACTACCTGCAACCAAAACATGAACATCTCCACCAATTTTAGTGGCTGCGGTAATGGTAGCCAAAGTCGCTGATTTGAGTTCTTTATTGTCGTGTTCTGCATAAACTAATACGGTCATGGTCGTATCCTTGTGATTTAAATTCGCCAAAATGATTGTCATGGATTGGCGATGTAAATTGTCAAAATATGATGAATGATAAGCGATTAAATCACTTTGGCTTCGTTTTTAAGTTTATCAATCAACTCATCAACACTCGCCACTTTCACGCCTGCACTACGTTCAGCAGGAGCTTTGACACTCAACGTGGCAAGTTTTGAGGTCATGTCTACACCAAAATCGGCAGGGGTTTTAACATCGAGTTGTTTTTTCTTGGCTGCCATGATGTTGGGTAGTTTAGGGAAACGTGGCTCGTTTAGACGCAAATCGGTGGTAATGACCGCAGGTAGAGGCAAGCTGACTGTTTGAAGTCCACCATCAATCTCACGAGTTACTTTGGCGGTGCCATTTTCGATAATCACTTCACTGGCAAATGTCGCTTGACCCACGTCCATTAACGCTGCTAACATTTGTCCTGTTTGGTTATTATCATCATCAATAGCTTGCTTACCAAGAAGCACCAGCTGTGCTCCCTCTGCCTGTGCCACACCTTTTAGGATTTTGGCAACTTGTAGAGGATAAGCCTTAGCGTCTGTCTCCACCAAAATACCACGGTCAGCACCAAGTGCCAGAGCCGAACGAATCTGTTCTTGTGATTGGCTAGTACCAATAGATACGGCAATGACTTCGCTTGCCACACCTTTTTCTTTTAGGCGTACCGCTTCCTCGATGGCGATCTCACAAAATGGGTTGACGCTCATCTTAGCATTGGCAAGCTCCACGCCTGATTCATCTGCTTTGACACGCACTTTGACATTGTGGTCAACGACACGCTTTACGGCAACTAATACTTTCATGCTGACTCCGTTTTGGGTTGTTTAAATTATTAAGAATATATCACATTTATGACATTTGTGCCATGCCTGATTTTCTAAAATTTAAAAATTTTGGTCAATGACTTAAAATGAATGGGCGGTCATTTTTAGTTGTAGAACATATCGTCATTTTGGCTCATCAGTCATTGACAAAAGTCTAAAAAGCCATTATAGTAAAATTTTCGTCTGTAAATTTTAAGGATAAAATATGGCAACGTTCATTACCTGCGACTTGCTCGATGACAACGAAGATAAAGTCATTGATGTCATACCTCCCATCATCGGTACTCAGCGATTTGTTAATTTTGGTGGTAAAACCACCTTCGGCGGTCAGGTGGTTACCGTTAAATGCTTTGAGGATAATTCACGTGTCAAAGAGTTACTGGCAACATCAGGCGAGGGCAAAGTACTGGTGGTTGATGGTGGCGAGTCCACAAGATGTGCCTTACTCGGGGATATGATTGCCAAATCAGCACTTGACAACGGCTGGGAGGGCGTAATCATCGCTGGGTGCGTGCGTGATGTTGATGACATCGCCAAAATGAACATCGGTGTTATGGCATTGGCAAGCATTCCCAAAAAGAGCGTGCGTAAGGGCGTAGGAGAAACTCAGCTTCCCATTACCATCGGTGGTGTCAAGATTCGCCCAGATGACTGGATATATGCAGACAATAACGGCATTATTGTCAGTAGCGAAAAACTCATCTAGCCGTTATTTAATCAAGTGCTAATCACGCCAAATCGTTTTTCATTGACTTTTTGAGTAAAAAGCCCTACCATTAGCTTGGTGGAGCATGACTGGTTTTGGTTTGTGCCAATGGTTGATTTTGGGCTAAACGGCAATTTACCCACATGATGATTTAGCCTAGGGCGTGTTGAACTTTTGTATTTGCGATTAAAAATGAGAAAAATTATTGCTAAGTTATTTCCAATTTGTAAATAATGTTATAAATGTTCAACACGCCCTATTTAAGTAACTAATAAATTTTAATAGAGAAAACGATGAGCGAGTACATTACCGATGAAAAAATCCTAGCCGTCCGCAAGTTTTTTTTGGGTTTACAAGACAATATTTGTCATGCCCTAGAAGCCCAAGAGAGCTTAGGCAGTGTAGATGGAGGAAGTAGTGCTGGATTTATCAGCGACATTTGGGAACGTCCCGATGGTGGTGGTGGTCGCTCCAACGTCTTATCAGGTGGTCAAGTCATCGAAAAAGCAGGCGTGATGTTTAGTCATATTCTCATTAACCACCTACCAGCATCAGCCACTCAAAGACACCCTCAGCTGGCAGGAGCCAATGCCCAAGCACTTGGTGTGTCTTTGGTGGTACACCCCAAAAACCCTCACATTCCCACAAGCCACGCCAACATTCGCCTGTTCATTGCCACCCCTAGCGATGGAGGCGAGCCGATTTGGTGGTTTGGTGGCGGTTTTGACTTAACCCCATTTTATCCCAATCTTGACGACGTCGTGCATTGGCATAAAACCGCCCATGATTTATGCCAACCCTTTGGCGAGGACATCTACCCTAGATTCAAGGCATGGTGCGATGACTATTTTTATCTAAAACATCGTAATGAATGTCGTGGCGTTGGGGGGCTATTTTATGACGATATCAATACCGAGAGCATGGGTTGGGATTTTGATAAATGCTTTGAGTTTACCAAAGCGGTCGGACAAGGCTATTTAGATGGCATTATCCCCATTTTCCAAAACAACAAACACAAGCCCTACACTCCTGCCGAGCGTGAATTTCAGCTGTATCGACGTGGACGCTACGTTGAGTACAACCTCGTCTATGACCGTGGCACGCTCTTTGGCTTGCAGTCAAATGGTCGCACCGAATCCATTCTTGTAAGCATGCCTCCTTTGGCAAGCTGGGCGTATCGCTATGAACCAATGGCAGGTACAAGAGAATTTGAATTGACCGATTTTTATCTCAAACCAAAAGATTGGCTAAATTTTCAAAATCAGGATTAGCTTCACGCCATCTCACTCATGCGGTCATTTTGATGGCGGACGCTCATAAATCAAAATGGATAAATCCTACCCTCAGAGTAAGTTTAAAAATTTACTCTGTCTTTTTGCGTGTGATTCATACACTACATAAAACCAACAAAACAGGCTTTGAAAGCATAAGCTAACCATGCTAGAATAAAGGATTAACCATTTTCTTATAGCCACCTATGTAGGAAGCCAAATGAAACTAAAATCCCTAACCCTGATTGTACTGACCTCGCTGGCATTAACCGCTTGCGGAGGCGAGAGTGCTTCTACTGCACCTGCAAGTAACGCAGGTAGTGATGCCATCAAAGCTCGACAAGATGCCATGCAAGATTGGCGTGGTGCTAACGAAATCATGAAAGGCATGATGGAAAATCCTGCTAATTTTGACGTTGCTGTCTTTAAAGAGCAAGCAGAATTCATCAGCAGTAGCACCGCACAAATGTGGTCGTATTTTAATGATGAAAACGCCAAAGGCAAAGCACAAGACGCTGTATGGACTGATGCCGCAGGCTATAAAGCCAAGCAAGATGAATTTAATGCCGCCATTCAAAATCTTGTGAATGTCGCCAGTAGTGCCAGCAGTGCCGACGATGTAAGTGCTGCTTTTGGTCAGATGGCAGAGAACTGCGGTAGTTGCCATAAAGTATATAAAAAATAACCATTACCCAAATAAAAAGAGTGGAACATGCCACTCTTTTTTTATATCAAAACAAGGAACATTAAGCCTTGTCGAAGTTTTCTTGGGCTTTGTCCCAGTTAACCACGTTCCAGAACGCCTTGATGTAGTCGGGGCGTTTGTTTTGGTATTTTAGGTAGTAGGCGTGCTCCCACACATCAAGACCGATGATAGGCGTGCCTTCACAGCCTGCCACGTCTTTACCCATAAGTGGGCTGTCTTGGTTGGCGGTAGAAACAACAGCAAGTTTATCGCCTTGCTTGACCAGCCACGCCCAACCAGAACCAAAACGAGTGGCAGCCGCCTTTTCAAACTGCTCTTGGAAGGCTTCCACCGAACCAAAATCACGCACGATGGCGTCTTTTAATGAGCCTTTTAGTTCTGTGCCAGTTTTTAGGATTGTCCAAAATAGGCTGTGGTTGGCGTGTCCACCTGCGTTGTTACGTACAGCAGTTTGTTTGTCGGCAGGTAGAGCTGATAGATTGGCAATCACTTCTTCGGCTGATTTGTCCGCCCACTCGGTGCCTTCTAGGGCAACGTTGGCGTTATTGACGTAGGCTTGGTGGTGGCGAGAATGGTGGATTTCCATGGTCTCTTTGTCAAAATGTGGCTCTAATGCGTCATAGGCATAGCCTAGCTCTGGCAGGGTAAATGACATAACAATTCCTTAATAAAAGTAGGGTTAAACGCTTTACAAATCATGGATTTGCAACTACTAATATAAAGCCAAAAAACACAAATTTCAAGAGCTCTTACCTAAATTTTGTCAAAGACCAAAACAACCTTAATACCTTAGTAGGTGTTGGGTGTTTTGATGATTTTATTTTTTAAAAAATCCGTGATATACTGACAAGAATCACATTTTTAAGTTTCCTCATGAACCCAACTGACGAACTACTGACGCTTGGCAAGACATTCCTCCAAAAAGCCAACCAATTTCTGACACAATACACACAACCTGCCATCACACTTGACAAAGAAGTTTTGGCTTATCGCTGGGTGGGTGGCGTGCATGGAGGACTTTCTGCCATTGATGTGCATTTTAGTGTCAGCCTTGACGATTTGCACGGTATTGACACTCAAAAAGATAAGATTATCCAAAATACTCGCCAGTTTTTACATCGCCTCCCCGCCAATCATGTACTCATGACGGGTACACGTGGTGCTGGTAAATCAAGTTTGGTGCGTGCTTTGCTTTGTGCTTATCATACAGATGGGCTAAGGATTATTGAAGTTTCTCGTGATGATTTGCAAATGCTTGATAAAATCCGTCATGCAATCATGATGGCGGATAATGACTGTCGTTATATTGTTTACTGCGATGATTTGGCATTTAACCAACATGATGAAAATTACCGCACCCTAAAAAGCGTCTTAGATGGGGCATTAGATAGCGAACAAGACAACCTACTGGTGTATGCTACCAGCAACCGCCGTCATCTACTGCCTCAGCTAATGAAAGACAATGTCAGCATTTATAATGGTCAGACAGATGAAGTTAATCCCTACGAGACCATCGATGAGACCGTTTCACTCTCTGATCGTTTTGGGTTGTGGATTTCTTTTTACCCCATGAACCAAGAAACCTACCTAAATATTGTGGCACATTATCTTGCCAAAGCAGGTCTGGATTTTGACGAATCAGCCCAAGCAGAGGCTCTAAAATGGGCTAGCGGTCGTGGCGGTCGCTCTGGACGTGTGGCATATCAGTTTAGCAGGCATTGGGTTGGCATCAACAACCTAACAATCCACCCTGCTGATAAATAACCAATAAAGTTTCTCATGCTACATTCGCCCATTAGATACACCAAACCAATCAACATGCGTTTTTGGATTGGTGGATTTTAATTATCAATTTAACAAAACAATAAAAATCAAATGAATTTTGTGCTATTATAATGAATTTCACTTAGCACCGTTACTTATGACTACCATCATCGCCTTTGATACCGTGTTTGACCAATGCTCCATCGCCATCATCACAGATGGCGAAGTGATTTATGCAGATACCCTTGCAGGCGGACGTGGACAAACCGAAACCATTCTACCCCTACTTGATCAAGCCCTTCATCACTCAGGTACTTCATTAGCCAATGTCCATGCTTTCGCCTTCAATCGAGGGCCGGGAGCGTTTAGTGGCATTCGTATCAATACGGCGGTGGTGCAGGCTTTATCGTTTGCGTGCGAGTTGCCATGTGTGGGGGTGTCAAGTTTAAAAACGCTTGCCAATGCCTTTGTTGTGCAAAATGCTATTTCTAATAATGCCATTATCGCAAGTTGTATTGACGCTCGCCAAAATGAAGTTTATGCGTGTTTTTATCAAATTGAAAATGGTGTATTAACCCAAATTGGCGATGAACAATTATTGGCATATGATAGTGAAATACAAGCCGATTTTATCATTGGCAATGGTGGAGCATTTATCAAAACCAACGGCAAACTGATTGACCTAAACCCAAGTGCCAGCGATATTGGAAAAATTGCTTATTTTGACTATTTAAATAATGGCGGAGTAAGTGCTGAAAATGCCCTACCTGTCTATTTACGTCATAATGCATGGAAAACTTTGGCGGAGCAGGGGAAAAAGTGATTAAAGGCATTTTATATTTTATTATTTATCTATTTCTTTGCTATCAAGGTGGCATTAAATTTAGCATTCTATTTACATTATTTTTATTGGCATTATTTTATATAATATTTAAAATTCACGATGTTGATGATTATGTGGATAGGCTGTAGATGGCACACAATCAAAGGTCTAATCAGAGTTGGGATAAATCCCAGCCTACAAAACCCCAATTTATGTAAAAAGAGCGAATTATTGTGGACATTTTATTATTTATCAAAGCCCTAATCATGGGCATTGTCGAAGGCATTACCGAGTTTTTGCCGATTTCTAGTACAGGATACTTGATTTTGTCTGCTGATTTGATGAACTTTTGGACAAAAGAAAAAACCAGCCTTTTTATTGTCGTCATTCAAATGGGGGCAATCTTGGCAGTGGTTTATGATTATTGGGGCAGACTGTACAATGCCTTAATAGGGTTATTAACAGGCAAAGCCAAAGGCTTGGAAAAACCTCGTCAATTAGGGTTATCTTTGATCATTGCCACCATTCCTGTAATGGCGGTGGGGTTGGCATTTGAGGATTTTATTACCGAAAAATTATTTCACCCTGTGGTGGTGGCAATCATGCTCATTATCGGTGCGATACTCATTATTTATGCCGAAAAAACCAAAAGACCCATTATCGCAAAAACCGCTGAACAAATCGATTTTAAGACCGCTTTAAAAATCGGTTTATGTCAATGTCTTGCCCTAATTCCAGGAACTTCTCGCTCTGGCTCAACCATCATCGGAGCATTGTTATTTGGCACATCACGCACGGCGGCAACCGAGTTTTCATTCTTTTTGGGTATTCCTGTGATTTTTGGGGCTGCCATTTTGGGACTTATTAAACATAAAGATGCTTTACAAACAGGACAAGATTGGACGGTATTGGGCGTTGGGATATTGATTTCCTTTGTTGTGGCACTTCTTTGTATTCGTTTTATGGTGGCGTGGGTCAGTAAAAAAGACTTTATGATTTTTGCTTATTTAAGAATTATAACAGGATTGATTGTCTTGATTGCGTTTTTTGGGTTCGGTTATCAAATACAAGGGTGAAATCATTGAATTGTCTTTTTTTAAATAATGATGAACAACAATTAAAGTTAATTAAAAACATCATAAAAGAATTTCAATTACCTTTGTCATTGTCCATCATTGATACTTTGGACTGCTCCAATAAATCCTTAAAAAAACTAAATACCTTAAATCCCGATACACCCCTACTATTTTTCGATAAACAAAGTTTAATTTTAGCGATGGTGGTGGATGATGAAATCATCAAAACTTCCCTAAATTGGCAAAGCCTACAAAAACGCATTGTCAGTGCAGGCAAAAATAACGAGCTGATTTTAAAGGCAAGCAAATTAAATAAAGAGATGAGCGTCATTGACGGTACAGCAGGGTTTGGGCAAGACAGTTTGATTTTGGCAAGCACAGGGGCAAGCGTTCTGATGATTGAACAAAACCCCATGTTGTTTTTAATGTTAGTGTTTGAACAACAAAAAATGAGCCAAAACCAAAATTGGCAAAAACTCATGACAAGAATGAGTATTGTGTTTGGCGATAGTAATGAGATTATCAAACAAAACCCAAAACACGATTTGATTTATCTTGACCCCATGTTCCCCAATGACAGCTATAAAGGAGCGGTCAATAAAAATATGCAAGTGTTGCACCATTTTATCAATCCGCCAAGTTTTGCCGATGAAATGGTTTTATTTGAAACGGCAATGGCAAACTGTGATAAACTGATGATTAAACGCCCCATTTCCGCCCCCAATTTTGCTAATAAATCGCCCAATCAAAGTTTTAATAATGACGTCATCAGATTTGATGTTTATTACCCCAAAATCTCCAACCCTTAATAAAATAAACCCCTGCTTACTGCAAGGGTTTTATCATTTAGACTTCGTACTCTTCTGTGGGACTTAGGTTAATCCCTGCTTGTGCCGCCAATCCATCAGGGCTAAACACTCCCTCATAGACAAACGAGGTTGGACCTGTCATCATGACCGAATATCCCTCTTGGTAACGCACCGCAAGACTACCGCCATAAAGCTGAACTCGCACGTCCACACCCTCATCAATCCAGCCTTCACGCACACCGACCGCCACAGCAGCACATGCCCCTGTACCACACGCCTGCGTTTCGCCCACGCCTCTCTCATAGACACGCAGACGCACATGGCGTTGATTAATAATTTGGACAAAGCCAACATTGACACGCTCTGGAAATGATTCGTGGCTTTCGATGAGCTTACCCAATCTTGCCACGTCAGCAGTCAGTACATCGTCCACCAAAATCACCGCATGGGGATTACCCATATTGGCAAGATACAACTGCACAGGCTCGCCATCGACATTTAGGCGGTAAGCGTTCCCAATTTTAGTGATGGCTTGGGGAGCAAAAGGAATCTCGCTAGGCTCAAACTTAGGCTTACCCATGTCCACTTGCACCCAACCATAACGGTCGGTGGTCAGCGTAATAATGCCACTAGCGGTCTCCACTCTAAGACGCTGTTTAAAGGATAATTTGCGAGCTTGCACAAAAGAAGCAAAACATCTTGCTCCGTTACCACATTGAGAAACTTCCTGTCCATCAGCATTAAAAATACGGTACTTAAAATCCACATCAGGGCGAGATGGTGGCTCTACGATAAGCAACTGGTCAAAACCCACGCCAATATGACGATCGGCAAGCAATCTAACCAGCTCATTTGTCAAGTTCATACGCTGAGTAACTAGGTCAATTACCATAAAATCATTGCCCAGACCATGCATTTTAGTAAATTCGATAAGCATTGTCATTTTCCTTTATTTTGGATAAAATTTTACACCGCTATCTTATCACGATACGCCCAAATTGTTAATAATAAATTATCAATAAAACCCAATAAAGATAAAAAACCGATTTTAAATACATTTTATCCATATCCAAGCTTGACACAATCGCTGATTTTTCGTATAAAATAACGCTCTATTTTATCCCCTGTTTTTATTATGACTCATTTAAATAATACCAACCAACCCACCAAATTTCAATTTCCCAAAGCCACCATTGACAATCATGCCCTACTTAGCTTGCCAACCAAATGGGTAAAAACCCAAAACGAACTGCAAGAGCTGATTGACGAGCTTGACACAGTTGATGTAGTGGCGTTGGATACCGAGTTTATTAAGCGTGATACTTACTACCCCATATTGGCACTCATACAGGTCAATACTGGTAAAACCCTTTATCTGGTTGATGTTCCCTGCCTTGATTTGACAAAGTTTTGGCAGGTGCTATGCCAAGTGCCAGTCATGGTGTGGTATGCTTGCGGAGAAGATTTGGGGATTTTTTATTTGCTGGCGGATAACCCACCACTTACCAATGTTTTTGACGTACAAATTGGCGTGGCATATCTGACAGGTAAATTGCAAGTAGGTTATAGCCAATCTGTACACGAGATTTTGGGGATTGCCCTAGATAAGGGTGAGAGCCAATCTGACTGGCTTGCTCGCCCTCTGACACACAAGCAGGAACAATACGCACTCAATGACGTGCGGTATTTGCTTGCTTTATATGAGTCCGTAAAAGAAAATCTTATTAAAAATAAATCACTTAACTACGCCATTGAAGACTGCACGCTCTACGCCAAAGAGCTACACGCCGCACAAAATATCGCTGATGACCAGCTTTATCTAGACTTTGTCGCACCAAACTATAACAGGGTACAACTCTCCACTCTAAAAGCACTTACTGCGTGGCGAGAAAAACTGGCACGTGCCACCAATAAACCCAGAAGTTTTATCATTGGCAAACAGCCATTGCGTGAGATTATTGAGACACTACCCACCAACATCAAAGAATTGTCAACCACCACCATAAACCGTGCTTCACTTCGCCGTCATGGCAATGAGATTGTTGCTATCATCAAGCATGCCAAAGAGTTACCCACCCATCAAATGCCTACAAAAATCCCTGCCTACACCAGCAAAGCCAAGCCCTTTCGCCAAGCCCTAAACCAAGCCATTGATGAACATGCCAATTTGTTGGGCGTGCCTAGCAACCTGCTTTTAAAGGGGCGGTGGATTGACGAGCTTTTATATCATATCTACCAAGACAAGCCCGCTCATGACACGCAGGATTTATCCGATGGACTAAATGGCTATCGCCGTATTTGGGTTGTGAAAGTGGTACTCCCTCTACTCTATCAGCACAAAAAAGCCATCGATGACGGCTTTGATTGTGGGTTTAGAATGTAAATTGACAATAAAAACAAACCCAAGTTCAAGCCTTGGGTTTGTTGTTAGATGAGATTAGAACTTCATGGTAAAGTTTGCACCGATTGCTGATACATCATTATGCTTACCGTCAGTATAGCTATAATTTAGACCAACCTGTGCATTTGGCGTGATGTTATAGTTGGTGCCGATGGTTGCTTTTACTTGGTTTTTGCCAGTATCCCAACCTTCAAACTCAACATCAGTACTTGTGCCTGCATAATTGGTGCGTAGTTTTACGTCTTTTTTGGTGGTATTGGCTGCTTGTACGCCACCATACACTTCCCAATTTGGTGCTACCATCATTGCTGCATCAACACCAATACCGATTTGGGTTTGTTTAGTACTTAGGCTATTGATATTGTTGATACCATCATTGTAGTTGTCGTTGCTCTTATAGTTTTGATAGCCAGCAAAGGCATAAGGCTTCACTTCCACTTGACTACCCACGTTTAGCTTGCTTGCCACCTGCACGCCAGCACCCAATACTCTGCCATCAAAATCACCAGAATTATTAGCACCATTGCGGTTGCTCTTGGTGCTGGTGTTGGCACCTTGTAACCAACCTGTTACATTAGCTTTATCAGTGATGGACTTAGAGGCACCGACAGTAAGACCGAGCAGTTTGGTTTCGGTTTTATTATTAATACCATAAACAGAGTCTACAAGCTCTAATTTACCAGTATCAATCTGTGCACCAACGACCACGCCAGTATCTAGCTTAGTACCAACACCCACATTAAAGCCATTAGTTTTACGCTCACTGGTAGAGTGATTGAGATCATAATCATACTCTTGGTGCAGCACATCGCCCCACATTGCTCGCTCTTCTAGGTTACCTAGTTTTTTGGCGAAATTGGTGGCGTTGGTGGCACTAACTTCTACGGTATTGGCGGCGGTGTTAGCGTATACGCTTGGGTCAAGTTTATAAAGCTCTTTATTGGTGTCTACAACTGATAAAGTTGACGATACATCTGTTGCATTGTTGGTCGCTACCATGTTTTCAAAACCAGAAAATACTCGGCTAGCAAATGATTTTTCATCATCGCTCAACGTACCAGTCTCTTGTTTTTTATCCATGTTAGCAAGCACTTTATCTAAATTACTCGCCACACGAGCACCGCTGTCCATCATAGACACCGAACGAACCACATTACCTGCTTGCAAGCGTCTTGCAGTGATTTGAACATCGGTATTGGTGCTACCACTGGTGGTACCATTACTGTTGGCAGTGGGTGTGTACTCTACTTTGGTAAGCTCAAACAGTGGATTGGTAGAACGCTGATTGGCGTATTGACCTCTGACACCGTTTTTGGCACGAAGAACAGTACTGCGGCTGCCATTTTGACTGATGATGCCATCACGAGTTTCTCCTGTTAGGCTGATAGTACCATCTAACAATGCCCAGCCATTTACAGTAATCATGTTGCCAAATTTGGCTTTAAATTCACTATTACGATCTGCGCTAAAATTGTTGTCAATTGTTAGGTTGCCCTCGTTATTTAGTGAGCCACCCTTCTGCACCACCATACCAACAGTACCATAACCTGTTAGCTCGCCACCAAACAAGCGAATGATGGATTGACCATTATTGCCATTAACTTCTAGCGTACCACCTCTAATGATAGAATCACCACGATAGCTGTTGTTGCCCGTAAAGACTAGTTTACCATTACCTTGTTTGGTAAAACCTTTATCGCCTTTTAGGTCATTATAAAACACAGAAACAGGCGTACCAGCAGTATCAAGCACCACGTTATCCCAATAGAAGCCACCATAACCTTTGGCAGCAGCCTCTGGATCTAGTAGACCCCAGCCACTTTCCCAAGTGATGTTTTTACCGTTGTGGTTTTTGATAACTTGGCGGTTCTCCCAACCTTTATCACCATAGATGTAGATATTGCCACGACTGTCTCTAAATGTCTGACCACGATAGCCAGTTGGTACACGAGACACTTGCACTAGACCACGATAAGTGGATGGCATATCTGTGTTAAAATCCTTAGCAGTCCCCAAAATGGTTTGAGAAATATTTTCATTCTTCATCCAAGGATAAGCTGCTTTCACCAGCACTGCCGTCCCTGTAACACGAGCTGCGGCAGGAGAGGTACCTTGATAAGTAGCTAAGCTACCATTATTATCGTGGTTGGTAGAGGTAGAAGTTGCCGCCAAGCACCAATCAGCTGTACGACCACAGAAGTTGGCCTGAGAGAAATCCTCACGAGGCGACGATACAGTAATAAAACCCTTTTTAAAATCACTGTTAATTAAAGGAGCTAGGTTCTCATCATGGGCATCATTTAGGTTTTCATTGCCGCTTGATTTGATTAATAAAGCATCACGATTCAAAATCAAATCATGAATCACAGGCAACGTCAATTCAGCATGGGTAATTCTGCCTGTGCGACCATAAGTTACCGCACCCGTATTGCGGTTATAGTCGGAGATTTGAGCATCACGATACCATGTGTCAGAGTTATCAGAACCCCAAGAGTTATTAAAAATCTTAACACCGTAATTGTCATTTAGGCGACGCATCATCAAAAATTGGTTGCCACCATTAGAATTTCTATCAATACTATCACTGCCATAGATGCGAGCATTAGTCATGCCGTTGTTACCAGCAATGATAGAGGCCATTTGTGATCCATGATGTCCGCTGGCGACATTGGTTGCCATCTCACTGATGCCAGAATCATCGTAAGGCAGATAGCAGTTATTTGCCCCCTTGATTTGGCAATATACCTGCGTACCATGAACGTTAGCACCGATCATGTCTTGGTTATTGCGGTTAATACCAGAATCAATCACACCCACACGCATGTTGCGAGTGTCAATGCTATTTTTTAGATTATTCAAGCGAGCAGCATAGCCATTTTGATCCGTACCAAAAAACGCTTGGGTTAATTGAGCGTTATTGATATCGTCCATGGCACTATAACCTGTTCTGGTGCCAGCACTGGCACGTGGCTGAGACGCAACCAAGTTTTGATTAATAGCACGGTCATAATTGGGTTTGGTGGGCGTGATAGGAGCAACATAGCCATTGTTCTGTCCTACTGATGGGGCAGGGGCTGGGGCTGGGGCTGGTGCGGGATTGACTGGCTGTCTTGGTTTCCACCACCAAGGATTGGCACTGGCCGTACCACTAACTGCAACTAAGCACGCCAAGGCAATGGGCGTAAGCGTAAAATATTTTTTGGATTGAGTGTTTTTCATCACAAACTCCTAGCTAAATTAGCAGAAAAACAAATGAGGTAAATTATTATTCGCATAAAAAAGTATTGGTAGAAGTAGAGGCACTCGCCATCATCAAACAAGCGATGGTCAGCGGCTTTAAACCAAATTTCTGTTTAGCAAATACTAATTTCTTCATGGGGTTTTTCCATAAATACAGTCAATCGACCCAAAATAACACAGCCAATTTATCAGCATAAACTTGCCATTTAAGTTATTTTACATTCAATGACCATAACAACACACAACATAAGATAATCCAACACATTGTTAATCATCTTATCATTCACACCAAAATTGGTAACGATGCTTACTCGATTGCAATCTTGATGTAACTATTGTAAAAGAAAAATCAGATCTGTCCAAATAGCAAGAAATTTCAGTAACATTTGGGTTTACTTGCAAGTTATTGTTTTTTATAGATAATTTTAAAAAACATAAACAACCATAGCAAGAACTATTAACAAAAACAAATCACTAGCAATATTATAGATGCAATACAGTAAGAATAAAAAATCCTCACCAAAAACGCCAGCCAATCCACCAGCAAACGCATGTCTGCCATGACATGCATAAGAATATAACATAACAAAATAGAGAATATTTACAAAAATGAAACATTTGTATAAACATTTGTACATAAAATACACAATTTAAATAAGGTATTTTTATAAAAAATAAAAATTAATATAAATCAATAAACTACAAACTTTTTTCATGTCATCACACCCAAACCTGCCACAAATGGATAATTTTTGTCAATTTTTAACATTGTAACGCTAATGTTGCTCATCTGATAAAATAGCATAAAAAGACAAAAAAATAACCTATATTCAATAGGTTACTAGATAAATGGTGATAACCAGATATTATTATAAATTTTAAAAATGACAATGTTGATTACATTTACCTATATGATGATGGGGATCTTGAACCGATGATGGTCTACTTGATAACCTCCAACTGACATTTAGCAAACACATACTCCAAATGTTGATGGGGACTGTCACAACCAACATGAATACAAGCACCAACATCATCATAACCCACCGCCATCGCCCCCATCGGCATACAGCAGCACGCCAACACCTCATCTGCATTTAGCTGTGCCAACGGAGTCTGCTTTGATGAAACTTGCCCAATCATGCCTCTAACTTTCATCTTACACGCCCCACAATACCCCTGACGGCACATGTACCGCACGTCTTTATGCTCGGTGCGTATCATGCCATCAAGCAAGGTCTCGCCCTCATGCAGGTAAAACCGCATTTCATCTGTAAAAACCCACGACATGAGCATTCTACTGATTACAATTTAAAATCATTTAAATCCACCCCTTCCAAATCACTGTCAATCTGACCGACCAGATAGGTGGTGATTTCGGTTTCTTGGGGGGCAACTTGGACATTGTCGGACGATAGCCAAGCGTTAATCCATGGGATTGGGTTGGATTTAACATCAAAAATCGCAGGCAAGCCAATCGCTATCATACGTGTGTTAGTGATGTACTCCACATACTGGCACAAAATATCACGGTTTAGTCCAATGATTGAGCCATCTTTAAATAAATAATCCGCCCAATCTTTTTCTTGCTCGGCTGCCACACGGAAAATCTGAGTTGCCTCCGCCTCACACTCTTTGGCAATCTCTACCATCTCGGGGTCGTCCTGACCATTTCTCATCAGATTGATGATGTGCTGAGTACCATTGAGGTGCAAGGCTTCATCACGGGCAATCATCTTGATGATTTTGGCATTACCTTCCATGACTTTGTTTTCGGCAAAGGCAAATGAACAGGCAAACGACACATAAAAACGAATCGCCTCCAATACATTAACCGCTACGATACACAAATATAGCTTTTTCTTTAATTCACGCAAATCGCCCTTGCCTGTTAAGTTATAAGTTTGGCTCGCCTCATACAAATCATCATAATACACCGCAATGTCTTTGGCTCGTGCCAAAATGTGCTCGTTATCCATGATGTCATCAAAAATCACGCTGGGGTCATTGACGATGTTACGAATGATGTGCGTGTAGCTACGGCTGTGAATGGTTTCGCTAAAACTCCACGTTTCAATCCATGTTTCAAGCTCAGGCAAAGACACAATCGGCAAAAGCACCGCATTGGGGCTACGTCCTTGAATGCTATCTAGCAAGGTTTGGTATTTTAGGTTGGATAAAAAAATGTGCTGGGCGGGGGCAGAAAGCTCACTAAAATCAATCCTATCACGGCTGACATCAATCTCCTCTGGTCGCCAGAAAAAGGACAACTGCTTTTCAATCAACTGCTCAAAAATGGGGTGGCGTTGCTGGTCGTAGCGAGAGACGTTCACCGCTTGCCCAAAAAACATGGGTTCTTTTAGGGGGTCGTTTTTGGTTTGAGGAAAAATAGAATAATGCATACAACTCTCTGCTTCAATTTGAGAATATACTATATATGGTATATTTATAAAAATATAATAACTACATCGTGTGTATTTTGGTGTGTCATTCTAGCATAATTTTATGTTTTTCGGCAAAAAATTTTAGTCATTTACCCATAAAATTCAACAACAGATTGATTTTAAAATAATTTTAAAATCCAATAACCAGCTTCCAACAAAAAAACCATGAATATATCATGGTTTTATGTCAAAATCACTACTTTAAATCTTAAACTCATGCACCGCATCAATAAAGACTTTGGCATGCTCTGGTTTTACCCACTGGGTGATGCCATGTCCCAGATTGGCGATATAGCCAGTCTTGTCGGCACGATAAGCATTGGAGAGCATGTCATTGACCGCTTGGCGGATGCTCTCTGGCGAGCCATAAAGTGTCGCAGGGTCTAGGTTACCCTGAATGGCTTTGGGCTTTTGAAGTTTTTTGTGCTTGATGGTTAAGGCTCTTTGGGTTTCACTAAGCATTTGGCGAGCCTTATCAAGACGCACCGTCCAATCAAGCCCCAAACAATCCGCCTCGCTGTCCGCCTGAATATCAAGCCACAACCCACCACCTTTGGTAAATAATACCACAGGAGTATCAGGGTTTTTTTCTTTTAAGCGTGCGACAATCTCACGGTTATAATGATGACTAAATTCAGCAAACTGCTGATGTGCCAACGCTCCACCCCAACTGTCAAAAATCTGTACCAAGTTTGCCCCTGCCACAATCTGAGCATCCAAATAATCCACCACCGCATCGGTGATTTTGGCAAGCAAGGCGTGCAAAAACTCAGGGCGAGCGTACATCATCTCTTTGGTATGGCGAAATTCACGACTTGACCCACCCTCCACCATATAAGTGGCGAGCGTCCAAGGCGAACCGCTAAACCCAAACAATGGCACTTGACCGTTTAGTTCTTTGCGAATGTTGGTTACCGCTTTCATGACATAATCAAGCTGACCGTTCACATCGATTTTTGGTAGGCGTTCAAGGTCGGTGGGCGTGCGGACGGTGTATTTGAGCTTAGGACCTTCGCCCTCCTCAAAATACAATCCCAAACCAAACGCATCAGGAATGGTTAAAATGTCGCTAAACAAAATCGCCGCATCCAGCTCAAAACGGCGTAAGGGCTGTAACGTCACTTCGGTCGCCAAGTCCGTATCTTTACACAGGCTCAAAAAATCGCCCGCTTTGGTACGGGTTTCTTTATATTCTGGCAAATATCGCCCCGCTTGTCTCATCATCCATACAGGGGTGGTATCCACAGGCTCAAAACGCAAGGCACGGAGTAGGCGGTCGTTTTTTAGGGGGGCGAATTTTTGGTTGGTTGCCGACATAAAATTTTCCATGTTTAGAATGTACAAATTGCCATAAATCATCACTAAGGTCTATGTGCAAATAATACACAAATTATGGTTATAAAAAAACCCAAACTTTAATTATACCAATATTATAGCAAAAGTTGTATGCTTTTAAAATAAGTTCACAAATTGACAACATATAAGCAACATAATACCATCTTTTAATTGTCTTGCGATGATATTACAACACCGCCATCTCATCACGATGCACCATGATGGCTTTGTCATTATCAGTTAAATTTAAGATTTGCAATACTTCATCGGTGTGCTTTTGGGTGATTTGTTTGGCTTGGGTGCTGTCAAAACCCACTTGACCCACTGCCAAACGCACTTTATCACGATTAACGATTTCCACCACATCGCCCATGTCAAAATCGCCCTGCACTTCAACCACACCCACAGGAAGCAATGATTTGTGCTGATGCGTGATTGCCTCCACCGCCCCATCATCAATGATGAGCGTGCCTGCCACACGAATGTGGGTAGCAAGCCATTGCTTCTTGGCAATCAGACGGTCGGCATGGTCGGTAGTCAGCCGTGTGCCAATCGATTCGCCATCTGCCAGACGAGTGATGATATTTTCAACTTTACCATTGGCGATGATGGTTGGACAATTTGCCATCGCTGCCAGTCGCCCTGCACGGATTTTGGTGAGCATACCACCAGAACCCCATTTACCGCCATCGCCCGCCACCTCAAAGAGATAATCCGCCATCGCTCGCTCGGTTTGGATAAGTTTGGCATCAGGGTTGGTGCGTGGGTTGTCAGTAAATACGCCCTCTTGGTCGGTCAAAATGATGTACAAATCCGCCCCCACGAGCGTGGCACTCATCGCCCCGAGCGTGTCATTATCGCCAAATTTAATCTCTCCATAGCTCACCGTGTCGTTTTCATTAATGACAGGAACAACATGCCAGTCAATGAGTTGGTTTAGGGTTTGGGCGATGTTAAGATAGCGAGAACGATGAGCCAAATCATCATGGGTGAGCAAAATCTGTGAAGACTGCACCCCTCGTTGAATGAGTGCCTGCCACCACGTCTCAATCAGCCCCATTTGTCCAATGGAAGCGCACGCCTGCAAAGCAGGGAGCTTTTTGGGGCGTTCAGATAGGTTCATGCGAACCACACCCTCTGCCACCGCCCCACTAGACACCAGCACCACCTCGATACCACGAGCGTGCAACGTGGCGATTTGTCTTGCCCATTCATAAATGGCGGTGCGGTCAAGCCCACGACCGTTGTTGGTCAGTAGTGATGAACCGATTTTAATGACAATGCGTTTTAGCTTACTCATAACATTCCCTTGTTAATATGGTGCGTACTCCACCGCCACATCATAATCATCCTCGTCCCAGTCGTCCTCATCATCGTCAGACAGACCCTCACGCTCAGCTTTGCGTTTGGCACGGTATGCCTCTTTTTGGATTTCGGTATTATGACGGACTTCCTCCTCCAATCTGGCAAATCGTTCGGCTCTTTCTTTGGCAAAATCAACGTCCTCCGCCTCTCGCTCCTCTTCCGCCTCAATCTCGCTCATCAGATGATATTTAATCTCGTCCGTACCAATACCGCCAATGGTTGAAGTACGAAAGACTTCGCCTTGCCAATTTAAATCCTTGACGATGTTTTCACACACTTCATCAAGCTCATCATCGTCCAATTGGTCGATTTTATTGAGTACCAGAATTTGGGGTAATTTGGACAACTCAGGCGAAAATTTTTCGAGTTCATGCAAAATAATGCGTGCATTATCGGCAGGATTTGAGCCATCAATCGGCTTAACATCAACAATGTGGAGCAAACGGCGAGTACGAGCCACGTGTTTTAAAAAGCGAATGCCAAGCCCTGCTCCCTCGCTCGCCCCCTCAATAAGCCCCGGAATATCCGCCATCACAAAGGATTGATGCGTACCCACATCGACCACGCCCAAGTTTGGCACAAGGGTGGTAAAAGGATAATCCGCCACCTTAGGACGAGCGGACGACACTTGGCGGATAAAGGTGGATTTGCCCGCATTTGGCAAACCAATCAAACCCACATCAGCCACAACTTTAAGTTCTAATTTTAGATTTTTGGCTTCGCCAGCAAAACCGGGAATGGCTTTACGGGGAGCTTGGTTGGTGGAGGTTTTAAAGCGGGTATTACCAAAACCGCCATCACCACCCTTAGCCACCAAAATGGTTTGCCCAATCTCCACCAAATCCCCAATCACCACATCAAGGTCAGTATCAATGATGGTCGTACCCACAGGCACTTTTAAATAAATGTCGTCCGCCCCTTTGCCTGAGCAGTTTTTGGAGCGACCGTTTTCGCCTCGTTTAGCCTCAAATTTACGAGTATAACGAAAATCCACGAGCGTGTTGGTGTTGTCATCAGCAATCACATAAACACTACCGCCCTTGCCACCATCACCGCCATCAGGGCCACCTTTGGGGACAAATTTTTCACGGCGAAAACTGACAATGCCGTTACCGCCATCGCCTGCTTTGACACTAATCACCGCTTCATCAATAAAACGCATAATTTATCTCTATTTTTTACTTAATCGGTCATTATACCATATTTTTCACAGGAATATTGATTCACGGATGACAAAACCACCCCAAAACGGCATTTATTTTGGGGTGGTTTGGATTTAGGATTATTTTACGCCCTGTTTGACCAAATCATCATAACCACCATGATTGGTAACATTGGTATAACCCAAGATTATCAAGCGACAACAGCTCTTACTAATGGTTTTAACAAAGATGAGGTGCAAAGAGAACTTGATGTTCAAGTTCAGGTAACGCAAAGCTTTGACCAAAACAGACGAGAAGTTAGAACCCAATATGCCAAAAAAGCAGAAGCGTATCGCAAAGAAGCTGAAAAACTCCCACAAGGAAGCCAAGAAAGAACAGACTTAGAAGCCAAAGCCAAGCAAATAGACGACAACCTCAGACTATTTGATGGCATCACCTCAGCCTTGTATGCACCTAATTCAAATGGTATCATAGGCGATGTTGCAAGAGCGGTTAGTCCACAAGTGGCTTATCAAATTGGGCAATATTTTAAAGACAACGAACTCAAAAACCAATCAGATGGCGGTAATAGACCCGAAGAGCAAAGCCCACAACACCTACTGGCTCATGCCATACTTGGTGCTGCCACAAGCTACGCCACAGGCAACAACATCACAACAGGTGCTCTATCAGGAGCAACCAGTGAAAAAGCCGCCCCAATCTTAGCCACCTACCTATATGGCAAAGACACAAAAGATCTGACCCAAGAGCAAAAAGACACCATCGTCAGCATTCTAAATCTAACTACAGCAACCGTAGCTTATACAGCGACTGATCGCAGCACTGCTGATGCGGGCGGAGTTGGAATTGGTTGGAATATTGGTCCTGCAACTGGTTATTCCAAAACATTTAAAATTCTACCAATCGATAATCAAGAATCTAAAAAATAAACAATAGGAGCTATAAATGCAAAATTTACCTTTATTTGTATTTTTTATACTATTTCTATTCATACTTTCTTATTTTTATTTTATAGTAAGACTAAGTAAAGATATAGGATTAATTAAAGATATTGGTGGTTTTTTTACTCATAATATTGAAATAACTAATTTAGCTTGGGATATTTTTATAGGAAGAATAAAGTCAGAGAATATAAAAAAATCAAAATATTTTAAAATTGTTCAATTCCATCTACGTTTTTATCCAGTAATATTTATTATATGGATTTATACAGATGCGGTATTTGGCTCATGACAACTTATTGTTATATCGTAATTTAAGAATACTCGTGCAAACACTTTAAATAGAATTAGGAGTGGAAAGTGGGTTGCAAAATAAATGAAAGAAAGTTGAAATTGGAGGCATTTTTTTAAGTAAGAATAATTATCTTTTTGAGGTTTTTGCTTTATTTGATTGTCAGTCCAAAAAGTATGCTATACCTATGTCAATAAATGTGTGTGCAACCAATGATACAATGTACAATGATTTAAAAAGTAGCTTGATTGAGATTATTCAAGATGAACTTAATGAGGTTTTTCTAGATTGGTTTTGTGATTTAGATGGTGCAATTTATCGTCATTTTTGTGATTATTAAAAAAAGATATATTGAACCTTTTGTAAAACCAAAAAGATAAAACTAAGCATTTCTTATCTTGTAAAACTTTAAAAAACCCAAATTTAATAAACGCAAGGGTCTCTTGGGAAAAAGAATTTTCCTTTAAAACCCCAACACTACTTGCCAACCCCATACCCTATTTTATATAGTCTACCATCAATATGCTTTTAAAAGAATCTTTGATATGAACAAACAATTATACCGCGTCATCTTCAGCAAACACCTACAAAGACTTGTGGTTGTTTCTGAAAAGACACATTCGCAAGGAAAATCAGGCAGTCAAGGAGGAAGTGAGTCTAATGCAGGACTAGGAGAAAGTCAGATTATCTCCCAAAATCGTGTGAATGCCTATTATGGAAAATGGGCAACCTTGTGTGGGGCGGTATTAATTGGACTTGGCCTTGCTAACCTTTCTTATGCTAACACCAATAACCCTCCTACCACCATCATCGCTGACTCATGCAAAAAAAGCTAAACCACCTTGACCACTGTTAAAATTCCAACCCCAAACTTACCCCACCAGTCCATTCCTTTTTACCAAAGTACTCAGGTGAATCAGGCTTTATCATTTTTTATTTCATAAGCAGTTGGATTTTATTGCGTGCCAGACTTGTTGGCGGAACGCTCGCCTTCGCCATATTTTTGCATTTTTTACACAATTTCGCCATTATGTTGGAAACGTTGGTCATCATGTCAAAATAATACAGTTAAAAATTTTAAAAGTACCACAAAATCAACCTTAGGCGCAGGGTGCAACCACGCACCGTTTGAAGTACTAGCCCTTTATTGGTGCGTGATACGCACATTACGCAGGCTTTATAGTCAATTCCACCCCCTATCCAAAACACCACGCAAGCATCAAAGAGGATTATGTTAAATAAATATTTGTCCATAAAAAAATCCCACCAGTTTGCACTCGTGGGATTTTATGCGTGAGCTATTTGGCTAATTATTCGCCAACAACAGACACATAACGGCGACCGAACTCGCCTTTCTTTTCAAATTTTACCACGCCGTCAGTCAAAGCGAAAAGTGTGTGGTCACGACCCATGCCCACGCCTTCACCTGCATGAAATTCTGTACCACGCTGACGAACGATGATGTTACCTGCGATGACGTCTTGACCGCCAAATACTTTTACACCAAGCATTTTTGGGTTAGAGTCGCGACCGTTTTTGGTGGAACCACCAGCTTTTTTAGTTGCCATGAGAATATCTCCTGTGAATACTTTTAGCTAAAAGTATGTAAATTAACCATTGATTGCGTTGATTTTAAGCTCGGTATACCATTGACGATGACCTTGCTCTTTGTGATAGTGCTTACGGCGACGGTGCTTAACGATACGCACCTTTTTGCCACGACCGTGAGAAACTACTTCTGCAACCACACTGGCACCAGCAACCACAGGCTGACCGATTTTTACATCAGCACCATTTACTACCATTAGCACTTCCTCGATATTCAAGGTTGCACCAACTTCTGCTTTCAATAGCTCAACTTTCAAAGTCTCGCCAACGCTGACACGGTGTTGCTTACCGCCACTTTTGATAACTGCGTACATCGCATTCTCCAATAAACCTGAGTGCCGTGGCTATCCCTTGATAGCTCTTACTAACGAACACGACTAGGAAAAATAAGGTGGTATTTTATCTATTTTTATGAGAAAAAGCAAGAAGTTTTAAGATAATTTTCAAGCAGACTTGCAAATACCAAAAGATGCCCCATACAATTTTTAACTTTTTAACCAAACTAAAATTATGAACGCCTACCGTCTTTCTGATGTCGCCAATTTTCATGGCAAAACCCCCAACCAAATCAAAGTCATCGTTGGCATGTCTGGCGGTGTGGACAGCTCGGTGTCGGCGGTGTTGTTAAAAGAAGCAGGCTTTTGTGTGGAAGGCTTGTTCATGAAAAACTGGGAAGAAGATGACGGCACCGAATACTGCACCGCCATGACCGACCTAGCGGACGCACAAGCGGTGGCGGACAAAATCGGCATACCGCTCCATACCGCCAACTTTTCGGCAGAGTATTGGGACAATGTCTTTGAACATTTTTTGGAAGAATACAAAGCAGGTCGCACGCCCAATCCTGATATTTTGTGTAACAAAGAAGTCAAATTCAAAGCCTTTTTGGATTATGCCTTGACGCTGGGGGCGGACTATATCGCCACAGGGCATTATACTCGCCGAAGTTTTGAAGTGGACAGCAAGGCGTGCTTACTGCGTGGACTAGACACCAACAAAGACCAAAGTTATTTTTTACACGCAGTTGGGGGCGATAAAATCGCCAAAACGCTATTTCCTGTGGGCGAACTAGAAAAGTCAGAAGTGCGAGCCATTGCCGAGCGGTACGAGCTTGCCACCGCCAAGAAAAAAGACAGTACAGGCATTTGCTTTATCGGCGAGCGTAAATTTAAAGATTTCTTGCAAACCTACCTACCTGCCAAACAAGGCGACATTTACACCGATGATGGTGTGAGGCTTGGTACACACGACGGTTTGATGTATTATACCATTGGGCAACGGGGTGGCATTGGCATTGGTGGGGTGGCAAATCGCCCAGAAGAGCCATGGTTTGTGCTACATAAAGATCTGGCAAATAACCGCTTGATTGTCGGACAAGGGCACGAACACCCTTATCTCATGTCCACCACCTTGACCGCCTATAAGCTAGACTGGGTCAATGCCGTGCCTGCTAGCGGTACAAAGCTCACCGCCAAAGCTCGCTATCGCCAACCCGACCAAGATTGCACCGTTTTTGTGGACAATGACACCGTGCGTGTGGTCTTTGACACCCCCCAACGGGCGGTAACGGCTGGACAATCGGTGGTCTTTTATGACGGTGAAGTGTGTTTGGGCGGTGGGGTGATTGATTGGTGTGATGCTCCTTTCGGTTCCAATTCATAAATCGCTTATTCTACGCAGCCATAAAATTAGCCCACACTCACTATTTTGGCAGATATTAGCATACCATCTGCCACATTTTGATTGCCTGAGCCATCATCGCCACATCATGCACTCGCACGATGTTTGCCCCTTGTTGGATTGCCAGTAGATGAGCCACCGCCCCCACGACATCTCGGTCGGCGGGTGTGTGGTTGTGAGCAGGGGTAAATTGCCCCAAAATCTCACCCAAAAAGCGTTTGCGAGACACGCCAAACAGCATGGGTAAATCAAAATGAGCTTGAATGTCGCCAAGCCGTTTCATCAAAGCAACATGATGTTCGTAATTTTTGGCAAAGCCCATGCCCACATCAATGATGATGTGTTCACGTTTCACGCCTGCATTGAGGGCGTTTTGTACGTCCGCCCCAAGCTCGCTGACTACTTCTGCCACCACGTCCGCATATGTTGCCAAATCATTCATCGTCCTTGTCATGGTATCAGGCTCACCCCGTGAGTGCATGATGACGACAGGGCAATCAAGGCTTGCCACCATCTCCCTAGCCCCCACCCCACGCAGTCCACGCACGTCATTGACGATGTCTGCCCCTGCCCTAATGCCCTGCTCCATAACGGCAGGATTGCTGGTGTCAAGCGATAGCCAAATCTCATCGCCAAACCTTGCACGGATTGCGTCCACCACAGGCACGACCCGACCAAGCTCAGTATCACTATCAACCGCAGGGGCATTTGGGCGAGTGGATTCGCCACCAATATCAATGATGTCCACACCCCAAGAGAGCATCTCATCTACATGGCTTAAAGCGTTGTCCAATGTATCAAACCGCCCACCGTCCGAAAAAGAATCGGGCGTTACGTTTAAAATCCCCATGATTTTTGGGGTGGATAAATTTAGGGTTTTGGCGTTAGTAGATAGAGTAAAATGGGGTAACAGATTTGAATTTTTAATGTCAATCATTTTAATATCTCATCGGTTTGGTGTAAAACTATTGAATCCACCATTCATCAAATGTCATTTCTTCATCAAGATAAAATACTTCGCCAATTTTGGGTGTATAAAGTGGCAAATGATGTTGTTTGGCATAAGTGGATAATTTAATTAACGGTTCATTCCAAGCATGATAAGCTAAGGTAAATTTGCTATTATGCACAGGAATGATTTTTTGTGGATTTAAATCATTGATGGCTTTGATTAAATCATCAGGCATAAAATGAATGTTTGCCCAATTTTTATTATATTGTCCATTTTCTAAAATTGCTAAATCAATATCTCCAAACTTTTGTTTAATGTCTTTATAAAAAACATCATAACCGCCATCGCCACCAACATAAACATTGCCAAAATCCGATGAAATCATAAACGATGCCCATAGCGATTGATTGCGTTTTAGTCTTCTTCCCGAAAAATGACGAGTAGGCAGGGCGGTAATATTAAATTTACCAAGTTGAATGTTCTCGTACCAATCCAATTCAATAATTTTACTATCATCAATACCCCAACGCTCCAAATGAGCTCCAACACCAAGACCCATAATAATCTGCCCAACATTGTTTTTAATTGCTGTAATGGTGTGGTAATCCAAATGATCATAATGGTCGTGCGTGATAATTAAATAATCCACCTTTGGCATATCGCTAGGCTGATAAATATCCGTTCCTTGATATGGGTTACCACCAAAAGGTAAAGGTGTTGCTCGTGTAAAAACAGGGTCAATTAAAAATATTTTGCCATTTAAATTTAATAAATAAGATGAATGTCCAAACCAAATAAACCAATTTTTATTTTTTGGTAGATTATTTAAATCGGTCTTGATAGATGGAATGGGGTTTTTGGGTGTGATGTTTGAGCTTTTTTCTGGAAATAGCATTTCAAAAAACCAAGCAACTGCTCCATCTTCGTGATTAATGATAGGCGTATGGGAAAGATTTTGAAATTGCCCGTTTTTGTAATTGGGTGAGTTTTGAATTTTTGCCAATCGTTCGCCTGTAGGTGTCGCTCCAAAAATAGGCATTTGCAAATATAAAGTAATGATAATCGTCAAAATGGCAATTATAGAAAAAAGGATTAACATGGAATTTTTGAGATATTTCATAAATTAAAAAATAAAAAACCAGATTATGAACCAACAAAACTAAACTTGAAAAACATTTTTAATTATGCCATTATATCTTATTTTAAAACCTTTGTTAAGGAAAAACTTTGCAATATCTTGACCAACACGCAGGCACAGAAAAAGCCATTTTGGTGCATTGTGTATTTAAATCGCTTGAATTTGCCGATAACCAAAACGATTTACAAGAGTTTGCCCTGCTTGCCACTTCTGCCGATGCTGTTATTTTGGATACCATTACAGGGACGATGAACAAGCCCAATGCCAAACTATTTATTGGAACAGGTAAGGCGGACGAGATTGCCCAAAGGGTTGCCGATTTAGATGCCAACATTGTGCTGTTTAATCATACGCTAACACCCAGCCAAGAGC
>NZ_JAUNDY010000019.1 GCF_030525845.1 Moraxella sp.
ATATCAATGCCATGCCAAATAAGTCGTATTGTAAATGTACAAGGGTGAATAGTATGCTACTGATGAGCGTTGCCATAAGTGTGTTTTTCTTGATGTGCACATGACCAAACAAGCGAATGGGGGCAGTATCTAGACCAGCTTGATGAGATATAGCTCCAAAGATAAGCCCACGAAATACTAACTCTTCATATATTGGGGCGATGATGATAATGGCAAAAATGAGCAAGAGCTGGGACTGCTGATTGATTAGTCCATCCAAAAAATCCATCGGGGACTTATCAGCGATGACGGTCAAAATCTCGCTAATGACCATAAAAATGATCAGGTTAATCAGGCTGATGATGACACTGGTAAGGGTGGGGGATTTGATGCCAAAAAAATACTTCATGGCTTGCCATGTATGAATGTCATGGGTGTTATTTAATTTTTTGAATTTTAAAAATACTAATAGCAAAGATACCAAAGTAAACACCAAAGCGGTAAATATAACCGATAGAGCAACAACCACACCATTTTGAGAACCTTGCGTGATGAGGTTGGCGACATCCATTTGGGTGGATTTAGGGTAATATGCCAAACCCGCCAAATACACGCCGATAAGTTGCAGGGTAAACATGCCAAATAAGCAGCATAAACAAATGGCGGTAACACCTGTCCAAGAAAAAGCAAAGAGGGCTGGGCGATGATGGGGCATGGCGTACCTTGTGTTTATTGGTAAAGCAGATGAGGGCTGGTCAAATAACAAAAAACTCAACCGTATTCACGATTGAGTTGATGTATGGTGGGGTCGGAGAGACTCGAACTCTCACGGGTCGCCCCGCTGGAACCTAAATCCAGTGCGTCTACCAATTTCGCCACGACCCCTAGATGGCTCAACATTATACACGATTGTGGCAACCTGTCAAGTGGTTTGTCAAATTTTTTTGTCACAGTGATTGGCATCATGTGTTTTCGAGTGGTAAGTTAAGATGGGCTATTTTGCGTTCATCGCTTATTGGGTGTTGCTTTATTATTTTTGGATAGGAAAATACATTATAGGCTATTCGTGGTTGGCGTTATTGGTTTGCAAAAAATAACATAAGTCCCCGTGGATAAACCCCAGCATTGAGGTTGATACAAACCTTGCCAAAAGAGTACCATTCTTTGTAAATGATAAATATTCGCTTTTCAAAAATAGCAAAATATGTTATCTTAATCGCTGTTTTTTATAAAAAGATAAAATGACATGAATACCCAATTGCCTTTTTGTATTGACTGGCACACCCTAATTGACCCACGCCTTGATGACTTTGTCCATACAGGTACTATGGTGCTTGATGATGTTTTTGATTCTGAGAGCCTAACCGCCCTGCAAAATGAGAGCGGATTTATTGGGTATAAAGAAGCCAAGCTCACGCATGGCGAGCGAGAAACTACCATTCGTGGCGACAGCATTCGCTGGATTGATGAGAGCTGTCCTGTGGGGGTAAACTATCTTGGGGCGATTGATGAGCTGGGGCGGTATTTTAATGCCACGCTGTATGCGGGCATTCGTTCGAGTGAAGCTCATTATGCCTGCTATCCTGCAGGCTTTGGCTACAAGTGGCACTCGGACAACCCCAAAGGGCGAGATGAGCGAGTGATTTCGGCGGTGTTTTATCTGAATGACAACTGGACGGCAGATGATGGCGGTCAAATTACGGTCGTGGATAAGACAGATAATACCGTACAGCTCATGCCACAGTTAAACCGACTTGTGATTTTTGACAGTAACCTGCTACATCAAGTAGAAATCACTAACCGTCAGCGTTTTTCTATCGCCACTTGGCTAAGACGAGATGACAGGGTTTAAGGCATAGCGATACACCATGCTCTACATCATCATCGCCCTACTCATCTGGGCAAGCTCATTTACTGCTGGTAAATACGCTTATACCATGTTTGACCCTGCCTTTGCCATACAGTTACGCTTTATCATCGCAAGCCTGATTGTTTTGCCCTTTTTTATCAAAACTTACCCCAGTATCGACAAGCCCACTCGCAAAAAACTCTGGGGCATCTCCTTGCTCATGTCTCCCATTGGCATTTTTATGCAGTTCATGGGGCTTTTTTACACATCGGCAAGCAGTGCGGTGGTCATCATCGGCACAGAGCCGATACTGGTACTGGTGCTGGGCTTTTTACTCTTTAAAAGTAAAGTCGCTCTCTATGACTGGGCATTAAGTGCCATCGCATTTTTGGGGATTTGCCTACTGGTCTTAGGCTCAAAAGACGATGGAGCGGTGGACTTGTTTGGGCTGACATTGGTCTTTTTGGCAGGGGCAGGCTTTGCTCTTAGCCTATATGTCGCCAAAGAAGTGATGGCAAGGCTTGATAACAAAGTTTATACCTCCACCATCTTGGTGTAGGGCATGATTTTATGCTTACCCTTCTCGCTGGTTTTGGTAAAAAATTGGCAAGTTGATTTTAATTGGCTTGGCTTATTATCAGTGCTATACTTAGGGGTGTGTTGTAGCTGGCTTGCCTATAAACTATGGAACTTGGGACTTGCCAAAACCCCTGCTCATATTAGCGGTATGTTAATCAGTTTAGAACCTGTATTTGGCGTGCTACTGGCAATGGTGCTACTGGGCGAGACGATGACGCTGTTGATGGCGGTTGGGAGCGTGCTGGTGATTGGCTCAGCGATGTTATCGACTGTCATTCCGATGATTAAACAAAAACAAGCCCAATAAAGACAATCAAAATCCTAAAACCCCCTTATTTTAAGGGGGTTTTATCGGCTTTAGTATTTTATATTCACCGACAAACTCACATTTCGCCCTTGCTGTGGCACAAAGGGCAAAAATGAGTTGTGGATATACACCTTTTCATCAAGCACATTATTGGCACGAATTGACCAAGTGGTGTCGGCATTGCCAAAGGCTTTGTGATAATCTAGCCCCAAATTCAAAAGATTGTAGCCGTCTGTGGCATCTTCATTGATATAAATGGGGCAAAGTTTGTTTCGCCCTGCGTTATGGTAGGGGCATTCGCTGTCGTATTTGGCAGCGACAGACTCCGAAGTGCGTTTTTGGGCAAAGACTTTACTAAATTCTAGGGACGACGACCAATTACCGTGTTCGCCATTGATACGAAAACCAAGTCTGTCAGGCGACATTCTAGGGGCGTGGCGGTCTGGGCGAGTGATGGTCTCTTGTCCGATGATGGGGCGTTTGTAGATGGCACATTCTTCTTCATAATCTGGGTGCGTTCTGCTCCACCCACAGTCCTCTGGGTCTTCGTAACCGACCAGTTGTCGGTCGCCATAGATGTTACCCACAAAAATGGGGTCGAAGCCGTACAATCTGCCACGCACTTTGTCGCCAAATACCGATATTTTGTAATTGGGGTTAAATTGATAGCCAATCTCTAATTCCGCCCCACGAATTTTGGCTTTGGACTGGGTAAAGCGTCTCATGGCAAGATTGCCAACTTTATACAGATTTTCTGGATGGATATAATTGTCAAAGTTATTGCCATAGACACTGCCTTTGACACTCCATTTATCGCCCTTAAAGGTCGCCCCAAATTCTAGGTTGTTTGATTTTTCTTTGTTCAGGGCTTTGTTTCCAAACATAAATGAATTGGTCGCCAAATGCTTGCCGTGATAATAAAGCTCCATCGGTGTGGGAATGCGTTCGTTGTGCGAATAAGTCGTATCAAGGCGAAGTTTGGGCGTAATGTCCCAAAGAGCGGTGATGGCGTATGAAGTGGCGTGGTTTTTGTAGGGAGTTAGGTCGGGGTATTCTTGACGAATGCGTCTGCCAAAACTTTTTAGGGTGTGGTCAATCTCATCTAGGTCATAATGCACGCCAATTTCGGTATTCTCGTGGCGGTAGCCTGTTTCAAGCGTTAGATTGCCAAACTTGGCATTGGTTAAGGCAAACAGCCCCAAACTTTCTTGGGTGTTTTCTACTAAGGGTCGCTTGTTGCTTTGTTTTTCCTTAATGCTTGGGATAAGGGCGTGTGTGCGGTTGTGCTGATAATCCGCTCCCCACACCAATCCATATTTGTCAAACAGCGTATGATGAAAACTTAATTTGCCAAGCCTTGCATCATTGCCATAATACACAGGATTGCCCTGCACAAACCGCTCTTTGCTGCCTGTCATAATCGGCTTGCCCTCATCAAACTCGGCGTGCTTATAGTCGCTTTGTCCTAAGTTTAGCTTGATTTTATCCAGCCAAACAAAGGGGTTGTTTAACTCGCCTTGTAGGCTTGTGCTACGAGAACGCATTTCAAGCCAAGGGGCTTTGTGGTTGTGGTTGTGCTTATGCCCATAGACATTGTCGTGGCTGTGGGTGGGATCTGCCTCGTGGTCATTACCACAATGAAAATGCAAGGCATCAATCATATCGCTGTCGTCCATCAGGTGCGGATAAATGGTCAGATAATGCCGACCTCGCCCCAGCTTAGCATCAGGCTCCAAGATGTGGGCTGAACATTCATCAAATTTGTGGTTATGCCCCACCAGTCCATAATTTTCACGGCGTAAGGTATGAGCAATGCCAAGATAGCCTTGATTGCCAATATAAGATAAGCCGATGGTGTTTGCTTTGGTGTTGTTATAAGAATCTGGCAAATATTTTAAGGTCTCATCATCAAACTTAATGGCAGGCACATTATAAGGATTGGCATCTCGTGCCAAGCCCTCCACACGCATCGCCACACGCTCCCCCATAGGAAATGCCAACGATGAAGTAACCAGCTTTTCATTAGAGCCTGTGGTATGGCGAGTTAAAACCTCTCCCTCTAACCCTAACGGCATACGAGTGGGTATCTTAGCGTCCACCACATTGATAACCCCAGCAGGCGAGGCATTTGCGTGCATAAGCGTACTTGCCCCACGCACAAGCTCCACCCGACTGGCAAGCAAAGTATCCACCGATACGGCATGGTCAGGGCTGATATTTGACATGTCCGTTACGCCCAGTGCGTTATTAAGCACCTTCACACGCACACCCTCTTGCCCACGCACCACAGGGGCAGACGCACCCCCGCCAAAGGGGTTTGAATGAATGCCAAGCTCACCTGACAAGGCATTGCCCAGTGTGGCGGAGCGTTGTTGGAGTTTGGATTTGGAGACGGTGGTGTCAGAGGCTTTTTGATTACCCACAAAGGCATGTCCTTGTACAGGACTGCGATTAAGGGTGATATGCATGCTCTCCAAAACCACGTGAGGTTCACCATTTGGTGTTTCATGAGCAAAAGCGGTGTTGGCTAAGGTGGCTAGCACCGCACAAGAAAGCGTTTTATAAGTCCTCATGACCTATCCTTTTCATAAATATTTTAAAAAATAACATGATTAAGTAATATTATAACATTTAAAAATATAATTATACAATATAACATAACAAATAAAAACTCATTACTTTTATGTAAAAATTTGCTACAATGACATCTGCTTTTTATTTATCCATCAACCATTGACCGACAAGATCGCACCCATGACCCCCACTCTATCCCTATCCACCGCCCTACTACAACAGCCGTCCATTACCCCCAATGATTTTGAATGCCAAAATATATTGGCAGAGTTTTTGGGGAAATTGGGTTTTGAGTGTGAATTTATGCACTTTGGCGACCCTAATGACAACGGCAAAAACGCCCAAGTTAAAAATCTCTACGCCAAGAAAAAAGGCTCTGACCCTACCGCCCCCCATTTGTGCTTTGCAGGTCATACCGATGTCGTGCCTGTGGGCGATGAGAGTCTTTGGACTTACCCACCTTTTTCAGCGACGGTGGCGAAGGGCTTCTTGTGGGGGCGTGGGGCGAGCGACATGAAAACCGCCATCGCCTCATTTTGTGTGGCGTGTGAAAATTTTATCAAACAAAATCCCAACCACAAAGGCGACATCTCCCTACTCATCACCGCAGACGAAGAAGGCGTGGCGATTAACGGCACTGAAAAAGTCGCCCGAGCATTGGCAGGGCGTGGCGAACGCATGGATTATTGCTTGGTGGGCGAGCCGTCCAGCACAAGCGTACTCGGAGACATCATCAAAAACGGTCGGCGTGGCTCATTAAATGGCAAACTTACCGTAACTGGCAAACAAGGACACATCGCTTATCCACATTTGGCAGTCAATCCAGTCCACGAAGTATCGCAAGCATTGGCAGAGCTTGTGGCGACCACTTGGGACAATGGTAATGATTATTTTCCTGCCACCAGTATGCAAATTTCTAACATCAATGGTGGCACAGGGGCGAGCAATGTTATCCCTAATAGTGTGGAAGTATTGTTTAATTTTCGCTTTTGCACCGAAAATACGGCAGAGAGCTTAAAGGCAAAAACCCATGCCATTTTTGATAAACACTTTCAGGGCAGTAAAGCCACTTATCACATCGAATGGAGTTTGTCAGGCGAGCCGTTTTTGACCCCCAAAGGCAACTTTGTCGATGCGGTGGTGTCCGCCATCAATGAAATCACAGGCACAAAGGCACAGCTTTCCACAAGTGGCGGAACTTCGGACGGTCGCTTTATCGCTCCCATCATGAATGCTCAGGTGGTTGAGCTTGGTGTGCTTAATGACACCATTCATCAGATTGATGAAAAAGTGGCGGTGGAGGATTTGGAAAAGCTCACACTCATTTATCAGCAAATTTTACAAAAACTCATCGCCTAGTTTACACTTATAGGAAATCCACGATGATCACAGCTTTACCAACTTTTTCTTGGCGTTCGCCCTTATTTGTGAATATGGGGGCGTTGTTTGTGCTGTTTATTTTTGTCATCATCAGCATTTCGGTGGGGGTGGCGGATTTTTCGTGGGGCAAATTATTTGACGACACGGACAACAGTTTACAATTACTGCTTGTTAGTCGTTTGCCCCGTACGCTTGCTTTGATATTGACAGGGGCGAGCATGGCAATTGCAGGCATGATGATGCAAGTGGTGCTAAAAAACCGCTTTGTCGAGCCGTCTATGGTGGGGGCAACGCAGTCGGCGGTTTTGGGAATTTTGCTTACCAGCCTATATATGCCAAGCCTGCCCCTTTTGGGTAAGATGAGCGTGGCAACCGTCATGGCATTTGTTGGTATGATGGTGTTTATGAATCTTATCAAACGCTTACCGCCCACAGATTTTCTTATCATTCCTTTGGTGGGGATTGTCTTTGGGGGGATTATTGATTCGGCGACCTTGTTTTTGGCGTATCAGACTGAAATGGTGCAAATGCTCTCGGTGTGGCGGTTTGGCGATTTTTCAAGCGTGCTGGCGGGGCGCTATGAGACCTTGTGGCTCGTTGGGGTGTTGTCCATCATCGCTTATGTGATGGCGGATAGGCTTACCATCATTGGGCTTGGGGACGGTATCGCCAAAAACTTAGGCATCAACAAAGACGCCGTGATGTGGCTTGCCATTGGCATGGTAGCGATGATTAGTGCGGTGGTGGTGGTTACGGTGGGGGCGATTAGTTTTGTGGGATTGGTTGTGCCAAACATTGTCAGTCGTCTGGTGGGCGACCGTCTGCGTGTGTCGCTCCCTGCGGTGGCACTGCTCGGCTCATCGTGTGTATTGCTTTGCGATATTATTGGGCGAGTGATTCGTTATCCCTTTGAAATTCCTGTGTATGTGGTGTTTGGGGTGCTGGGGTCGGCATTGTTTTTGTGGTTATTGTCAAGGGCGAAATAGGGGGCGTATGATGACTTTTTTAAAAAACCACCCAATTTTTATTGCCTTGATTGTCCTTGTCATTGGTTGTGGGTTGTATTTGACTTTAAATGTAACAAGTTGGGATTTTGCCCTGCCACTGCGTACTCGCAAACTTATCGCCTTTTTGGTGGTGGGCTATGCGGTGGGCGTGTCCACACTGCTATTTCAGACGCTGACACACAATCCGATTTTGACGCCTAGTCTCTTGGGCTTTGACGCTTTGTATGTGTTGATACAGAGTCTTATGTTGTTCTTTTTGGGCATGGTAAGCTATGTTACGTTGCCTGCGGTGGGTAAATTTGCCTTTGAAGTGGGCGTGATGATGGCGATGAGCGTTCTTATGTTTCGCTTTTTGTTCACGAGGCACAATCAGGATTTGACACGGCTTATCTTGGTGGGCGTGATTTTTGGGATACTGTTTAGAAGTTTGTCCTTTATGGTGGCTCGCATGATAAATCCTGATGAATTTGTTACCGTGCAAGCCCAAAGCTATGCCAGTTTTACCGCCGTCAATATCAAATTGCTGATGGCAAGTCTTGTGTTGTCTCTCATTACCTTTGTGTATGTATGGCGACAAAGATTTGCCCTTGATGTGCTACTTTTGGGTAAAAATTGTGCCATTGGTTTGGGTGTGCCTTATCGCAAACTCTCGCTTGGCATACTGATGACGATTGCTCTTTTGGTGTCTATGGCGACTGCTCTTGTCGGCCCGATTACGTTTTTTGGGCTTTTGGTGTGTGCCTTGACCAATCAATTTTGCACCAAAATGGCTCATGGCGAAAGACTGATTTTGGTAACGCTGGTGGCAAGCAGTACGCTGATTGTGGGGCAGGCGGTGTTTGAGCATGTCTTTAAAATGGCAGGCGTGCTTGAAGTGGTGATTGAGTTGTTTGGGGGTGTGGCGTTTTTGCTACTGATTTTTGCACAATATCGCAAACAACGTACAACCCAATAATTATTAATATATCAAATTTAATCCGTGGAACTTAGGTTGCTGTATGACAAATAAACTAAAATCATTGCATTTATTTGATGTGGTTATTTTGGCAATGATATTTTTTGGTTTTGCCATTTATAGTTCTAATATACAGTTTTTGGAGTTATTAAGTCAGGAGCAGGTCGCCCCCCAAACTTTGGAATTTAACAGTTCAAGCAATTGGTCGGGGATTATCAGCGAAATTGTGTCATTGGTGGCGGCATTTGGGTATTTGACCTATCGTAAATTTGATTTTAAGCAATTAAATTTTAGCGTCAATCGCTGGACATTACCAAAGGTGGTGCTATATATCCTCATTGCAGGGACGGTGGCATCGCTTTATGAGTATTTGCAGTACTGGGCTTTTCCTAATCTTTATCCACAGACAGAGGCACAGTATGGGGCAAGCGAGCATTTTGCCATGTGGTCTGTCTCCTTTATTTTGTTTGCTCTGCTAAATGGGTTTTATGAGGAAGTATTTTTTATTGGGCTGGTGGCATTGACCGCAAAAAAACATTTGCCCATTGCCATTATGTTTACTTTGTTTGTGCGATTTGCCTTTCATACTTATCAAGGGCTGGCAGGGGCATTAACCATCACGACTTTGGGGATTGTGTTTTTATTATTGCGTTATAAAAGCGATGAACTACTCCCCTTTACTTTGGCACATTCATTTTTTGATTTGTTTGGGCTTGGGTTGCCTTTATATTTATTGGAGGCATAATTTTTTTGGAAAATTGGAAAATTGGAAAATTGGGCGACTTTGCGCCTTTGAGGTTAAAATAATGGCTGGTCTTTGGACAGCATGAGGACATGACGATGATACAAGTAGAAAATGTCAATCACAACATTGGCAATTTGGCGATTTTAAAAGATGTCAATTTTACGCTACCGACAGGGCAGATTGTGGCACTTATTGGGGCGAATGGGGCAGGCAAATCCACGCTGTTTAACCTAATGGCTCGCATGTATGTGCTACAATCTGGCAAAATTAGCTTTGACGGCAATGACATCAATACCACCAGCGATAGCCAGATGGCAAAAGTGGTTGCCATGCTCGCCCAAGAAAATCACATTCAAGGGCGACTTCGTGTGCGTGAGCTACTGATGTTTGGGCGTTATCCTTATCATCAAGGCAGACCCACGCAGGCGGACAAGGATAAGGTCGAGGAGATGATAGCAACTTTTGAGCTTGAATCCTTAGCCGAGCGGTTTTTGTCGGATTTGTCAGGTGGACAACGCCAACGAGTGTTGATTGCGATGGTGGTGTGCCAAGACACACCGTATCTTTTGCTTGATGAGCCTTTGAATAATTTGGATATGTATCACGCAGGACGGCTCATGCGTCAGATGAAAGTTTTGGCAAATCAAGGTAAAACGGTGGTTATCGTACTACATGACATCAACCAAGCCTCGCAGTTTGCCGATACGGTGGTCATGATGAAGCAGGGCGAAGTTGTTTCGGTTGGCACACCAAAAGAAGTTTTGACGGTGGAAAATATGAAAACGCTTTATGGTGTTGATGTAACCGTCTTGATGCACGAGGGCAAGCCGATTGTGGTGGATGTGGTGTGATAGTGAAAAAAGCAACATATTATGATTTTGCTATTAGTCATGTTTTTAAGAAGTATATTGATAGAGTATTGATTATTATTGCAATTTGTTTATTTTTTATTTTATTCTTTTCTTATTATGTGTTTACCGCCAACGCATGGCGTATTTCACTATTTGGTTTGAGTATTTCTACTTATTACCTACCACCTGTTATTGCACTAACGCTAGTATTGCATGAAGAATTTATGGTGGTCAAAAAATATGGCATAAAGTCTTTTAAGAAAATTGGTGTTATTGATAACACATTGATTGGGAAGAATTTTATCAATCAAGCAATTTATATGAAAAATCCTGTGGTGGTAGATTGGGATTTTCATATTAAAAAGACTTGGTATTTTTCTAAAAATAGCGATGTTTTTAACGTTAGCTTTATTAAATTAAAAAGTGGCGACAATATATTATATGTGCCACATAGTAAAACTGATAATAATTTTATTCAAAGGTTAAAAGAAATATCGTGCAATTAAAAAGGACGAAAATTTCGTCCTTTTTATTTTTTTTTTTTTTTTTGGTTTAGGATGTCCGAGCCTCCCCCGCCTTATTCCCCACCAAAAATGCCACAAGTCCAATCACCAAAGCAGGCACAACGGCATGCAAATCAAAAATGGCAATTTTAAAATAAGCAATCACAACATAACTGACAAGCCCCGCCATCATCGAGCATATTGCCCCTGTGGCATTGGCTTTTTTGTAGTACAATCCAAACACCAGCACCCACAAAAAAGTCGCTTCAAGCCCACCAAAGGATAAAAGGTTTAGCCAAATGAGCATATCAGGCGGATTGAGCACGGCGACCACCGCCAAAATCACCGTAAAGGCAAGTGTAAAACCTGTGGAGTAACGTTTGATTTTGGCTTCGTGTTTGATGGCGTCAGGCTTGGCGGATAAATATAAGTCTTTAATCAGTGTGCTTGATGACTGAATCAGCATGGAGTCAATGGAAGACATAATCGCCGCCATCGGAGCTGCCAAAAATATCCCTGCCACAAAAGGTGGTAATACGGTCATCATGAGTGTGGGAATCACTTTGTCAGGTACATCAAGCTCAGGCACGACCGCCCGAGCCAACACCCCAGCAAGGTGCATGCCCAATACCAACACCGTCATCGCCACCGTCCCCACCAAAATCCCACGATGGAGCGAGCGACTGTCCTTGTATGCCATCGCACGGATTGCTGTGTGGGGCAGACCAATCAAACCAAAACACACCAGTACCCAAAACGACAGCATAAAAGTCGCTGACAACTTGTCATCAACGCCTGTGGGCGTAAGCAGGCGTGGATCAATGGCGTGGAGCGTGGTCATGGCGTTGTCAATGCCCCCTGTCGCCATTACCGTACCACCCAAGAGTATCACCGTACCAATCATCATCACAAGCCCTTGCACGGTATCAGTCAGCACCACTGCCCGAAAGCCACCGATAAACGTATAAAGTCCAATAACCACCGCAAACAGGGCGATTGACCATTCATAAGGTAAGCCAAGTGTCGTTTCCAAAAGGCGACCTGCTCCGATGAACTGCACCACCATCATGCCAAAAAATGCCAAAAGGAGCGAGATACACGCCAAATAAACCACCGCTTTATTTTGATAACGAGCAAAAAGCAAGTCGTTAATGGTAATGCTACCTGTTTGGCGGGCGTAGATGGCGAATTTTTTGCCAAGCGTACCAAGTGTTAGCCAAATCGCTGGCACTTGAATCATGGAGAGTAGCACCCAGCCAAGCCCATATTTGTACGCCGCCCCCGGTCCACCGATGAAGGAGCTTGCTGACACATAAGTAGCGACAGTTGTCATGGCGAGCACAAAACCGCCCATTGAGCGACCGCCGACATAGTATTCGTTTAAAAAACCGCCTTGATTGCGTTTTTGGTAGGCATACCACGCCACTCCAAAGACAAAGCATAGGTACAGTACAAGAGGGATAAGAATTTGCACATTAAGATTCATCGTTTTCCCCAGTATTTGTATCCAAATCAATGTCTTGATAAACGATTTTTAATACCGCCATGCTGATGAGTATAAATAAAATGGGTAGCACAATACAGCTCATCTCAAACCATAAAGGAAAGCCCAAAAGCCCCGTCCCTGTTGGCAAAAAATAGGCAAAAACCACCCAACCTACCACATAAAATAAGGTCAAATACAGCGACCATTTGGCTTCACGGTTAAGTTGGTGGATGGTGGATGGAGTGTTTGACATTGTGGCACGCCTTCTAAAACAGGAGGGTTACATTCTAACACAAAATGACGGTACTGGGTTTTAAAATTTAAACAAAAAAAGACCCTGAAAATATCAGGATCTTACCAAAAATGGTTATTTGAGCAATTAGGCTTTTAGGGCTTTTACCGCTTTGTTTAGACGGCTCTTATGGCGAGCAGCTTTGTTTTTGTGGATAATGCCTTTGTCTGCCATGCGGTCAATCACAGGAACTGCTTTATTGTAGGCTTCGGTAGCAGCTTCGTATGACTTAGATTCAACAGCGGCAACCACACGTTTGATGTAGGTACGAACCATAGAACGCTGAGAAGCATTTTGAGCACGACGTTTTACGTTTTGACGAGCACGTTTGCGAGCTTGGGCTGAATTTGCCATGATAATTCCTTACAAAAAGTAAAATAAAAAGGGTAGATTAACTTAGTGTAGGCGATAATTCAGGCAGCCACCGAATTACCCAATAAAATAAAGGAGACACGTTGCCTAACACAATAAAGTGGCTATTGTACCAAATCCTACTCTTTTATTCAAGTGCTTACGGGAAATAAAAATGTGTATTTTGGGTAAAATGTATTGACATACTGAGACAATTAAAAATTTAACCGATTGATTTATATTTAGTTTTTTGGGTGGTTGTAAAATGCAATACGTGCAAAAATTCTCATTTTATGGTATAATATCGCCCTTATTTAGTATTTGGATAGCATATGACCGACAGCATTACCCCCATTGGCATTGTAGATGAACTAAAACAATCCTATCTGGATTATGCGATGAGCGTTATCGTCTCTCGTGCCTTGCCTGATGTCAGAGACGGCTTAAAGCCCGTGCATCGCCGTGTGATGTACGCAATGCACGAGCTGTCCAACGATTATAACAAACCCTACAAAAAATCCGCCCGTGTTGTCGGCGATGTCATCGGTAAATATCACCCACACGGCGATACTGCCGTTTATGATGCGATTGTGCGTATGGCACAGCCGTTTAGTTTGCGTTATATGCTCATTGACGGGCAGGGCAACTTTGGCTCGGTGGACGCTGACCCGCCTGCGGCAATGCGTTATACCGAAGTACGAATGCAAAAACTCACGCACGAGCTTTTGTCCGACCTTGACAAAGACACGGTGGACTGGGAAGACAACTATGACGGCTCTGAAAAAATGCCGTCCGTATTGCCGTCCAAAATCCCCAACCTGCTTGTTAATGGCTCGGCGGGCATTGCGGTGGGTATGGCAACCAATATGGCACCGCACAATCTGACCGAGAGTATCAATGCTTGCCTTGCCTATGCTGACAACCCAATGATTACAGGCGAAGAATTAGCACAGTATATTAGTGGTCCAGACTTTCCGACAGGCGGTGTGATTTATGGCAGAAGTGGCATTCGTGATGCCTATATGACGGGCAAGGGCAGGGTGCGAATTCGGGGCAAATACCACATTGAACAAATGGACGGCTCACAAAAAGACCGTGAACGCATTGTCTTTACCGAAATTCCTTATCAAGTCAATAAAGCCAAACTCATTGAACAAATTGCCGAGCTGGTCAAAGACAAAAAACTAGAAGGTATTACAGGGGTCAATGACGAGTCCGACAAAGAAGGAATGCGGATTGTCATTGATTTACGCCGTGGCGAAAATGCCGAAGTTTTGGTGAACAATTTGTTTAACCAAACGCCTTTGGAGTCCAGTTTTTCTATCAATATGGTGGCACTTGACAACGGTCAGCCCCGTTTGATGACTTTGCGAGATTTGATTTCTGCTTTTATTCGTCATCGTCAAGAAGTTGTAACTCGCCGTACCATTTTTGAATTAAATAAGGCTAAGGCTCGTGGGCATTTGTTAGAAGGCTTAACCATTGCCCTTGCCAACATTGACGATGTCATTGAAACCATTAAACAATCCACCAACCGTGCCGATGCTCGTGAAAATCTGCTGGGTAAAATTTGGCAGGCGGGGACGGTTGTGGCAATGCTTAAAAAAGCAGGAGCAGAATCTGTACGACCCGATGTCATTGAGGGCGAAGATTTGAACAATCCGTTTGGTTTGATTGACAACGAAACGCATTATCGTCTATCGCCTGAGCAGGTCAATGCCATTTTGGATATGCAGTTGCACCGTTTGACGGGCTTGGAGCAGGACAAATTAAGCAAAGAATTTGAAGAAATTTTGGCGGAAATTGCACGGCTGAATTTGATTTTGTCAGATTTTAATGTTTTGATGAATTTGATTAAAACCGAACTTGTTGAAATTAGAGACAATTTTGGCGATGACAGACGCACCGAGATTGTGGACGCCAGCGGTGATTTTAGTCGTGAAGATTTAATCCCTGAGCAAACGGTGGTAATGACCGTGTCCGCCACAGGCTACGCCAAAACCCAAGCGGTGGGCGACTACCAAGCCCAAAAACGGGGCGGTAAGGGCAAGTCCGCCACAGCGATGAAAGAAGACGATGTGATTGAGCATTTGCTCGTTACGAGTACGCACGCTCATATTTTGTGCTTTACCAGTACAGGGCGAGTGTTTGGTTTGCGGGGCTTTGAAGTGCCGATTGCGTCTCGTGGCTCTAAGGGCAGACCGCTGGTTAATCTAATTGGCATTGAGCCTGATGAGAGTGTTACCGCCATTTTGCCTGTGGAGAGCCTAAAAGACGAAGATAAATTTGTGTTTTTTGCCACCGCAAGTGGGACGGTTAAGCGGGTGGCGTTGTCGCAATTTGCCAATTTGCGTGCCAATGGGCTACGGGCGATTGACCTTGTGGACGGCGACAGTTTGGTGGGCGTGGCGATTACGGACGGCACGGCAGAGATTATGTTGTTTAGCAACGAAGGTAAGGCGATTCGCTTTAAGGAATCTGCCATTCGGACTATGGGGCGGACTGCCAAAGGCGTGCGGGGCATTCGGGTCAATTTGCTTGCCAGTTTGGGCTTGAATGCAGGGCTTGACGATGACGAGCCGACCGATGATGAAACCGATGACAACGACAATGACAGCGTGGTGGCGGTCAGCCGTGTGGTGTCGCTTGTGGTTGCTCCAAGTGCGGGCGAGATTTTGTGTGCTTGTGAAAACGGCTATGGCAAACGCACACCGATTGGCGACTATCCGACCAAAGGGCGTGGCGGTCAGGGCGTGATTGCCATTAAGACTTCCGAACGCAACGGTCAGCTTGTCAAGGCGGTGGCAGTCACAGGCGAAGAAGATGTGATTTTGATTTCCAATAAAGGCACGCTGGTGCGAACGCCTGTCGCCCAAATTGCCACCGCAGGCAGAAACGCCCAAGGGGTTCGCCTAATCCGTGTGGCGGACGATGAAAAACTGGTGGGCGTGGCGTGTGTGGAGCACGAGGAAGTCGAGAGTGATGAACTTACTCAAACCGACAATCAAGATAATGAGAATGCCAATGATTAAGAATGGTTAATAACAGACAACGCCAAGTAAACATGCTTGGCGTTGTTTGCTGATGGATTGCACAGCAAATATAAAGACAATCCATATTTTGTAAATGCCCTGAAATCAACGTTTTTGGTGGGTATTTTTTATCATCAAGAATCCTTACGATACAATCATCAAAGGATAATCCACCACTTCTTCGGCTAACACTTCGCCCACCATATTACTGGCGACGATATAAAATCCAGAGATTTGGCGTGATTGATGGCTTTCATAAAATTTTTCCAATTCTTCTTCCATAAAATCAAGACAAAAATAAGGATTACCATCGTATTCTTGGCAATATTCTTGACTTAACACATTACAACAAAATAAATGCTGGGGTTTATTGTCAATCACATCATACAGTTTAAAATGAACACCGTGTTTTAATTGATGGGCTAGATGAATATAAAGACGCACACCTTTATTAGCCGAAATGGTAGAGTCTTTTTTAATTGACTCAAGTCTACCATTTAAGTTTGGCTCATCATCATAAATACCGTCAAAAGCAAAAGTAAACTCTTGACCTACGCCATCATCAGACCAATCTTCCACAATCAAAGGAAAATCTACTGCAAAATGCTCTATTTCATAGTCATAACGGTTATAAGCAACAATCAAAAAGCCTTTGATTTTGCCTGTTTCTTTCATTGTAAATTGTAAATCCAGCACACCATCTAAGGGTTTTGACATTGGATTATAACCATAATTCATTTCCTCATCTGTTCTTGGGAAACAAGCAAAATGCACCCCATCATTGCATTTGGCATGAATACGCACGCTAATCTCTGTCTCCATGCCCACCGTATCATTGGGCGATAAACCAATCAGCTCATAACCATATTCGCTGTCCGTAATACGGGCTTTGATAAATTCTATTTGTAAACCGTCTTTATCAATATTTTGACGCATCTTTAATTCGTCAGGCGAAAACGACACAAAAGCACAATCAGTCGGATATACTTGATTGTGCAAAGTATAGCCATCTTCTGTCTGAGCAATCACTTTTCCACCATTGACCAACAATCCATTCGGATAATCCGCCACATCAAGATTATTAAAATAAAACCAGCGTTTTATGGTGTGTCGCCCTGCTGGATAAACATCGGACGGATGATAACCGCCAGAAACATTACCACGAAAGACATCATCAGAATTGGGGTGAAGCCAAACTTGACAAGGGTGTTTGCTTTCAAAATCAATGGTTGCCCATAGATATTCGCCATCTTTTAAAGTTTGATTGCTTGGCACATCAAAATCAATACGATGAACAATAAAATCAGCTTTTGGTTTATTACCGAATAATTTTGACAAAAAAGACATTGCATTACCCCTTAACATTTATCCTTAAAAAAATACTGCAAAATTATTGTTTGATACAAAAAATTTTGCAGTACACTTAATCAAACCAATTAAGAAATCTTGCAACGCTCCATTTCTTTTTGTACCATTGGTATCATAAAATTAACTGCTTCTTCTTCGCTCATTGCGTCTGTTTTAGCTTTAACTTTAACAAAAAATGGCTTTAATAGTGCTTTGGCAATTTCAGCTTTCTCGCTGTTGGTTGGCTCAATAAATGGCGGTAAATTTTCTGCACCCATTTGTTTTAACATCATTTCGCTAAATTTACGCCCTGCATCGCTGGCAAAAAATTCGTCCGCTTCTTTAATTTCATCATCATTTAAAATACCCTTAAAATAAGGTTCAAGCACTGACAAATAATTAGGATTACCTTCCAGACTTAATAGACAGGCATTTTGTTCTGGACTTAATTGAAATTCAGATTTAATGTCCGCCACCACGATTGCACGGTTGGCATTCACCTGAAAATCCATATAAGGACTTTTGATAATTAGTTTGTCAACATCAGCAGGCATTGCTCCTGCGTCAGTTGTGGTCTCGGTTTTGGTTTCTGTGGCGGTGGCGGTTTCAGTTTTGACTTCTTGTTTTGTCTCGCTGGGTTTATCGCCACCACAAGCCGTTAAAGTCAATAACACCGCCAAAGAAACGGCTGTAAGATTCAATAATTTCATTGCAAAACTCCTGATAAAATTGGAGTCCTAGCATAACACAAAAAATCAAAAAAAAAAAAAAACGATTTTTTTTTTTTCAAAAATACGTCTAATGGTGCAAATTAGATGATATTAACCATGATAAATCCCCACCACTTTCCCCACCACAATAATCGCAGGGGCAGGCAAATTAGCAGTCGCTTGTTTTTCCACAATATTACCCAAATCCCCCACCAATACTTTTTGGGTTGGTAGGCTTGCGTGCGAAATAATCGCCACAGGCGTATCGCTTGGCAAATCGGGCGTTAAACTTGCCACCACCTTATCAAGGGCGTGCAAGCCCATATAAAACACCAGCGTTTCATCGGCTTGATAAGTGCTTTTTAGACCGTCAAAAGTCTCGCCCCCTGCTTTTTGTGAACTGGTATAGCACCCCGTCAAAAACCGCACGCTCGTTGCCACGCCCCGATGTGTGAGCGGAATGCCCGCACCGCTTGCCCCTGCTAGGCTGGCACTGATGCCCGCCACGATTTGATAGGGTACACCAGCCGCTTGGCACGCAAGCATTTCTTCGCCCCCACGCCCAAAAATAAAGGGGTCTCCGCCTTTTAGGCGTAACACTCGCTTGCCTTGTTTTGCCAAATCCACGAGCATCTGATTGATTTCATCTTGGCTTTTGGCGTGGCACGAGCGTTTTTTACCCACAAAAATCTTGTCGCTATCACGGCGACACAAATCCAAAATCTCATCAGACACCAAAGCGTCATACAGCACAATGTCCGCTTGTTGCATTAATCGCAATGCCTTAAAAGTTAATAAATCAGGCGAACCTGCTCCTGCTCCGACAATATAGACTTCGCCTTGACTGTGATTGGTTTTTTCAAAATCGGATAACGCTTTTTGTAATTCATCAATATTAATATTGTGATTACCTGCAAATACGCCCACGCCATTTAAATTTTCGCCAAAAATCTTTTCCCAAAACTTGCGTCTGGCATTGACATTGGGCAATCGCTCTTTAATGGTGTCTCTAAATTCGCCCGCCACTTGTACCAATTTGCCGATATTGCTTGGCAATACGCTTTCTATTTTGGCACGAATCAGGCGAGCCAGTACAGGAGAATTGCCATTTGACGAAATACCCACCGTAATCGGATTTCTGTCCACAATCGCAGGAAAAATAAAATCGCACAATTCTGGCGTATCTACCACATTAACAGGAATGTTTAAAATTTTGCAATCTTGATAAATTTGACGGTTTAAATCATTATCATCAGTAGCAACAATACAAAATACAAAGTCTGAATTTAAATCTGACTTATCATAAGATTTAATTATCAATTTATGATTATCATCTTTTAATAAGTGTGTTAACTCATCATCAATATTTTTGGCAATGACGGTGATATTTGCCCCTGCCGATTTTATGAGCGCGGCTTTACGAATGGCGACTTCGCCCCCGCCAATGATTAACACGGAGTGATTTTGTAAATTAAAAAATAGGGGCAAGGTGTTCATATTATCCTTTTAAGCAAGCAACGATGGCAAAATGATTATGGCGAATTTTAAGACATTCACCCCATAAAACCAATTTACAAAATGGAATATGCTTAGGCAAATATGCGGTATTTGTCAAAAATAATTCAACAACCACACAAAACATACAATACAACCAATCTACAAGAGTAGAAATTAAAAAGGTCGTTAGACCATTAAAGATGAGAATTACTTTCAAATATAACTAGCCAATTCCTCTTTTTTTGCCATTATAACAAAAATCATTGCAAAAATCAGTACGGATTTTTCGGTCCAACCACGACCACAAAAGATTTTGGCGTATAGACACCGCTACATCCAAACTAAATTTTTCTTAAAATTATTATAAAAATCAATATATTATATAATTTTAAGCCAATGTACATAACATCATCTTTTATGGTTGTATGTATTATTTTAAAAAAATTATTGAAAGCGACAATTTTTTCTGCTAGACTGATTAAAGCCTCATTACTATTAAGGATTTACCATGCTATTCACGCACTTCACTCAACAGTACCCACTTTCTAAAACCCTGCGTTTTGAGCTCAAACCAATCGGAAAAACCCTGCAACATATCCAAGCTAAAAACTTTTTAGAAAAAGATGCTACCCTTGCTGAAAGTTATCAACAAATCAAGCCAATTCTTGATGAGTATCATCGTGATTTTATTGAGCAAGCATTAAATGGTGTGGAGTTATCGACATTGGCAGACTTTCAAAGTCATTATTTAACACTCAAACAAAATAAAAATGATGATAAGTTGCGTAAAGCTCTAGAAAAATCACAAGAGCAATTACGCAAAGCCATCGTTAAACAATTTAAAAAAGACGACAAAACCAAAGCTTTATTTGAAAGGCTGTTTGCCAAAGAATTGTTTGGTAGTCATAAAGAATATGGCAGTTTAGTCAAATGGATCATCCAAAAAGAAGGAGAGCAATCGCAAAAGATTGCCCTTATACAACAGTTTATCGGTTTTACCACTTATTTTACAGGTTTTTATGAAAACCGTAAAAATCTTTATAGTGATGAAGCCAAGCATACGGCGATTGCTTATCGCTTGATTCACGAAAATTTACCACGCTTTGTGGATAACATTCAGATTTTAAGCCAGATTAAAGACAAATATGCTGATTTATATCAACAGCTTAATCAATTAGACAATAAAATCACCAGTTCTTTTGATGGTTTTAATATTGACGATTTATTGGGTGTTAATTTTTATAATCGTCTTTTGACCCAATCTGGTATCACAGCTTATAATGCGTTATTAGGTGGGAAAGTTTTGGATGATGATACAAAGCTACAAGGCATTAATGAGTCAATCAACCTTTTTAATCAAAAGAACAAGACTAAAATCGCCAAATTAAAACCTTTACACAAACAGTTATTAAGTGATAAACAAAGCCTATCATTTTTACCGCCAAAGTTTCATGATGACAATGAAGTTTGTACTGCAATTAATGAATTTTATCGCGGCTATCACGACAGTTTTTCCAAAATTGAGATCTTATTAAACGATATTCAAAAATACGATTTAACTGGGGTTTATATTCATCATGGGCAATTAACACATATCTCACATACATTGTATGGTAATTTTAATATCATCAATCAGACATTATCCGATTATTATAGCAATTTCATTAATACTGAGTTTAATACCAAACTTGCCAAAGCAACAAAAGACAGTGTCAAAGACAAATTACTCAAAGAGCGAGAGAAATTCATCAAATCCGAGCATAGTATTGCCGTTTTGGAACAAGCAATCAAGGCGTATTGTCAAAATAAAGATGATGTTGAATTTGTTTCTATTGCCGATTATTTTGCAGAATTCACCATTCAAATTGATGATAAAAAATTATCAATCATCAAAGACATTGATAATAAATTTAGCACCATTAAAGGCTTTGTTGAAAAAGAATATCCAATAGGCGAATGTACTTTTTATAAGCACAAAAAATCCCAAGACATCATCAATCTAAAACTATTTTTGGATAGTGTGATGACATTGATACACTTTATCAAACCGTTAGCAATTGGCAATGATACAGGTTTAAATGAAGACAAGTCATTTTATGGTGAGTTTACGCCTTTATATGATGAATTAAAGCAATTTACTTCGCTTTACAATAAAGTGCGTGATTATATTTCACAAAAAGCCTTTGATACTGAGAAATACAAGCTCAATTTTGATAATGCTCAATTTTTAAATGGTTGGGATTTAAATAAAGAAAAAGATAATTTTGGCATTATCTTGCAAAAAAATGGTAATTATTATTTGGCGATTTTGGATAAAGACCATAAAAAAGTCTTTGAACAAGCACCTATTGCCACAAGTTCAGATGTTTATCAAAAAATGGTTTATAAACAAATTGCAAATGCTGGTGCGGATATTGCTACTATCCTAAAAATAGGTGGGGAAGTCGTTAGAAAAACCAAAGGCTTAGAAGAGTTAAAAAATCAATATTTTCCACAAGAAATTAATAGAATTAGATTATCTCAAAGTTATTCGGTATCTTCCGAAAATTTCAATAAAGATGATTTAACTAAATATATTGATTTTTACAAAGAGCTTGTTCGAGAGTATTTTTCATACTTTAACTTCACTTTCAAGGATAGCGAGCAATATAAAAGCTACCCAGAATTTATCTCTGATGTAGATAGACAAGGATATGATATTAGATTTATTGACATTGACAGCAGTTATATTGATGACTTGGTGGAGCAAGGTAAGTTATACTTGTTCCAAATTTATAATAAAGATTTTTCTGACAAGAAAGTAGAAAAATTTGGCAAAGATAATTTGCATACTTTGTATTTTAAAGCCTTGTTTAGCCCAGAAAATCTGCAAAATGTGGTTTATAAATTAAATGGCGAAGCGGAGATTTTTTATCGCAGGGCGTCATTAAATCTTGATGATGTGGCAAAACACCCTGCTGGCGAAGTGTTAAAGATGAAAAATCCAAACAATCGCAATCAAAATAAAATCGCCACGCATACTATTATTAAAGACAAACGCTATACCCAAGATAAGTTTTTATTACATATTCCCATTACAATGAATTTTGGAGTTGCTGGCACTGGTTTTAAAGAGTTTAATCGCAATGTGAATCAAACGCTCAAAAATAGTAATGACGACATTCATATTATCGGTATTGACCGTGGCGAACGCCATTTGTTATATGTCAGCGTAATCAACCAAAAAGGCGAGATTATTGAGCAAAAATCTCTAAATGAAATCATCAATATTGGACATAATGGTGATAAGCTTAGTGTTAATTATCACACTATTTTGGATAATAAAGAAAAAGAACGAGCCGATGCCCGTGTAAACTGGGGCGAAATTGAAAATATCAAAGAAATCAAGCAAGGCTATTTGAGCCAAGTGGTGCATTATGTCAGCCAGTTGATGATGAAATATAATGCAATCATCGTGCTTGAAGATTTGAATTTTGGCTTTAAGCGTGGACGATTTAAGGTTGAAAAACAAGTTTATCAAAACTTTGAAAATGCCCTGATTAAAAAGCTTAATTATTTGGTATTAAAAGATAAAAAAGCTGATGAGTTGGGTGGGGTTAGAAATGCCTTGCAATTAGCCAATAAACTTGAAGACATTAAGGAAATCGGCAAGCAAACGGGCTTTTTATTCTATGTGCCAGCGTGGAATACCAGTAAAATTGACCCAACGACTGGCTTTGTGGATTTATTAAAACCGCATTATGAAAGCGTAGACAAATCCATTGAGTTTTTTAAGAAATTTAATGCCATTCGTTATAATAGTCAACATGGTTATTTTGAATTTGCCATTAACTATCAAAACTTTGGCAATAAAGCCAATGGCTCAAAAACAGATTGGGTCATTTGTTCTTATGGCGATGTGCGTTATGTTTATAATAATGCCAAGAAAACCACAGACACAATCAATGTCAATGACGGTTTAAAGGCGTTATTTGATAAACATCAAATTCATTATCAATCTGGCGATAATTTGCTTGATGAGATTTGTGCTAAACACAATAAAGATTTGTACAGTGGTCTTTGTTATTATCTAAAAGTCATGCTGTCTATGCGATATAGCAATGCTCAAACTGGTGATGATTTTATTTTATCGCCTGTGATGAATGCAAATGGCGAGTTTTTTGACAGCCGTCAAGCGGATAAATCCCTGCCAAATGATGCCGATGCCAACGGAGCGTATCATATTGCATTAAAAGGTTTATGGATTTTGGAACAAATCAAAAATAGTGATGATGTGGATAAAGTGGATTTGTATATTCGCAATGAATACTGGTTAAAATATTCACAAAATCGCTTTAATTAAATTTATAGGCTTAATTCAAACTGGATTGAGCCTATTTTTTTGGAAGAGTATTATGGAATACAATGTTTTGAATATCAGTCAATTAAATGATTTTATTTTTTGCCCCTATTCCATTTATTTGCATAATGTTTATCAAGCATTAGACGATGAACAATTTCACGACACACCGCAAGTGGCTGGCAAACAAGCACATCAAACCATTGATGAAAATACTTATAGCACCAAGAAGACAGTATTAACAGGTATGATGGTGTACTCTGAAAAATATGGGCTGATTGGCAAGATTGACCAATATTTTATACAAAGTAAAAAGTTGATTGAACGAAAGAAAAAGATTAAAACCATTTACGATGGTTATAAATTACAACTTTATGCTCAATATTTTTGTTTGATTGAGATGGGGTTTGAAATTGAATATCTTGGATTTCATTCTATGGACGATAATAAAAATTATTACATTCCAGTTCCTGACGATAATATTATAGAATGGTTTGAAAATCACTTATATAAAATTCGCCATTATAATCCTAATTTTGTTATTCAAAATATCAATCTTAATAAATGCCAATACTGCATTTATTCTGCTTTGTGCAACCAAACAACTTTGTATGACAATTAGGGGGTATTTATGCTCAATCAAAGTGATTTAAAACACCGTCAAGTGGTGTTATTAACCAATCAAGAACTTCGTCATCTATGTATATCTCAAGGCAATATTGTGATCAAAGATGAAAATGATGAAGTCTTAACACGCTTATCCAAAAACAAAGTATTGGCAATCATGAGTATTGGTCATATTACTTTGACTAGTATTTTAATGGATTATTGCCAAAAAAATAATATCGCTTTAATTTTAATGAATGAACGCTTACGACCAATATTATTTATGAGTCATTCTGCTGATGCTAATTTTTTATTAAGACAAAAGCAGTATTTAATGACAGAAGATTTAAAGCTTTATTTTGCAAGCCGTATTGTTCAATCCAAAATTGACGGTCATATTTTATTGCTCAAAAATATCAGGCAAAAGAATGATGAAATAAAGCAAGCAATATCCACATTGGAACAATATCGTGAACAATGCTTATCTAATCGTAATTTAAATTATCTGATGGGGATTGAAGGTAATTCAGCAAAGTTATTTTTTAAAATCCATTTTTCCAATCTTAAAAATTTGGAATGGAGGGGTAGAAAACCAAGATTAAAACTTGACCCTGTTAATGTGGTTTTGGATATGGGATATACATTGCTCTTTAATTATATTGAATGCAATTTAAAATTATTTGGTTTTGATGTCTATCAAGGGGTATTGCATCAACTTTGGTTTAAACGTAAATCATTGGTTTGTGATTTTGTTGAGCCATTTCGCTGCATTATTGACAAACAAGTATTAACTGCTTTTAATTTGGGGAAATTTAAAAACGAACATTTTACACAAAATAAAATGCAATATTATCTCAATAAAGAACATAATCGGAATTATAATGCAATATTAATGCAGGCTATTATTGAGCACAAACAAGAGGTTTTTATTTATTTGCGTGAATATTATCGCCTATTTATGAAATTAAATCATAAAAATTTAGATATTGAATTTCCAGAATTTGATTTATTCTCAAAAGAGGTTAAATAAAATGATTATTGTTAGTTATGATATTAGCGATAATAAAGTGCGAACAAAATTTGCCAAATTTTTAATGGAATATGGCGACCGACTGCAATATTCGGTGTATGAAATTCAAAATAGTGAACGCATTTTAAATATCGTTACACAAAGAATAAAACACGAATTTGAACCCTTGTTTTGCGGGGCGGATAGTGTTATAATATTCAGATTTACAGAGCGAGAAGTATTGCGTTTTGGCAATGCAGTTCATCGCGTGCAGGATTTATTGGTGTTGTGATGTTTCTTGACAACTCACAAAACAAACCTGAGTCTTCCTGCTGTGATTTTTTAGTTTTTGAGGTAAAATGAGAGAAATTTGTTTAAATTTTAACCATCATGTGACTATTTTTGGTCAATTTACCTCAAAACGGGGTCTAACGACTTTATTTAATTTCTACTATTGTAGATATGGATTTTTTGGCTTTTAGTGATTTTGTCTAACGACTTTATTTAATTTCTACTATTGTAGATAAGCCCCCCGAATGACAACGCAAGTTGTCTAACGACTTTATTTAATTTCTACTATTGTAGATTCGGTTGCCCATGCCATTGCTTTAAAAGTCTAACGACTTTATTTAATTTCTACTATTGTAGATAATTGCCACCGCATGAAATTGCCTTTGTGTCTAACGACTTTATTTAATTTCTACTATTGTAGATTGGCGTTCTACCGCCTGTTTGACTTCATGTCTAACGACTTTATTTAATTTCTACTATTGTAGATTGCGATGGGTCATCGCTTCGACAGAGTGTCTAACGACTTTATTTAATTTCTACTATTGTAGATCCGTGTCCATTAGCACCAGTAACAAGAAGTCTAACGACTTTATTTAATTTCTACTATTGTAGATATTGCAACGGAAAAGCAAGCCCACAGCCGTCTAACGACTTTATTTAATTTCTACTATTGTAGATACATAAATGCGGTTCATCATCTAAATCGTCTAACGACTTTATTTAATTTCTACTATTGTAGATAGATAAGTTTGTGTGATGTATGTATTTGTCTAACGACTTTATTTAATTTCTACTATTGTAGATGCAATACTATTAATGTATTGGTTTAATGTCTAACGACTTTATTTAATTTCTACTATTGTAGATAATGGAAAAACCAAAAGCCCAAAAGATGAGTCTAACGACTTTATTTAATTTCTACTATTGTAGATTAAATCGCAAAAACTTCGCATAATGTAGGTCTAACGACTTTATTTAATTTCTACTATTGTAGATAAATAACCCCTAATTAAAGGGGTTATTGTCTAACGACTTTATTTAATTTCTACTATTGTAGATTGCCTCATATATCATCTGGTTTTGATGTCTAACGACTTTATTTAATTTCTACTATTGTAGATTTTGTAGTAATTACAGTGAATTTTATATGTCTAACGACTTTATTTAATTTCTACTATTGTAGATTCAGAGCCAAATTTTACTTGGCATTGTGTCTAACGACTTTATTTAATTTCTACTATTGTAGATGTTAATTCTGCATAGGCTTTGGATATTTCTACCATTTAGCCCAAATAAGCCCAAACCCTCAAATCATCATGATTTGAAGGTTTATCAATACGACCAATTTTGCCTTAAATCTGCGTATGCAATCCACACTCACGATGGGCAAGAGCTTTGGTTGGGTCAAAATAATCAAATTCACCATATTCGCCAATGCCAGGCAATCCATTATCGGTCAAATATTGGTTAAGTTCATCAGATTTTAAATGGTACAACGGTGCAACTTTTAACACCTCGTCTTTGGACGGACTCAGCACATCCAATGCATCACGAACTCAGTTTGTTCGCTACAAATGGTGGTAAACCACACATCAGGGCTCAATTCTGATAAAGCACGGCGAAACGGCTAAAATTCATCATGCGATGGGCTATCCACCTCAGGAATGCCGCCCATCGCCACAAGGTGCAAAATCACCGCCTTATAAGGGCGAAAATTGGCGATGATTGGGTTTTGGCAATAGAAGATGCCTATTCTACGATTTCTTTGGGGGATTTATCTGTTAATGAGGTGTTATACTCGCCAAGATTGGTTTCGTTGACGATGGTCTTTGACATAAAATTACTCCATGGGATTAAAAAAATGACTTATGATAAAATAAAATGACTACTTTGTAATCTTATAAAATTCACCATCATTAATCTATTTTGGAATAAAATATCATCATAGACAACAAAAAGCCCAACATAACATTAGGCTTTTTTGTTGATGATTTATTATTGAAACATTGGCAAGGCTTTTGCCGATTGTCCAAAATGTCCGCTTTTTAAATCATCTAGGGTTTTTAATAGGGTGTCCAATTGCTCATCTTTAACAAAAAACCCTGTCGCCCCTGATTTAAAATAATAGCCTGCTTGGTCAAGTCCATAATTGCCAAGCAAATAAATACTACCAAAAAAACTTAAATTTCTTAAATAGCGAATTAAACTAAAAGTTCTACCATCTTTAAAGTCTTGGACAAAAAAGATGATGTCATAAAATCCAAAATCATTGACCAATTTTTCAATGTCATTGGACGAATTATCCGCCGTCAAAATGACCGTATGACATTCTTGATTAAAATTTTCTAATTCATCAAACAAAACAGCCGTTTTTAAAAAATGAGCCGTTTGTTCGTGGTTTTTAATAAAATCAAATACCGCATTTTCTTGCAACTCACTTGCTTTATGAGTTAATAAAGAAACATTGACTGGTGTTTTAGTAATTTCTTGATTTTCAAATTCAACCAAATACATTTTAAATCCCCATTTCATTTGCTATTGGGCGAATTGCAATTCGCCCCTACAAATCATTACTATATTGAATTACCCATAAACCGCCGTTTTAAAAGGCTCAATCCCCACACGACTGACAAACTCGCCAAAGCGTTCTATCTCATCGGCATTTTCTTGTCGGTTATCTTTATAGACTTTGGCAATGGTTTTTATGGTATTAGCCACTTCATCGGCAGGCACAGCTTTGCCTAATATCTGACCCAATTTGGCATTACTACCGCCATTACCGCCAAGGCTTATCTGATACCAATGCTCGCCTTTTTTGTCCACGCCCAAAATGCCAATATCGCCAATATGATGATGAGCACAGGCATTCATACAGCCAGACATATTCAAACGAATGTCGCCCAAATCATACAAATAATCCAAATCGTCAAAGGCTTTTTCAATATTTTGGGCGATATTATGGGTGGTGGCATTAGCAAGTGAGCAATAATCAAAGCCTGGGCAAACAATCATATCGGTCAGCGTGCCAATATTGGGGCGAGCCAAATTTAATTCATCTAAGGCTTGCCATAAAGCATACAAATCGCTAAATTCAATATCGGATAAAATCACATTTTGATGATGGGTAACACGGATTTCGCCAAAGCTGTATTTGTCCGCCAAATCCGCCAAAGCTCGCATTTGATGACTTGTCATATCGCCAGACGGAACAAATTTTTCTGTGCCGTCTTTATATTTAATTAGCCCTGCTTTTAAAGAAATGACCACCGCACGATAGCCGTTGATTTTATGATTGACGGTATTGTGTTCATACCAATTTTTAAAGGCTTTATTGCTGTCTAATTGGGTTTTTAATTTATTAGTTTCAGTTAATAAATCCAACGATTCATAATCAGGGGAAGTAAAATAACTCTCCGCTTTTTTAAAATGCTCATCAGATAAAGTCAGTTCGCCATTTTTAGAAAATTGCCATTCAGTTTCTACTTTTTGGGCAAATTCTTCTGCTCCCAAACTTTCTACCAAGATTTTGATACGGGCTTTGTATTTATTATCTCGTCTGCCTTCCAAATTATACACACGCAGAATAGCGTCCAAATAACTTAATAAATGACGGCGTGGCAAAAATTCTTTAATCACTTTACCAATAATCGGCGTACGACCCAGTCCCCCACCAACAATGACTTCAAAGCCGATTTCGCCATTTTGTTTGACAAGGTGCAAGCCAATGTCGTGCAGTTGGCTTGCCGAGCGGTCAATTTTTGAGCCGATGACGGCAATTTTGAATTTGCGTGGCAAATAGGCAAATTCTGGGTGGAAGGTACTCCATTGGCGGATGATTTCGCAGTAGGGGCGTGGGTCGGCAATCTCGTCCACACTCACGCCTGCAAAGGGGTCGGTGGTGGTGTTACGAATGCAGTTGCCTGAGGTTTGAATGGCGTGCATTTGGTTGTCCGCCAAAAGCTGTAAAATGTCGGGGACTTTGGGCAGTTCCACCCAGTTAAATTGAATATTGGTGCGGGTGGTAAAATGTCCGTAGCCACGGTCGTAGTCGTCCGCAATGCGAGCCAGCGTGCGAAGTTGGTAGCTTACCAAAAGTCCGTAGGGAATGGCGACACGAAGCATCGGGGCGTGGCGTTGGACATATAAGCCGTTTTGTAGGCGGATTGGCAAAAATTCGTCTTCGGGGAGTTCGCCTGCCAAGAAACGCTGGGTTTGGTGGCGGTATTGGGCGACTCGTTCGTTTACTAGGGCTTGGTCGGCGTAGGAATATTGGTACATTTGGCTAATCTCGTTGGAATTTGGCTAAAATAAGGCGTATGGTAAAGGGTTTTTGGCTATTTGATAAATGCCGATTAGCCGTTTTTTTATTCCAAAAATTCATATAGGGTTAAGGGAAATGGTGGGGTTAGGGATTTGTGGAAGGAAAAATTTGGCTAAAAATTGGGGGTTTGTGGTAAAATAAAAGGATATAAAGTTAAATTTGGAGCAAAAAATGCCAATAGAATTAAGTACCTTACCGCCTGTGGTGGTTGAACAAAAGATGAATTTAAAAAATGATAAAGCCGTGCAACCAAGCTATGCCAAAGGTGATTTTGATTATGATTTGGAGCGGATGAAAAAGGCGGTGGAAGCCCCTTATGTAGTAATGCCAAAATTTGATAATGACGATGATTTTTTTGCGTGGGTAGAAAATTTAACCGATGATGATTTTATTTCGGAGAAAGTATAATGGAAGTCAGATTTGGGCAAATTTTCCTAAAACATTTTAATAATTTTCCAAAAGCTGACCAAATTAAAATTCGTGCTTTTGCTAAACACATTGAGCAATTTGGCTTTGACGGCTTGCAAGGTCGCAATAAATCGTCCGATGATGTGCCAATGACGCACCCCAATTGGAGTGAACGAATACTTTATGCCAAAACGCACAACCTTTGGCATTATCATATTGGCATTCCCCATTATGAAAAATCCAAAAAAGGCGATTACACATCAGAATATGTGTTGCATTATATCAAAGGCGATGATTTTGTTAAACTCGTGGATTTGTCGGCACACCCACCTTTAAATTTACCGAGTTTGGAGTATTTGGTTTGATGTACTTAAAATGATAATAACACCATTTTGAGTCATTGCTAGTAAAAATAACGGCATAAAATTTTAATTGGTTTTTTATTGGAAATAATATACAATAAACCATAAGTTTTTGGCGATTAAGGATAAAAATATGACTGATAAAGTGATATATTTAACGGCTTTTGTGCTAATGTTATCAGGCTGTCAAACTTTGCACCCCAATCAAGCCACAGTACCCAATGGCGTATACTCAAAACAAACCACCAATCTTAATTCCGCCGACCGCCATGAGACTTTTTATTTCACTCATGATTTTCGCAATGCACGCATCTATGGCAAAGGTGATTATCGCTATCGTATGGTGTTATTGTACCCTGCTTCTAATAATTATATTATGCCAAACCAACCCTATGCTTTAAGCCATAGCGATGTGGATTTGCCTTTTGTTAAAGATGAGAAAAAAATTTTTCAAGGCGTAACAGACCGCTATGGTCGTACAGATGTTTTTGCTTTTGAACAACCTGTCAACCCAAAAGGCTGGAATTTACGCCCACGAACAGGCAAGGGTAACTACGGCGGACAACCTGTGTTTGCAGACCAACTTGACAGACCCTTGTGGGCTTTTGCTTATATACTGATTGTGTGTGGCGAAAAACCACATCAATATCGAGGCATTACAGACAAACGCGGTCAAACCGCTTATGTTGCGACACCAACGGTACAAAATATTATTTTTCAAGAAGATAGTGATGGCGAATTATTAAGCAAAAAAGAAATGTGGGAATTGTGCCAAAATCCGCCATAAAATGAGCGATTAAAATCACATTTGATAACCAACCCCAATTTGGCGGTTGGTTTTTTTATTCATATCCTATGATGTCTGTTTTTGGTGTAAATACCAAACTTACCTATCCTTATTCCAAATTGACATATACACAATTTCCCAAAATCTTTTAAACTATGCAAACTTTCTTAATTCCCTATTTATGAGCATAACAATGAAAATAGAAACTTCTAGCACCAAAATTTTAAGTGCCGCCTTAGTTGCCCTAACACTGACTGCCTGTGGTGGTGATAAAGCCAGCACACAAAGGGGAACGACCGAAATTCTAAATGTCTCGTACGATGTTTCACGCGATTTTTATAATGAATACAACCCCCTATTTGCCAATTATTACAAAACCAAAGACCCGAACGCCAACATTGTAATCAAGCAATCACACGGCGGTTCTAGCAAACAAGCTCTGTCCATTGTCAATGGCTTGCAAGCCGATGTTGCCACAATGAATCAAGGCTCGGACATTGAAGTGCTTGCCAAAAACAATCTGGTCAAGCCCACTTGGGAGTCTGATTTGCCCAACCACGCCGTGCCATTTACCAGCACGATTGTGTTTTTGGTGCGAGACGGCAACCCCAAAGCCATCAAGGATTGGGACAGCCTTGCCAATCAAAAGCTAGAACTTGTTATCGCCAACCCCAAATCCACAGGCAATGGGCGTTATGCGTTCTTGGGAGCGTATGGTTATGGCTTGCACACCTTTAACAAAGACACCGCCAAAACAGACGAATTTGCCAAAAACTTACTCAACAATGTCGCCATTTTTGAAAGTGGCGGACGAGCAGCAACGACAACTTTTGCTCAGCGAGACATTGGCGATGTGCTGATTACCTTTGAAAACGAAGCCCACACTATTGTCAGCAAATTTGCCGACAAAAAACTGCAAATTGTTTATCCAAGCTATTCAATCAGTGCCGAAAACCCTGTGGCGACCGTAACTTCTGTAACGGACAAAAAAGGCACAACCGCCATTGCCGATGAGTACCTAAAATACCTATGGAGCGATGAAGCTCAAAACTTGGCGGTGAAGTTTAATTTGCGTCCGTCTGTTCCTGCAATTATGGAAGCCAATAAGGACAAATTCCCTGCAATGACCACATTTAGAGCGACCGATGTGTTTGGTTCGTGGGATACGATTATGACCGATTATTTTAAAGATGGCGGTATTTATGATAAATTGGTTGCCGAAAATGGGGCGGCAAAATCCGCAAAATAATTGTTAATTATAAATAGCCCTTTTTAATTTATATCAATATTGAATTGTGTAGGGGCGAATTGCAATTCGCCCATAGCATAAAAACCATTTTATAAATTAAAATTGGTCATTAAGTTGGGCTAATATTAGTCCAACTTGCTTTTGTTTTTAAACAAGGATAAAAATTTTAAATGATTTGATTTGTGATTGTTAATGATATTTTTAATAAGAATTTGCTAGAATTATTGATAATTTTAATTTAAAAATATCAGAGTTTTAATCCTATAATATACTTTGTAATATGACCACTTACAATCCCCCACCTCCAAAAATCAAACAAAGAAAAGTAATGCCCTTTTTTGGGCTAAGTTTGGGCATTAGCGTTTTTTCGCTGTCCTTGTTGGTTTTTTTGCCGTTTTTGATGATGGCGATTACCACTTATAATATGGGATTTTCCGCCATTATTAAGACCATTAGCGAACCGCAAGTGCTACACGCCATTAAATTATCCTTACAAATGGCAGGGCTTGCCGCCCTAACCAATTTGATTTTTGGCACGCTGGTGGCGTGGGTGCTGGTGCGCTATGAGTTTTTTGGGCGGTCATTTGTCAATGCGTTGGTGGATTTGCCCTTTGCCTTGCCGACTGCGGTAACAGGCATTGCCCTTGCCACGCTGTACGCCCCCAACGGCTTGTTTGGCTCGCTGTTTGCCAAGTTTGGCATCAAAATCGCCTTTACCCCTGCTGGGATTTGGCTTGCCCTTGTCGTGGTGTCGTTCCCGTTTATTGTACGGGCGGTGCAACCTGTTTTGGCGGATTTGTCGGTGGAATTTGAAGAAGCCGCCGCCGTGATGGGAGCAGGACGAATTAAGACATTTTTTGCGGTGATTTTGCCACAAATCGCCCCTGCAATGCTGATGGGCGTGGGAATGGCGTTCGCTCGGGCAACGGGCGAATATGGCTCGGTGATTTTTATTGCTGGCAACATTCCAATGAAATCGGAGATTTTGCCCTTGATTATCATTTCAAAATTGGAACATTTTGATGTGGCAGGGGCAAGTTGTGTGGCATTGTTTATGCTGGTATTATCTTTGGTGGTTTTGACGGCGATTAATTTGGCAAATTGGCACTTGTCCAAAAAACTTGGGGCAAAAACCAATTGATTTTAATTTCAATTATCACACACCATTAACAAATTAACTTTATGGCAATTTAAACATTTTATTTTAATTTTTTATAATCATAGAATGTTAAAATTGATAATCAAAATAGTTAAAAATATCAATTTTTAATTTCTTTTTATAAAAAAACCAATTTAAAAAAACATTTGAGAGTTTTATGGCAGGACATTCAAGTTATCCTTATCAAGCAAATCCCGCAACCAAAGACCCGATTTGGCTAAAATATTTATTGATTTTTTTGGCATTGGGATTTGTGGGCATTATGCTCATTGTGCCACTCATTGCGGTATTTTATGAAGCGTTTAGAGAAGGCGTATTGGCTTACAAAAATGCTTTAATTGACCCAGAAGCCTTGCACGCCATTAAATTAACTTTATTAACCAGTGCCATTATTTTGCCCATTAACACCATTATTGGCGTGGCGATTGCGTGGCTGGTTACTCGCCATAAATTTAAAGGCAAATTTTTAATCACCACTTTATTGGATTTGCCCTTTGCCGTTTCGCCTGTTGTAGCAGGTTTGATGTTTATTTTGATTTTTGGGACAAATAGTATCATTGGGCAATGGTTTGAAAGTCTTGGCATTCACATTATTTTTGCCGTTCCCGGCATTGTTTTGGCGACTTTATTTGTTACTTTTCCGTTTATTGCCCGTGAGTTGATTC
>NZ_JAUNDY010000041.1 GCF_030525845.1 Moraxella sp.
CAATATTATCCGCCACCCTATCCGTATCTTGATATAAAAATTGGCTTGGGATATTGATATAGCCTTGTTCGGTGTTGGCAATCAGACTTGGCACGCCATTGACATGAAATTGATACGCCAATTTTTGCCCTTGTGCTATCCAAGCATTTGCCAAGTGAATACTTTCATCATTATTTAATTTATCAGCAATATCCGCTTGTCCGATGTCAATTAAGCCATTTTTTACCACAGCAATATCGCTGGTATCCAAACCGTCCACATATCGCAGTTTTTGAAAATGTAATAAAGTGGGTAATAATGCTTTTGGCTCATTTTGTTTCAATAAAGCACAAGCAACCGTTAAAGCAAATGAATTAAATGCTCCGCCTTTTAATAATAACTGACGGTAATTTTCACTAAATGGTAAGCCCGTTAATTGGCTAATACGTGTATCATTTGTCCAAGCGTGATTGGCAAAGTGAGCATCAATCACTTTTCCAGTACCCGCAAAAAGCCCTGTGGCATACACATCAATTTGGTGCGTTTTGGCAAGATTGGCAATACCTTTTGATGAGGCATAACACCAACCGCATAATGGGTCAAATAAATAGATAAAGTTCATACAGTCTCTTTTATCAAGGCTCTTTAAAATACCCACTCAAAACAATTTTTAAGTGGGTATTTTGGTCATTTAAATGAGTAAATCAGTTGCTGGCAACAGTAAAGCGTTTAAACAAATGCCCTTTTTGCTCCACATCGTCCGCAATCGCCACCGCCAAATCCGCCACGCTAATGTCGGCAGGCGTACCGTCCGCATTAAACAGCACATCATCGCCACCAATGCGATAAGTGCCTGTTTTTTCAAAAGAAACTGGGTTAATCGCAAACATCATCGCAGGCGACAAAAACGCCCAATTCACATCGGTGCGAGTGCGAAGCTCGGTCAAAAGCTCACGCACCACATTTGCCGCAGGATAGACATCAGCAGGAAAATCAGGCGTGTCCACCAGTTGCAAATCAGGGGCGATATTTAAACTGCCCGCCCCACCGACCACGAGCAAATACGGCACATTGGCGGTTTTGCTGGCGGTCAAAATGTTGGCGTGTCCTGTTTTTAAGTCATTGACAATATTAGGATTTTCCCAGCCAGCATTAAAGGCGTTTACCACCGCATCAAAGCCTGTCAATTTATCGGTAAAGTCAGGGCTATTAACATCAATCGCCACCGCCTTGACGTTGTCGGCTTGTGCTACTTTGTCAATGTTACGAGCAAAAGCGGTAACGCTATGTCCACGACTGGCAAGCTCTTTGACCACCGCAGAACCCACCAAACCTGTCGCACCGATGACTGCAAATTTTTTCATAAAAACTCCAAAAAGTTAAACATTGATTTTTGAGTTGATGTGGTGTATTATACGCCTCTAATTTAAAATTAGAAGTACTTACAAAAAAGTAAGTATAAGAATAAATTTTAATCCATTGATTTTTAAAGAGAATTTTATGATATCGTTTGACAAAGGGCGAGTTTTGTCCAAAGATTGCCCAAGCCGTGCGATTTTAAACCATTTGACAAGCCGTTGGGGTGTGCTGGTGATGATTGTGCTACTGGACGGCACCAAACGATTTAGTGAAATTCGCCGTGAGATTGAAGGCGTGAGTGAGCGAATGCTCTCCGAAACCTTAAAGCAATTAGAGGCGGACGGAATGCTCACTCGCCATTCTTATAATACCGTACCACCGCACACCGATTATACGCTGACCGAGTACGGACGGCAGGCGGGGGAGCGGATTTTTGGCTTAGTGGATTGGCTGGAAACGAATTTGGGGCAAATTTTGGCAAAGGGCAAGTAAGATTTAATACAATTTACTTACTTTTTAATCCCAACCACTAACGACATTCGCATGCTGATTTATTTTATGAACATCAAAGGATCTAAGTAGGCAAAAGTCAAAATAGGACAGATTTGGGGTAGAAATGGGAAATTAAAATCCCATTCATACCCCCTTATCATTCTCCCTTTATTTTTCTACATAAGGCAACAAGCTATTATGCCCAACGTGCTGAAAATACAAGCGGTTTTCTGTTTCATTCACGCCTGTTACACGGCTAAATTTACCACTTTCGTCCACATAAAAATCTTGTACTTGACCGTTTTCGTCCATTGAAAACGCCATTGCCGAATGACTTTGCTGACCTTTACTGAATTTCAACAGCACCGCAGACGGCATACCCACCCAAATTTTACCGTTTGCCGAACGGGTCATATTGTCCAATATCGCAGGAATGTTATCCACCAGTACCGACACGCCTGCATCGCCCACTTTGGCATCACGCACTTGGGTGTCAATTTTCAAAACTCGGTTGCCAAAAGTTTCGTTTAACAACAAAAATTTTTCATCATCAACAAGTTGCATACCATTGGCAAAGCGAAGTCCAGACACCAGTTTTTCAGTTTTGCCCGTGCTTGGGCGATAAACATACACCGAACCCGATTGGGTATTGGCAAATGCGTCCACCACGCCAATAAAATGTGCCCCATATTGGTCATTTTCAGACGCCACCACGCCTTTGGACGCATCGGTAAAATAAATGTCGCCATTTTGGGCAATCGTCAGGGCGTCAATCATACCAAAGCGTTCCCCTTGATAATTGTCCACCAAAATTTCAGGCTGATACCCCTTGTCCGCTCGTGCCACCGCCAGCACACCAAAACCGTTTTGATAAGTGGCGTCCACAAAATGGCAAGGGCAATACTGCTTGCGATGATGAGTTTTTTTAACATTTTAACTTTCCAAAAATAAAACCATTATAAAAATTTCATCTGTCTTTGTCTTGCCCAATCCTGTATAATATTTGCCTAATTCTCCGTTTATTTTAAAGAAGATGTTTAGCCAAACCACCCTTGATACCGTTTTGCAATTTGCCACGCCAAATTGTGCCAAACCCAGCCACATTGATGGTTTATGGCTCAATTATGCCAATCAAAACACTTATTTTAGCGACCATATTCAATTAAGCAGTATCAATTTTTGTTTACACGGCACACTCAATCTGTTTGTTAATCAAACTTGGCAAACCATAAGTGTTGGCGATATGGTGTTTACGCCCATTCATCTGCCTGTATCTGCAAATTTTTTACCTAAAAATCAAAATGATATATTTTTGGCGGTACATTTACAGCTTGATGAAACGGTGCTGATGTCTATTATCAATCAATTACCCCACAACAAAAGCCACCCCGAGCAAACAGACCACACCGCCCCAATCAGTCCTGCAATTGCCGATTGTATCAGCCGTTTAATCGCTTTATTACCCCAAGAAAACCCACAGTTTTTAGCCAATCTTTATATTCAAGAGCTGTATTGCCATTTGCTTTATTCTCCGTTTGGTGTATCGTTGGCACAGCTTGTTAGCCCAAACAGTGTGCTTTATAAAATCAAACACATCTGCCGTTTTATTGACACACATTTTCATCAAAGTTTTAGAGTAGGCGATTTGGCAAAACTGGGGGCTTGGGGCGAAAGCCAGTTTTATCATCATTTTAAACACATCACAGGTCTATCGCCGATTGCCTATCAAAAAATGGTACGACTAAATCACGCCAAATCATTGATTTTAAATAAGGGCTTGACAATCAGCCAAGTGGCGTATGAAGTGGGCTATGAAAGCGTGAGCCAGTTTAGCCGTGAATACAAACGGCAGTTTGGGATAAGTCCGAGTTTGGATAAATAGGGTTTTTTGGGCTACCTGAAAAATCATTTTGTCCATTTTAAAAGAAAAACACCGCTTGCATTCCAACCGCAAACGGTGCATTAGCCCAAAATACTTTAAAGCAAAACTGTTTTAATATTTTTGAGTCCAAACGCCAATTTTGCCAATAATCTTTGATAATCCTGCTGGCTGATTTGTCTGTTTTGGCATAAAACATCAAAGCGTTGTCCGTCATCATCTAAATAAAAAGGCATTGGCTCATAGCCATTTTTCAAATAAAACTTTTGGCGTTTTAGGCGTTGTTCGTAATTGTCGGCATTGCTGTCGCTCACGGTTTCAATGTTTAATACAATGGCGTGATTGGCTTTTTTATTTTTGATGAGTTCCAAAATTTGCGAGCCGTAGCCTTTGCCTTGTTTGGCGGAATTGACCGCCAAATACAAAACGAAGGTTTTTTGCTTGTCATTGACCAAATACACAAAGCCTGCAAATTCATCATTGTCCAAGACCGTCCAAAAATCCACGCACGAGCGAAACGAACTTAAATACAAAAACCAAATTGGCAAGCGTTCATTTTGGGGAAACTCTTTTAAAAATATCGTCTTAAATGTTTTAAAATAAGGCGAAAAAGGGTGTAAGTTATGCAAAGTTAAACTCATCAATGCCCACCCATTTTGGACAGCGTATTCATCATTATCACCCCTGCTAAAATAAGCCCAATGCTCGCCATTCCCCAAAAATCCACCTTCTCGCCAAACACCATCACGCCAACAATTGCCGTCAAAACAAGCCCGACGCCAGACCAAATCGCATACGCCATTCCAAGCGGAATGCTTTTTAATGCCAAAGACAACATATAAAAAGCCAAACCAAAGC
>NZ_JAUNDY010000020.1 GCF_030525845.1 Moraxella sp.
AAATTTTATAATCAAAAAAGTTATGACGGTCTAAGATATCAATATGACGCATTGCTGATTCTAACATCGCCTGCCCTGTTGGTTCGCCATATTTTTTTTGTAAATCTTTTTCTAGTGAGCCTGCATTGACCCCAATACGAATCGGCAAGCCGTGATGTTTAGCACAGGCGATGACCTCTTTGACTTTTTGTTCATTGCCGATGTTACCAGGGTTAATTCGCAGACAGTCTGCCCCTACTTCGGCGACCGCCAAAGCGATTTTATAATCAAAATGAATATCAGCAATGAGCGGAATATTGACCTGTTTACGAATTTCACCAAACGCCTGAACACTCTCCATCGTGGGGGTAGAAACACGCATCAAATCTGCCCCTGCGTCCACACAGCGTTGTATCTGAGCGACCGTTGCCGCCACATCGCAAGTTTCGGTATTGGTCATTGACTGCACGCTAATGGGAGCATCGCCACCAATGGCAACATTGCCAACCATAATTTGACGGGTTTTTCGGCGGATAATGGGGCTGTGATGGTTTGACATGATAATCAGCTCACGATATTATTGCAAATTTAGGGTTGCTTTGCCGTTTTTGGTGTATTCGCCAAGTCGCACAGGACGTTGGTTGAAGTTTAAATCCACCTGAGCAGGATTGTCAATCTCAATCGTTAATGGCACATCGCCTTTTAGCTGATAACCTCCACGAGATTGCACACCCTGCATAAGCACGTTGCCGTTTTTGTCGGTGATTTTGATATTGACATCACCCTTTGACCAAATATCCACCACGCCTTGACCTGTGACAACTTGTGTGCTTTGGTTATTTAAATCCAAGGCCGACCCCGCCGAACCAATCGCTGCCCCTTGTGCCTGCTCATTTAGACTAAGCGTCTGAGCTTGAACATCTAGGCTTGGCTCGTCTGTCTTCTGAGTGGCGCTGGCAATAATCTTCAAGAGTACAAACCCAAAAATAACCAAACCCACCACACCAGCGATCAACCATGGATTAAAGTGAATACCACCACGCCCACGCTCAATCGTCCCCATTGGAACAAGAGGTGCTCTAATGTCTTCCACGCTTTTGGTGCGTTTGCTGTCAGGATAGATATTTTCAAATTCTTTGACAAACTCATCAACATCAAGACCCAAAAATTTGGCGTAATTAACCACAAAACCACGAGCAAACGCAAACTGTGGCAACGCATCAAAATTTTCATCTTCCATCGCCTGTACATGGCGTTTTAGGATATTTAACTCGCCAGCAACCGCATCTAGTGAATACCCTCGTGAGGTTCTAGCACTTCTTAATTTACCGCCAAAGCCAGTATTGGAGGTGGTTTTATCATTGGTGGAAAGACTCACTGTAATGCTCCTATTGGGTTGCTTAACCATTGTTTGAGTTTTTTGGCTTCATTGGACAATGGGTATTGGGATAATAACTGACTGGATAATCTTTGGGTTTCTTGTCGATTGTTTTGTAGGATACTTAGGCGAATGCCCTGATATAAAAGACGTGGTGGCATGGGCTGACCATACATTTGCATGCTTGACTTTAAGTCATCAAAATAGTCTTTGGCTTTTAAAGATTCTCGTCTATTAATCAAAATATCAATCAACTCCATCTTGGCTACCAACACACCTCTGTCGGTTTCAATCGCTTTGATAAAGGCGGCTTCTGCCAATGCTGTATTACCTAGTTTTAGGTGGGTTAGACCCAAGTTTTCGAGCGCCCCAACACGGTTACGGTAGCCAAGCGTACCCCCTGCAATATTAAATTGCTCTAAGGCTTCTTGATAACGCCCCTGCTCGGAAAGATACACACCGTAGTTGTTGCGTGCTTGGATAAAATTTGAGTCTAAGCTGATGGCCTTTCTAAAATATTCATCTGCCTTTGCAATATTAGCAGGGCTACCCTCTACTTTGAGCAAGTTACCCATCATGTCATAAGCAGGCGCATAACGAGGATCAGCCTCAAACGCCTCATCAAGCTGACGCTTCGCTGCATCAAGCTGACGCTGAGAGATGTATTGTGCTGCCAATGCCGTTCTAGCCTCCGCCACCTCAGTTTTATTGCGTGTACGCTGTGATGGATCAGTACCTTGATAGACCATCGTAGAGGTATGCGTAGTGCTTTGACAGCCTGCAAGTAGAGCGACCAACGCCGCTGATACAACCAAATACTTCATGATTTTTCCAATGTGATTCTCAAAAAACTAAATAACCAAACAATATCCGACATTCTAACAATTATCAGCCATGTTTGCCAATATTTTTGATGATTTTATAAAAACTTCACAAAACCTCATCAATCATTTGTATGTCCAGCAACTTTTTGTTGCCACTTCATCGCCCTTCTCGTTCTGTCCGCCACTTGCCCAACCAGCTGTCCACAAGCAGCGTCAATGTCATCGCCACGAGTTTGACGCACAGTACACACAAACCCTGCATTATTTAAAATATTACTAAACTCACGAATGCGGTTATTGCTTGACCTTTGGTGAGGAGCGTGCGGAAACGGGTTAAAGGGAATTAGGTTAATTTTACTTGGCAAATCTTTCAATAAATTTACCAACTGCTGTGCGTGTTCATTGGTGTCATTGACGCCATTTAACATCACATATTCAATGGTAATGTGTTTTTTATGTCTGGGATTTTCATCATAAACATAGGCTTTGGCAGCTTTTATCAACTCCGCCAATGGGTATTTTTTGTTAATGGGGACAAGCTCATTTCGCAGTTCATCATTAGGAGCGTGCAAACTAATTGCGAGTGCCACATCAATGTCCTTTGCCAAATCGTACATTTTTGGCACAATGCCCGAAGTGGACAGTGTAACACGGCGTTTGGACAGCCCATACGCATTGTCATCAAGCATTAGGCTCATACTGGCAACGACAGGCTCATAATTGAGCAAAGGCTCGCCCATACCCATCATCACGACATTGGTTACCATATTTTTGCGGTGTTCGGTAGGCACGCCGTCATTATAAGAGGCATTGGCAACCCAAAGCTGACCGATAATCTCAGCAGGGGTTAAGTCACGCTCAAAGCCTTGTTTACCTGTACTACAAAATGAACAGTCCAACGCACAGCCCACCTGCGAGCTGATACATAAGGTTTTTCGCCCAAATTCCTTAGAGTCTTCGGCAGGAATAAGCACCGTCTCAACCAGCGACCCGCCTGCCACTTCAAAGACCCATTTTCTTGTGCCATCGTTGCTAAATTCTTTAAATTTAACCTTAGGCGGAACAATGCACGCCTTGTCGTCAAGCACCGCTTGCAATTTTTTGGACAAATTGGTCATTTGATAAAAATCTGACACGCCAAACTGATAAATCCATTTCATCACTTGGGTTGCCCGAAACTTTTTTTCGCCCAAACTTTCAAAAAAGACTTCCAACTGCCCTTTGGACAGTCCCAAAAGGTTGGTTTTGTTGGATAATGCGTTGTCTGTGTTGTCATCGGTAGGCGAAAAAGTGGCAACGACAGGGATTTTTTGGGCGGTAGCGTTCATTGTTAGCATAAAAATAAAAAATTAACCGCCCATTATACAAAAAAATTATCATAAAGTCATGATATTTCAACACCCCAAAACACCCAAAAACCGCCCAACATTTGTTATAATGGCAATTTTAACCCTTAGGAGAATACATGTACGAGCTGGTCGCCATCGGTAATGCCCTAGTGGATACCGAATTTAAAATCACAGATGAGCTACTTACCCACACCAAACTTGCCAAAGCATTGATGACACTTGCCGATACCGATGAACAAACCGCTCTATTTGCCATGCTTAACGAGCAGGGTCTTACCCCCAACAAACAAGCAGGCGGTGGCTCGGCAGGCAACACAGTAGCGTGCTTTTGTGCATTGGGCGGTCATGCTCATTATCATTGCCGTGTTGGGGACGACAAACATGGCGTATTTTATCTGTCTGACATGGCAAACATGGGTGTATCTATTAATAACACCAAAGCCACAGTAACTGGCACAACAGGCTCGTGCGTGGTGCTGGTAACGGACGATGGCGAACGCACCATGCAAACCAATTTGGCGGTCAGTAGCGAGATTGATGAGAGCAATGTGGATTTTGAGGTGCTGGCAGGGGCGAAATTTTTGTACTTAGAGGGCTATCTTGCCATGAGCCCCTCCGTGCAACCTGCCATCGCCAAACTATGTCAAGTCGCCAAAGAGCAAGGGGTGGACATCGTGGTAAGCTTTGCTGACCCTGCGGTGATTAAATTCGCCAAAGATGTTATCTTATCATGGCTGACTGGTGGCGTGGACATGATATTTTGTAATATGGACGAAGCCAAACTCTTTGCAGATACCGATGATGAAGCGACGACGGTGCAAGCCCTACTCGCCCACACCAAAAAAGCCATCATCACTAATGGAGCAAAACCCACCACCATCGCCACCAAAGATGGTGTACATTTGTACGATGTGCCATCTGCCAATGTGGTAGACACCAACGGAGCGGGCGATAATTTTGCGGGGGCTTACCTATACGCCCTATCACAGGGTCTAGACGATGGTGCATGCGTGGCTCTGGCAGGGAGCGTGGCAAGTCGTGTCGTGGCACAATTTGGGGCAAGACTAAATAAAGCAGATTATGGCATCATCAAAAACACCGTGCTGTAAAAATGTGCTTTGTCTGAAAAATGGGGGGGTAATTTAACCCCCATTTTGTACCATAATCACACCACCTCAAACCCTGCATCTTCTATCGCCCCTGTAATGTCCGCCTGACTGACCGTGTCATCGTGCGATACGACCACTTGATCTGCTCGCCAATCCACCGCCACGCTTGATATGCCTGCCAGCTCGTTTATGGCACGCTCTACGCTTTTGGCACAGCCACCACAGGTCATGCCTTGTACAGTTAAGGTTGTTTGCATAAAAAAACTCCCAGTTAAGACCAATCAAAAGTAAATAATACAATACGACTAATTGGTTCATATAACATCACAATCCAATCCGCCCCACTACACCCATAATTATAAGCGGGGACACCTGCAATAAAATAAAAGGGATTGCCATTATAACTGATTGCCAATTTATCGTCATCCAATTCCTTTAAAAAGGCTTTTGGCGGTTTTGGACTTGAAACCCAATTCCCATATTGTTCAGACAATGCACCACCCAAATCACTTAACCAATTTTCTTGGTCAATTTTATCATCAAGTTTTGAAGTGTGAATATTTACCAATTTATTGGTTTTGGCAAAATATTCTTGTGCCAATTGATAATTTTGAATGCTTTCTTGGATAAATTCATCATATTCTTCCAAAATCTCCTCATCCAACATATCGCTATCTTGATGAATAGAACTTCTCTCAAAATACCCTTCATTACCCAAAAACTCATAACGATTGTCATTGGTTAATCTAAACGCAAACCAATTTTCGCCCGTAAATTCATTATGAAAATCGTGCGTACTTTCACCAATATACCCTTCAATCGGCTCAAAGGGATTTAACAAATACACCACTTGCCCACGCCATTCCTCTTTAAGCATTCCCAAATCAATAGAAATTAACGGCAAGAAGTGTTCTTTTAACCAAGATTGATGCTCTACAAAAATATCATCACTATTTGGAAATGGCGTTAAATGCTCATTTAATTCGGTAATGTTTTCAAAACTTGGTAAAATGGTGTTCATTTTTTATCCTTATTCATTGGTTTAAGCAGACATTGCCTGTTTATTACCATAGACAATGCTTAGTTAGATACAATCAGCAATTATCACGGCACAACCGCACAGCCCCCAAACTCTGCCACAAGCCCTGTCATTTCAGGCAATCCGCACAGAATATTCATGTTTTGCACCGCTTGACCGCTCGCCCCTTTGACAAGGTTGTCTTGCACCACCAAAATGGTCAGCATGTCATCATCTTGGTGAACGGCGATTTTTAGGCGGTTGGACGCACGCACCGAGCGAGTATCAGGGAGCGAGCCTTTGGGTAGCACGTCCACAAATTGCTCATGTTGGTAGGTTTGCTCAAACACCGCTTGCCAATCCACCGCCTGCCCGTCATCGGTCAGCGTCAGATGAATGGTGCTAAACATGCCTCGAATCATCGGCACAAGATGTGGCACAAAGCGGATTTTGTGAGCAAAGGTTGAACCCAAAAAGTCATGCACCCCCTGCGAAATCTCAGGCGTGTGGCGATGACCTGCCACCCCATAAGCCGAAAAGTTATCCGACAGCTCACTAAACAACAAATTCATCTTGGCATTACGCCCTGCACCTGAAACGCCCGATTTGGCATCGATGATGATGTTTTTTAAAATCAAAGGCTTATTTGCCTGATTTTGGGTGTCAATCACAGGCTTTAAACCCAAAATGGCGGTGGTGGGATAACAACCGGGATTGGCGATGACTTGGGCGGTGCGAATTTTTTCACGGTGAATCTCTGGCAAACCATACACCGCACCTGCCAGCACGTCTGGGCAGTCGTGTGATAGTCCGTACCACGTCTCAAAGTCAGCCAAACTTTGCAAACGAAAATCCGCCCCCAAATCAATGACCTTGACCCCTTGTGCAATCAGGCTTGGCGTGTATTTCATGGCGACCCCATGTGGCGTGGCAAAAAAGACGATTTGGCAGTTTTGTCCAATCTCGTCCATGACTTCGTCCGTCATGTCGCTGTATCGGACATCGCACACCCCAAGCAAACTTGGAAAAATCTCACTCACCGCTCGCCCCTTTTCACTGCGTGATGTCAAATAGCGAATGCACGCATTGGGGTGTTGTGAAAGCAAACGAATCAGTTCCACGCCTGTATAGCCTGTGCCACCGATGATGGCGATGTTAATGGTTGTCATGTGTCTCTCCTTATAGATTATCCAAACCACGTTTTAAATCATTGATGATGTCGTCCACATTTTCAAGCCCCACCGACAAGCGGATTAAACCGTCATTCACACCTGCCTCCACTCTTTGCTCAGGCGTCATTCTAAAATGGGTGGTGGTCGCAGGGTGGGTAATGGTGGTTTTGGCATCGCCTAAGTTATTGGTAATACTAATCATTTTTGTGCTGTCAATGACTTGCCATGCGGACGCTTGGTCAGCCACTTCAAAACCAATAATCGCCCCAAATGTCCCCGTAATTGCCCCACCACCAACATTTTTTAAGGCGGCGTGCTGAGCTTTGGCAACCGTATGACTTGGGTGGGTGGGCAAGCCTGAAAAATGCACTTTTTTAACTTTTGGGTGATTTTCTAAAAATTCAGCCACACGGTTGGCATTTTCACAATGGGCTTTCATGCGTAAAGACAAGGTTTCAAGCCCCTTTAACAACACCCACGCATTAAAGGGCGATAAGCTAATCCCCCCAGTACGCACCACGCCAAAGGCTTTTTCCATGAGTTCATCAGAGCCAACGAGTGCCCCACCCAAAACTCGCCCTTGACCATCAATATATTTGCTTGCCGAATGAATGACAACATCCGCCCCCAAATCTAGGGGTTTTTGGATGGCTGGTGTGGCAAAGCAGTTATCGACAATCAGCAATGCCCCCTTGTCGTGAGCGATTTTGCTAATGGCAGAAATATCAGCAATTTGGGCAAGTGGGTTGCTCGGACTTTCCAAATAACACACTTTGGTGTTGTCTTGAATCGCCTTTGCCCAAGCGTCATTGTCAAAGCAGTCCACATAGCTAACTTCCACACCAAACGCCTTAAAATAAGTGTCAAACAACGCCACCGATGAACCAAACAACTGCTTGGCACAGAGCAGGTGGTCGCCTGCCTTTAAATACGCAAGGCACATGGTCAAAATCGCCCCCATGCCACTGGCGGTCGCCACACAGCGTTCGCCATTTTCTAATAATGCCAATCGGCGTTCAAAGGCTCGCACGGTGGGGTTGGTATGACGAGAGTAAACATTGCCTTTTTTGTTGCCATTAAAATGGTCGGCAGCGTCTTTGGCAGACTGGTACACATAAGAACTGGTCGCAAAAATGGCTTCGTTATGCTCGCCCTCATCGGTGCGATGATAACCGCCACGCACCGCCAAAGTTTGTTCAAAAAAACCAAAACTAGGGTCTAGGGCGTCAGATTGCCAGTTAGGGTCTAATGCTGGATTGAGTTGAGTCATAAAAATTTCCTATGTTATTTATCAATAAATCATGCTTGTGCTTGGCTCTTTTTAGGTATCATGACAAGCACCGAAATGGTCGCAAGCACACCAAAGATTGCCATCACAAATAACGCATTTTGGGCGGCAACGTGAGCTCCTGAATCCTTAAACACGCTAAAAATGGTTGCCCCTGTGGCGATACCAAACGACGCTCCCAAAGCACTTGCCATTTTAAACACGCCTGCCGCCACGCCAGCTTTATCAAGTGGCACATTAACCATCGCACAGTCAGCTGCTGGCGTGGAATAACAGCCAAGCCCAAAACCAAATACCGCAAAAGACACAAACACCCACCACATATAAATCTCATGCGACAAAAAGGTCATGGATAGACCTAACGCACCTAACGCAGTGATTGCCGTGCCAAGCCACATCGGGGTTTTATAGCCAAATTTTTGCAGGAGCTTTTCGCTCACACGAATCATAATCATCACCATCAATACATAGCCAAGCGATTTGACCCCAGCTTGAAATGACGTCAAGCCATGACCTTTTTGTAGATAGGTATTGACAATGATAATCGTACCCGCCATGCAGTTAAGCAAAAAGTTGGATAAACATGCCCCGTTGTAGCCACGATTTTTAAATAATGAAAAATCCAAAAATGCCTGATGTTTACGCTGAATTTCGGTACGGAAAAACACAATCCCCATCACTACCGCCCCAGCGAGCATGGTTAGCGTAAAACTGTTGGCAAATCCTAGCTTAAACCCTTTGGTGATGAGTAGGTTTAAGCAAAGTAGCCCAATCACACAGCTAAACAGCCCCACATAATCATAACGATGCGTGGAGACTTCGTGCGACTTGCTCTCTGGTGTGCCTTTGATGAGTAGCATGCCAACCACCGAAATGGCGATTGAGAGTAAAAAGATGCTTTTCCAACCCATGCTCGTGGCGATTGCCCCGCCCACAAAGGACGACAAGCCAGACCCACCAAACGAGCCGATTGACCAAAAACTAAATGCCCTTTGTCTATCCGCCCCGTGATAATAATTTTTGATGATGGATAAAGTCGCTGGCATGATACACGCTGCTGACAATCCTTGTAACACTCGCCCAAGCCCAAAGGTTACGGCAGACGAACTAAAATACAATACCAAACACGCCAAAATATTTAGACCAAAGCCAATATACGTAAAACGCACTCGCCCAAAACGGTCAGCCAAGCCCCCCATCAAAATGATAAAGCACCCAGAAAACAGTGAACCTAAGCTAATCACCGCATTGAGTGAGGTGTCGCTCATGCCCAAATCTTTTTGGATGGATGGTACGACATTAAACATGGACTGATAAAATAGCCAAAAGGTCAGCACACCTAGCACCATACCAATCAGCAATCTATCATTGCCACGAAATGTGCTGTTGTCGCCAGATTGAACATTTGTCGTCATAAAATTCCCCACCATTTAGACCATAAACAAATGAATAAGATGAATTGGATTTTGGTTTTAAATCATCATGATAATGTCTCAATCATGATTTTAGATAGTTTTCCACCAAATTACAAAAATACGCTGACGCTGGGACAATGGCTTCATCATTAAAATCATAAGCGGAGTTATGTAGCATACATGCCCCTGCTCCACCGCCATTACCGATAAAGCAATAATTGCCATTGGGATTGGCTTCAAGCATAAACGCAAAATCCTCACTACCCATCAGCGGTGGCATGTCTGTATGTACTTTATCAGCACCAACCAAACCTTGTGCTACTTGCATGGCGAAGTTGGTGGCTACTTCGTCATTGATGAGAGGGGGGCAACCATTGACGTGATGAACCGTTGCGGTTGCTCCAAAACTTTGGGCTTGTAAGGTGGCAACTTCATTGATACGAGCAAGCAACTTTTCACGCACATCAGGATTTAACGCACGCACACTCAGCTTCATCATTGCTTCGGCATTGACGACATTGGGAGCATCGCCAGAGCCGATATGACCGACCGTGATGACTGCTTGGTCAAGGGGCGAGACATTACGAGAGACGATACTTTGTAATGCCACCGCAATCTGACACGCCACCAATGTCGCATCAACGCCATATTCAGGCATTGCTCCATGACTACCCACGCCCTGCACGCGGATTTCTAGGGTATCACAGGACGCCATCATTGCTCCTGTTTTAAAATAAAACTCACCCACATTTAGGCGTGGCATGTTGTGCATGGCAAAAATCACATCGCAGGGGAATTTGTCAAACAAACCATCTTCGAGCATGACACGACCGCCATAAAGTAGCTCTTCGGCAGGTTGAAAAATCAAATGCACTGTGCCATTAAAGTTTTTTGTTTTGGCAAGCTGTTTGGCACAAGCCAGCAAAATCGTGCTATGCCCATCATGCCCACAGCCGTGAAATTTGCCAACCACCTTACTGGCATAAGGCTTGCCTGTGTTTTCCACAATCGGCAAAGCGTCCATGTCGGCACGCAGTCCGATGACTTTATCACCATCGCCATTTTTTAAGGTGGCGACCACGCCTGTTTTGGCAAGCCCACGATGAACATCGTAGCCCCATTCGCTTAACAGCTTGGCAATCATCTCGCTGGTTTGATACTCCTCAAACCCAAGCTCAGGATTTTGATGAAATTGATGACGAATTTTACAAAAAAAGTCATGGTCGTTTTCAACATCACTCAAATGCTGATGGTTGATAACAATCGTATTAGACAAAGACATCATCACTCCTTTTGGATAAAATAATCAAATAACACGATTAAAAAATAAAACCGCTCATGTGTTTGATGACGGTTTTTATTTCAAATTTGGCAAATTTAGACAATCTGTCAAATCCCACTAAACCAAAACTTAACTTTTGACATCAAACACTTGTCGCAAATACGCCAAATAGGTATCATCATCAATCATCGTCTTACCAGGACTGTCAGAGAGCTTGGCAACAGGCTGACCGTTGCATTGGACAAGTTTTAACACAATGTTCAATTGAGTTAAACCCATGTCGTTGGTCAAATTTGTACCGATACCAAAACCTGTTTTGATTCGCTGTTTAAAATATTCGTGCAAATCCCATGCTTTTTGCAGAGTCAAACCATCACTAAACGTCAACAGTTTGGTTTTTGGGTCAATTTTGAGTTTTTCATAGTGAGCAATCGCCTTATCGCCCCACTCATAGGGGTCGCCACTGTCATGACGCAGTCCATCAAAGAGCTTGGCAAAATACAAATCAAAATCTTTTAAAAATGCGTCCATGCCCACCACATCGGTCAAGGCAATCCCCAAATCGCCACGATATTCACGCACCCAGCATTCCAACGCTGCTTTTTGGCTTTCACGCAGTCGCACATCAAGAGCCTGAAAGGCTTGCATGAACTCATGTGCCATCGTGCCAATGGGGGTTAACCCAAGCTCTTTGGCAAGATAGACGTTGGAAGTTCCCTTAAAAATACTGGGCGAGGCTTTGGCAAGCGTTGCCACCACGTGATAATGCCATTCTTTTGAATAGCGACGGCGTGTCCCAAAATCCGTTACCGAAAAGGCAGGATTATGCACATCGGAGCGTTCAAGCATTTCATAGTGCTTGATGGCACCGACTTTTTCGTCAAGGCGTTTTTGCCCCTCAATCAAGGCGTTGGGGTCGTTTAGTTTTTGATAGTACAACTCATTAACAATAGATAGCACAAAAATTTCAAAAAACATCGCCTGAATCATCGCCCCCTCAATCTCGATATTTAGGCGATTTTCATCGTCCACCCAAACCTTGATGAAACGGCGTTTTAGTTGAAATAATTCTAAATAATCAACAAAATCGGGCTTGATAAAACGTAAATTACGCAAATAATCCAGCTCGTCTTGGGTGAATTTAAGCGTACAAAGCAAGTCCAACTGTTGCTCCACTTCATCCTTAATCTCGCCAAGTGGGAAAGCGAGTTGGTCGTTGTTGCGACAGCGAAAGCGATACACACCATGCGTTTGGGGAAATTGATGGAGCATGGCTTGGAGCATGGTGAATTTGTAAAGGTCGTTATCAAGCAAAGATGTGATGATGGGTTTCATGGCGCTTTCTTATAAAAATGAAAATATTTAATGATACCCCATTTTTACCAAAAAGTCGCCTTATTTTTGGGAAATTTTGTAAATAAAAATCTGCTATAATGGACGTTATTTTATCGGAAAAAACACAATGAACAACCTAAACCTCTCCGCCCTGTCCTTGCCCCACTTTGACAACCTTATCATCAAGCCCTTACCAAACGCTGAATACACCACCACGCACGAACAAATGTTCTCCCAAACCTTAAACAAGATTGAGCATAAAAAATCAGAAAATCCACTCCCTGACGAGTTATGGCTTGTGGAGCATCAAGATGTCTATACATTGGGGCAAGCAGGCAAAAAAGAGCATATCTTGTACGACAACGGTACGCCCATTATCCAAACCGACAGGGGCGGACAGGTAACTTGGCACGGCACAGGACAGCTTGTGGCGTATTTTTTGTGGGATTTAAATGCCCTAAATTTTGGCGTGCGAGATTTGGTCAGCCACGCTGAGCAAGCCATTGAAGATGTGGTGAATTTTTATTTGCCCGATACCTTGGTGGCAAAGGCAAGAAAAGACGCCCCTGGTGTGTATATTTATAACACCGATGGCGATATGCTGGGCAAAATTGCGTCTTTGGGTTTTAAAATTAAACACGGACACAGTTATCACGGCATTGCCATCAATTTAATCAATGATTTATCCGCCTTTAATGCCATCAATCCGTGTGGTTATGCAGGAATGACGATGGTAAAACTTGCCCAATTTTGTGAATTTAATACCGATGAATTTATTTTAAAACTCATTGATAATTTGGTAAAAAGACGGAGTGGCGAGATTAAGTTACGATGATATTTTTAACAATTCAATCATAAAAATATCAATACGAACCAAAAATGGTACGTAATACGCACCTTACCAATTAAGGATTGAAAATGAAAAAATTACTGTTACCCTTATTGATTTCTGGATTGTTATTGGCTTGCAATAATAACCAAACACCCAGCCAACCAGAAAATAAAAGTGAAATTAAAACCGAACCACAAGTTTTAAAAGAAGTCATACCCATTCAAGATGAAAATAAAACAGAAACAACCAGCAAAACCGATTGTAATGCCATTAGTCAAACATTAAAATCCATCAACAACGAAAGCAAATTTGATGAGATTGAAAGCATTGAACGCCAATTAAAAGAATGTTTGCCCACCGTCAACAACGCCACCCAATTACAATGGGCGAATGATTATCATAAAGCTTATGAGCGGTTTTTGGGATATTGGGAAGAAGGTCAGCTAAACGATGAAACAGATGGCGAAGTATTTTATAACATTATGACGGCTCTTGCCGAAAATAAAACCCAGAATCCCAAAGAGCTGGCAACCTTATCCAAAAAAATGCAATATTTAATTGAGCTTTCGCAAGATAAAAAAATCGTGCCCACTTATCTTTGTGAAGGTCTTTTTGAATTTCGTCATCAGTATCAAAATTTTGCTGATTTATTTACACCCCACTTACCCAAAGACCAAGCGATTTTTATCAACCAATTAGCAAAAGACAATCAAGAAATTTTTTGGTGCGATGCGGGTATTGCCATTTCCCTAAGAGAATTGATAGAACGAACTTTATTTTGGCAAGATTTTATAAAAAAATATCCTGATAGTCAATTTATTGATGACGCTAAATATTTGTATCAATTTTATGAATACTATTTATTTTTTGGTTCGGAAAATACCCATTGGCTAGAAGATGATAAAACCGCTTTTATTGGTCATACAGAAGAAGGTGATGATAAAACCGTTGAAGAGCATTTTATTGATTTGGCAAAACAAGACAACGCTCTTGGCAAAAAAGCACAGGCTTATTTGGAATTTGTTGCCACCCCTGTTGATGAGAGAGAACAAAAATACCCCCTAAAACCAGAAGAATATCCGTCAGAAGAGTATGAAGAATGGCGAAATATTGAATTGGCAAGATTGCAATTACATAAAGCATTGGACATACTAGGCAACCCAACAGACGGCAGTGCTGATTGCTTTTCTGCACCAATGTGTTTGGAACGCCAGTATGATTAACTTGCTTATTTTATCAATTTATTCTAAAATAACAAAAATTTGAACCCAAAACAGGAAACTCTTATGGCAGATTTTAACAAAATCCTAGACGCAGGCGATGTGGACGGTGGCGAGATTAATGTCGTTATTGAAATCCCCACAGGCTCAAACCACAAAATCGAGTGGAATCGTAAATTGGCGTGCTTTGAACTTGACCGTGTTGAGCCAATTGCTTTTGCCAAGCCTTGCAACTATGGCTTTATCCCCCAAACCCTAGATGAGGACGGCGATGAGCTTGACGCCCTTGTCATCACTGAGCAACCTTTGACCACAGGCATTTTCCTAAAAGCCAAAGTCATCGGCGTGATGAAGTTTGTCGATGATGGCGAAGTAGACGACAAAATCATCGTAGTCCCTGCTGACGACCGCAACAACGGCAACGCTTACAACAGCTTAGATGATTTGCCAAAACAGCTCATCAAACAGCTAGAATTCCACTTTAACCATTACAAAGATTTGAAAAAAGCTGGCACGACCAAAGTTGAAGGTTTCTTTGATGTTGCTACCGCCAAAGAAGTGATTAAAGAAAGCCAAAAACGCTGGGTTGAGCAAGCGTAACTTAATCATTCATCAAAACACCCTAAGTCATTTTAGGGTGTTTTTCTTTGGCAAAATCAAACTACGGCACACCACCCCAGCTCACGTCATTCCAACCCATCATTGTCACCACCCTGCCAAAACCCTCATCAAGTGGAGCAACCACCTTAACTCGCCTGCCCTGCACATCATCAAATACCAAACTTTGAGCGTGCAAAAGTAGTCGCGATACACCTGTAAACCCTGCCACCGCACGATTTTGGGCGGTGTCGCCATGCGTGGTGTCGCCCACAATGGGGTGAAATAAGTGAGTCATGTGCCGTCTTAGCTGATGTTTGCGACCTGTGATTGGGGTTAAGCTCATGAGCGAATAGCGAGACGTGGTATAGCGGGGTGTGGAGATGATAGGTAGCTCACAAGTTGCCAAGTTGTGATAATCGGTGATTGCTGTTTCGGGAGCTTTGTCGGTGTCAGCAAATTTATCAGCGATTTTGTCGAGTTTAACCTTTAAAGGATAATCAATCCGTCCGCCACCCGTCAGATAGCCACGCACCACCGCCAGATAGGATTTTTCTACCGTATGTTGTTCAAATTGTACTGACAAAATCCGTGCTACTTCGCTGGATAACGCAAACAATAACGCCCCAGAAGTCGGACGGTCAAGGCGGTGGACGGGATAGACATGGCGACCCAACAAATCACGCAACGCCGTCATCACAAACACCGTCTCATGACTGTCAAGCCACGAGCGGTGGACGAGCATACCCGCAGGTTTGTTCACCACCACCAAATCATCATCTTGGTACAAAATCTCAATCATGATAAATTTACCAATTCATAAAAGATTTTATCATACGCCATTTTGTCTTGGACATTTTGGGCGAGTGCCGCCGCCACATCATCAAGCGTTGCCAAAAAATTCTCCACTTGCACAAGGCTTGGCACATCATCGCCTATGAGTCCTGCCACATCAATGTCCGTATGGCGACTGCCAAGCCCCATGCCCACTCGCACCACATCCATGAGCATGAGCCGTGTCAGCACGATAAAATCCGCCAAATCCAGCACCCCTTGCCAATAATCACTCGCACTCACAGGCAAACGCTGACCATGCCGTAAACTCAGCCACGTTTTTAGCCATAGCGTGCGTTTGTCAAACCACGCCATACTAGGTAGCTCCACCGCTCGTAATACCGCCCCGTCCGCCAAATCTAGGGCAAGGCAAGCCAAAGACTCATCACCCAATTTATCCGCCACATAAGACAACGCCACGCCATAATCTATCTGACCAAGCGGTAGGGCTTGCACACGGCTTTTTATGGTGGGTAAAAGTTTGCTGGGATTGTCGCTGATGAGCAGTAGATGCACGCCTGCTCGTGGTTCTTCTAGGGTTTTTAATAACGCGTTGCCTGCCCCCAGCGTCAACGTCTCGGCATGGTCAAGCACGATGAGTCGTACGCCCTGCCCTTTGACGTGGCTGTATTCTTGCAAGGCTCGCACATCATCAATCTTAATGGACATTTGCTCGGTGTCATCGCTCGTGAGCAAACTGGTGGCAGGCAGCACCATGACATCGGGGTGCGTTCCCGCCCTTAGCCAAGTACAACTCTCACACGCCCCACACGCTCCCGTCTCCGCTTTGTCATGACAAAGTAACCACGCCACCAGTCGCCACACAAAGTCTCGTTTGCCAATCCCTGCCATGCCACTTGCCAAAAGTCCATGTGGTAATTTGCCGTCATTAAATTGGTGGGTTACTTGCTCCCATGCCTTGATTTGCCATGACAACAAGGGCGAAAAATAAGGTAGGTCGTGCTTGATTTGGTCGGTCATGATAACGCCAGCAAAAATTGCTATTATAAAGGATAAAATATAAAAATGGGATTTTTTGTTTTGAACGATTTCATCACATCATCAGCCAAATAAAATCACACAAACCACCCTTGTATTTTTTGATGATTATGATAAATTAAATCAATCGCTTATAACAAACAATCCGTGTCATCAGGAGCAACCCAATGAAAAAGCTCATATTAACCGCCCTGCTTACTGTTTTTGTGAGTACAGGCATCACAGGTTGTCTACTATCACATGAAGTGCTAAGTAGTGCAAAACCCCAAACACATCAGAAATTTATTTATCAATACAAGGACAGCGTTGCCAGTTTTGTTTTTGACAAACAACAAAATAAACTGTTGATGATTGGTGATAACTATGTGTATGTTTTTGATGATAACGAACAAACCGAACGCTTAAAAGCCATTTTAAATAACCCCAAACTCAACACCAAACGCATGACTTGGAATGTTTGGGTTAATGGCATTTATAATGACGTTCACCACAACAGCATTAAAATAGATAAAAACAATCAATTTTGGTTTGGGGTAAAGTTGTCCTATGAATATCAAAATGATGCCGAATTTTTTAAATCTTTAAACTTTAATCACAGCAGTGAAACAGGACTGGTATGGGTTAATGAGCGTGATACCCAGCGGACACGAATGACGCTGACGGGCAAAATGTATCAAGACCAATCAGCGATTACCGAGCAACTACGGAGCGATGCCAAAGCCCTAAGCAAGCGTTATCAGTTCATGATTGGACGCATGGAGACGGAGCGTGATTTTTCTGGCGGTGCAAAAATTGCTTTATTGCCATTTGCATTGGCAACCGACATCATTACCGCCCCCTTACAATGGGCATTTGTCAAGGGAATGCAAGATGATTAACGTACTTTACTCACTTCACAACCATAATAACCGCTCACGCTAAATTTGCCTGCGGTAGTATGGTGTTATTGATTAAATTCATTAAAAACCGTTTGGTATCAACCACCAAACAGTTTTATCATGTTAATTGGCAATCTGACAACGGGCTTTTTCTTTATTTGCCAACTCCATCAAGAGTTTTTGGGTGCTTGCCACGTCTTGTTCTGACTGGGCGACCGCTTTCAATTTTTGACCAATCTCAGATTCGTTAAATTCATTACTTTTTACGATATATTCTTCGGCAACCATCGTACCATCTTCTGGCATGGGATTGCCTTGATGGTCGATTTTTAGTTGTGTTACAAATTGCAATAAGGCTTGCCCAGCTTCGGTTTGATAAAATTCATCAGAGGCGTTTAATAGCTCCTCATTAAGCATTCTTTGTGTCTCTGCATTGCCAGCCTCCACAAAAAGAGCCTTATCATAATCAAGCAAACATGCAAGCTCTGTATCACTTAGCTTGAAATTTTGAGGGTCTTGTGAGGAGCTTTTGATGGCACTCCATGCTCCGATTTTTAGGGTTTGTGCCATCAGTTGTGCGGTGGGCGAATTGTCTAATTTTAGGGCGGGTTTATTATCGCCAACAGGTACAGAAGCATGCTCTTTTTGAGGCTTATCACAAGCACTAAGTGCCAACACGCACGCCAAAGATAGGGTGGTTAGGGGTAAAAATTTCATGACTCTCTCCATTAAAACTTCACAAATTCCTCAAAAGGCATAGCATTTAGCCTATCCAAATCGTCCTGCGTATCCACACCAAGCGGTAGGCTGACCGTTGCCACATCAATGGCGATTTTTTGGTGGTTTTCTAAAATGCGTAATTGTTCAAGACTCTCTAACACTTCAAGCTCGCCTTGCTCCCATGCGCCAAATTCTTTTAACAATTTAACTCGGTAGGCATACAATCCCAAATGACGATAGGCGTTTTTGGGTCGCTCACCAAGCTCATCTTTTAAATGCCCGCCTCTATCGTACGGCATGGGGCTACGGCTAAAATACAGAGCCTGATTGCCCGCCTTGACGACTTTCACCACCGAATTTTTATAAAAATCGTCATAATTATCAATCACTTCGCATAAAGTCGCCATAACACAATGGGGATTTTCGATGAGTAAATTTTTCACTTGTTCAAGTAGCACAGGTGGTACAAGCGGTTCATCGCCTTGCATATTAACCACGATATCATCATCAGCAAAGCCCAACAGCCCTGCCACTTCGCCCAGTCTGTCCGTACCTGAGGCGTGTTCGCCTGTCATAACCACAGGCACGCCTGCACTTTGGCACACCTTATAAATCCTGTCATCGTCAGTTGCTACGCACACACTGTCGGCAAAGGTGGCTTGTAGGGCTTTTTGGGCTGTCCATAGAATCATCGGCTTACCGTGAATGTCGAGCAAAGGCTTGGCAGGTAGGCGGGTGGATTTATAGCGGGCGGGGATAATGATGTGGACTTTTGGAGGAGTGTTGAAGGTTGTCATAAGTATTCCTGTATTAAAAAACCATTAAACATTGGTGTCCAGTGGTAAAAATTCATGCGTTGTTAATGTGCTTAAATCCAATATTTCATGTTTACCCATGTCTTGCAAATAAACACATGAACTAAAATAAGGGGCAATATAAGCACCACCAATTTTATAAATTTGATAATCATCATTTGCCAAATCGCAAATTAAAATCCTATCATACATATAAACATAAATAAAATCAGCATTACCACAAATATCAAAAGATAAAATGGTTGGGTTTTTGATATCGGCTCTGGTACGCAAATCCATTTTCCAAATCAAATTATCATTATTATCCATAAAAATCAAATGGTTACTGCCCATATAATAATAGCCACGCCCATCATGAGAAACTTTACAATCTCTCACTTTTATCTTTTTGTCAGTACCAATTTGACTAATGATAAAATCATCAAAACAAAACTTGTAGAGCTTAGACACACAAAAGCCATAAAAATACACGCAATTTTGTCTTTTATCGTAACTTAATCCGCCCCAGTTTTCCAAAATATTTTGAAATTCAGTTATACTATCGTCAATCAAATCCATACAAAGCGGAGCAGATTTTTGGGGTTCCCATTGGTCACCATGTTTTGTCAAAACAAACAAATAACGATTGTCTTGACTAAAACACAAATATTCATAATGAGCATGGGTCAAAGTTTTAATGATTTGTTTTTGATGAATATGATAAATAATGATTTGCTTTTTGTCATGATAATCACGCAACGCCATCAAACTCTCATCAGACGATATTGCCATGATGGTTAAGCCTGCTTGGTTGATGAGTTGATATTCGCTATGTTGCTCAATATCACGACACCAAATGCCTTGACGGTCAAAATATTTATCGAAATAGGCTTTGTTAGTCTTAAAATTAATCATCATAAATTAAGTCCGCCAAGCACCCTATCCATCTCCCGATACACCCCCTCCGACAACACCGCTTGCACAGGCAAAATCCATACATTGTCAAAAATCGCATGGGGCGAGCGTTTGGTAAGCTCACGGATTTTTACCGCATCTTTACTGGTAATGATGATGGGCAAATCCGCCAAATCCGTCAGCTCATCAAGGGCAAAATCATGGTGGTCGCCAAAGGGATTTTCCACCACAGTAAAGCCCAAATCGGTTAAAGTTTTAAAAAACCGAGCAGGATAGCCAATGCCACTCACGCCATAGACTTCTTGGGGAGATAATGTTTTGTTACCACCCAGTAGTGGCATGGGCTGACTTGGAGCTAAGTGCATGAGTAGAGCATCATCAGCATATCGCTCGGCTCGTGCGTCATGATAGATGACGGTCGCCCCATCAAGGCGGTCAAGACTTTCTCGTAAAAACCCTTGCGGAAACAATTTGCCATTACCAAAGCCACGCACCCCATCAACGACAATCCACTCCACATCACGGTGCAAGGCATAATGCTGTAAACCATCATCGCTGATGATGAGTTGTAGGCTTGGATAATGCTTTAACAGTAGCTCTATCGTCTGCCCTCGATTTGCTCCCACCGCCATCGGCACGCCTGTCTCACCCACGATAAGGCACGGCTCATCGCCTGCGTCTTTGGGGGTACTATCAGCATGGACAAGGGCAGGCTCGCTACCCTCTCGCCCATAGCCACGACTGATGACTCCGACCGCTACGCCTTTACTTTGTAGATACTTAACCAAAGCAATGATGAGTGGGGTTTTACCACTACCGCCCACCGTGATGTTGCCCACCACCATCACAGGGATTGGGGCGTGGTATTTGGCAAGTTTGTTGTTATCATACAAGGACTTACGCACACGCCCCACCACCCCATACAATGCCGACAAGGGAGCAAGCGTGGCAAGCATGGGGGAGTTTTCCTGCCATGCTCGTGTGATGAGAAGTTCTAGGTTTTTCATGGGTGCTACTCGTCAAAAGTACGCTCGTACATGGTTTTATACATACCGCCTTTTGCTACAAGCTCATCATGCGTTCCCATTTCGATGATTTGACCTTTATCCATCACAATGATACGGTCAGCATTGGCAATGGTGGATAACCGATGGGCAATGACAAGCGTGGTGCGACCTTTCATGACGGTTTCTAAGGCTTTTTGGATATAAAATTCACTTTCGTTGTCAAGTGCCGATGTTGCTTCGTCCAAAATCAAAATCGGTGCGTCTTTTAGTAACGCCCTTGCAATAGACAAACGCTGACGCTGACCACCTGAAAGTTGCAAACCGTCCGTACCGATAAAACTGTCATAACCATCAGGCAAATCCATAATAAAATCATGGGCATATGCCATTTTCCCCGCCCTGACAATCTCATCATGGGACTTGGCAGATAAAGCACCATAGGCGATATTATGGGCGATGGTATCCAAAAACAGCGTAACTTGCTGATTAACCATCGCAATCTGCTGACGCAGTATCGATAACCTAATCTCATCAATCGGCATGCCATCGATAAAAATTTGCCCCATCGTTGGTGTGAGTGAGCGTGTCAAAAGATTGACAAGCGTACTTTTGCCAGAGCCCGACCGACCTACCACCGCCACCGTCTCGCCAGCCTTGATGTCAAGATTAAACTCCTTGATGGCTTGCACGCCACTATCATAAGTTAAGCTGATGTTTTGAAAACTGATGTCGCCACGCAATATTGGCGTGAGCGTGCCTGCGTCTTTTTCCTCTGCCTTATCCAAAAGCTCAAAAATCGATGACCCTGCCGCCAAGCCCCGTTGGAGCTTTTGATTGACATCAGTCAATGCCTTGACAGGGCGAGCAAGAAGCCCAGCAGCGATAAGAAAGGACGCAAACTCCCCTGCCGTCATACCGCCAAGCACCTCAGGACGAAGCGATAACCACACCACAAAGCACATGCCTGTCGCCATCAGAAGCTGAATAAGTGGCGAGTTTACCACCGCAAGCAGTGTGATTTTCATGCTTTTTTGGAGATTATCGAGGCTAGCTTTGTTAAATCGGTCGGCTTCATAAGCTTGACCGCCATAATTTTTGACAACCTGATAGCCTGCCACCGCTTCATTCGTGATATGACTGACCACACTCATGGATTCTTGGATACCTGTCGAGAGCGTGGCAAACTTTTTGGAAATGTTTTTTATGATCCAAAAAATCGGTGGCACAACCAAAAGCAACACACACGTCAAACGCCAGTTACTATAAAACAAAAACCCAAACAAGGCAATAACCGTCAAGCCTTCTTTGAGCAAGGTGGTAATGGATTCGTTGCTACCTGCGGTTACTTGCTCAACATCAAAAATAAGCTTAGAAGAGATTTTGCCAGCAGGATTTTCAAGATAAAACTGGGACGGCAAGCGAAGCAATTTATCAAAAACTTCCACACGAATGCGATAAACCAAATTACGAGAAATATACGCCGAATAATACCCTCCCAAAAACGCCCCCACCCCACGTCCAATAAAGAGCAAAATGACCAAAAACGGAAACCAAAACTTACGCACCTTATCATCAGCATTGATGGCATCAATGATGACCTGAAAAAGCTTGGCGCTGGCAACTTCTGCCCCTGCACTACACGCCATACCCAAAAGCATCAAAAGAGCCGCCCACCAGTAGGGTTTTAGGTAGGCACACAGGCGTAAAAACACCGCCATTTTATCGTTATGGTCAAAAACTGCTTTATTGTGATTACTGGACATGAGTGTGTTATTTTTCACGTTTTTGGGGGGTGGGGATAACGGTACTGATGTTGAGGTTTAAAAAGCCCATTTTGCCAGCCACGTCCATCGCTCGCACCACCGCTTGATGAGATGCCTCAGCGTCAGCTGCGATGACAAAGAGTTGCTTGCGGTCGCCACCTGCTTCTTTTTGAATCATGTTAATCAGCTCCGCCTCCGTGCTTGACCCCAACGCAATGCCATTGACCAAATATGTACCGTCTTTTTGTACCGCCACCTCGATTTGTTTGCCCTCATCCAATACTGGCACGCCCTCTGCTTGGGGCAGGACAATATTAATGCGACTAAAATGATTAAAGGTGGTTGCCAAAAGCAAAAACACAATCAAAAATAACAAGCAATCAATCATGGGGGTCAGATTGATTTCAAGTGGCTCTACGGTGGGTTTGCGAAATCTCATGTGATTACTCTGTTTTTTCAACTTCCAAATCAGCGTGATGAGCATGATAAAAGCTCGGTGTGGCTTGCATTAGCCCATAATCATACATTTCTTGGATAAGCAAACCTGCTTCGTTTTCAAATTTGGCATTGATATCCACAATACGTCTTTGATAATAACGATACGCCACGAGTGCAGGGATTGCCACAAACATACCTCCTGCGGTGGTGATTAGTGCTTGGGAAACACCCCCTGCAAGCATGGCAGGGTCTTGCATTGAGCCATCGGTTACCGCCAAAAATGACACAATGATACCCAAAACTGTCCCCAAAAGCCCCAAAAGCGGTGCAATCGCCCCAATAGTGCCTAGCATGTTGATGTTCTTTTCAAGCTGGTGTATCTGCACGCTAGCACGATTTTGCATGTGCATGGTCATGCTATCTAGCCCATGTTGGCGATAGAGTAGTCCTGTCGCTAAGATATCCCCTAAGGGCGAAGCGTCCTTGATGGTCATCAGCGTGCTTTTGGCAATATCGCCTTTGCCTCGCAACTGCTCAATGAGTTGCTCTCGCAAACCACTTGGTGCAATCATCGCCATGCGTAATACCTTACCACGCTCGATGATGATGACCAGTGCCACCACAGAACACATAATGATTGGCAACATCAGCCAACCGCCTGCTTTTACAAGCTCCCACATAATCTACACCGTTTTTTTGGCATGATAAATTATCACGCAGACTAAAAATTAACCATTCACACCAAGCTGACTCATAAGCTGGGTAAGTTCATCAGGGCTTTGGAAAAATATCTCCATACTGCCTTTGCCGTTTTTGTTTTGTTTTAGCTTAACCGTCGCCCCTAGTATATCAGAGAGTTTTTGGTTTAAACGAGCTATCTCATGATGACCATCTCGAACTGGCTTTGGTTCTGGATTTAAGATGGATTTGACCAATTTTTCGGCATCTCGCACCGTCATTTCAGCATGTACAATTTTTTTGGCAATGATGGGTTGTTGCTCTGTTGGTAGGGCAAGCAGTGTGCGTGCGTGTCCCATATCCAAAAGGTTATCCATCATCAATGCTTTGACTTCATCGTGCAGGGCGTTTAGTCGAAGCAAATTAGAAACTGTCGTCCGTGCCTTACCTACCACATCGGCAATCATCGCATGACTCATGCCAAATTCGGTATGAAACCGCTCCAACGCCGCCGCCTGTTCCAGCACACTCAAATCTTCACGCTGGATGTTTTCAATGAGTGCCAACGCAATGGCAACCTCATCAGTCAGCACACGCTCAATGGCTGGCACGACACCAAGCCCTGCTAACTTCGCTGCCCTCCAACGTCTCTCGCCAGCGATAATCTCATGAGTCACCCCCTCATCGCTTTGAAGCTCATTATCGCCCAAAGGACGAATGACAATAGGTTGCATAACCCCATGCTGACGAATTGAATCAGCAAGCTCTGTCAGTGCTTCTTGTTTGATGTTATATCTTGGTTGGTACTTACCTGATTGTAAGCGAGCCACATCAATCTGAATCAGCGACTCTTGTTTGTTGTGTTGCAGATGATTGGCATCTTTGGGCGTGGTAACATCATCAGACATTACCGCCACTGCGGTTAAATCTCGTTCACGCTTGATGTTACCCATCAAGACATCTAGCCCACGCTTTGAGCCAAGTCCACGTTTTTTTGTCATGCCAACCTGCACCAATATCAATCGTCAAACAACAGAGCATTTTACCACAAATAACCACCTGTGTTAAGTATGGCAAATTCATCAATACCAAAAAAATACCCCAAAGGTCAGACAACACCAACCTTTGGGGTAGGATTTAAATATCCTTAAAATCACACCGCTTGAATGGCTGTCAAGGCAATCGTATAAACGATGTCATCTACCAAACAGCCACGAGATAGGTCATTGACAGGTTTGTTAAGACCTTGTAGCATTGGGCCGACGCTGATGACACCTGCGGTACGTTGTACGGCTTTATAGGTGGTGTTACCCGTGTTCAAATCGGGGAAAATAAACACATTCGCCTCGCCTGCCACCGCTGAGTTTGGGGCTTTGGATTTGCCTACGCTTGGCACAGAGGCTGCGTCAAATTGCAAAGGACCGTCCACTTTTAGTTCAGGGGCTTTGGTACGGATAATCTCAAGAGCTTCTTTAACCATGTCCACATCAGGTCCAGAGCCTGAGTTCATGGTAGAGTAGCTAATGAGTGCCACTTTGGGGTCAATGCCAAAGGCGTGAGCAGACTGTGCCGACTGAATGGCAATCTCGGCAAGCTGTTCGGCAGTTGGGTTAGGATTGACCGCACAGTCGCCATAGACCACGACCTGCTCAGGCAGTAGCATAAAGAATACGCTAGACACTGAGCTGTATTGTGGGGCGGTTTTGATGAGCTGGAACGCAGGACGAATGGTGTCGGCAGTCGTATGCACCGCCCCAGAAACCAAACCATCCACATCGCCTACTTGGAGCATCATCGTGCCTAGATAAACCGTGTCTTGCAGAGCTTCTCTTGCCCCTGCTTCGTCAAGCTTACCCTTACGGCGTTCGACCATTGGGGCGACATATTTTTCGATGATGGTAGATGGCTCGATGATTTCAATGCCCTCAGGCAAAGTTACGCCACGCTCGTCCGCCACCGCACGGATTTTGGCTACGTCGCCAAGTAGCACACATTGGGCGATGCCACGACTTTGGCAAATCGCTGCCGCCTCGATGGTGCGTGGCTCATCGCCCTCAGGTAGGACAATGCGTTTTTTGGCGTTTTGAGCAAGGCGAACCACTTGGTTACGAAACGCATAAGGGGATAGCTTTTGGGTGCGTTCGCTGGTTTTGTAAGCTTCAAAAGCACCACTATCCACTTCGGATAAATTACCGCCTTTATCGGTACGAGCAACCACTTGTACTTTGCCAGACAAATCCGCCGTACCAATCACGCCCCACACACGCTCGCCTTTTAGACCACCAAACAACGAGGCAAACACAGGCAAACGTGAACCGCTATCGCCCACAAATACCACATCAGCGTCAAAGCCTGTGGCAAGCTCACGGTTCACACGGTTGGCAAATGGGGTATTTTCATCAGCAAGCACGCCCACCACCACGCTAATCGGAGCGGTTTGGGTGGCGATGACTTTTTCTAATAAATCGTCCAAACCGCCACCGCTGACCGCTTCGGCATATTCGTCATGGCTTGGCGTAGCGACAATCTCACCGCCCACGAGGCTAGCAACACCATTTGCCAAAGTTTGCATGTCAATCTGACTGGTAGTAGGGACAAGTAACAAAGTTTTCATATTTTTTCCTAAATCAATCCAAATAAATTCAAACAACAAAAGTTGGGCATGACACCCAACTTTACCATTATAGACCTAATACGGCGCGAGTCTCTCTCATGATTTGGAATTCTTCGTCAGTAGGAATCACCCAAAGCTCAACGGCTGAACCCTCAGCATGGAATGACCCTTCCGCCCCACGAGAGAGTTTGGCGTTTTTATCATTATCAACTTGAATACCAAAATGACGCAGGTAAGATAAAATCTTGGCACGCATATCAACGGCGTTTTCGCCCACACCGCCTGTAAAGGCGATACCAGTCAATTCAGGCAAGGCACAGCTTAGACCTGCCAGATATTTGGCAACACGATAAGCAAAGAGTTCTAGGGCAAGTACAGCGTCTTTATTGCCCTCTTTGGCGGCTTGCTCCACCGTTCTCATGTCGTTGGATAGACCAGACACGCCCAAAAGACCGCTCTTTTTATTTAAAAGCGTATCAATCTCTTCGATGGACAATCCCATTGTGCGGTGCAAATGAATGTGCAAACTTGGGTCGACATCGCCTGAACGAGTACCCATCATCAGACCCTCTAATGGCGTTAGACCCATTGAAGTATCAAGGCTTTTACCATCATAAACAGCCGTTGCCGAGCAACCATTACCCAAGTGAGCCACAAGCCAGCCGTGTTTGCCATCTTTGGTAGTCAATTCGCTGGCACGGTTTGAGACATAGGCGTGCGATGAGCCATGAAAACCATAACGGCGAATGCGGTCTTTTTCGTACAATTCTTTTGGAATAGCATAGCGGAAAGCCACGTCAGGCATGGTTTGGTGGAATGCTGTATCAAATACCGCCACCTGTGGCAAATCAGGATAAATCGCCGACACCGCCTCAACACCAGCAGCATTTGCAGGGTTGTGAAGTGGTGCTAAGATAGCCAAGCGTTTGATTTCACTCAACACGTGGTCGTCCACCTTAACCGCTGATGAAAACTCACGACCACCATGCACCACACGATGACCGACCGCCACAGGGTGGTATTGTTCGATGAGTGCTAGGATTTTTTGGAGAGCAAGTTGGTGAGTCGCTCCTGGCAGGCTAATCTCCTCTTTGGCACCGTCAAGATGCGTGTGCTTGATACGAGCATCTGCGTTACCTAATGCCTCAGCAAGCCCCTCAATGCGAGTGTTACCATCTTCTGAGATAAGGGCGTATTTGATGGACGATGAACCGCAGTTCAGTACTAAGGTAGGGTTTGTTAGAGACATGGGTCTTCCTTAATGTTAAAAAACTTCTTAGGGATTATAGCACATAAATCACGTTTGGCAACAGTATATCAAACCTAAAATTACTAAATTCCAACTACTAATTTTCACAGAAATTGTACTATCATTAATTTCAAAAATATTAGAATAAACCCTTTTTGGATAAAAAAAATGCATTTCATTATTAAAAACAATGAAATGCATCTAAATTTGCGATAAGAACACTCAATCACGACTGCTTTGATTGAAAAAATCTTTCAAATAATCATAAGCACACATCAAACAGTCATTAACGCTATCAAATGTTCTTTGCTCAAATTCAGAAATGGTATGATAATCAAATACATATATTTCCTCATCAGCAATAACATCCTCTGGTGCGTAAGTAGGCTCCAAACGATAGAACTCTTTTCTAAGTAGTTGTCCAAAATATCTGTTATCTTTTTGTACAACTTCCACCCGAAAAGACAAAACATCGTCATCAATCTTAATATCTGGCAAATTAAATGTTTTTACTTCATAAAACATATTATCCCTCTCAAATCATTTTTTCTTAGTGGGTTTTTTAGGTCTAGAATTTTTCTCACTTTCACAAAAACAATGTCTAGCATAAGTACCACGAGGTGCCTTTTGAGTTGCAACTCTCTTAGCTTCTTTGCATGCCTCAGCCTGAGAAACTTTGGAGGTAGCAGAACCAAAAGTTTTATCGGGTGGGTTATTTGGAGCCAAACTTTGGTCATGCACCTGAACATAGCATTGTGCATTATCAGAAAATACTTTGGCATTCGCTATTTAAGAAAATAAACCCAATGAGACAATGGCAATCATACTCAACACAGATTTTTTCAACTTTCATCTCCCTAAAAATTTTCTTAAAGCCTATCAAATTAAAAACATAGTTTTGTACAAATTATGTGTATATTTTTTTATCTTTATGTAACAATTTAATCCTATTATTTTTTTCTTGTAACATCTAAACAAAAACTTTTTGCACCAATACCATATAAAGCACCGTTCCTGCCCCAATCGAGATAAACATATTTTTTCGCCATAGGTGCAACGCCACCACCACCAATCCTGCAATGAACTCCGCCATGCCGTGATGTTCGCTAGATACATCGACATTTTTATAACAATACACCACCAAAAGCCCAAATACCGCAGACGGCAAGGCTTTGCCCAAATACTGCACAAAATCAGGCACAGGTCTATGAGCAGGAAATATCCAAAACGCCACCCAACGACACAGCTGAACTGCAATGATGGCCGTAGCAATGGTAATGATATGTTCGGTGGTGGTCATTTGACAAGCCCCAATTTTTGTCCGATGGCACGTTTACGCACGGTCAGCCACACCAAAATCCCAAGCATGGCAGGGATAAGAAAATTACTTTTACCAAAAATCACAAGTGCCAACACCGTCATGCCAATGCCCAGTAGTGAGCTTTCGTGGGCGGTTTCTCGCTTCCATTGTTCTGCAAAGATGACCAAAAACAGTGCCGTCATGGCAAATTCCGCCCCTTTTAAATCAAAAGGCAACACTGTCCCTGCCACCGCCCCAAGCACCGAACCTGCCACCCAATAAATGTGCAAAAATAGCGTAACAAGCACCATAAACCAAGCCTTATCCACACCTGTCGTGTCGGCGGTGTAGTTGATGGCAAAACTCTCATCAACCATGCCAGCGATGAGATACCAACGCTTCCAACCTGTAATGTCTTTGAATTTATCAAGCATAGAAATGGCATAAAAAATCTGGCGAATGCTAATCATCACAATCAGCAAAAATACCGATGAGGGGTTGAATGCCATGACAAGCAAGCCCGCCATGATATACTCCACCGACCCTGCAAAAATCAGCACCGACATCAAGGTAGGATACCACACCGAAAACCCCAGCGAGTGCATATAAACCCCATATCCCATACCCAAAAACAAAAAGCCCGACAAAATGGGCAGGCTTTCTTTAAAGGCATAACGGGCGGTGGTTTTAAGGGTATCAGATTTCATGGAGATTTGAATGGCTAAAACTACCCATGATAAGGCAAAATGGTGGCGGTGGCAAGTGTTTTATTTAATAAAAACACCGTTTGAATGACAAACGGTGTCAACTTTTAAAATTGTTTTAAAAATTCATCAATATTAAACACAATCTAGATAATTAACCCAGACAGGTAGGATAAATATGGGAAATGGTGGGAATGACTGGGGCAAGTTAGGATAGGATTTGAAGTGATATTGCATAATGTGCAATGAAAAAGGCTTTGATGATTTTGAGTGCCAAACTTGAATTTATCAAAGCCTTTTATTTTTTGGTGGGATTATGGCTGATTTAGGCGGACTGAGCAAAAAGGTCAGGTTGGGAGCGGTCTTGGTATTCTTTTCGCATACGGGCTAAGATTTCATAAATGTAGGGCAAAGACAAATTGAACTTTTGCACCAGCTCAAAATGATTGTTGCCGTTGAACGCTTCCCAAATCGCTAAATCCCGTTCGTGGTATTGCCAAGCATTGTGCTTGGTAACATAAAACATAGAACCACCCCAATGCTCGGCAAGGCGGTTGGCAAGCTCACCTGCGATTTGGCTTGCGGTCTGTTCATCAAGATTTGTGGTGTGGGTAATGATTTGTGTGCCAAAAGAGCGTAAATCTGTAAAGAAGTTTTCGGCTTGTTGGTTAAACTTGCCTTTGCGTTTGTTGTCAGTCATAAAAGCACCTTTATGGTTGTTATTTCTCACATTTTAGCAAAGCAAACAACGGTAATAAAAGGCAACTGGCACAAAAAAGCCACGATTTTTTTATCGTGGCTTTTTGTTTGGATTGGGTTAAGATTGTTTGATATTGATTTGGACAACGGTGGAATTTTTTCCTGCAATAATGCCTGTAAAATCGCCGTGAATGTGGGTGGTGCTTTCCGTTGTTTTGGCTTGCTTTTCTACCCGTTCAACCCATTTTTTAAGGCTTTCAATGACTGTGCTTGCCTTGTGGGTGGGTAGCCACGCCAATAAATCAATTCCAGTTTGTCTTTTAACATAGGCACACAGGGCTTTTTCGCTGGGGTCTTTGACCGCTCCAAGATTGTGCAAGGTAAGCCAAAGGTGGCGAATAAGTTTGGCTTGTGGTTCTTTGTCTTGCTTGATTTTACTTGCCGATTTTGGGGCGGTGGGGGTAAAGCCAAGCTGTTTTAGCCTTGTCATCACCTTGTTTAACTCACCCAATGTCATTTCTTTTGTGCTGGTCTTGCCTGTGGTAGTTTCTAGAAGACTGCGGTAGGTTTCATCATCAAGGCACAGCTTGGATTTGCCGATATGGATAAGCTGGACAAGTTTTTTCTTTTTGTCGTAGGGTTTTTGGGTGGTGGTTTGGGTCATTTTTTTACTCCAAGCCGACTAATTCGACATTTGATACTGCTAATTTCGGCGGTTCTGGCATTTCAGCCCAATGGGTTATTTTGCCATTGCCAGTGCTAAAACATTTTTTATCAAAGTTGTACCACTGTTTGTCTATGGTCTGGTAAACAAAGCCACCATCTGTATGTAGTGATGCACATAAAAATTCACAAAACATTCTTGATTTGCGTTTTTTGTTAAAGCGTGGTTTGGTTTTAGGATATTCGTGCCAAATAGTCATTTTCACTCCAAATTTCTCTTAAAAAAGCGTTTAAAGCGACCTTCAACCCACTTTAAACGCTTTTGGTTGCCTAGAATTATAGGTTAATTAACCGCTTCTTTTAAGCCTTTGCCAGCTTTAAACGATGGGACTTTTTTGGCTGGCACTTGGATTTTTTCGCCTGTTTGGGGGTTACGCCCTGTACGGGCTTTTTGTTCACGCACCGAAAAAGTGCCAAAGCCCACCAACACTACTTCATCGCCTTGTGCTAGGGTATCAGAAACAACCGCCAAAGTCGCATCAAGGGCGGTTTTGGCATCTTTTTGGGTCAAGCCAGATTTGTCGGCTACGGCTTGGATAAGTTCTTGCTTGTTCATAAGGATTTTCCTTTTAAGGTTAAAATTAAGGTTTGACATCAATTTCAAAGGGCGAAACGATAAAATCTTCCACACCTGTACTGATGGTAATGCCACCTATGTCAGTTACGGCATTAGGTTCAGACAGCCACGCTGAAATTTTAATCCGCTAATGTTCTAAACCTTTTGATTTTTAAGGAAAAGTTATGTCTAAAATTGTTGTAGACCAAGTCTTAACCAATGTCGTGCAGGGCTACAAAATCCCCGAAAGTGTCGGTCATTTGCTATTTCCCCGAGTAACCGTTACCAAATCTGGCGGTAAAGTGGTGATGTTTACCGACAAAGATTTTGTTCTTTATCAGACCCAGCGTTCTCGTGGGGCAAATACCAAACGCATTGACATCGGCTACGATGGGCAAGCCTATTCGCTAGAACTACACAGCCTAGAAGGCAAAGTGCCACGAGAAGACCTGCGAGATGCGGACGCTGTCAGCCCAACTTTAAAACTTGGCGTGCGTGCCACCAACAAGGCAATGCGCGGCATTATGTTACCGCTTGAAGTCCAGCAAGCGACTATGGCTCGTAACCCAGCCAATTATCCAAGTACCAACAAAACCGCTCTATCAGGCACAAGCCAATGGACGGACACAAACAGCGACCCCTTTGGCGACATTGAAACAGGCAAAGATGCCATTCGCCAAAAAACAGGGGCAGACGCAAACACAATGGTGCTGTCGCCTGTTGCCTTTAAAGCATTAAAAAATCACCCCGACATCAAAAAACGCCTAACCATTACCGCAGACGGCAAGGGCATTACCGCCCAAATGCTCGCTGACCTGTTTGAAATTGAAACAGTGGCGGTGGGTAAGGCGGTAATGCTGAGTGATGAAACGGGGCAAGTGGAAGATGTATGGGGTAAAGATGTGGTGCTTGCCTATACGCCACCCACATCAGAATTCGACCGTGAAACCCCTGCTTTTGGCTACACCTACGGTATGGAAGGACACCCCTTTGTGGAAACTTCGTACTACGACAACAATGCCAAAACTTTCTTTTATCCTGTTACCGATGAGCGAATGCCTGTCATTGCTGGCATTCACGCAGGGTATTTGATTAGCAATGTCGCTTAATAGGGGGTAAAAATGGACAAATGTTTACTAATTTCCTGTTTGGTGTTGGCACAAATCCGCCACAATGGTAAAAATTATCAAGTGGGCGATGTGGTATGCCTGTCCGCCAATGACAAACTTTTCCTAGAAAAAGCTAAATATGTGCGAGCGGCAACGCCTGATGAAATCGCACAATACGAACAAAAGCAAGAGCAAACTCGCCAAGTCGGTGCAATGGGTGCAAATGCGAATTCAAATTCGCAGATACAGACCGCTTGGCACGATTAGCAATCACTCATCAAATCCCCATTATCGTCCACGACAAAACCCTAACCGCCGACCAAGTGCCAACTGGGGTGGATATTATTCTCACTGCCCACGCTTATTGTTTTGTAAAAAAGCAAGCAAGAGACAAGGCAAGGCTTGGAGCGGTTGGCTACCACCCAAGCCTGTTGCCAAAGTATAAGGGTAAACACGCCGTCAAACTCGCATTTGACAATGGCGACAAGATTGTGGGCGGTTCGCTTTATCAGCTTGATGACGGTTGGGACACAGGGCAGGTGTTAGCTCAAAAGTCGGTCATGGTTGATGGTGGCGACACAATGACAAGTTTGTGGCAAGACAAACTCGCACCTTTGGGGCTTGAATTGTTTAGGGGGTTTTTGAATGGATTAACCAACAATTTATAAATGCAATACTGCTTTATAATATGCAACAAAAAAAACGTGGTAATTATCACGCTTTTTTTAGGCAAATTTTACGCTTGGCATCACAATATTATCCGCCACCCTATCCGTATCTTGATATAAAAATTGGCTTGGGATATT
>NZ_JAUNDY010000006.1:0-79524 GCF_030525845.1 Moraxella sp.
GGTCATGTGCACATCAAGAAAAACACACTTATGGCAACGCTCATCAGTAGCATAATATTCACCCTAGAACATTTACAATACGACTGAGTTGGCATGGCATTGATATTTGGCATGGCATTGTTATTTTGTTTTGTGCGTATCAAATATGGACTTATCACAGCCACATTGATGCACATCATTAATAATGGTGTAGCAATGGCATTTTATTTGGCAACCAATCCATAGTTTTTAATAAAGTGATAACTCCATCTGCATAAATATATTTTTGAAGTAGCATTGATATCATCTAAATTTATACGCTCCAATCCATACAAATAACCCAAAAATCATCAGGTAAATAGCTCTGACTGATTGGCTCATGACACAATGGATATTGCCAATCGTATTAATAATCATAGCAACTTAGCAATAATAAAGAACAAATTAATGATAAAATATACTCATTTAACCCCAAAATACCCCATCAACCCCTGTTCAATACTCTCAAACTTTGACAAATGACCTCCAAGCCATTTCTTAATGGTTGCACAAGTTTACTCGCTCAGGCATAGCCTTCGCCTTGCACTTCGAGCAAATGCCCCCAGACATTTGCTTATCCTCACTCAGGGTTTAACTCAGGTGAATAAGGTGGTGATGGTAAGATGATAGGGTTTAAGGTTAAATTAGCATAGAATAATAAAGATATTTCATAGGTGGCGATTTTTTGTATTATAATAAAGATTTGAATACTGGGGTGTATGAATTTTTGTATTTGCCATTAAAAATAAGAAGAAAAAAACAGATTTATCCATTTTTAATACAAAAGCAAATAAGTTATTTCTAACACGTTTTTGACCGCATAAAGAACGCCGTCAAGGTTTGGTACAACCCAATCATTTAAAATTCACACCTTGCCACCACGCCCCAATCAGAGTATAATTGCCCATTTACTTATTTTGTAGTCCACGCATGATAACGCACAACCTTCTGCATTTTTTAAACAGTCTTTCTGATTTGTCCATTTTATATGTGTTGGCAAGTTTGGTGATTGCAGTTTTGACGTGGGTGGAGTCAGCTTGGATTCGCCACAACGGTGGCAAGTTGCCTGAAAGTCCAACCTTTGCTATCGTCAGCATTTTGACATCGTCATGGTTCATCATCTCGGGCGTGGCGTTGTACTTTTTGGAATTTAAAGGGAGTCTCATCAGCGTGCCTGTGGTCTATGGTGTGTATTCGCTGTTGAGCTGGTTTCAGGGCATGCGTCTTATGGGCGATGATTTGCCAGACGACCCCAAAGACATCGTCCTACCTGCCAAATACCTGACCTATACGCAGTCGTTCGCCCTTGTGTTTGGGCTGTTTTGTGTGGCGATGTTGGCACGTCCCTACACCGATTTGTCTTTTTTGTAATTTTTACAAAATAAATTCCTTTTTTGTCAAAAGTTTGTTATACTTGTTTGACAGTATTTATGGCTTTGCAGTCAGTTTTTGCAAAACTCGTTAGTTGCGTTATCACCATTTGGTGCGTTAGAACAATCTTTGAACATGGTTTATTGTATTGGAAATGGACGCTTGTCATGCTTTTTGCACGTTTTGACAACATAAATATGTTACGGCATTTTGCCATTTTTCAATTCACACAGGAAATCTCCCATGTCAAACAAAGTTACTGGTACCGTTAAGTGGTTCAACGACTCTAAAGGTTTTGGTTTTATCGCTCAAGACGCTGGCGGTCAAGACGTTTTTGCTCATTATAGTGCCATTACAGGTACTGGCTTTAAAACGCTAAAAGAGGGTCAAAAAGTTGCCTTCATTCTAAGTGAAGGCAAAAAAGGCCCACAAGCCGAAGAGATTGAAAGCATCTAATTTCAATAACTTGATGTGTAAAGCACTCATTTTGGGTGCTTTTTTATTTATTAAACAATAATATCTGATTGATGGCAGATTAAGTTTGAAAGATGATAGGGATATTTAGCTATTGTTAAGTAGATGGTCCAATGATGAGTAAATCTCACTCAATGGCTTGAAATTTGATAAATAAAATCAAGGACTTATTCTACGTAAGTCCTTGATTTTATTTTAAGTGGTAGGCCCAGCAGGACTTGAACCTGCGACCAAAGGATTATGAGTACGCCACAAATCATATCATTTAGGTTACGCCACTATCATTTATTTATTATTTATGTAAATAAAATCAATAACTTAATTACATATTGGCAAAAATAGTATCACTTAGCTTATGGCAATTTACATCATATTTGGTTATTATATGGTTATTATTTTTGGAGCAGCCTATGAAAACCAAACTTACCACCGCCAAAATTGACAAGCTAGAACCAACCGAAAAACAATACCTTGTTTGGGACGAAAAATACACAGGGCTTGGCGTGCTTGTGTCGCCAAAGGGTGCAAAATCATTTGTCTATCAGGGACGTGTGGGTGGCAAACAAAAACGTATCACGCTTGGCAAATACCCCCTAATGAGCTATCAAGATGCCATAGACAAAGCAAGCGAGATTAGCAAGCAGATGACCGCAGGTATTGACCCAAGCCGTCAAAAAGCCGAGCAACTTGCCAAAAACGCTGAATTTGAACAAATCAAAACCAAAAACAGCATTACCTTTGGGCAAGCCTTTACCGATTATTTTAACACAAAAAAGGGCGATTGGTCAGAAAACTACATAAAAGACCACATCAATAGTGCTAAGCCCTATATGTCAGATAAACCCTACAAAGACGGCTGTTTAGCGTATATTTGGCACACGCCCTTATCTGAGCTTACGCCCGACCTGGTAGAACGATGGATAAGACACGAGAACCAGACCCGCAAAACACGTATGGCAATCGCCTACCGCATTTACCGTGCATTTGTAAATTGGGCGAACGAGCGAGAAACTTATAAAGACATTATCCCTACCAAATCCGCCACCGCCAAAATCGTCTCAAATGCGGTAGCGAAGACAGGTAGGCACAAACACAGCCTACAACGCTCACAATTGCCCCTATGGTTTAAAACGCTTGAACAAATCCACCCTACACACGCCACCGTGTTAATTTGTATGTTATTAAATGGCTCACGCCCCAACGAAATGCTATCACTAAAATGGGAAAATGTGGATTTTGACTGGAAAACAATAACCATTATTGATAAAGTAGACCAATGGGAACGCACAATTCCACTGACGCCCTACACCGAATATCTTATCAAGCAAATGCCCAAACATAGCGATTATATTTTTGCTACTGATAAAAATGATGGCCATACCGAGCTTGGCAAAACTTACCGTACCGCCATTTTGGACGCAGGACTACCCCGCCTGCCCCCAAAAGCAATGAGAAAGTCTTTTAGCAATCTATCCGAGTGGGTGGGCGTACCGCACGGCGTGGTTAAGCAGATAATGGGACACCGACCATCTGCTACAGATGAAAAACACTACAAAGACCGCCCCATTGACCTTTTAAGACATTGGCACATCATTATTGAGCAGTTTATTTTGAGCGAAGCGGGCGTGGACATGTCGGTAGTTTAAACACAATCTAGATAATTAACCAAGACAGGCAGGATAAATGTGGGAAATGGTGGGAACAACTGGGGCAAGTTAGGATAGGATTTGAAGTGATATTGCATAATGTGCAATGAAAAAGGCTTTGATGATTTTGAGTGTCAAACTTGAATTTATCAAAGCCTTTTTGTTTTTGATGGGATTTAGGCGGACTGGGCAAAAAGGTCAGGCTGGGAGCGGTCTTGGTATTGTTTTCGCATACGGGCTAGGATTTCGTAAATGTAAGGTAAAGACAGATTAAACTTCTGTACCAGCTCAAAATGATTGTTGCCGTTGAACGCTTCCCAATATCTCTGTAATTTTTACCATCAAAATAGTCTTTTAATTCTTTAAATGTCATGTTCGTTTTTCAATTCGTAAAAGTTCGTATATTAGAACATATTGTTTGGGAATTTGTCAAGGTCTTGTGTTTTAATATACAAACAAATGGGAGTTAATATGCAAACAATCGCTGATAGAATCAGACAACAAATGACTGAGCATGATATATCACAAGCTGATATACATAGAGCTACAGGTGCAGGCAAGGCGACGATATCAAGTTGGCTTGATGGCAAAACAGAGCCGTCCAGTAAATATATTGCAAGTCTTGCTGACGCATTAAAGTGCAATATGGAATGGCTTGTCGTGGGCAAGAACAACACCCATGCTATTGACAAAACCAAGCAAGCTATTGGAAATATCAGACCAGCTATGACAAAGTCACGAAAAGAAGTACGTTACGCTCCTTTACTTGCTCGTGTGCCAGCAGGCGAGTTTAAAAACACAGGCGATTTGACCCATGATACTTATATCTCTTATGACCAAGAAAGAGCCAGTGATGATTGCTACTGGCTTGAGGTATATGGTGACAGCATGGAACCTGATTTTAATAAAGGTGATTTGATATTAGTAGACGCAGGCAGACAGGCAAGGGCAGGCGATTATGTGGTGGCAAATTTAGATGATGGCGACTCGACGTTTAAACGCTATAAGGCTTGTCATGATGATAATGATGGCGACTATGTACAGCTTATTGCCCTAAATAGTTTTTACACCCCAATTGATAGCCGAAAAGTGCAATTTCATGTGGCAGGCGTGGTGATTGAACATCGCCGAACATTAAAGTGACTTAATTTAGGTAATAGCTTAAAAAAGATAAATGACGAAAACTAATGGTTTGATTTTTATGGAGTAACAATGAATAAAGAGCCCGCTTATACTTTTACCGTTGATTTGGCAGCAGTTGAGCATCTAGGACTGAATTTATATAGCAATACTGCAGCTGCACTGACAGAACTTATTGCAAACGCTTGGGATGCAGATGCCACTGAAGTCAGAATCACAATTAATGATGATCAAACCCAGATAACCATTGCAGATGATGGGCATGGCATGTCTGTAGATGACCTAAACAATAAGTTTCTAAAAGTAGCATATAAAAGACGTACTGAACAAGCAAAAAGCCCAAATGGGCGACCTGTAATGGGAAGAAAAGGAATTGGTAAGCTTGCCTTATTTTCAATAGCTAAACATATTGTCATTACATCCAAACAAGAAGGGCAAGATAGTCATGCTCTATCCATTGATATTAATAAATTAAAAGAGTGTATCGCATCTAGCACGCCTTATCACCCATCGGAAGAAATGGCAGGTGATAATGCAGGACTAACTCATGGCACCACTTTTGTCTTGACCGAATTGTTAAGTAGCCGTGTCAATCAATCTATCTCAGCAATGAAGAAACGTATTGCAAGACGCTTCTCGGTTATTGGAGGGCAGGATAAATTTGATGTTTATGTTAATGATGAAAAAATCAGTCACTTAGACCGAGATGATTATCGCAATTTGCAGTTTGTTTGGCGGCTACCCAATAGCAAACAACATACATTCTTGGAGGAAACCCAGAAATTTGACTTTCCAACAAATCAACATACCTATGAAAATAAAAATTACTCATTTTCTGGGTGGATTGGTACAGCATATAAACCTAAAGACTTAGATAGTAGTGACATGGGTAATATTAATGGTATATCCATTTTATCTCGCGGACGCATCTTTCAAGAAAACATTTTAGATAAAATCTCTGAGAATCGTTTAATTAAAAGCTACATCACCGGTGTTGTTCAGGCTGATTTTTTGGACGATGACGATGACGATGATTTGGCAACCAGTGACCGTCAGCGTGTCCGCGAGGATGACCCACGTTATATGGCATTGGTAGAATTTATTAAGTCTCTCATCAATCAGATGTTTAGTATATGGAGCAAAGAGAGAAAAAAATATGATGTTCAAGAATCAGTTAAACGCTATCCCCTTCTAAATGATTGGATTCAAGAATTGCCAGAGGCTCATAGAAAGCAAGCTGAGGAATTATTATCAACAGTTTCTCATCTCAGTATTAATAGCGATAAAGAGGATGACAGAAAAGAGCTGTTTAGAAGCACGGTATTGGCATTTGAACGCTTAAAACTAGAAGGTAGCGTGCATGAGTTTAATACTGCCATCAACTCAAGTCCTGCTGAACTGATTAAGATATTCAGTAGTTATGATTCTTATGAAATTTCTCTTTATCATAATGTGGTAAAATCAAGACTCAATACCATTAATTTGATTCAAGATAAAATTAAAGAAAATGACTACGAGAACAGCATCCGTGATTTTATTCATGAACATCTATGGCTAATTGATCCGACTTGGGAGAGGGTTTCCACAACAGCATATAAAGAAACAAGTGTACATCGAATGTTTAAAGAACATCCAGATATCAAAGACTTGCTATCAGAGGATGAAAGACGTGGGAGGCTAGATTTGACTTATAGAACTCTGGGTGGTGAACATATCATCATTGAGCTAAAAAGACCCAAGTTGAGCTACAAACTGGAAATATTCAAACTCTTGGAGCAGGGTTCGAAATATCGAGACGCACTATTTAAATGCTTAAATCAAACGGATCCTAATTTTACTGATAAAGATAGAATATCTGTGATATTTTTGATTGGTGAAAGATTTGATCGTAGTCAAAAGGAGGTTGAAGACATATTTAATGGGATTAAAGGCAGGGTATCCACTTATGATGAAATGCTCACAAAAGCCAAGGCTGCCTATGCTGACTTTTTAGAATCAACCAAAGAGCTTGATAAAATCAAGAATCTAATTGAATCTTTAAGCTAAGCCCTACAACTTCACCTAGTCGAACAGGCACGGCATTTCCTATCATTTTAGATATGGACGTCTTATTGATATTCTCAGCAAACTTATAATCATCAGGAAAGGTTTGGAATATGGCTGCCTCCCTTAAAGAAATCGCTCTATCCTGCTCAGGATGTCCAAAACGACCATTGCCATACCCTGTGCACAAGGTTGTCATGGTTGGTGCAGGCTGATCCCAAGACATACGACCATAAACATTCCCATATGTCTTTCCAGATGTTTTTTTATGACAATCAGCAATCAGCTCCTCAGGCCAGTCTCGCCAAGTACCACCCTGCCTAGATGCCTTAATTCTTTGCATATTTAAATCACTAAGTTTAGCACTAAAATGCAAAGGATCAGTAATACAAGTCTCGCCAGCTTCTATGGCTGATAGATGCGAAATAGCATCTTTCACTGTTACGGGGATTTGATGAGTGGGTGGGATAAGACTGACTTCACCGATACGACTTGCCAATAAGACATGACGCTTGCGACGCTGTGGTATGCCATATTTGACACACTCTACTGTTTGAGCTGATACCATATAACCTAATGATTTCAATCCAGAAACGAAATCATGATAAACTTGATGTTTGATGACACTGGGGACATTTTCCATAGTTACCAATTCAGGTAAGACATCCCTAATTAATCGAGAAAAATGGTGTAATAAGGGGTATTTTTCATCCACCGTAGTATCACGACCATTGTTATAAGTTGAAAAAGGCTGGCATGGCGCACATCCAGCTAATAAGCGAACAGCACCCCGTGAATACCAACTATTTATCTCGTCAGCTGTTACATCTTTAACATCTTTATGAACGAAGGTTGCATTGTTATTGTACTCATAGCCAAAGCGACAAGCGGACTCTATGTCATAACCTGCCTTTACCTTTATACCTGATTTTAATAGTCCTGCTGTCAGGCCACCAACACCACAGAACAAATCTACTGCCTCTATTTGCATATCATCACTTCAAAAAATCAATAGGTATATATAATACTACTTTTTACCTAAAAAAACCGAGTTTTTTAACTGTGCAAACAAAATGTTTGAAGAGCCGTCCGCAAGGGCGGTTTTTTATTGGGAAAATATTTTATCATAAAAAATTCTAATATACGAACAATTATACTTGATTTTTTTGTTTGAATATGCGAACATATACGCAAACCCAAACAGGAAACCCTTATGACTCAATCTCACCAAGTCACTAAAGTTGATTTTTTCTTAAAAATCTTTGTTGTCATCACGCTTGCTCTGCTCCCCGTGGCGTGTACTAAGGGTTTAGAGCGTCAAGCTCGCGCTGATTATCAAAAATGCCTATCATGGCAAGCAGATGGCTACGACATCCGCTGTGATAATAGCAAATGGCAATAAACCCTATATTCGCAAGGAGAAACCCATGCTTATGCCTCAAACTGTTAAAGAGTACCGCCAAGCCCAAAACGCCAAAGAGTTAAGCGATTGTCGCCGTCTGACAACAAAACTACTTTCCACCAATCCGCAGGGTCTCACTCTGCCAGTTATACAGACAACCGTTGGTATGTCCGCCAAAACTGCCAAGCGTATACTGGCAGGCGTGGCAGACGAAAAAGACGGCAAGTTTTATCTCAACAAAAGACACTGACAACCCATTTTTCAAACCCCTTAGGAGCAAACATGAATACTTATTTTTTTAACCGTGATGATGGCTCAGCAGTCAAAGCCAATAGCTCGGGCAGAATGACCGCCCATGAGTTCTACCCCGCCAAAATCACACAGGCATACTGGGGCGTATCCCACCATTGAAACAGACATCAATATCAGCGACCTAAAAAAGTCAAACAAGCGTGGGCATGAATTATTAAGATATGCTTATGATGTATTGCAGTATGACGGCATTAAGCTACTACACACCGCCATACACGCTGGTGTATCACACGTTAATCACATCATGGCAAGCAGTATGCTAGGTTACAAGCCTGCCACTTTGAGAAATTGGCACAGCCAAAGCAATGGACCTATCCAAACACGCATGATTAACGGTAAGCCCTTTTGGGCGGTTAAAGACATCAGGCAATTGTTAGGCGAGTAAAAAAATTAGCCCAAGTTTATGCTTGGGCTTTTTATTTGAACGTTGGTTATTATTTGGTTATTATTTTATTTTTGGTTATTTTTAAACACAAAAAAATCAAGGTTCTAATCTCTTAAAGCCTTGATTTTACTTATTTTAATTTGGTAGGCCCAGCAGGACTTGAACCTGCGACCAAAGGATTATGAGTCCTCTGCTCTAACCAACTGAGCTATGAGCCCTTAAAAATACTTAATAAACACAACAACTTACTAAGCAGTCTCATTGTACAATATCTGCAAAACTATTGCAAATCTTTTTTGATGAGCATGTAACAAACTATTTTAAGATCTTGCAATACATTGCTAGCCGCCACAATAGGTCGCTATTATACACCATGACAAACAAAAATCAAAGAAGCAAACTCACAAAATTTCATTGGGCTATTTCTTGAAACCCGTCATTTTTTTGTAGCGAATGGTGGATTTTTCATATTTCTGACTGTGAACAAAAAGATCCAAACCATACGATTTGGATCTTTTAAAATTTGGAGCGGGAAACGAGATTCGAACTCGCGACCCCAACCTTGGCAAGGTTGTGCTCTACCAACTGAGCTATTCCCGCTAACTAGCAGAATTAGGTTATTTCTGCTTATGGGTGCTTATTATACAAGATTATCGGCATATGTCAAGCGTTTTTTAAAAAAATATATGATGACTGGCGCAAAAATTATAGACTCCGTATACTTTTTGATGCTCCACTTAATGGCGCAAAAAAAGAAATGTGCTAGATTTTAAATTGACCTGCATTTTATAAAAAAGCTGATGTATAGCACATGAAATGGCTTAGATAAATTAACTTCTTGTAGACATGCATGATGAGATACATCAAGTGGATCTCTATCAAAGCAGACAATAGCAATAAGAGCATATTACCGCCAAACATCGGACAAACTTTGATGGTTAACATCGGCTTAACCATACAATTTTGTGGTATAATAAACGATCAACTTTATTATTAGACGAGGTTTTTATGAGAAAATTACTGCTAGGTGCATTGGCAAGCACCATGATTTTGACAGGTTGTGCTACAACCGCTACAGATAGCACAACAGCTGTTGGTACCGCCACAAATGTAGGCATGAATATCTTTAAGACAGCCGTAGACACCCAATGTCGTAGCGAATTAAACAATAACAACCTATACAAAACTGCATCGCTCATCATGACAGATGCCCAAAAAACCTCCCTAGAAAACAAGGTGTGTGGCTGTGTCAGCGAAAAAGCACCACAAAGCATTACATTGGTGGAATTGGGGCAGGTAGCAATCGATCCAAGCTCACGCACTCAGATTGTTGGTGGCGCAGTAACCAAAACTCTAAATGCGTGCGTAAGTGAAGCTGTGGGCAAAATCTAAGGGATTTTGTGATACCAAACACCATTGGCAACAATGGTGTTTTTGTTTGTTCAAAACTTGACCGTGCTAACACCATCACTACCAGCATTGAGCATGATGGTGGCAGATTGATTAGCAAAAATGCCATTGCATACCACGCCCACGATATTATTAAGAGTGCTTTCAAGATCATGAGGATTTGTGACGTCTAAATCATATGTATCCAAAATCACATTACCATAATCTGTAACAAAACCCTCACGATACACAGGTTCCCCACCAAGCTTAACAAGTTCACGTGCAACATAAGAACGTGCTTGAGGCAGTACCTCTATCGCCACAGGGAATTTACCAAGCTTGGAGACAACTTTTGAGTCATCAACCATACAAATAAACTGCTTGGAGGCAGCCGCAACGATTTTTTCACGTGTCAAAGCACCACCACCACCCTTAATCATATTGCCGCCACCATCAATCTCATCAGCGCCATCAATATACAAATCAAGCGTACCAACATTATTTAAATCAAAAATTTCAATGCCTAAAGCACGAAGTCTATCCTCGCTCGCCTTTGAACTAGATACCGCTCCTTTTAGGCGGACTTGCGGCAACAATTCAATTAGACAGTTTACTGTACTGCCTGTACCCACGCCCAAGATGATGCCATCTTCGATATAAGCGAGAGCAGCTTTGGCAGCGGCTTGTTTTTGGAGAAGTTTGGGGTCGGTAGTCATGATGTTCTCACAAATATAAAATGTTGGTGCTAATTTTACGTTAAATTAACAAAAAAATAAACCTTTGTAAATTGATGAGTTTGCAATACGATGCAGAAATTTGCATTTGAGAAATTACATGAGAATACGAGCATTGTTTTGACAATGATGACACAGGGTAAATCTAGGTGCAGGCACCCAGTAACCACCATCCATACCCAGAGTTTATGCCCATCAAAGGCAATATGTCATCTTTGAAAAAAAATCATCATTTGCCTGTTTTTTTATAAAATCATGAAACAAACCACAAGATTTGCTCAACTTAAATTAAACAACAAAGAAATGACAACGACTCATGACGATTGTTTTACATTCTTTGGATTGTGGCAGGTAAAAAGGTAAAAAAACAACCGCCCAATCGGGGACGGCTGTTTTTCAAAAAGAAAATTAGTTTTTCTCTTTGTCGATGATTTTGCTGGCACTAATCCAAGGCATCATCGCACGAAGTTTCGCACCAGTTTTCTCAATTTCATGCTCGGCAGTTTGACGGCGACGGGCAGTCATTGAAGGATAGTTTAGCTGACCCTCATTGATAAACATCTTGGCGTATTCGCCTGATTGGATACGCTTCAACGCATTACGCATGGCTTCACGAGATTTATCGTTGATGACTTCTAGACCAGTGACATACTCGCCATACTCAGCGTTGTTAGAGATTGAGTAGTTCATGTCAGCGATACCGCCTTGATACATCAAATCTACGATGAGTTTTAGCTCATGCAAGCACTCAAAGTATGCCATTTCTGGGGCATAGCCTGCTTCGACTAGGGTTTCAAACCCCATTTTAACCAGCTCAACCGCACCACCACAAAGAACTGCTTGTTCGCCAAATAGGTCAGTTTCAGTTTCATCTTTGAAAGTAGTTTCGATGATACCAGAGCGACCACCGCCCACGCCTGAAGCGTAAGATAGGGCAACTTGTTTGGCTTGACCAGATGCGTCTTGATATACGGCGATAAGGTCAGGGATACCGCCACCGTTCACAAACTCTGAACGCACAGTATGACCAGGGGCTTTTGGAGCTACCATAATCACATCAAGGTCAGCTCTTGGCACAACTTGGTTGTAGTGAATGGCAAAGCCATGAGCAAAAGCAAGGGTCGCACCTTGTTTGATGTTTGGCTCGATGACATTGGTGTAAAGTTGTTTTTGGAACTCATCAGGGGTCAAAATCATCACAAGGTCAGCACCTTTGACCGCGTCCGCAGTTTCGGCAACTTTAAGACCTGCGTTTTCGGCTTTTTTCCAAGAGGCAGAGCCTTCACGCAAGCCCACAGTAACATCAACGCCAGAATCTTTTAGGTTCAAGGCATGAGCATGACCTTGTGAACCGTAACCGATGATGGCAACTTTTTTGCCTTGAATGATAGACAAATCACAATCTTTGTCATAATACACATTTAAACTCATAAGGGTTTCCTTAAAATAATGCCCATAGATAAATATCAGGGGCGGGGTTGAATTAAATTTCACCATTGATTCTTTTTAGATAATTATTGACTTTTTTATCAAAAGAATAAATGGTATCATTATCAATAATATGATAAGCAATCAACAAACAATCCATAAAATCCATTGAAGTTTCTTTAAAAATAGTTAAGGCTTTTATGGTTACTGGATTATTTTCACTTTCAATGATATTATTTTCAAATAATATTAACAATTTATCAGCAATGCGTAAACGGTCAATGTGATAAACACTTTGCAGTACATGTATGACTTCATAAGTGATTGCATTTAAACACATTACTTGATGATTATCAATAACATCTTTGGCTTTTTGACTTAATGTTTCGTGATCTTGTAATAAAAACCTAAGCACGATGTTTGTATCAATCAATACCATATTTTGCCTTAATTGCCATTTCTACCGCTTGGTCTTCTAGGGGGATTAATGCAGGATTGGCAAATTCGGCAAGCCCGCCTGCGTAATCGGATTTTTTAATTGGTTTTGACGCAAATTGATGTAAGGGCGTTAAATGCACCTGTTCGCCTCGCACAACAAGCTGTACTTTTTGCTCATTTTGAATATAAGTCTGCACCGCAAGTGGTAGACTTGCCAATTCTACAATCATTTGCAATCTCTTTATATAATATCAACAAGTTACTAATGAAAACCACTTAACAATCGGTCAAAAATTGCTTGTGGTTCGGTATTATTTTTTTGACAAAATTCCAATAACCAATACGCATCTTGCCCTGCTACTTTAAAATCTAGGCTGATAGTTTGGGTTATCATTTTTTACCCCTTAAATGAGCCAAGTTTAACAACTAATAAAAACCAAAACTTCTCTTATTGTATTACACTTCACACCAATGAAAAATTTCTTTGATTCTTTCACTTGGGTTTAGTGCATTTGCCGAACGGTCAAGTAATGACCCAGTACCACTACCATCATAATCATCCGCATAATAAGCAAATAACAAAATACCATTCTCTTTACGATTGCCAAATATGCCGTCTTTATCGCATTCTTTTAAAGTATTAATAACACAAATCTCAAACTCGTGGCGGATTTGATTATAAATCTCATAATCGTCCACACCCATTGTCATACTGCTAACCGCTTGATGAAGTCCTACACCATCAAGCGGTGAATCATAAAGTTCACAACGCCCAGACCATACCGCATCCAATATGCTTTGATTGTCATTGCAATTAGCAAAATCCTCTTTGGTAATGGCAAAATTCGCCACTGCATAATAATCATCAACAAATTGAACATAAAAAGCCAACAGCGTTTTGCCATCATTTTTTATTTGCTCATTGATAGCCATAAAATCTTGACAAATGCTCTGCTTGGTCAAAGTCGGAATGGGCGAATTTTTAAACATTGCGATTTTCCTAACTTACAAAGAAAGCGTCCGCTCGCCCCTTGCAATGCCAATCACGCCAGAGCGTACCACTTCTAGGATTTTATCTCGTCCGATGACTTCAATAAAGCCGTCAAGCTTACCTGCGTCCCCTGTGATAAGAATGGTATAGAGGTTGGGACTAACATCCACGATTTGAGCACGGAAAATATCGGCAATGCGATAGACCTCCTCACGATACGCTCCTGTGGCTCGCACCTTGATGAGCATGAGTTCACGCTCGATTTGGTTGCCGTTTGAGACCTCAGATAGGTTTTGGACTTTGACCACGTCGATAAGTTTATGGAGCTGTTTGGTGATTTGTTCAATCTTATCAGCGGTGGTAATCGTGGTCAAGGTCAAGCGAGACAATGTTGGGTCTTCGGTTGCTGCCACATTGAGCGTGTCAATGTTATAACCACGCTGAGAGAACAGTCCCACCACACGAGACAGCGAACCCGCTTCGTTTTCCATAAGAACAGAAATCAGATGTTTTTGTACTTGTGCCATTAGGTACGCTCCCCTTTTGATAACCACATATCACGCATGGACTGCCCCGCCACTTGCATCGGATAGACATGCTCCGCCTTGTCCACATAGACATCAATGAATACCAAACCGTCCATTTCTAGGGCTTCTTTGAGTTCTTGCTCCATGGTGGCAGGATTGGTGATTTTGACGCCTTTATGCCCATAACTTTCTGCCAATTTGACAAAATCAGGCAACGATTTCATATAACTTTGAGCATGACGACCTTCGTACAGCATGTCCTGCCATTGTTTGACCATGCCAAGCTGGGCGTTGTTTAAATTCAAAATCTTCACAGGCAAATTATATTGCAAACAAGTGGACAGTTCTTGGATATTCATCTGAATAGACCCCTCGCCTGTGATACACACCACCGTCCGCTCAGGGTAAGCCAGTTTTGCTGCCATCGCATAAGGCAGACCCACACCCATCGTACCTAGACCGCCAGAGTTTAGCCATTGGCGAGGTTCATCATATTTGTAATACAACGCCGCAAACATTTGGTGCTGACCGACATCAGAGGTGATAATCGCCTTGCCGTCCGTGAGCTTATAAAGCGTCTCCACCACTCGTTGTGGCATAATGGCGTGAATCTCTGCATCCGTGTCATTGCCATAACGCAAGCCATGACGTTTACGCCATTCATTGATTTGTGCCCACCAGTCATTTAGGGCGTGTTCGTCTAGGCGTTTATCGCTTGATTTGATGATGTTTACCATTTCGGTCAAAACAGGTTTGACATCACCCACAATCGGAATGTGAGCGGTAATGGTTTTTGAAATGCTGGTTGGGTCAATGTCAATGTGGATAATGGTCGCATTGGGGCAGAATTTTTTGACGTTGTTGGTAACACGGTCGTCAAATCTTGCTCCCACCGCTAGGATAACATCGGCATGGTGCATGGTCATGTTAGCCTCATAAGTGCCGTGCATACCAAGCATGCCCACAAACTGCTCGCTTGTCGCAGGGTACGCCCCAAGCCCCATGAGTGTGTTGGTTACGGGTAATTTTAATAAATTGGCAAGCTCACGCAGTTCATCGGACGCACCGCCTTGCACCACGCCACCGCCTGAGTAAAGTACGGGACGTTTGGCGGATAGAAGCACTTCAACCGCTTTTTTGATTTGACCGCCATGTCCACGAGAAGTGGGCTGATAGGAACGAATGCTGACTTCGCTTGGCATAAAATAGTCAAATTTGTCAGCAGGATTGGTCATGTCCTTAGGAATGTCAATCACCACAGGGCCGGGTCTGCCAGAGCTTGCGATATAAAAGGCTTTTTTGACAATGGTAGGAATGTCTTTGGGGTCTCTGACCACAAAGCTATGCTTGACGATGGGGCGAGAGATACCCACCATGTCGCACTCTTGGAAAGCATCATCGCCAATCAGCGTGCTGGGTACTTGTCCTGCCAGTACCACCATCGGAATACTATCCATAAAGGCAGTGGCAATGGCGGTTACGGTGTTGGTTACGCCTGGTCCTGAGGTTGCCAGCACCACGCCTGTACGCCCTGTTACACGGCTATAAGCATCCGCCATGTGTCCTGCGGCTTGTTCGTGGCGGACGAGGACGTGTTCGATTTTATCTTGTTTAAATAGAGCGTCATAAATGTGTAGCACCGCTCCGCCAGGGTAGCCAAAAATATGGGTAACACCCTCATCAACAAGGGCTTGCACCAAAAGCTCACCACCACTCATGGCGACCGTCTCGCCACGTGCTAAGCGTTCTTGGTTATTGTGGAATGTTTCGTACGTCATGGTGAATCCTTTTTATCCTTAGGGACAAATGACCAAAAAGACGTGGCTAATACAAAAGTCAATGACAAAAGCGATGAAGTGAACAAATGTACGCAAAGAATGCCAATCATGGCTAAAGAAAGGAAAATTTTCTCGTCTTGCGAACCGATAAGTCCAAAGCAATGTTAAACAAAATATCCAACAAACGGTAATTTATCAGTTTTTGATTAACAAACGCAACTTTTGATAAATAGCTACGCCGACTTGTTATAACTAATTTTTATAAGCAATACAAATAATAACGAAATTAGTTATTAAAAAAATAATTCCGCTTATATTACCCTAAAATTTCCCATTTGCCAATATTTTTTTGAAAAATCGTGTATTTTTTTTAAAATTCTAAAAAAACAATTCAAAAAGCGACAAATACCGCATTTATTTACCTAATCGGTCTTGATTTTATCGTCATTTTGTTGCAATATTATCGGAAAATTTTTCTTATGATTTTGCAATCCGAACTTTAAGGATTTATCCATGAAATTTCAGACACTAACCGCCCTTGTGATTGCCACCGCTGCCATGACAGCTCATGCTGCTAGCACTACTGTTTACAAAAGCGTTGGCAAACATGGCGAGGTGCGTTACAGCCAAATGCAACCCAAAGATACCAGCAATTTTCAAGTGCTAGAAATGCGTAGCGATGGTCGCACTACCGACTTAGGGCAAATGGGTGCACCAGCAGCTGAACAAGCTCCAACGCCTAGCCCTGAAGCACAAGAAAACGCCAACCTCAAAAAAGAAAATGAAGCCCTTAAACAACAAGAGCTTGCTAGTCGTTGCCAGTCTCTACGTAGCAACCTTGCCAATCTTTCTATCGGCGGTCGCATCTTTGAGACCAACGCACAAGGCGAAAAAGTCTATCTTAATGACCAAGAAATTAGTTCACGTCGCCAACGTCATGAGCAAATGATTTCTCAGTATTGTAGCGGTGTATAACCCACCCTTCAAGCACAGCCTAGCACCACGTGTTAGGCTTTTTTAGTTAAAGTCAATACCTACACATCAAACACTCACAAAAAAACCACACAAACTTAGTGTCATCAGCCTAAGCTTGTGTGGTTTTGATTTAATTTATCGTAAAAACGCTCTGGCGTTGCGGAATAGTCTCATCCACGCACCATCCTTGTCCCACTCTTTGGGTTTCCAAGAATGGTTAATGGCTCGTAGCGTACGCTCTGGGTGTGGCATCATCAGCGTAACACGACCGTCATTACTGCAAATACCTGTAATACCCTGCGGCGAGCCATTGGGGTTTAGTGGATAATGCTCCGTAGGCACTCCTTGCGAATCCACATAACGTAGGGCGATTTGACCACTATTTTCTAGCTCAAAAATTGCTTTATCGCTGAGGTTGGCAAAGCCCTCGCCATGTGCGACCGCAATCGGCAAAATACTATCTTGCATGCCTTTTAGAAGGACAGATTTGGTGCGTTCTACACGAACATTGACGGTGCGAGCTTCAAATCTTGCCGAAACGTTGGTACTAAAACGTGGAAAATGCTCTGCTCCCACCATCAAGTCTTTGAGCTGACTCATCATTTGACAGCCGTTACACACACCAAGTGCAAAAGTCTCAGGGCGATGGAAGAAGCGAGCAAACATCATTGATAACTCATCATGATGTAAAATGCTGTTCGCCCAGCCTGAACCTGCCCCTAACACATCGCCATAACTAAATCCACCACAAGCGACAAGTCCATCCATATCACGCAGATTGACACGCCCACTCATCAGGTCGCTCATGTGTACATCAATGGCATCAAAGCCTGCCTTTTTAAAGCCTGCCGCCATTTCAAGATGTCCGTTTACGCCTTGTTCACGCAGTATTGCTACCTTAGGTTGAGTGGTACGGCTATTGACATAAGGAGCTTCTACTGCTTGATTTAGGTCGTAATTTGCCTGTGCGATAAGTCCATGATGATGAATATCATCAATTAAGGCAAATTCTTGGTCGGCACATACTGGGTTGTCACGCAAGCGAGCAATGGCATGGCTGACCTTTGTCCATGTCATTTGTAAATCGCTACGCATAAATTCAAAATCATCATTTGGTGTTTGAATGCTCAAAATATCTTGATCTGCCCCGCCTGCTGGGGTTTCAAACACTTGACCAATCTCACTTAGCATGTCAGACACGCCCATTCGCTCTGCCAAATCTGTAAATTCTAGCACATACTCTGGCAAAACTTGCACCACTGCACCAAGCTCTTCGGCGAATAACTGACCCACTAGATTTTCATCATCTAACGATAAGTTAATCGCCACACGAGCGGTAAATTGCATTTCAGCAACGGTTGCAATCAAGCCACCATCAGAGATGTCATGATAGGCACTAATTAGCCCTTGATTGTTTGCAGTTTGTACGAATTCAAAGAAGCGTTTTAGGTCATCGGCACTATCCACATCAGGACATTCATTACCTAGCTGACTTAGTGTCTGAGCCAAGATAGAACCACCAAGACGGAACTTACCTTTTGATAAATCAAGGCGATATAGGCGACTATCGGTGTTGATGAGTTCAGGAGTAAGGGTCTTATTAATGTCTTGCACAGGAGCAAATCCTGTGATGATAAGACTCATGGGCGACACCACCGCCTTATCGCCATTATCTTGCCAACCTGCACGCATTGAAAGACTGTCTTTACCCACAGGAATGGCAATCCCAAGTGCAGGGCAAAGCTCCTCGCCCACCGCCATCACGCCATCATATAAGGCAACATCTTCTACATCGCTGCCACACGCCGCCATCCAGTTGGCAGAGAGTGTGATGTCAGAGATCTTAGCGATGTTGGCACTTGCCAGATTGGTTACTGCCTCGCCCACCGCCAATCGTGCTGAGGCTTTTGGGCTAATAAGTGCCACAGGTGAACGCTCACCCATCGCCATCGCCTCGCCAGTATCGGCATTCAACCCTGTCATGGTTACCGCACAATCTGCCACAGGCACTTGATAACGCCCCACATATTGCTCACGCACTACCATACCTGTGATGGAACGGTCGCCAATGCTGATGAGGAAAGATTTGCTTGCCACCGTTGGGTGTCGTAGCACATCTTTAACCGCCGATGAAATATCCACATCGCTCAAATCCAACGCGGTCAGCTGGCTGTTTTTGCGGATAACAGACCGCTTCATTCTGGGTGTTCCGCCCAGTAGAACCTGCATGGGAATATCCACAGGCTGTTCGGGCAATAGCTCGTCATTGACTTTTAATTGACGCACGTCTGTTGCCACGCCAAGTACCGCATAGGGGCAACGCTCACGTTGGCAAATTTCATCAAACACCGCTTCGTCTTTTGGATTAATGGCAAGCACATAACGCTCTTGGGCTTCGTTTGACCAAATTGCCATCGGCGACATGCCTTGCTCCAATGATGGCACTTTACGCAGTTCAAGCACCGCCCCAAGCTCATGGTCATTGACAAGCTCTGGCATGGCATTTGATAGCCCACCTGCCCCCACATCGTGAATGGAGACGATGGGGTTATGCTCTGCCCCCATCGCCCAGCAAGTATCAATCACTTCTTGGCAACGGCGTTCCATCTCGGCGTTATCACGCTGTACGCTAGCAAAATCAAGACCCTCATCAAGACTGCCACTGTCCACCGAGCTTGCCGCACCTCCCCCAAGCCCAATTTGCATGGCAGGTCCACCCAGTACAATCAGCAAATCGCCTTGACGAATGGGGTTTTTCTCAACCAAATCTCGCTTGATATTACCATAACCCCCTGCAATCATAATCGGCTTATGATAGCCACGCATTTGCGAGCCATCTTTGGCAATGCTGGTATCAAGCTGAAAACTTCTAAAATACCCTGTCAAATTTGGTCGTCCAAATTCATTGCTAAACGCCGCACTGCCAAGCGGTGCATGCGTCATGATTTCAAGGGCTGATGCCATACGCTCAGGCTTGCCATAAGTTAGGCTATCCTCTTCCCATTTTTCAGGCATGTTGGGTAGATGCAGATGCGAGACGCTAAACCCTGCCAAACCAGCTTTTGGCTTACCGCCACGCCCTGTCGCCCCCTCATCACGAATCTCCCCGCCTGAACCTGTTGCTGCCCCTGCAAATGGAGCGATGGCGGTGGGGTGATTGTGTGTTTCTACTTTCATCAAGATATCAACAGGCTCTTCATGAAAATCATATTCATGCAATGCTTCTGCATTCTTATTCACATAAAAACGCTGTGCCGTAAAGCCCTCCATGACCGCTGCGTTATCCTTATAGGCAGATAAAATACCCTCAGGCGAGGTCTCATAGGTGTTTTTAATCATTTTAAATAATGACTTGTCTTGCACCTTACCATCAATCATCCACTCGGAATTAAAAATCTTATGACGACAATGCTCGCTGTTAGCTTGAGCGAACATCATCAGCTCTACATCGGTGGGATTTCTCGCCAAAATATTAAAATGCTTAACCAGATAATCCATGTCCTCGCTAGAGAGTGCAAAGCCAAACTCTTTATTGGCACGCACCAATGCTTCACGCCCCCGTCCCATCACATCGATGTGATTTAGGCTTTGTGGTTTTTCATCATGAAATAACGCCTTTACCGCTGATAAGTCATAACTTAAACTTTGGGTCATGCGGTCATGCAAAATCTGCTCTGCCGCCACTGGCAATTTAGACGGCAAATCCTGCTCGCCTGTCAGCGTAAACAGCACCACTCGCTCCACACGCTGTATGTCGATACCGCAGTTATTAAAAATATCAGTCGCTTTGGAAGCCCATGGACTAATCGTACCAAAACGAGGCGACACCACCACTTGACGCTCGCCCACACTGGGTTTATTTTCCTCAAACTGCTCGCCACCATTTAATAGACTAAGTGCCTTTTTATGGTCATCGGCATTTAGATAACTTGGAAAAACATAAATCTGCTGTGATTTAATGGCATGAATACCCAAATTGGTTTTGGTATTTAGTTCCCTAATTAGTGCCTCAGTCTGAAACTGGGTCAAAAATGGCTTTCCAGCGATGGTCATCATGATAAAATTCCCCAAAGTTTGGTTGGATTACAAACAATCAATAATCTTACCATTTTAACAGATTTTGGGTAAATTTGCGAAAAATCGCTGTGCCATTTTGTCAAAATTTACCAAAAAATCCATTTTTGATGGCACAGAGATGATGAATAACAAACATCAAAGATTATGTTAAATAAATTACCAACCATAAGCCAAACTTAAATACCATAAAATACACCCAACCTAAAAATCCATCAAAATTTTGGCTTTTTGTGTAAAAAATGCTAGAATAAAGAAATTTTATCCATATGATGCGTTATGACCACCAAAAACCCCAGTTCATCTGCCCCCTGGTATAAAAACTACATGCTGACTGTGTTTGTCATTGGCTTGCCACTTGCGGTGGTGGTTGCGTGTGTGTTTTTTGTGATATACGCCATCAAAGTCAAGGATTCAACCGTGCGTGATGACTGGTACATGGACGGCAAAAGCCTCTATCAAGATGCCTCAAAAGATCAGCTTGCTCATGATTTGGGGTTGTCAGGCGTGATGAGATTTGATGGCTCACCCCAAGATTATCAAATCAGTTTTGAGCTAAAATCTGCCCTACCCATCATTTATCCTGCCACGCTGACTGCAAATATATCGCACGCCACCGACAAAAACAAAGACAGGGATTTGACCCTAACACACACCACAGACAATCTCTACACAGGCACAGTTTCCCTTGATGGCTTGCCTGCAAAATACTATTTTAACATCATCGGCGATGACCCCGATAAAGGCACATGGCGACTGACCCAAAACCAAAAAATGCCCGCCAAAAACGTCATTTTTCTACCCCTAAAAGCCTTTGATGATACCAACCAAACCCTGCCTGACCAACGCCATAAGCGAAGCCAGCCAAACCTTAGTCAGTCCCAATAAATAAATTGGGACTAAGCTGTTACTGATTTTCGTTAGGGTTTGGCACTTCATTGACATTCTCATCATCAGCCACTTTTGTGCCAAGCCTATTCATGCGTCTGTCCATCAGCTGACGAGCCAGTGCCTGCATGTCATCAACACGGTCAATCTCATCAACGATTTCAAGCCCCAAAAGTGTCTCTAACACATCTTCTAGGCTGACAATTCCCTTAACCTCGCCAAACTCCCCCACCACAAGGGCGATGTGAAACCGCTCTTTTAGCATCAAATCCAGCACATCAAACAGCTTCATTTTAGCAAATACAAACGTAATTTCACGCTTAAATGCCTTGATAGGCATATGGATTTCACGATTAGCTTTGGCGATGAGCAAATCTGTTTTTAGCACAAATCCTGTGGCATTATCCAAATCCTCATCAAAAATTGGAAAGCGTGAAAATGGCAGTTTGGCGTGCGTGGCAAACACATCGCCCACCGTCATATTTTCATCAAACGCCACCATGACAGAACGTGGCGTTACGATACTCTCCACATGAATCATGCTAAGAGCCAGTGAATTTTTAATGATGCGTGTTTCGAGCTCACTCATCTGTCCCAAGCTCTCTCCTTGATTGGCAAGAGCGATGAACTCACTACGGTTGAAGTCTGATTCGTGATTACCCTTTGTCATCAGACGAGAAATGCGTTCGGCGAACCACACCATCGGAAACAGCAAAATGTTAATACCCTTGACGTAATATGCCACAGGCACGCTAAACTTTCGCCAATAGGTCGTACCAAGTGTCTTAGGAATGATTTCTGTGCCAATTAAAATAACCACCGTCATTACCGCCGAAAACACCCCAAACCAAGCGCTGCCAAACACCACTGTCGCCTGAGCTCCTGCCCCCAACGAACCTAAGGTGTGAGCGACTGTATTTAGGGTTAGGATAGATGAGATGGATTTTTCAATGTTATGAACCTTAATATCCTCTAAAAGCTCGGCGGTTTTGGGGTTGTCTTCCTTGATACTCTCAATGTAACTGGGGGTCATGGTCAGTAGCGTCGCCTCAGAAATCGAACAAATAAACGACGCCACCAGCGACAGCGACACATAAAAAATCAGCAAAGCCACATTGGTGCTACTCGCCTGCCCGCCCTCACCCACAGAAGCAAAAACAACAACTGGCAACAACAAAAATAATAACAAATAAAATCGAGGCTTAGACCAAGAAGTAGACATATAGGATATAAAAATTTGAAAAACCCAAATATTAAGCCAAAACCATCATAACTGCAAGTGTTTTTACTTCAAAAGTACAATCCTGTCAGAGTAATTTATCCAAATTGATTAAATTTAGCCATAACGTGAGGGGGTTTGTATGTGTTTTGGGCGTGTGGAACGTTTATATTCACCATTAAAAATAATCAAAATATTTCCAAATTATTGCTAATCCGTCAATAATGTTATAAATGTTCGGCACGCCCTGATAAAATTGACAAAAATATCTTGGTTTTGTGGTATGATATGCGTTATTTTTCATTTTAGAAATTGGAGAGGTTATGCTACTTTCTGCACTTGCAACATCTGCCCCCGCCCAACCTAATGCTTTTTTGCAGATTTTGCCAATGGTGGCGATTTTTGCCATTTTTTATTTTTTAATCATTCGTCCCCAATCAAAACGTGCCAAAGAACACCGTACAATGGTCGATAACCTCACTGCGGACAATGAAGTGGTATTTGCTGGCGGTCTTGTTGGTCGCATCAAAAAAATCGAAGGCGACTACGCTGTCATCGCCCTTGACAAAAACACCGATGTCAAGATTCAGCGTGCCTCTGTCATCAGCGTACTGCCCAAAGGCACCATCGATAACATCTAATCCACCAATGGATTAAATTAAGCGTCCTCAACCATCATCAACCCTAAAAGAAGTCCTTATGCATTACCCTGCTTGGAAATACATACTAATCGCTGTGGTGCTTGTCATTGCTGGCATTTACGCCCTGCCAAATCTCTATCCTGACGAACCTGCCGTTCAAATCACAGGAGCAAGTGCAGGCACACAACTTAGCTCTGACGTGCTGACCAAGTCGCAAGCCTTGCTTGAACAATCAGGTCTATCCCATCACGGCGGTAGCTTTGAAAATAACACCGCCCTTATCCGCTTAAACACCGCCGAAGACCAGCTAAAAGCCCAAGAAACATTACGCAAAAACTTAGGCGATAATTATGTGGTGGCACTCAACCTCGCCCAAACCACCCCCCAATGGCTCAAAAATCTTGGTGCCAAACCCATGAAATTGGGTCTGGACTTGCGTGGGGGCGTGCGTTTTGTACTAGAAGTGGACATGAATAAGGCACTCGAACAGCGTCTTGCCACCGCCTCGCAGGACATCAGACGACATCTTAGGGTTGCTAAGATTGCCGTTAAAAGCCTAAGAACCACCAAAAACGGCATGGTGCTCACCTTTAATACCAACAGCGAACGTGATGAAGCCCAAAAAGTCCTGCAAAGCTCGGTTGCTGATTTTACATTTAGACCTTTGGCTGGCACAGATGGGGCAATCCTCGAAATAGCGTACAGCGACCATGCCCTTGCTCAAATCAACGAGTACGCCGTTGGTCAAAACCTAACCACCCTACGAAACCGTATTAATGAGCTTGGCGTAGCAGAAGCACTGGTACAATCACAAGGCTCAAACCGTATCGTAGTTGAGCTGCCAGGTGTGCAAGACACCGCAGAGGCAAAGCGTGTACTTGGACGTACTGCCAACTTAGAATTTCGTATGGTTAGTGCAGAAAATGAACATTATGCAGGCGGTGTCGCCCCTGCTGGCACAGAAGCCTTTCCATTTGAGACGCTTGATGGTCCACCCATCTTGCTTGACCGTCAAGCCATTGTTACAGGCGATAAAGTCCAAAACGCCCAAGCAGGTGTTGATGAGAATGGTCGTCCTCAAGTCGCCATCACACTAGACACCGCAGGCGGTCGCCTCATGCAGAATGCCACACGTACCAGCGTCGGCAAACAAATGGCAGTGCTATTTATCGAAAACAAACAACGCATTGGCTATGAAACCAATCCTGATACTGGCGAGAGCAAAGAAGTTCGTCAGCCATACAGCGAAATTCGTGTCATCAACCGTGCTACCATTCAAGCGGTGCTTGGCTCATCTTTTGTCATCACAGGACTAGACAGTCCAGCCGAAGCAGGAGAGCTTGCACTATTATTACGCTCTGGGGCGTTAGCAGCACCCATGTACTTTGCAGAAGAGCGTACCATCGGTCCATCGCTCGGTCAAGACAACATCGACAAGGGTCTTTTTGCCTCTCAAATTGGCTATTTGCTTGTCTTTGTATGGATGATTATATTCTATCGTGCATGCGGCGTCATCGCCAATATTGCCCTTGCCCTGAACATCGTCATGCTAACTGCCGTCATGTCTATCATCGGCTCAGCACTAACCCTGCCAGGTATTGCAGGGGTTGTCCTGACAATGGGTATGGCGGTCGATGCCAACGTACTGATTTTTGAGCGAATCCGTGAAGAACTGGCCTCTGGCGCCAGAACAAAATCTGCCATCTTGGCAGGCTTTGACCGTGCGTTTAGCTCAATTTTTGACGGCAACATTACCACACTACTTGTGGCATTTATCTTGTTTGCAGTTGGAAGTGGTCCTGTTAAGGGTTTTGCGGTAACACTTGCTATTGGTATCATTACCTCACTATTTACCGCTATCATTGTTACTCGTGCCTTACTACAAATATGGTACGGCTATCGCAAAAATCTTACCAAAATTAGCATTGGTTAGGAGTAAAAGATGACAGACAATCATGACAATCTTAACAACGCCACAGGTGAGACTCGCCGCCGCCGTGCACCACGCCGTGACGGCAAGGGCAGCAATGCTCAGGCAAATGCCAGCCTAGCCAACCAAGCCATCATTCAAAGCGATGAATTCGCCGAAAAAGAAGGCGGAGTTAAGCTCATCGCCAATCGGCAAATCATACCCTTTATGAAGCTTGAAATCCCTATGGTGGTCATCTCCCTACTGCTTGTGGTGGCTAGTATTTTTGCCATTGCCACTAAGGGATTAAACTTAGGGCTAGATTTTACAGGTGGTATCTCTGCCGATGTCAAATACGAACAACCTGCCGAACAAGCTCAGGTTGCCGCCGCACTCTCAGAAAAAGGTTTTAATGATGCGGTGGTGCAGTACTTAGGTACTCGACAAGAATTGCTGGTTCGCCTACCCCCCCAAGAAAACAAAGACCCTGAGGGATTGAGTACCGCCCTTAGCGAAGCTCTAAACCTCCCCTCAAACCCAGCCACCGTTGATAACATCAACATCATCGGCAGTCAAGTAGGTGGCGAGGTCTACACCAACTCCATGATGGCGTTAGGGTTGGCACTATTGCTAATGATGATTTATATCTCCATTCGCTTTCAGTTTAAATTGGCAGTTGGTGCGGTGCTGGCACTCTTTCATGACGTGATTGTGGTATGTGGATTATTTGCCATATTTGGCTGGCCATTTGATTTGACGGTATTGGCTTCGGTGCTAGCACTCATTGGTTATTCAGTCAATGACACCATCGTCGTCTATGACCGCATTCGTGAGAATTTTCGCCGTGTTCGTGGGCTTACGCCTCGTCAGGTGGTTGATTTATCCCTAACCGAAACCCTACGTCGCACCTTTATGACCACAGGTACTATTTTTGTGGTGGTTATCGCCCTCTTGTTCTTGGGTGGCGATGGTCTTTACTGGTTTGCACTTGCTCAGTTTATCGGCACCATTGCAGGTACGTATTCCTCAGTCTATATCGCAAGCTCAATCCCCTTACGCATGGGGCTGTCTCGTGAAGATTTTGTGGTTAGAGTTAAGCCAGAATTTGAAGAAGAAGTGGTTATATTTGCCGACCCCAAACTTCAAAACAGCCAAGATTAATTTGATAAAACCGTCCGACTGGGCGGTTTTTTATACTTTAAAATCACAATATCGCACCCCCCAACATAAAAACTTTTTCACTCCCATATAAACCCCACCACAATAAACCAACCACACACTCTGCAATAAATGGGACAATTCAAAACAATGTGGGATAAGTTAAGATAGACCAAACTGCAAGAGCGTTACACTGGGTGCAACAAGTTGGCGGAGTTTAAATTTGTGGTTTTATGGGGAAAGACAGGTAAAAATGCCTGTCTTTTTTGTCGTCCTATTTTAGCACATAAGCTCACGATGGCGGGTTGATTTTTTGGGTAGATAGCTTTGGGTTATGTGCCAGATGTCAGGGCGGATAAGGCGACTTCTATTAGCCGTCTATCGCCTTATCAGGCACATTGAAGGTAAACTTGCCAAGATTGTGGAGTTTTTAAGATAAATCAAAACCTGAAAACAAAATACCCCAAGCTGTGAAGTTTGGGGTATTTTTATGGGTTGATTTATTAGAATGAAATCAAATTACACATGGTGCAATAAACTCAAAAGGATATTTATTGCAAAAGTCGGCAAGATTTTTCGCGACGGGCATCACCCATAAAAAACAGCCCAAGCGATGTGCTTAGGCTGCCCAACTCATGTTTGTGTTACTTTATTTCTTTTGGTAAGCTAACTTGACACCCACAGCATAACCGTCATTATCCTCAAAACGTGCCACGCTACCATCTGTACCCACCTGTGTTGGGATTTGGGCAACGGCATCGCCAAACTTAAAGTATTTAGCACCGAGCGACACAGACCATTCGGGTGTGATGTTATATTTACCACCCAAGCCAACGCTATAATAACCCTTAATTGGACCTAATGTACTAACAGGATTGCCTGCACCGCTGTCATAGCCCACAGAACCCTGTACGGCAAGTTTGTCATTTAGTTTTTTGCCCAAACCAACTTCTGCTGACCACTGGTCGTCAGAATAACGCACGATAGGCAGACCATTTGGAAAGCTAGCAGGATTGCTGGCTTTGATGGTGTTGCTGTACTGTGGTGGCGTAATGTTAAAATCAGACCATGGCACATAGCGTACTTTGGCGGTTAATAACGTGGTTGGGTTTATCCCTGTTTGAAAATCTAGATTCCATGACTCAGGCAAAGTTACGCTAAATGGCTGAGTGATGGCTGTATCACGGTCTCGAAGAGCCAACGCTGGCACAACCTCCGCAATAGAGCGTTCATGGTCAATCTCTGAACGATAGGTTAAGGCTGCTTTTAGGGCAATCTCAGGTTTGTGGTAGGCGACACCCGCCACCCAGCCGTAACTGGTGTCAGCACCGATTCTGGCGTCATAACCAGTCATCGCACCATATGCTGTACCACGCAAATGTACCTCGCCTGTCAGACGTTGGATTTGTGGACCGCCATAAATTTGAAAGTTTTTATTTTGACCAAGTTTGGCACCCATGAGCAACGTGGCGTTTTGGGTACGAATCTCAACGTTGGTGCCTTGACCGTGCGTGCTTTCAGCAGAGGTAGCAATATCATTTAACTTGCCAGCAACATATTGCATGGTGGGATTACCTGATGCGTTTAGCTGTTGAGCCGTACCTTTGGCGACTTCCACACTTGTGATGGTGGGTACCATCGCACCAATTTGAGCCTTTTGTGCGTCGCTAAGCAAGGGGCTACTACCCAATACAGTCGCAGCGGTATTTACCATCATGGCGGTTGTTTTATCCTTGTCGCTCACAAAGTTGTTGTTGCCACGATATTCAATTGCTGCACCCCATGGTTCATCGTACAGCACACCAACACTAAATGTGTCATTAATGTCCGCTTTAATACCAAAACGTGCAGAATCATAGGCTTCTGCCATGTTGCTAATTGCATTGCCACTGGTGTCCTGCCCAGAAACACTCGCCTCAATGTAGGTGTACACCACCTCGCCATATGTGCCATCTTGCAAAAACGCTGTAACATCCTGTCCTGAGCGGTCAAGACCCGCCGCATTTGCTGTACCCACTACACCAATCGATGCTATTGCTAATGCTAAGTGTCTATAATTAAACATAAAAAACTCCAATTTAAAAACAACTCTTCCGTATGTCTTGTACATACTGCCTAGAAAATCATCGCTAAAACCTTGTCATGCCATCAAATCCACACAAAAACAAGTGTTTTAACAACTGTTTCGTTATCACATAATAAAACAAAATTCAGCATAAAACAATAGCAAAAAACGTACATTCTGTGAATAAATTGTCATTTTTTAAAATTTTTTCACGAATTTTTAGCAAAATATTAATAATTAATAATCATTTTAAATTAAAAACGCAACCTCCATGATAAAAAACTTCACAAAAAACACTATCGTAATTTTTCACTTTGTTATAAAATATCGCAAAAAAATCCTTCTAAACTTCATGAAAGCCCCAACCTACAAAAAAAATCTCCCCCTAAAAGAAAAAATCCACATCATCATCGAAGGCACGGACACCCCCGAAGGGAAGTTTTTTGATGTTGTTTTACTGATCGGTATCATACTAAGCGTGATTGTGGTCATGCTAGATAGCGTGCTATATCTTAGACTTCAATATGGTCGGTTATTTTTTTATGCCGAATGGCTATTTACCGTTCTGTTTACCACCGAATATTTGCTCAGACTGTACTCAGCCCCCAGTCGCAAGCAATATGCATTTAGTTTTTTTGGCGTGATAGACTTGCTGGCTTTACTACCTAGTTATTTAAGTTTATTTTTTATGGGAACACAGTATTTACTGGTGGTGCGGATTTTGCGGATTTTGCGGATTTTTAGGGTTTTTCGCCTCAAATCCTACATGCAACAGGCTGGGTTTTTGGCGGCGGCATTTCGTACCAGCCAGCATAAAATCATCGTTTTTTTCTTGTCATTGCTACTACTGGTTACAATTTTTGGCTCGGTCATGTACGTGGTGGAGGGTCCTGAAAATGGCTATACCAGCATCCCCAAATCTATCTATTGGGCGGTTGTAACCTTGACAACCGTAGGCTATGGCGACATCTCTCCCAAGACCCCCATCGGTCAGGCGATTGCAAGCATGGTGATGATCATGGGTTATTCTATCATTGCTGTGCCGACAGGAATTTTTACCGCTGAACTATCACGCACCATGAGACCTCAATTACACCCCATTACCTGCCCAAAATGCGGAAAATTTGGTCATGCCTCAAATGCTAAATTTTGCGACCGTTGTGGACATGATTTGCACTTATAAACAAAAAGGGCGAACCTCTCTCGCCCTCATAACAAATCCCACAAAATCAGCCTACACCTTATAAAACTTCGCCTGAGCAAAGGAGGGTTTTTTAGGATCTTTTTTGTCAAATTTTGCTTGTTTGCTCGGCTTTTTGCCATCTTTACCGAAGCGATCATGACGTTTTTGGCGAACCTCACGAGCTGGCAGGGGCTTTTTGTGAATGCGAGCTTGCTTTTCTTTGGTGGCAGTATTTAGACCAGTCCCCTGACGAGAACACAAACCCACCAAGCCCACCAAACCATCAATGGCTTTGGCATCAAGTTCAATAAACCGCCCTGTTTTTAGCTCTTTTGGTAGTGTCATGCTACCGTATCGCACACGAATCAAGCGAGAGACTTTTAATTCTTGTGATTCAAACATGCGGCGAACTTCACGCTTACGCCCCTCTTTGATGGTAACATAATACCATTTATTGACACCTGTACCACCGCCCTCTCTGATGTCATCAAATTTTGCTGTGCCATCTTCTAGCTCTACGCCAGAGGTTAGATTACGAGCAATCTCTGGAGTTACCTCGCCAAGCACTCGCACGGCATATTCACGCACAATCTCACTTGATGGGTGCATGAGCCTGTGAGCAAGCTCACCATCATTAGTAAATAACAAAAGCCCTGATGAATTAATATCAAGTCTACCCACCATAATCCATCTGTCGCCTGTCAGCTTTGGCAAACGGTCAAACACCGTAGGACGACCCTCAGGGTCAGACGCCGAACAAATCTCGCCCTCAGGCTTATAATACGCCAACACTCGGCGACGCTTGGCTCGCTCAGCATGGATACGCACCAAGCGACCGTCCACACGAATCTCGTCGGCGGGACTTGCTCTATCGCCCAAAGTGGCGATTTTACCATTAATAGAAATACGCCCTACTTTAATAACTTCTTCTAGCTGACGGCGAGAGCCTAAACCTGCACCTGCTAAGAGTTTTTGGAGTTTTTCTCCTGTCGGCTTACCACTGATTAATTCGGCGTCTTGATGATTAAGAGGAGTCTGAGAGTTGGTCATGGGTTTGTCCTGTATGGGGAATGTAACATTTCACAATGTTGGTTGGATTTGTGATTTTAACTGTTTTTTTAAAATTTAGCAAGAAATGTTCACTCATTAAATGAGAATAAAAATAAGAGTGCCGATAAACACCCTTATTATTTAACCATCAATCACTTTAAAAGCAATTTATTGATGCGTTTTAAGTAGCCTGCTGGGTCGGTGGGTTGTCCGCCGTCTGCAATCAATGCTTGGTCAAAAATCACTTCTGCCAAATCATCAAAATCGCCAGTGCTTTCTAAACGGTTGATGAGTGGGTGAGTGGGGTTGATTTCTAGGATTGGCTTGACATCAGGCACAGGTTGCCCCATGGCTTTTAGCATTTGAGCCATTTGTGGGGTCAGCTCACCGTCGCCCACCACAAGACAAGCAGGCGAGTCCACCAGACGGCTTGTTACTCGCACGTCTTTGGCCTTATTGCCCAATACGCCTTTGAGACGCTCAACCACAGGTTTGAGCTGTTCTTCTTGTTTTTTGACTTCTTCTTTTTCGGCTTCATCGGTCAAATCCCCCAAATCCACCGCCCCTTTGGCGATGTTTTGCAAGGGCGTACCGTCAAATGAAGTCAAGAAATTCATCGCCCATTCGTCCACTTTGGAGGTCATGAGAATGACTTCAATGCCTTTTTTGTTAAATAGTTCAAGCTGTGGCGAGTTTTTGGCAGACACAAGGTTATCAGCAGTTAGATAATAAATCGCTTTTTGACCCTCTTTCATGCGTGCTTTATAGTCGGCAAAACCAGTTACCACGCTGTCGTTGGTACTTGTGGCATAGCGGAGCAGTTTGGCGATACGTTCTTGGTTGGCTCCGTCTTCACCCAAACCTTCTTTGATAACATCGCCAAATTCACGATAAAAGTCAGCAAATTTCGCTTGTTTACTTTCGTCCTCAGAATTTGCCAAACTTGCAAGCAAAGTCAAGACACGGCGAGCATTGCCCTCACGAATGGATTTGACATCACGGCTTTCTTGTAAGATTTCACGGCTGACATTAAGTGGCAAATCAGCACTGTCAATCACACCCTTGACAAAACGTAGGTACATGGGGAGCAGTTGCTCAGCATCGTCCATGATAAAGACACGTTTGACGTAAAGTTTTAGCCCACGTTGATGTTCACGAGCATAGAGGTCAAAGGGGGCTTTTTTGGGAATGTACAAAAGCTGAGTGTACTGCACACGTCCCTCTACTCGGTTGTGCGTCCAAGTGAGTGGCTCATCAAAATCATAGCTGACCGTTTTGTAAAACTCGCTATACTCCTCATCGCCAATCTCACTTGGGCTACGAGTCCAAAGGGCGGACGCTTTGTTGATGGTTTCCCACTCATCGGTCAAAATCATCTCGCCGTTTGGTACTGGAGCGTTTTCGTCCTGGTCTGCGTCCTCTTGCCAAACTTCTTTACGCATTTGGATGGGTAGGCTGATGTGGTCGGAGTATTTTGAAACCAATGATTTGATTTTGTAGCGGTCAAGGTAACCATACTCGCCCTCTTCACGCTCGACAAATTCGTCTTTTAGATGGAGTGTGATGGTCGTACCACGAGTTGCCTTGTCGATATTTTCGGTGGTAAATGAGCCTGTACCGTCCGACACCCAGCGTACGCCATTACTTGCTGGCTCGCCTGCTTTACGGCTATCGACGCTGATTTTGTCCGCCACAATAAAGCCTGAATAAAAGCCTACGCCAAACTGTCCAATCAGATGACCGTCCTTTTTGTCAGCGTCCGACAGTTTGTCCAAAAAGGCTTTTGTGCCTGATTTGGCAATCGTACCTAGATTGTCAATCACGTCCGCCTCATTCATGCCAATGCCATTGTCAGAAATGGTCAAGGTTTTGGCATCTTTATCAATCTCAATACGAATGGCAAGCGAGCCGTCATTTTCGTACAGACTGTCGTCCGATGTCGCCAAAAAGCGTAATTTATCACACGCATCAGAGGCATTGGAAACCAGCTCACGGATAAAAATATCTGGGTTTGAGTACAAAGAATGGGTAACAAGGTGGAGAAGTTGATTAACTTCAGTTTCAAAGGTATGATTTTTTACGGTCATAAAAAATATCCTGTCAAGGGCGTGCCAAATCTTGGTTTTTGTTGCAAAAAATGAGAAAAATCGCACGTTTTTCAAGGAAAAGCCCGCAGTTGATATAATCATATCAACAAGGGATTTGACGCAGAAAAACAAGATTTAGCCATTTTTTGCACAAAAATACACGCAAAATCTTAAAACTGGACGCACCACAACCAATGTAATCAAGGTTTGGCACGCCCTCATTAACAGGATAAAAATAGGGATAAGGGCGAATTTTTCAAGGGTAAAATCATTGGACTTTTCTTGGTATGTCTTCTTTTTCTGCCCTTTCACGTGTTTGCTCTTTCAAATTAAGCAAGTCGCATTTTGGCACGGACTCAAACATTGCTCTTAGCAGCTTATCGTTAGCAAACAAAGTTTTGCCAATATCACCGCCATCGTTATATTTGGCAAATACAGTCATATACTGTGCGTAGTCCGCCTTGTCATACTCATCAAGGTTTATAAAACGGATAAAATCGCCATTGCCTGCACGCAACTCCTTAAACATCTCTTGACCGAGCGGTGTGTCGAAAAAATTGTCCATGAGTTGTCGTTCGTGTTCGGTCAAAAACCCATCAATGTGCTTGACTGCCAACTCATCCAAAATGGGTTTGAGTATGTCGCTCACGCATTGCTGTTTTTTGACATCCACGCCATTAAAGCTTTCCACCACAGATTCTGCCATTGCCCCGTTAAACATGAGTTTGGTAAAATCAGCGGTCGCCCCTGTATAAGCAAATGCTTGTGTGGACAAAAACAGGCACGCACCCAGTAGATATTTTTTCATGATAACTCCGACATGGAAAAATGTTTAAACCATCATAGCACAATCATGGGGGCGGTGCAATGTAAAACACCCCGAAACTCATTTGGGGTGTTTTTGATAGGACATCAATTCAATTTCAATTTCTCAAAACCAAGTCGCCCATTATCCACCACAACAGAAATGGTATCGCCTGCTACAAATTCGCCTGCAATGAGCTTTTGGGCAAAGAATGGGTAACAAGGTGTAGAAGTTGATTAACTTCGGTTTCAAAGGTATGATTTTTTTACGGTCATAAAAATATCCTGCTAATGAAAATTAACAGGATAAAAATAGGGATAAGGGCGAATTTTTTAAGGGCTTGCAAAATACCCAAGCATGTTACACCTTGCCAAAACTCCCCCTCTTTGCTATAATCACGGCATTAAACTGTAAAGCTCTTGTCATACGCAAGGGCTTTTTTAGATACAGAGTCAAATCATGAACAGCCAAACCCCCATCTTTAACAATGACAATTTACTAGAAAATGTCTTTTTAAGCATTCAAAGCACCCTAAGTAGCGTCAAGCACAGCTACACGACCACCGCAGGGGATTTGGTTGATGAAATTTTAATCACAGGCAGTCAAGCCCAAATCAATGACGCTTTAAATCAATTTGTCGTCAAAAATGTCGGCATGATATTAGAGCTTAGACTTGACCTACTAGACGATTTTTTGCGACTGTATTGCACGGCTGATTTGCTTGGCATGCATTTATCGGTTGCCAGCAATTTCAAACTTACCGAAATTCGCCTTGACCGCCACGTCCAAAGAGTTGTTTTTGAGCAAATTTCTGATACGGATATTTTGACTTTGCACAGCAAATCATGGTGGAAAACCCCCTCAATTAAGTTTGCCGTGAACGCCTACCGCACCCTACTCAAAAAAGACCCACTGCCATTTTTGCTTAGTCTATCCCCAAAACTCAAAGGCAGACCATTCATTGAATACAAAGGCGACATCATCTACCTTGAAATCGGCAGATGGCTACCAGCTGACATCAAAAAATACCTAAAAAAGGTGCAAATCAATCACGCCACCATTGAACATGAACAGCTTATCCTAAAAGCCCAACCGAATTTTTCAGAAATTCTTAGTTTTGGCGACCCTAATGCTGACATTATTACCGAAAAAGACAACCCCAATTACCCTAATAATAAAAAATCAGCCTAATTTATAACTCAAACCCCAGAAACTACCGCCAAGTAACATGACGGCAAGTACACCCATACACACCATAAGGTTTAAGTTGTCTGAGGCTTAGTTTACAATACCTGATTCTTGGAGACAATGACTGCGATTAAAGTTATCATACTGATATTTGGAGAAATGGGGAGAATCTTGTGATGTCAAGGCAGGTATGTGTCTAGTGCAATTTGGGTCGTAGTTGGGGTAAGCCTCAGGTTTTTGGCTTTGCTCCTCGTTAAATTCCTGCATATTCATACATGCCGTCAAAGACAACGCCATTATGGCTAATGCTATGATTTTCATAAGACCTCTCCAAAGAAACTACTCCCCAAAGGTTTGAGGAGCAGTGTTGTTACATACTGATTATTTGATACGCATGTCGCCAGTTTCAATGAAACGCTGGTGCCATGATAGGGCTTCAAGCAAGATGTGTGGAGTATGAATACCACCTGCTTTTTCACTCGTTGCCAACGCACGGTCATAGTAATCACGAAGCATATCACGATAATCAGGGTGTGAGCAGTTTTCGATGATTAACTTCGCACGTTGTTTTGGAGATTTACCACGTAAATCAGCCATACCTTGTTCGGTAACGATGAACATCACATCGTGCTCGGTGTGGTCGTGGTGTGACACCATTGGTACGATGGACGAGATTTTGCCGTCTTTGGCGGTAGATGGGCTGACATAGAATGAGAAAAAGCCATTGCGGGTAAAGTCGCCAGAACCACCAATACCATTCATCATCTTGGTACCCATGACATGAGTTGAGTTCACATTACCATAAATGTCCGCTTCAATCATCGCATTCATACCGATGATACCCAGACGGCGAATGATTTCTGGGTTATTACTGATTTCCATTGGGCGTAGGATTAGCTTATCACGCAAAAACTCAATGTTGTCATTAAAGCGTTGTAGTGCATCTGGGCTAAATGACAAGGCGGTTGCTGATGCGTGCTTCATCTTGCCTGCTAGGATAAGGTCAAGCATACCATCTTGGAGTACTTCGGTATAACCTGTCAAATCTTCAAATGGAGCGTCAAGCAATCCTGCCATGACTGCGTTAGCAACGTTACCCACGCCTGATTGTAGTGGAAGTAGGCTCTTAGGCAAGCGACCTGCTTTGACTTCATGGTCAAGAAAATCAATGATTTGGCTGGCGATACGCATTGAAGTTTCGTCAGGGTCAGCAAACTTCGAGTTACGGTCGCCACCGTTGGTTAGGACAATCGCAAGGATTTTGTCTTCTGGGCATTCCATATAAGGTGAACCGATACGATCAAACGCACCGACAAGTGGGATTGGCTTACGAAATGGCGGCAAACCCACTTCGCCATAGACATCGTGCATGCCTTCTAAACCAGCATTTTGGGCAGAGTTTACCTCAACGATGACTTTATCAGCGTTTTTAATCGCTTCTACGCCATGACCAATACCCATTGCAAAAATCAGTTTGCCATCTTCGGTAATACCAGCCGTTTCAACAATGGCAATATCAAATTTGCCATAGAAACCTTGACGCATTTGTTGTTCAACATGCGATAGGTGCATGTCTTGGTAGGCAGTATTGCCTGCGTTGATGTTGTTACGAAGCGTTGGGTCAGATTGGAAAGGTGAACGGAAATGCACCGCATTCGCCTCAGCAAGCACGCCGTCACACTCAGGGGCAGTAGACGCACCTGTTACCATACCAATGCTAAAAGTCTCGCCACGAGCGTGAGCGTCTTTTGCTTTATTAGCGATGGCAGTTGGCAAGGCTTTTGGGTAGCCTGCCCCTGTAAAACCCGTAATGGCAAGGTTCATACCATCTTTGACAAATTCGGCTGCTTGCTCGGCAGTCATGACTTTTTCACGCAAAGAAGCGCTACGGATACGGTCGATTGACATAATAAATTCCTTTATGAAATTGTGGAACACCAAATAAATCCCTTACCAAACAGGTAAAGTTACCTAGATTTTAACATCTGTTAAGGATAAAATAAATAGTTTGTTACAAATATTTCACGTAATTTTTATGCATAAATTCCGAATAAAAAAACCGCCCAAAAGGACGGTTTTATGTATGGCGGAAGCTGAGAGATTCGAACTCTCGGTGGGCTACAAACCCACGCCGGTTTTCAAGACCGGTGCATTCAACCGCTCTGCCAAGCTTCCAATGAGTGCGTATTATACGCAAAATTTTAAAGAATGCAAGCGATTTTTTAAAAAAATTTTAAAATTTATCCCAACTCATTATCAATACTGAAATTTTAGACCCAAAACATCATTCATGGTCCAATTCTGAAAAAATCTTCGGCTGTCGTCTGGGCGTGCTAATTTCTTCTAGGCTGATTTCCTGCATGGTGCGACAATTGGTTTGTGGACGAAAAATATCGCGCATTAGCGCCGCCGCCTCATACACAGCTCGCCGTGAGTGCATGAGATTTGCATCAATATCACGCCACGATAACGAAATGGCAAGCGGTGCTGGCTGTGGCACGGTATCAATCCCCATTTTTGCAAATTGTCGTCTGGCACGTGCCATATGATAACGATCAGTAACAAGATACACATTGGTGGTCAGTTCGTGATGAGCGAGTAGTTTGGCGGTAAATACTGCGTTCTCACACGTATTCATACTGGCGTTATCACTAATGACCACAGAATTAGGCAAGGCAGATTTGATATAATCCAACAGCCATGGAGACTCTGCACCGCTGGTAATAATAGGAGTGCCATCATATCGCATGATAGCGGTATCAGCCCTGCTTTGAGAATAATGATTTAGGACAATTTTGCCCTCTTTTTTGGTAAGACCGCCACCGAGTATCACGGTCGCTGTGGGTTTTTTTGTGTGATTGTCAAGTGTGATTTTGCTAAATATATCGAACAAGAACACGCCCACGTTGGCAAAGATGGGGGTTGTTACCGAAATCAGGCTCAACAATACCACCACCATTGTCCATTTGACCGTCTTATAAATCGCTCGCCAAATACCCACCCAAAACACCTACACAACCCACACAGGCTCACGCACCAGCACCACCCCAAAGATTTCTTGCACTGTCTTGACGATAAAATCTTGGGAGATTTGAATATCTTGCGAAGTGGCGACATGCGGAGCGTGATTAGTCAGCACCAAAGCCTGCTTGGTGTGTGTCAAGATAGGAAAAACCCCCTTGCCTTTTAGACCTGCCCTATCAATGAGCCACCCTGCTGGAATTTTGATAAACTCATCATCAATAGGATAGCTTGGCAAATCAGCAAATTGCTCTTTTAATTTAATAAAATCCGCCATAGCAATGATGGGATTTTGAAAAAACGAACCGCAATTTGGAAGTATACTAGGGTCTGGCAATTTGCTTTGGCGAATTTGCACCACCGCATCAAACACATCAACAGGGTGGGGGGTAGCACGCCCATTTTGCTCGGCAAATGCTTGGGAGACACTCGCCAAATCCCCATAATCGGTCAATACACGCTCGCCATCTTTGTGCAAACCAAACACCACATGAGTGATAAGATAGCGATTAGGATTTACTTTAAAAAAACTATGGCGATAACCAAAATCACACTCTACCCTATCAAACACCACCTGCGTACCAGTAGTCAAATCCACCGCCGACACTTGCACGATAAAATCAGAGACCTGCACACCATAAGCACCGATATTTTGGATTGGAGATGCCCCCACCAAACCTGGTATCAGGGCAAGATTTTCAAGACCATACCAACCACGTTTTAGGCAAAACTGCACAAACTCATGCCAATTTTCTCCGCATGCTACCTGCACACGAACGCTTGTATCATCTTCATTGACAATATCAATGCCTCTCAAGCGAGGCAATAGCACTAACGCATTTAGCGTGCTCGGTAAAATTACATTACTGCCACCTGATAGCACAAACATCGGCAAATCATGCGTTTTGGCAAATTGCATGGCAAAACAAACATCATCATAAAACGTATCAGCCTCGCCCAACACCAAAGCCTGTGTCGCCACACACGATAACGCCATCGTGTTATGCCTAGATAAGTCATAATTTGTCAAAATATCGGTCATCATAACCCTCCTTGCCAGCGAGAAATCCAACCATTGCCAGCCCGTATGATGTGAGCAAACATCTGCTCAAAGTCCTGCTTATCTCCATAATAAGGATCGGCCACCGCCTTATCATCAAACAAACGCACATGGGCGGTCGCATCGGTTGGCATGATTTTTTGAAGAGCTTTTAAATTGTCATTATCCATCGCAAAAATCATCTCAAACTCATAAAAATCACTGATTGACACCTGTCTTGCCCGAAGGTTTGATAACTCATAACCCAAGCTACGACCAACTTCAATGGCTCGACCATCTGGTGCTTCGCCCACATGATAACCTGCCACGCCTGCCGAATCTAGCACCACATTTAGCCCCACCTCCTCACACTGTTTTTGCATGACACTCTGAGCAGATGGACTACGGCAAATATTACCAAGACAAACAAACAAGATGGATTTTGGGGGATATGATAATGACATGATACTTGACAAATACAAAAGATGTTCTATTGTAACATAACTTTGAGGTGTTTTATCAAACAAACCAATATTTTACACAAAAGTATTATTATTAATGAATGAAGTCCTGATAATATTTAGCAATATTATTTACCAAGTGATTAACAACGCACGTACAAATACCAACACAAATCATATTTTAAACAAACTTATTTTAGCTATAATAAGAAAATCAAGTTATTCGTTGCTGTTTTAGGAGTCTTTATGAAAAGCAAACTTATCTTAACTGCCGTTGGTGCAAGCCTGTTACTTAGTGCCTGTGCCACAAACCCTCATCAGACCAACAGTACAGCCTACAACAACACCATCAGCGGTGCTGCTATTGGTGCTGCCATCGGAGCTCTAAGCCAGACTGATGATGGCGACCGCTTTTCATGACCAGCATTCTATCAGCACGAGAAGCCAGTGTCTTATCATGCGTTACCATCAGTAGTGCCATGCCAAGCGTCTCTTGCAGTTCAGATAACAGCTCAAACACCGCCACCGCATTTTCGTCATCGAGATTGCCTGTGGGTTCATCTGCCAGCACCAAAGATGGGCGTGTTACCAACGCTCTGGCAATCGCCACTCGCTGACGCTCCCCCCCTGACAGCTCACTTGGACGATGATGGATACGATGCGACAAGCCCACCCTGTCAAGTAACTCATTTGCCCTATCACGAGCCTCGCTAATACTGACACTCGACCTCATCAAAAGTGGCATGGCGACATTTTCGGTAGCACTAAACTCAGCAAGCAGATGATGAAACTGATAAATAAACCCCAAATGCTCATTTCGAAGCTGTCCCCTTTGGGTTTCATTAAGATGATTTAGGCAAATCCCATGAAGCCATACTTCGCCTTCGGTAGGCGTGTCTAGCCCACCCAGTAAATGCAGTAGCGTACTTTTGCCTGAACCACTACTACCCACAATAGCAACACGCTCGCCTCGATGGATACTCAGGTCTAGCCCCATCAGGACGGGCGTTTTTATTTTACCCTCATCATAAATTTTACTGATGTTTGTAGCTTGCAAAATAACTGTCATAGTCCCTCTTGGATAATCATTCGTATCGTAATGTTTGGGCAGGTTGAATTCTTGATGCTTTTAATGATGGATAAATCGTCATTACAAAGGATAATAAAAATGACGCTGAGGCAATCAATAAAATATCGCCAATTTGGATTTGGGTGGGTAAATAATTGACAAAATAAGCATCAAATAAATGAAGCCCAAAAAAGTCATTGATAAACCCTAAAAGTCTGCTGACTGTCAAAGAAAAAGCCACCCCCAATATCGTCCCTGCCACCGTGCCTACCACGCCAATAATCATGCCTTGCACCATAAATACCTGCATGATGAGTTTGGGACTTGCCCCAAAAGTCTTTAAAATGGCGATGTCAGATTTTTTATCGGTTACAAGCATGACAAGGCTAGATACAATATTGAAGGCTGCAATAACCACAATCAAAAACAACAACAATCCAATCATTGCCTTTTCCATCTGAATGGCAGAAAACAGATTGCCGTGCGTACTCGTCCAGTCATCGGCGTACAGTTGGTCAGGATATAGGCTTTTGGCTTTGGTGGCGGCTTGCGGTGCTTTGAAAATATTATTGACTTTTAGGCGAATGCCCACAGCTCCCTCAGGCAGTCTAAGCAAAGTTCCAGCGTCCCTCATGGCAACATAGGCCATCGCCCCATCAATCTCAGAGCTGATGTGAAACGTCCCAACCAACGTAAATCGCTTAAATCTAGGCACAACGCCCGCCACCGAAGGCGATGCCTCAGGCAGTACCAACGTTACTTTATCACCCAAACGAAGTCCTAACGACCACGCCAAGCTCTCGCCCAGCACAATCCCAAACTCGCCTGCTTGTAGTGCATGAATATCCCCTGATGTCATGTGCTGACCGATGATGGAGACTTTGGTCTCGTATTTAGGTTCGATGCCTGTTACCATAATGCCAGCCACCTGCCCCTCTGTGGTTAACATGCCTTGCAAACTGATAAATGGGGCAGTTGCCACGACATTTGGGTCGTTATCCTCAATCTCTTTGGCAAGCGACTGCCAGTTAGGGATAATCTCGCCAGAGACCACGTTTGCCTGAGGTACCATGCCTAAGATACGGGTTTTTAATTCTCGATCAAAACCATTCATGACTGACAGCACCGTAATTAGCACTGCCACGCCAAGCGTCAACCCAATCATTGAGATGAGCGAAATGAACGAAATAAAGCCATTTTTGCGTTCGGCTTTGGTATACCTCAATCCAATAAATAAAGCAATGGGACGAAACATAAATGAATAATGCCTTACAAAATTTAGCGTGATAGTTTACACTATTTTGGCGACTTTTTGGGAATTTTATAAAGATACATTAAGCAAACATGCCTTTAAACCATCAAGTGTTTTGGGTCTGCTCTTGATTTTTTTTAAATCCCCCTCATAAAGGAAAAACCCCCATTGACTTGGAATAACCATGAATATGCACTATAATTACAAACATGAAGTCCCACCCCAAAAAATAGATTTGCCTTGCGACAAAAACGCAGGGCATGGCGACCATTGGGCTATTTTAACAGACGACATCAGCACTGATGTACCAAATTGGCTACATGCCATGCTAGGTACCGCCACCTTATCTGCTGGTCTAAACCCCAAGCAAACCGACCCAAAAACCCTGCTTTTATCAGAAGACACGCCCTGCCACATCAAACAAATTCTCGCCATGAAAGACGGTAAGCCAACTGCATTCATCAATGCCTATCCTGCAGTGTCTAGTCCCTATGGTATGCATTGCCAAATCGAACGTGTCATTCGCTGTGCCGATACCTTAGATGCCATTTTACGCCTAAAAACCAAAGACGGCACGGTCATCTACGCCTTTGACCAACTCTACGCCATCAACCGCCATGACTATACCACGCCTACCGAATACTATGTCAATTTTAGTGCATGGGCTCATCATCTAGAACCTAGTAATAAAGACGAAACTTTGCTGGTCAAAAACCCCAAAGCCATTCGCTATCATCTTGCCTTTAATGACATCGTCGCTAACAATAACGGTGTTATTCCTGACGACATCGACAACCAAATCAAAGCATGGATACCCAAAGATACAGATGATTTAACCACACCGCTTGAAATTAATTTTGGGGAGAGTTGTATTTATTTGTTTGGCGACACATTTGGTCAAGAAGACGAAGCATGGTGTCAAGGACAAGTCTTAGGCATCAGCCACAGTGATTTTTTTGGTAAACCCATCACGCTGTTTGACGTGGTAATTTTGCGTGAGCATGATGCCGAAGCTTTTGTGGTGCGTATCGCCACCCCCACAAACGAAGATAACCAAAAAATCCAAGTTCATGACTATATCCAAGCCAACATTTGGCTACAAGCCTCCATCTACGCCGACAACCAAAAATCATAGCCCAACAAAAAAGACATCTTATTTGATGTCTTTTTTATCAGCCTCATTACTGAGAAATCACGTCCACGCCTGCTGGCGGTGTAAAACTAAACTGACTGGCAGGGATTTTCTTATTTAGGCTAATGTTGGTAAATTTAATGGTCGTGGTTTGCCCAATATTATCATTTAGCACCATCATCACAGGCTTGCCGCCATTAAAACTGATGGATAAATTCTTAAAATTTGCCGAGCTAGATTTTGGTTTTAATACATAATAATTCTTTTTAACATTTGGCTGGCTAATGTCAAAATTACGAGAAATACGAGCAGGGTCGCCAGACAGTAGCAAGGCTGGGGTATCGCCCACTTGATTGTCCACCGATTGCTTAACCACTTGCTGTAAATCCTTATCATATATCCACATCGTGCTACCGTTAGCAACAATTAATTGCTCTGATGGCGACTTGGTGTCCCAGCGAAATTTATTGCCACGCTCCACCGCCATGCTACCGCTAAAATTTTGGCTTTTACCGTTTGACTTGGTGGTCTGGCTAAAATTAGCCGTCATCGACTGAGTGTTTTTTAGTAGGTTATTTAGGTTGGTGGTCGCACTGTTATTTGCAAAAACAGTCATCGGCAAAGCGGTTAATGCCAAAGCAGTTAGGGTAATTGACGTTTTCATTATCACTCCAAAAATAAAACCAAATTAGTGAGCATATTTTGCCATGTTTTTATGTTTCAATCTAGCCAACTTTTGCAAAAAATCAAGGCAAATGTTGCAGGGCTATGGCTAATTTTGGGGTACGTTGACACTTTATAACACAAATCATGCTTTGGCAATGATTGATAATAAAAATCAACATTTGACATATACACCCCATGGTTGATGATGAACATTGAAATTATTACAAAATACTGCTATCATAGAAAGAAATAGTTCTGAGAATTATCCATGTACATCAATCATACGCTACGCCCTATTCATCTACGTCTTACCAACGAAATAGTTGAGCACCTCGAAAAAGTCAAGGGCGAGCACGGTTTTGAGAGCATTCAGCCACTCATTCGTTTGTACATTCGACAAGGACTTGATAGAGATAACTCCGACTACTCTCTAAGTCATGATGTCGAATTCATCAACGAACTCAAAGAACAAGGCATCAGCGAGCATGTCATCGAAAAAGCCCTAGCAAACGTCTGCAAAAAAGTCGAATAATCAAAAAACAAGTCGGTTTTGGTTGCTGATGGGCTTGTTTTTTTTTTTAAGTTTTATGATACAATATTGCTTTGTGGTATACATTAAAGTAACATCGTTTAGCTTACAAGGAGCAATCCCATGAAAATCAAGCCTCTATTGACCGCCGTCGCTGTCATTGCCATCGGATTTGGCACGGCAAATGTACACGCTCGCAGTAATGTTGGTCCTGCATACAATGGCATTAGCGGATATGTCTGCACTCACGAGGGTGGCAATGTCATGCTACGAGCAGGTGCAGGTTAAAACCACAAAGTCTTGGTACGCATGCCAAGCGGTAGCGATGTCAGAGTTTTAGAAGAGCGTAATGTCGGTGGCTGGCTATGGTACAAAGTCAGATTTGCTGGTACAACTGGTTGGGCTCGTGCAGACTATATCTGTGGCTGATCCCCATCTACAAGGCGAGTGATACAGGCGTATTGCTCGCTTTTGTTTATTTTAAAACGCTCAGAAACTGAACCATCACTTACACCCAGACTATGCAATCTTTAAAATAAACTTGCAAAGTCTCATCTAGGTAAACACACATGCAAGATTTAGGTACATTCATGAAAAAACGCACAAGAGATTTGGCGATTGGGGCGACACTGGTTGGTGTCGGCATGGTTGGTGCAATGGCTTTTTTGGTAGATAAAAGTCAACAAAAAGAAGTGGTTATCCAAAGTGGCACAGGACAAATCACAAGTGCCAATGGCGGTAGAACCATTAGCATTAACGAAAACTCTGCACCCTCTCAGAATGGCAGAACCTACGCCCAGACACAGCTAGAACCAAACCAATCACACCAGCCCCCACTGCACGCAGGTCCTGCCTACCAGCAGGGTAGTTTTACCCATCATTCTACCCCACAACACACTCCAAGCTCACAAGGCTTATGTGCCCCAGAGGCACTCGCTGTCGGCATTAAGCATTTTAGATATGCCGATGCCAACCCCAGCGACCTTGTGGCAAGTGGCTATGGCAACGATCCAAAATTTAAAATCCACAAAGCCGCTAAGCCGGCACTCCAAGAGATGATTGCCGCTGCCAAAAAGGACGGAGTTACGCTTACCCCCGGTTCGATTTTACGCACTTCATCTCGCCAAGCCCAAATCGTCGCCAACAAAAAGAAACAAGGGCAAAGTGCCGAGCAGATTTATTATACCTCATCACACCCTGGTTATTCTGAACACCACACGGGGTTGGCGGTGGATTTTTCGCCCATCAATGACAGCTTCGCCAAAACCGCAGGCTATCGCTGGCTGAAAAACAACGCCCACAAATACGGCTTTTATCAGACTTTTACCGCTGATTATTCGGCATATAGCGGTGTTTCCGAAGAGTCGTGGCACTGGCGTTTTGAGGGTAAAAATGGCGAATTTGCCCATCTCTTTGAAGCAAGCAAAAATCGTCTTTGCTGATACCCCAAATCACTTTACAAAAAAGCGTACTCACTATGGGCACGCTTTTAAATTATCTCACACACTTAGGGCTGTGCCACCGTCCACTCAATCACTTCATCAAGTAATGCATGGGCTTTTGTGTTATTGCCCGCACCATCGGCATTGATAATGGCAACTGTTGCATACATCTGCCCTGATTGCCCCACGACATAGCCTGCAATCCCTGCCACGTTACTTAGTCTACCTGTTTTAATAAAGGCACGTCCAATGGCAGGACTGTCTGGGTGGCGTTTGGCAAAACTTGCCATTGTCCCTGTCTGACCCACGATAGGCAAGGACGCTTTAAACACTTCAAAAGTCGGCTGACGATGAGTAAATTCTAACAGCTCTCCCAACGCTTGCACGCTGATAGCACAGTCTCGACACAATCCTGAGGCACGACTCATCGTGGGAGCTGGCGAGCTTAGACGCTTATGCCACCATGCATTTATCATGGCAAAACTTCTAGGATAATCGCTCGTCGCCTGCCCTGTGGCGAGCGGCAGAGATAACGCCACTTGCTCTGTCATGACGTTGTTGGAGTATTGATTAATTTGATAAATCTGCTCGGATAATGGTCTAGAATCAAACGACAAAACAGGCAGTTTATGATGATACGACCAGTCGTGTGGCAACTGACGCTTTACCAATCCTGTAAAGTCCTTATCCACAGACAGCCAAGCACCCTTGACTGCCTTTTTGATAAATTCATCTGCATTGGCAAAAGTTAGCCACTCGCTAACTTGACCACAGCCTATGCCCACTTGACCTGTGATAGCAAGTGTATCGTCCGACAGGGCGTATTTGGGTCTGATGCCACAGGAATTTGTAATGCCATCGACGGACTTTGGTAGCGTAAAATCTGCCAGTTTTGGCAGTACTGATACTGCTACCGCATTGCCATTGGGCTGAAAAATTGCATTATCCACCGTTGGTGTCGCCTCGCTATAAGGCATCCACTTCCCCGATGGGGTCATCTTCACTTCCAACGTACCAAAATTAACCAAAAATGCATTGGGCTGGGCGTTATAGGCACGAAGCCCTTGCCCATCAAAGGCGTTCACATCTTGGGATACCCCCAAAAACGCCGAATTATCCACAATAATATCGCCCCTGATGTGATGTATGCCTCGCTCTCGTAGCTGTGCAAGCATGGCACCAAGACGCTCATGCGTCATTGAGGGGTCGCCACTACCCTTGATAATGAGATTGCCATATAGCACACCCCCTGCAACCACACCATCAACATACAGACGAGTTCGCCAGCGGTACTGCTCGCCCAGCACGTCCAAAGCAATGGCGGTCGTTACCAGTTTTTGGGTGGAAGCAGGGGTGCGAGGCGTACTCGCCAAATGACTAATAACTGGCGTATCGCTACCAAGAGGCTTTACCCAAATGCTAACATCACGCACATCAAGCCCTGCTTGGACGATTTTGTCAGCAATAGAAGATGGAATCATATTTTGGGTGCTGTTATCAGCAAAAGCAAATGTGCCATAGGTGCATAACAGCACCAAACCCAGCGAAAAAAACAAAGATTTCATAAAATAAATACAGCACGCTTCATTGCCAGTAAAACCAGCATTGTATGATGCGCGCTTTTAACATGATTAAAATTAAACCAATTAAAGTCTTTAAATGCCAACAAAATCACACCGCCAAGATTTTTGGCGTTTCGTGTTTATCAAGCAAAGAATTTATCCAAACCCTCTTGGATACCACTGCTAATAACACCTTTAAATGGTTTTGCCAAAAAGTTTAAATCCGCCTCAAAAACCACTTTTTTGCTGTCCAATATCGCACGCCCATTCACGCCTGATTTTGTAATACTGACAGTATCAGTATCCACGCCCTCTTGATAGGTTGCTTCAAAATCAAATTCTCGTTTAGCTTCTTCTAGCCATTTTTTGGCTTGGGTGCGTGCCGTCATAAAATCAAATTGATGGCTTTTTTCAATGCGTAAGTCTGGCATAATTTTCTCTTAATGTTGCTGGATTTGAGGATTTATCGGGTTATTTGACAAAATCAAGTTTTTGGCAGGGTAACACCTGTTTGACCTTGATATTTACCACCTCTATCTTTGTAGGAAGTTTCACACACCTCATCGCTTTGGAAAAAGAGCATTTGTGCCACACCCTCGCCTGCATAAATACGAGCAGGTAGATTGGTGGTATTACTAAATTCCAAGGTAACATGACCTTCCCATTCAGGCTCCAATGGGGTTACATTGACAATAATCCCACAACGAGCATAGGTGGATTTACCCAGACAAATTGTCAGCACATCACGAGGGATTTTAAAATACTCTACCGTACGAGCCAGTGCAAAGGAGTTGGGAGGAATGATACACTCATCGCCCACGATATCAATAAAACTTTTCTCATCAAAGTTTTTGGGGTCTACAATGGCAGAATGCACGTTGGTAAAAACCTTAAATTCATTGGCACAGCGAACATCATAGCCATAGCTTGATGTGCCGAAACTGACGATTTTTTCGCCCTGTGCATTTTGGCGGACTTGATTTGGTTCAAATGGTGCAATCATGTCATGCTCGATTGCCATTTGGCGAATCCAGCGGTCTGATTTAATGGACATAAATAACCTCTAAAATGGGTTGATAAAATCAATCATGAAAATATTCATTGGCTTTAATTAAAAAAACAAATAACGCCGAATAACAAAAAATACTAATCAATGATAATAGCATAAAATTCAGTGCATTTCTCTCCATCTGTGCAAGAACATCGATCAACTCAAACGCAGATGAATTCCCCCAAAATAGCCAATTAATTAAAACCTGCAATAAAAATCCAATAGCGACGACTTTCTGAATAATACCCTCAATATTTTCATGATTTTTGTAAATAAAAAACATGCCAATCAGAAAAATAATTGCGTAGACCACAAAAGATACCAAATAAACCAACATCATAACCTCCCAAATACGTCATGATTAGATGAGATTTTGTATTTAGAGACAACAAATACAGATTTGGAGACATTCTAGCATATTTTATCGTAGGTCGCACATGAATTTTTATTATTCTCTTTAATGATTTTTTAATTAAATTTTACTAAATACTCTATTAATTTTGGTGGTAAATTTAATAACCACATCATAAAATGAAAGTTTTTCATGAATACATGTTATTTATTCAATTTAATGCCAAATCAGGAACGCCAAGCCCCTGTTTGGCATAAAAGGTCTTAACAAACTCATCAAAAGTTTCATTTTCAATGCTATCACGAATGCCTTGCATGAGGTTTTGATAAAAACGCAAGTTATGAATGGTGGCAAGCTGGGCAGAGAGCATTTCACCGCATTTGTGTAGATGATGTAGATACGCACGGCTAAAATTTTGGCAGGTATAGCAGTCGCACTCGTGGTCTAGGGGGGCTTTGTCGTGGCGATGGACGGCATTTTTGATTTTGATTGCCCCCGTGCTAGTAAACAGATGTCCATTACGAGCATTACGGGTTGGCATGACACAATCAAACATGTCCACCCCACGTCTGACCGCCTCCACGATGTCAGCAGGCGTGCCTACGCCCATGAGATAGCGGGGCTTGTCGGAGGGCATGAGGTTGGGCAGGTAGTTTAGGACGCTTATCATTTCATCTTTGGGCTCACCGACTGACAGTCCGCCAATGGCGTAGCCGTCAAAGGGCATTTGAAGTAGTCCATTTAGGGATTTTTCACGCAAATCACGATACATCGAGCCTTGAATGATACCAAACAGGGCGTTTTTGTTGCCGAGTTTGGCGTGTTCGTTGATGCAGCGTTCGCCCCAACGCAAGGAGAGTTCTAAGGACTTGTCCGCTTCGATGTGGGTGGCAGGATAGGGCGTGCATTCATCAAATTGCATGACGATGTCGGAGTTGAGGGATTTTTGGATTTGCATGGAAATCTCAGGCGATAAAAACACTTTGCTGCCGTCAATGGACGAACGAAAATATACGCCTTCTTCTTTGATTTTTCGCATCTCCCCCAGACTAAACACCTGAAATCCGCCCGAATCGGTCAAAATGGGCTTGTTCCAACCAATAAAGTCATGTAAGCCACCAAACTCATCAATCACGCTCGTGGTCGGACGAAGCCACAGATGAAAGGTGTTACCCAAAATAATGTCCGCTCCGATGGCGTGAATGTCTCGTGGGAGCATGCCCTTGACCGTGCCATACGTCCCCACAGGCATAAAAGCAGGGGTAGCGACATCGCCATGAGCTAAGTGGACAGTACCTCGTCTGGCACGGGTGTTTTTGTCGGTTTTGTGCAGGGTAAATTTCATGGTTTAGTTAGTGTCAAAATTTGCAGATTATAGCAGAATTATTCTAAAACCGCAAAATTACCCCAATTTTGACAATCGCCAAAATGCCTTAGTATAAAATACTCCCTGCCAAATCAGGCTTTATGATGATAAACCCATGCACAGACAACCAACCATCAATCAAATCTATAACACCCAAAAAAATGGCACACACCAACCCTCTGTACGCCCTCACACCTGCCAAAATATTCGCCAGCTCAAATTTTAAATAAAAACCATTTGCCAAACCCCCAAAAAGCAGGTAAGATAACGCAATCTGACATTTTTATTTTAAGGAATATCATGACTGACATCGCCCCAGAATTTCGCATCACACTATCAGGTCAAATCACACCCCAAGATGTTGATGAGCTTGCCAAGATGGGTGTAAAAACCATCGTCAATAACAGACCAGATGGCGAAGAAGCGGGTCAACCGACATCAGCCGAGATAGAACAAGCGTGCCAAGCCCACAACATCGCCTACAAACACATCGCTTTTGCTGGTGGCATGATGGATATGAATCACGTACAAGATTTTGCCGATTTTTTTAATAGTACTGAGCGTCCACTTCATCTATTTTGTCGTACAGGCAACCGCTCAAACACCCTACTGACCGCCGCCAAAGAGCATGATTTACTTGACGAAGATTAAGACAGCATCATGACCGATAAAAATTCTCCGCCATCAAAGGTTCGTGCTGATAAGTGGCTATGGGCTGCACGATTTTTTCGCACACGCACACTCGCCAAAGAAGCCATCGAAGGTGGCAAGGTTCACATGCAAGGGCAAAAAATCAAAACCAGCAAAGAATTGCAAGTTGGCGATGTTCTTACCATTCGTCAAGGTCATGCCAGTGTCGCTGAACAAAAAACCATCGCCATTACAGCGCTATCAGACACTCGTGGCAATGCCACCATCGCCCAAACGCTGTATCAGGAAACCGAAGAGAGCATTGCCACACGTGAATTTTTTGCCGAACAACGCAAACTACAAAACCTAGCACGCCCTAGCACCAAACCTGATAAAAAACAACGTCGTGATATTAAGAAATTTAAAGAGCAGTGGTAAATAACAGCCCTGCTTTTTTATTGTAGAGTTGTTATAAAGACATACCAAATCGGCAGATTTTAGACAAAAAAATGACTTCATCAGCACATCTCCGGCACACTTTGGGATTACTACCGTTGCTACCTTCCGGTCCTAGCGGGGTTCATAAATCAAAGTTGCGAAGCTACCGATGAAGCCGATTTTTATTATACTAAAAAAAACTTATTTTGCAAGCACTTTTTTTAAAATTTTATCATTTTTTAACAATACGGGCAGACCAATCGTGTTAAAATGCCCTCCACTCATCATTTTTGGAGTTTTTATGAAAAAATCAAACATGATTGCCCTACCCTTAATAACAGGCTTAGGACTAGTTGCACCCATTACGCACGCCCAAAACTACAATCAAGTCAGCTTTGAAGTTGAAGTCGCCAAAACCGTTAGCAATGACGAGTTGACTGCCACACTTACCAAGAGTGCCGAACACACCGACTCTAAGGTTTTGGCAAACACCCTAAACACCACCACCAACAAGGCCCTCGCTCTCGCCCAAAAATACCCCTATGTTAAAGCAACCACTTCTCACCATCACACCTACCCACGCTATGACAACAAAGGCAAAATCAACGGCTTTACAGGGTCATCTTCCATCAAGATTGCCAGCCAAAATTTTGGAGAGGCTAGCGAACTCATCGCCCAACTTCAAGAATTTATGCAACTAGAAAACCTAAATTTTGGCGTTTCAGAATCCACCCAAAAAGCATTGGAAAACGAACTAAAACTCCAAACCATTAGCGAATTCTCAAATGAAGCCCAAACCATCACTCGTGCGTTTGGCGCAAGCGACTATAAAATCGTTACAGTAGATTTAAGCAATCATCGTGGACACATCACCGTCTCTCCCATGATGGGTCGTGCAATGGATAGTAGCATTGAACTGAAAGTTGCCCCACAGCACTACGAAAGCGGAGAAAGCCAGATTACCTATGGTGCCAGAGGCGTTATTGAACTGCTTAAATAACCCAAACAAAAAAACCGCCAATAGGCGGTTTTTTGTTGGACAAAAATTAGCCCAATGCATTTTCCCAAGTGGGGACAACGGTTTGCATGAGCGGTTTGAGCATCTTAGGATTACATGCAAAAATCGAGCCAGTATGCATGGCGTTATTACCACCTTTATGGTCAACCACAATGGCATGGGCTTCGGTAGCGATGAGTTCCCCTGCACACACGTCCCAAGGCTTGATACTCATTTCAAAATAACCGTCAAAACGTCCACACGCCACATAGCATAGGTCTAGGGCGGCAGAACCTGTACGGCGAACTTGACCGCCATTTTCGCAAATGGCTTGGAGACTGGCAAAATGCTGACGGGCAAAGCTGGTACGCACGCCGTCAATCATACGCTCATAAGGGTGTCCTGTGGTAAAAAAACCACCTGCAATCGTGTTACGCTCTGAGACTGAGATACGGCGTTGGTTGAGGCTTGCTCCACGTCCACGACTGGCAGAGAATAGCTCATCACGCACAGGATCATAGACCACGCCATGCTCGGTTACGCCTTTGTGCTGAATGCCAATGGAGACACAAAAATGAGGAACGCCATGCACGAAATTTTGCGTGCCGTCTAGGGGGTCAATGACAAAGCACCATTCGGCATCTTTGCCTTTGCCTTCTTGGAGTCCAAACTCTTCGCCCAAAAAGGAATGCTTAGGATAGCTTTCTTTTAACAAAGAAATGGTCAACTCTTCGGCATAACGGTCAATTTTGGTTACCAAGCCGTCAAGCCCCTTAGACTCAACGCCCAAATCAATGCGATGACGGTTTTCATGAGCTTTTAAAATCTCATGACCGACTTTTTTTGCGACCTGAGACGCAATCACCACCATAGGTTCCATAACACACCTTACAAACGTTTACTTAAAGAATGGTTTTGTATTCATCACACAAAATTACCATTATAAAGCAAAATGGAAAAAATTGCGACTTAAATTTGTCATTTCTTTGGTTTTTATTAAATCAACTAATACTTCATTATGAAAATTGATTACATGCCTAATTTTTACTTAGGTTTGGTCAATTCTATCCCAAATCACTCAAATTTGTACGACCTATTAACTTTGCAACCGCATTATAATCGTGAAAACGAGAATAAACACTTAATGTATTACTGTCTTTTAACCTAAATAACGCTTCGTGCCAATAAGCAATTAACGCTCTACGCACGCCATATAAACTTAAAAATTCTGACGCAACATTAAAATCGCCTTCAAAAATGGCACAGACCGAGCGTTCCATTGCTGATGAATAAGGTGTTTCATAAAAATCCCCATTGTGATTTTCTAAAAATACACCAACTTCTTCATAGTCCAAAATTAAATCGTCCAATAAAATCATATGAGCGCTTGGGTTATTCTTTTTGGGCAAAGTGCTATATGCGACTTCATGCCGACCTATATTTAAAGTAAAATATCTACCGCCATTCGTTGCTGGGAACAAGGCAAACGACCAAGCCCCTTGATAATCCAACCAATGAAACAATCCAGCCCATTCAAATAAATCAAGCAAATAACTTTTAAAATCATTGTCTTGAAACATTCTGTCTATCTTAGGCTTTTTAATAATCAAATTTTCATCAATTTGATTGAGACTTTCTGAAACAGTTTGCCAAGCAATGTTAAATAATTCTTTTTGGTGCGGAATTTCTTTATTTAAAAAACTTCTAAATTGATAATGTAGATTATATTCTACCAATCGCCAATCATTCACTTGGCGAAAATCTTGCAAATGCCAAACGCCATATTGTTTATAAGGCTCACCACTATTGATTTCTTTAATGCGTTTCATTGGCGGATAATCAGAACCGCCAATTTTAATGCTCTTGCAATTATTTGATGTTAAAATATAAACATAACCAGATTTTTCATTATTCATGGCATTATCAACCTACCCCAAAAATGATTCCAAACTTGCTAAAATCCCCTCTTTATCCAGCCCACATTCGGCTAACTGCTCGGCGTGCGAGCCGTGAGCAATAAATTCGTCCTTAATGCCAAGATTTTTAATCGGTACAGTTACGCCACGACTTGCCAAATATTCATTCACCGCAGAGCCTGCTCCGCCCATGAGTTGATGTTCTTCTAGGGTGGCGATGTGGGTTGTCCCTTTGATAAGGCTATCAATCAACGCAGTATCCAAAGGCTTGACCCACCGCATGTCGCAGACGATAACCGAAATATTATCCAATTTTTCAATCGCTTTTAAGCCGTCCACCAAACGAGTGCCAAAATTTAACAAAACCAACTGTTTATTGCTGTTTACTTGTTTTTCAAAGACAATATTACCCTTGCCAATTTCTAGTTTTTCATCAGTTTTGACAATCTTACGCCCCACGCCTGCCCCTCGTGGATAGCGAATGGCTGATGTGCCTTGATACTCATAACAAGCATTCAATAGATGATAGCACTCATGTTCATCTGATGGGGTGGCGATGATGACATTTGGCACACAGCGTAAGTATGCCAAATCAAACACGCCTGCATGAGTCGCCCCGTCCTCGCCCACCAGTCCCGCTCGGTCGATGGCAAAAGTAACATCTAAGTTTTGTAGGGCGACATCATGAACAAACTGGTCATAGCCCCGTTGTAAAAAAGTCGAATAAATCGCCACCACAGGTTTTAGCCCACCTGTTGCCATGCCCCCAGCCAGCGTTACGGCGTGCTGTTCGGCAATCGCCACATCAAAAAACTTGGCAGGATAACGCTTGGCAAACTCAACCATGCCAGAGCCTTCGCACATGGCAGGGGTGATGGCAACGAGCTTGGGGTCATCGCCTTTGTCCATGAGCCATTCCCCAAAAATGTCCGAGTATTTTTTGGCGGTCGGTATGTCGGCTTTTGGTGTGTCGGTTTTGGACAGTTTGCCAATGGCGTGGTATTTGATGGGGTCGTTTTCGGCAGGTAAAAAGCCCTTGCCTTTGACTGTATGCACATGAATCAGTACCGCCCCGCCCAAGTTTTTGGCTCGCTCAAACACTTGTAACAGCTTTGGCAAATCATGTCCGTCAAAAGGCCCGAGATAGGTAAAGCCAATCGCCTTAAACAAATTATCAGGGAAAATGTGGTCGTGTACTTTTTCGGCAATTTTATCTGATAGGGGCATGGGTGGGGCATTTTTACCCAAAAGATTACCGATGTTTTGGACAAGGTTTGTACCAAGTTTGGCAGGGATTTTCTCCAAGGTTTCCTTAGCATCCGTTGCCATGTGTAGATAATGACGCACACGGCGGTCATCAGCACTGATTTCTCGCTTAACCATAAGAATGTTACCATATTTATCAATGTCAAACGCCAACCCCCGTTGCCACAGTTTTGCCAAATGACGACTAAACCCACCAATCGCTTGCGAAATGGACATGTCATTGTCATTTAGCACCACCGTCAAATCGGCATTTTGTTGCACCGCGTCATTCATCGCTTCAAACGCCATGCCCCCTGTCATCGCCCCGTCTCCGATGACCGCCACGACCTTGCGATTTTCGCCCTTGATACGACTGGCAAGGCTCATGCCTAGCCCTGCCGAGATGGAAGTTGAGCTATGCCCCACGCCAAAGGTGTCGTACTCACTCTCGCTCCGCTCAGGAAAGGCAGTGAGTCCGCCCCGACTGCGAATGCTGGTGAGCTTATCTTTACGTCCTGTCAATGCCTTGTGAGCATATGCCTGATGACCCACGTCCCAGACAAGTTTATCATAAGGGGTGTTATAAATGGTGTGTAGTGCCACCGTCAGCTCCACCACGCCTAAGTTTGCCCCAAAATGTCCGCCACTTTGCCCCACCGAATACAGCAAAAATTCACGCAACTCATCGGATAATTGGCACAGCTCATCATGGCTTAGTGCCTTTAAATCACAAGGCAAGTCCACACGGTCAAGCATGGGCGTGTGTGGGCGAGCGGTGGGCAATTGGGTAAAGGTTTTGGGGGTGTGGCTAGTTTTCATCTTGGCTTGACTACTAATTAAAATATAAGGAATATGGCGATAAAAAGCGGTTTATGATAGCATTTTTTAGGGTTTTTTACCTAAGAATTATGGTATTTTATCGGATTTTTTTATGCAAAAGAAGTCTTAGCGAGCGATTTCATCATTTTTTCATGAGTGATTTTGACTTGCAAAAATTAAATCATTGATAGAATTGATTGGAAAATTTAAAAATCGTCCTTATAATAAAACCCAAGAAAATCATTCGTAGCAAGCTTGTTAAGCATGGCATTTTGCACCGCCTGTCAACTTGGTTTGGGACAGATGAAACATTCGTTATTTTTCTTATTTAAATTTTTTGTTATAATATAACATTATTCCAACTCAATTTTATTTTAATACTTTTAAAACAATGACTTATCAATTTATCAGCAAAGCCAACCTACCCACCGCTCATGGCGATTTTGTCATTCATGCCTTTGAAAACGAACACGGTCAGGAGCATGTGTTGCTCACGCATGGCTTGCCTTGCGATGATGACAGCATTATTCCGCTCATTCGTATTCATTCGGAATGCTTGACGGGCGATGCGTTTGGCTCGTTAAAATGCGACTGCGGGCCTCAGCTAAATTCTGCCATGAAACAAATCATCGCTCACGGCTGTGGGGCGATTTTGTATCTACGCCAAGAGGGGCGTGGCATTGGATTGGTAAACAAAATCCGTGCTTATGCCTTGCAGGATTTGGGCTGTGATACTTTGGAGGCGAATTTAAAACTTGGCTTACCAGCAGATGCTCGCACCTATGAGATGTGTGAAGTGATGTTACAATCGGTGGGTATCAAAAAAGCCAAACTTTTGACCAATAACCCCAATAAAGTGAGTGGGTTAAAGGAATTGGGCATTGACATCGTAGAGCGAGTACCGCTCATCGTGGGGGTTAATCCGCATAATGAGGGTTATTTGGGGGTTAAGGGCGAGAAAATGGGGCATTTTATTGGGAAATAAGACTATTTGAGCCAATATTTCACCCCACCATGCGATGAACATACACCTCGTCTGCCAAGACTTTTGGAACAAGTACCATCGTGACAAATGGCGGTACATTCGTGAGAATGTCCGTAATACTCGGACGGATAATGCTTATTGGTATTTGAATACTGTGTTTGGGGCGTTTGGATTTGACCGATTTGGACTTTGCTTAAATCAATGGGATTTTTTAAGATCAGCAACCGACCCCTTAAATCAAAAGGGCTATTTTTATCATCAGGATTTAATTTATCAAGCCAAAACAATGCTAATTCATTATTTTCGGCAAATCCCCACAAACCATCATCATAAACTACCCCCACTTTATAAATAGAGCGTTTATCGCCCTGCTCTGCTGATTTGGTGTACCAATACATTGCATCTTGATAACTTTGGGCGACACCTTGACCATTTTCAAAGTTTTGAGTAAGGCGATATTGTGATGTGCCATCGCCTTGCAATGAGGCCTGATAATACCAATAATTGGCATTTTGCAAATTCACTTCTATGCCAATGCCTTTTTCATAAATATCTGCAATCATAAATTGCGAACCCACATCGCCCTGTATTGCTGATTGTTCATACCAATAAGCAGAAGTATACAGATGCTTACCATTTTTATCAGAAAATATTAAATCCGCCCCACGAGCATATAAATCGGCCAATGTTTTTTGAGAATTTAAATCTTTTTGTACAGCTTTATCATAATGGTAACTTAACTTTTGGTTAAACTCTTGCATTTGTTTTTTATTGTGATTATCCACCCACAGATAACCACAAATCAATATCATAAAAGCAAAGAAAATTACTTTATCCATGCCTTATCAATCCACCACCTTAAATGACTGCGTACCAAATTCTGCACCCCCCACCCCGACTCGGATATGATAAATGCCTTTTGGGGTATTAGCAGGAAATTGCCAACAACTGTTAATTTGATTGTTGGTGGCATAAATTTGCCTTTCAGGTTTGGTGTTGATTTAAAAAAATGTCTTTTTGAAATCTTATAACCTTTACTTTATGCAATGATAGTTTTACAATAACAATACTTTCTTTTTATTTATCAATCAGGAGCAACCCATGACCTGCACCATTCATAAAGACCACGACCACGTTCATGGCGAAGGCTGTGGACATACTGCCATTCGTCATGGCGACCACATTGACTACTTGCATGATGGACATCTGCACCACGTGCATGACGACCACGTAGATGAGCATATTTTGGAAGTTAGCGAACAAAACCCAGCCGAGTGCAACCACGCCCACACATGTGGCGACCACGTTCATGGTGAAGGCTGTGGACATGAAGCCGTACCACATGGCGATCATACCTGCTATATCGTAGACGGACGCTTACACCATCAGCATGGCGACCATTGTGATGATCATGGAGCGGTAGAAATCATCAAATAATCCCATCATCAAAAACCCCAAAAGCGTGAACTTTTGGGGTTTTTAGTGTCAAGCTGATAATTAGGCATTGCCCTCTTCTGCTTGGGCTTGACTTTGGAGGAATGCTTGGTCGAAATTAACGGGAGCAAGCAACAGCTGTGGGAAGCTACCACGTGCGATGATGTCGCTGATGACCTCACGAGCATAAGGAAATAGCACATTCGGGCAGTATGCATTTAGTAGGTGTGGCAAATCGCTCTCTGGGATATTGCGAAGCAGGAAAATGCCCGCTTGCTGCACTTCTGCGATGAATGCGGTACTACCTGCGTTTTTGGCGGTAACACTAACGGTCAATACCACTTCTTTATGGTCTTCATCCAAGTCAGAGCTGGTGGTGGTAAGACCGATGTCAAGCTCAGGTTGCCATTCTTTGGTAAATACCTCAGCACTTGGCACTTCTAATGAAATGTCTTTTACATAAATACGTTCAAGACCTAGTTGTGGGGCGTTTTGTTCGTCAGCCATGATGACCTCCTCTAATAAGAATTACTAAATTAATATAAGTTAAAATAAATCAAGCACCCAACATTTCGTCAAGTTTGCCTTCTTGGTTTAGTTTATTTAGGTTGTCAAAACCGCCAATAAACACATCGCCGATAAAAATCTTTGGTACAGTACGATAATGATTGGTCTTAATGGCGACCTCATTTAACTCATCATCACTCATCTTAGTAACGTCAAACTCTTGATAATTCACACCTTTTTGTCCAAGCAATCGCTTGGCATTGATGCAATATGGGCAAGTTTGTTTGGTATAAATGGTTACAGCTTGCATAATAACCTCTCATAATGTAGTTTGCAACGGCTAGATGATGGGGGCGACTTTTTAAATTTCAAGAAATTTATCACAATTTCTCATTTACTCTTACTTGTTTTGGGTGTGATTAGGGGCAAACCTTGCGCTTGGTAATTGCTAATACCTCCCTCCAATCGCATGGCGTTTGGCTTGCCGATAAGCTGAACCGCCATACCCGCCTGCATGCCAATATCACAAATAAACACAATCGGTGTACTCATCGCTTGTAGCTCGGCTAGATGATTTTTTAATTCGGTAAAGGGGATATTACGTGAACCTGCGATATAGCCTGTGTTAAATTTGTTGGCAGGGCGAATATCAATGAGTGTGGCATTTTCGTTATTAACCAAAAGCCCTAAGGCTTGTGGAGCAATTTTTTTGCCACTGCGTTTACTCTCCAAGCTAAAATACATCACGGCCAGCACAAAGAGCAACCCAAACAAAAATGGGTGATTACCCATAAATTCAAACCAACGCTCCATACAAACTCCAAAATACAAAAACGGCTATTATACCGCATTTTTTATGATAAATTAAGATTTTACCACGCCTGCCCCATTTTTGGCTTCTAAGACAAGCTCATTAAAGCTTATAACACGCCTTGATAATACTTGTCCATCTGCCACCGCCTGCCAAAATGCACAACCTTTGGCGTTTTGGGCGTGATTACAATCTCGAAACTGACAGGTGCCAGACAGTTCATTTAGCTCATCAAACCCCCCCAAAATGTCATTTTCGGACAAATGCCAAATCCCATACTCTCGAATGCCTGGTGTATCAATGATACCGCCTAACGACAAATCACAAGGGTCGTACGCCAAAAGACGGCTGGTGGTGGTGGTGTGCTGACCAAGTTGAGATGCGGTCGAGATGACGTTGGTAGATTGGTTGGCGTGGGGCATGATTTGATTGATGAGGCTTGATTTACCAACACCTGATTGTCCAGCAAAAATAACTAACTTACCATCAATGTGGCGATGTAGCTCATCTAACCCCAGCTTGCTACTGGTGGAGGTCGTGATGACTTCAAAACCGTATTTTTTGCCAAGCATTTGATATTCATCAAGAATAACAAGAGCGTCTGGGTGTTGTACCAACAAATCTGCCTTATTTAACACCAGCAAAGGCTGTACGTTTGATAATCGACAAATCAGTAAATAACGGTCAATCAATCCTGTGGCAGGTTTTGGTAGTGGTGCAAACACAATCACAAGCATGGCAACATTGCTAGCCACAGGCTTTACCTTGTGATAGCGGTCAGGGCGAGTGATGAGCGTCGTGCGTGGCAAAAGTTTCTCAATCCTGCCTGTACCTGCGATGGTATCCACGCTGATTTTTACCTCATCGCCTGTGGTAAGCATAGGCAAATTGGTACGAGCATGACATCGCCATGTTTCCCCAAGCGACAGCGAATGCTCCACGCTTGACAAGGTAGTCAGCTGCACATCGAGCTGTTTACCAAAATGCGACACCACCACGCCTGTGGCAAGCGTGCCGTCATCAATGATGGCTTCTTGGTTTTTTTGGATTTGGCGAGTTTGGTTTTTGGTAAGTTTGCGTTTACGAATCAAAGACATATTATTTATATCATAAATATCACAAAGTGATGAATGTTAGGGGCTATTGAGATGTTTTGGTATTAAATAAATCATTTGAAACATGGCAATCAACCCCACCATATCCGATAAGCATACCTAATGAGTCCAATGGCAATCACCCACATGACCGCACCGATGAATGCATCTAGAATTTGCCATGTTTTTGGTTTGCTAAATAGCGGTATTAGAAGTCTTGCTCCATAGCCTAGCCCAAAAAACCAAAGCCCTGAGGCGAGCATAGCACCACCCAAGAACCAAAATTTCTGACCAAACGCCAACGGACTGGCGATACTCCCCACCAAGATGAGCGTATCTAAATAGACATGTGGGTTAAGCAAGGTTAGAGCCAGCGTAGTTGCGATAGCCTTCTTAAAGGTTTGTTTGCCCTGACCATCTTGTATGGATAGTGTCGCACCACCTCGATACGCCGAACCAAAAGAGCGAGCCCCATACCAAAATAAAAACACCGCTCCAATAACAGCAAGAGCAAGGGTAGCAATTTGACTTTGTTTGATTAAAGACCCCAAGCCAAGCACGCCAGCACTCATCAAGAGTGCATCACACACAAAACAAAGCAAGCATACCCAAAATACATGCTGTTTTAGAAGTCCTTGTTTTAGCACATGGGCGTTTTGAGCTCCAATGGCGACAATCAAACCAAACGACACCCAAAACCCTTGTACAAAATGAGCAATCACAGCCCAGCCTTTAAACTTGCCATGATAAATTTATCCAAATCGCCATTTAGCACCGCCGTCGTGTTGGAAGTCTCAACCCCTGTGCGTAAGTCCTTAATGCGTGAATCATCAAGCACATAAGAGCGGATTTGCGACCCCCAACCGATGTCGGATTTGCTGTCCTCCAACGCTTGCTGTTTTTCCATGCGTTTTTGCATTTCTAGTTCGTAGAGTTTAGCACGGAGCATTTTCATGGCGGTGTCTTTGTTGGCGTGCTGAGAGCGTTCGTTTTGACACGCCACGACCACGCCTGTGGGCTGGTGAGTGATACGCACGGCAGAGTCGGTGGTGTTCACGTGCTGACCACCCGCCCCCGATGAACGGTAGGTATCAATCCGTAAATCGGCAGGGTTAATGTCAATCTCAACATTATCATCAATCTCAGGCGAAACAAACACCGCCGAAAATGAGGTATGGCGACCGTTGTTGCTGTCAAAAGGGGACTTACGCACCAAGCGATGAACCCCAATCTCCGTGCGTAACCAACCAAAGGCATAATCCCCCTTGACCGAAATGGTGGCAGATTTGATACCGGCGACACCACCCTCTGAGACTTCCAGCACTTCTGCTTTAAAGCCGTGATTATCGCACCAACGCAAATACATTCGCAAAAGCATTTCCGACCAGTCTTGGGCTTCTGTACCGCCTGAGCCTGCTTGAATGTCCAGATAGCAGTTGTTGGCATCCATTTCGCCACTAAACATGCGTTTAAATTCCAAATCCTCCACGCTCTTTAAGGCGTCATCAAGCTCGGCTTGGACATCGGCAAGTAGGCTCTCATCGTCCGCCTCCACCGCAAGTTCCAGCATGGCGGTGGCATCATCGAGCTTGGCATTCAAGCCCTCCACCACACCCACGATACCGTCTAGGACGGATTTTTCTTTACTGATTTTGGTGGCAAGCTCAGGGTCATTCCAAAGCTCAGGATTTTCAAGCTCTAAGTTCACTTCTTCTAAGCGTTCTTTTTTGCTTTCGACATCAAGATATTGCCAAAGCTCTTTGCCACGAGTTTGTAAATCTTTGATTTGTTCTTGGTAGGGGGCGATTTCCATGAGATGACCTATACATTTAAAAATGAAAAATGATTATTATAGCAAATTTTTACCACAAAATGTCAAAAGACAAACCAATGCCCAAAATTTAATGTTTGATTTATGAAAACTTTTTATTTATAATTGAGGATTTTTGATAAATAACATTGTTGTTTATTATTTTAATGATTTTTGAAGGAGTCTGGCGTGGAAATTACGTTGAACGGCTATTATACGCTAATTTTAGCAACAATTGTACTACTTATTGGTCGTTTGTTGGTTAAAAAAATCAAATTTTTAGAAGAATTTAACATTCCTGAACCTGTGGCAGGTGGACTGTTGGCGGCGGCGATTATTTATGCACTAAATCTCACGCTCGGCTATACTTTTAATATCAAAACCGAACTTCAAACCGCTTGCATGCTGATGTTTTTCTCATCGATTGGTCTGTCAGCGGATTTTAGTCGCCTAAAAGAGGGTGGCATGCCACTGGTTATCCTGACTGTTATCGTAGGATTTTTTGTCATCATTCAAAATGGCGTGGGTGTGGCTCTCGCTTCCATGCTTGGACTTGACCCTATTTTGGGCTTAGTAGCAGGTTCTATCAGCTTGACAGGCGGTCATGGTACGGCAGGTGGCTGGGGTGCGACACTTGAAAATGATTATGGCATCGCAGGGGCAACCACGATGGGTATTGCGGCAGCGACTTATGGTCTGGTAGCGGGTGGTCTTATCGGTGGTCCTGTGGCAAAACGTTTGGTTAAAAGACTGGGTAGACAGCCTGAAAACAACCCAGCCAACACACAAACAACCAGCGATAACAACGATGCCAGCAAAACCATGTTTGAAAAGCATGACGGTGTCCGCCTTATCACCGCAAACTCAGTGATTGAAACATTAGCAATGTTTGCTGTGTGTCTCGTGGCCGCCGACTACATGAGTGGTGTTGCCAAAGAGGTGCAGTGGCTTGCCGATTTGAAAGTGCCTACCTTTGTGTGGGCGTTGGGTACTGGCGTGATTTTGCGTAATGTGCTAACCAGCGTATTTAACTTTGAGATGTTTGACCGTGCCATTGACGTGTTTGGTAACGCCTCTTTGAGCCTGTTTTTGGCGATGGCTCTCATGTCGCTCAAACTCTGGCAACTGGCTGACCTAGCAGGTCCGCTCGTCATTATCTTGGGTACGCAAACCATCGTGATGATTTTGTTTGCCTACTTTGTAACGTTTAGAGTGATGGGTAAAAACTACGATTCAGCTGTACTTGCCGCAGGTCATTGCGGTTTTGGTATGGGTGCAACCCCAACCGCTGTTGCCAACATGCAAGCCATCACTGACCGCTATGGTCCATCACACAAGGCATTTCTTATCGTGCCGATGGTGGGAGCGTTCTTTGTGGATTTGATGAACCTAGCGATTTTGCAAGGCTTTTTGATGTTGCCCTTTATGAAATAACCCACCCAAACAAAAAGGCGTATCTTGGTACGCCTTTTGTTTGCCTGCATTTTTCACTCATAGATAAAATCAAACCAATGACACACCCATCTAGGATTTTTGAAAAAAATTGCGGTATAATGGCAAGTTTAGCATTTTGTTTTAAAGGTTTAGCATGGACATTGTACAGTATTTGCATGGGCTGGTCTCCGATTCGATGGGTATCTCAAACGAGGACACCAGTGCCGATTTACTAAAACAATATTACGCCCTAAGTGTCGCACGCTTGATTGAGCTTGGGGATAGCTTTGATGTGGCAAATCCCAAAAACCATCAGCTCAATGCCCTATGGGGAGAGTTAGTCCCTGCCTTAACACAAAGACTGACAAGAAGTTTTCACATGGACGGGGGGCAAACCGCCACCTTGCTTCGAGTCATCACACCGCCCATGATGGCAGAGATTACCAACATCGCAGGTGGACAACAGCTCATTGAATTCTTGGCACAAAACTTCACATCTAGCCACATGCACCTGCCTGCATGGTCTTCTGAATTTTTACAAGAATCGTTTCTCCAAAAAATCGAGACATTCTCACAACCAAAAACCCCCACTACAACACCACCAACAAATAATAATAAAAATCATGATGTCAATCAAAATGATACGTCTGAAAGCCTGCAAGATACCCACGCAGAAGACTTAGATACCAATCAAAAAACCCTAAGCGATGACATCATCAGCACCACACACAAACCCAAACCCAAAAAGACCAACACCGCATTTATCGCATTGGGTGCAGGTCTGTTAGCACTGCTGGCAGGTGGTGGTATTTGGTATGCTCTTAACAAAGACAACACACAAGACGACACCCCTATCGTATATGATGCCAATGTCGCACGACCTGATGTTGAAGCCCTAAATCCGCCACGCCTATCGCTGACCTCAGGCGAAAATGGCACGCTGTATGCTTGTCAAGCCGAAGTGGGTAACGCCAAACTTCAAGAGGAACTGCTTGGCATTTTACAAAAGAATTTTGGCGAGCTTGGCTGTATCATGGATATTGATGATAATTTTGGCACTTCATTGACAGGGCTAGAACGACTAGACAGCATCATCGCTATGGTAAAATCCGAGCCATTTACTCACATTGAGATTGTGGGCAGTCATATCTATGTCAATACCCCAAAAACAGACATTTTGCCACGCCTCACAAACGACATCGCCCTACTTGCACCCCAATTTCAAGTATCGCCAGCACCCACCCTAGATAAGGCAAGTGTCATCAATCAAAGCTTGACAAATGCCACCACTGCCCTAAACCAACTAGGCAACCCTCCAAATGACTACGACCTATCTCGGGCGGCAAGTCTGACTGTGATTGATTTTAATGGCACACAAGAAATCCCAGAGCATACGCAAGCCACGCTCTCACTCATCGCCCAAAAAATCGCCCAAAAACCCACCGCCAAATTCATCATCGTTACCCACACCAGTGGGGGCGAGGGAAGCGACCGTTTGGCAAATCTTGCCCTTTCCCAAAATCAAGCCGAAGCCGTCAAAGCCTTTTTAATGAAGCATGGCGTAGGCGATGCACAGCTGATTGCAAAAGGTGTCGGAGACGCTTTTCCTGTGGCGGACAACCTAACCGAGCTTGGCAAATTTAAAAACAACCGCACCGAATTTTTGGTATTTGATGAAAACATCCTATCTGCCTTGCACGTGGACATGACGCAGATGATGCCTGCTACCGAAGTCCCCCAAAATACCACACCGCACATGCCGTCCCAAGCCATGCCTCAGCAAATGCCGTCCGCTCAAATGACACAGCCTTACCAAGCACAATACCCTGTGCAATACCCAGCATACCCAGCCCAAGCCATGCCCACCCAGACCATGCCAGTGCAAGGCATGCCCGATGGCAACTACCTACCTCAATCGGTGGAAACCGTAGCTCCCGCTACCACGCCATCATCTTATGGTTATATCGGCACAACGCCACCACCTGCACCCAGTGTGCCGACCACCCCTGATTTACCTGACGATTTTATTGAGTTAAGTAACGCAAGCATCAGCTCAGAACATGGCAAAAATACCGATCGTGAAGTTCGCCAATGATTTGATATTGTTATATTATTGTTACCGCCTTGATAACTTTGGCAAATTTTATCGTAATTTGTGAGGCTTTGCAGTAGAATAAGTAGTTCATGCTTGCAAATTGAGCCGACCCCAAATCATCAGTCCGATTTTACAAGCAAAACCGATTTGGATTGGTACAAGCCCAATCCCATACAGAGGAATATTTTTGTGAATTTTATTAAACACCTACAAGACACGATTACCGATAAAGTACTGTCTAATACACATGATTTGGTGGGCGATGACACCACCAAACGTGAGGCTTTGTCTGGATTTTTTAGTATTTTTGGATTAAAACTCTCCGACCCAAATGTATTTGCCCGCCTATCAGAGCTTAGTCCAGAACAAAAACTAGATGGCAACCATCTTCTAAATACCATATTCCAAGACGAAAACGGCAACAGTCAAGTTGATAGACTACAACACGAGCTTGCTCAAACCAGCCAACTACCCACAAAGACAGTTCAGGCACTCACTGCTGTCGCCACACCATTGGCACTGACAGAGACAACATTGATGGCAGGCACAGGCGGTATCGCACAGTTTTTGCAAGGACATCTCCAAGATTTGGTGGCTGACCTGCCAAGTTGGGCGGAAGCGTTTTTACCCATCGGGCTACTTTCAGGTTTGGCAGGGGCAGGTCTAACTGCGTCCGCTCTCTCAACTGCTACGCCAAGCGCCACATCAGCGACCAACGCCACCCCAAAAAGCACATTGAGTGCCAACACAGCCTCAACCGCCACACACGTCAACGACCAAGTCAAACCCATCAACACCGAGCCCAAACCTAGTGGCTTTGCCAAAACACTACTGCCTGTCATTGGTTTGGTGGTCTGCTCTGGCGTGGCATGGCTGATGTTGCGTGGCTGTCAAGAAAGCCCCACCCCTGTTGCCAAACCCACCCAAGAAGCGGTCATCAGTACATCAAGCACCAACAACTCTACCACAGACACTTCAAATGTAGGCAATACCGCTGCTGACACACCCATTGATTTTGCTCCTGCCACATTTGCCCTTGCAACCGATGAGACAGGCGAGGCGATTTATTCATGTCGTGCTAAGGCAGGCGATGACTCTACCTTTGCAAATATTAAAAACACCTTATCTAGCCTCTTTGGTGCTGATAACTGCCAACTTAGCACAGAGCCAAATACCGCAAATACATTGTCGGCAAACGACCAATTAGAAGGCATTTTAAAACTCATCAAAGGCACACCAAACGCCAGCGTTAATATCGATGGCAAAACCATTCGCTTTAATGCCAGCAATGCCGACGACATTACCAAGCTCATCGACGGCACAAAAGCCCTCTTACCTGCTGATTTTGTCGTGGAAGCCGAGCCACAACTTGATGTCGCCACCACCGTTGCAAACAGCATCGCCAACGCCAAAAACGCCATTCACGGTCTAAATGAGACATCTACCGCCGAGGATTTTGTAAAAGCATTAAACTTGCAAATCATCAACTTTGCAACCGCCTCAAATAATATTCCTGATGACAACAAAGAAATTCTGGATTTGGCCGCCGAAAAGCTCACTCAATTTTCCGATATTAAACTAAAAATCATCGGTCATACTGACTCGGCAGGCAATTATGAAGCCAACAAAGCCCTCTCACAAAAACGTGCCCAAGCGGTATATGATTACCTTACCTCAAAAGGCGTAGCGAGCGAGCGTTTGGAAGTGCTGGGGGTTAGCTCCGACCACCCCATCGCCACCAACGCCACCGAACAAGGTCGCTTCCAAAATCGCCGTATTGAGTTTGCCATCGCTGACAAATAACCAACCACCACCACAAAAACTCAAACACCAGTTTGGGTTTTTGTACATTATGCCTAGATGACCATGCCTACCGTAATTTTATTTAACAAACCCTACAACGTTCACAGTCAGTTTCGCAAGGATTCTGATGCGATGATAACGCTGGCTGATTATTTTAATGATAAAAGCCTAAGGGTGGCAGGACGACTTGATAAAGACAGCGAAGGATTGCTTTTGCTGACCGACAGTGGCACACTCAATCACTTTATTACCACACCCCCACCCATATCCAAATCAGCCAAAAAATGGGGCAAAACCTATCTGGCACAAGTTGAAAACAGCCCTACTTCCGCCCAACTTCAAGCCCTGCGTGATGGCGTTATTTTAAAAGACGGTAAAACCCTCCCTGCGATCGTCAAACACCTAAGCGATGAGGATTTACCCATCACATTATGGCAAAGAAATCCTCCCATTCGTGAACGCAAAACCATTCCCACCGCATGGCTTAGTATTACCATCTTTGAGGGCAAAAACCGCCAAATCCGCCGTATGACTGCCCATGTCGGCTTACCCTGCCTGCGTCTGATTCGCTATCAGATTGGCACAGAACAGCTAGGCTGGAATCTAGATGGCTTGGCACTTGGAGAATCACGGAAAATCTGCCTAAGCCATGACGAACTCTCCAAACTCATCAAAACCTAACCCGCCTTTATCAATAAGTTTTAGGCATGCCCCACCACTTATCAAAAATCAGCCAACCTTTTTCGGTGTACTCACGCACCGATACCGTCAAATGCTGACTTACTCGATAATGTGCCACCTCAAAGGTGCGAAGCTCATCACGGCGAAATGCATGCACTTGCACCGTATTTTGACCCAACAATGCCGACTTAACACCCAAAGTGCTGGCACGAATGCCATCTATCGCCACAATCACATCTCCCACCGATAGCCCTGCCAAGCTCGCTGTACTGTCTCGGTGTATGTGCTTGATTTTTAATCCGCTGGGCGTCTCATCAATGCTCATACCCCATACCGTCTCGCTGTCAGCTGTCTGCATAACCACCCCAAACTCATTGAGTAGCTCCGCCAATGGCAACTCATCTACGCCCACCACATACTTTTCATAAAAATCCTGCCACTCATCACTGCCCATCAGCCCACCAATCACGTCGCCTAATAGCAAGGTACTCATGCCAAAACGCTTATTTGTCGTCTCTTTGGATTTTTCATAAAAAATCTTTATCACATCAAATAAGCGATATTTCCCCCTAGAATGCTTTAACAACATCAAATCCAAGCACAACGCCACAAGAGCTCCTTTATTATAATAGCTCACGCCTTGATTGTTGGTGTTTTCATCGGGGCGATATAGTTTTATCCATGTATCAAAACTTGACTCTGCCACACTTTGATGATGGCGACCATCTGTTTTATAATAACGATTGATTTGAGAGGTAAGCAGTTTAAAATAACTTTTTTTATCAATCACACCACTAACCAAAAGCATCAAATCATCGATATAGCTGGTAAAACCCTCAAACACCCAAAGTAGCGGTGTATAAGCCTCTTGCTGTAAATCATTCTCCATCATCACATCAGGACGCACTGACTTAACCCACCACGCATGAAAATACTCATGGCTACACAGCCCCAAAAACCGCTGGTAAGACTCGCTAGGCAGAGGTAGCTCGCACACTGGTAAATCCGTGCGTGGTGTGATGAGTGCTGTGGAATTAATGTGTTCAAGCCCTCCATAATCACTACCTGTTACCATTGTCATGAAGGTATAATCAGCAAATGGCGTATCACCGAGCCAAGCCACATAACTTTGACAAATTTTTTGGACATCACAAGATAATCTCTCCAAATCTGCTCTTTGATGTCCTGCCAAAAAAAAGCGATGATTGATGACTTCTCCCTGACAGTCCACCCCAAACTCAAACCTCGCCTGCATCCCAAACTCAAACGGATAATCATAATACTCAAAAGCACTCATCGCACGCAGTGAATATTCCCCCTCCTTATCGCTGACATGAGACAGACCGCAGGCAAGCACAGCCCCTTGATTGTTTTGCAAAAACTGTTTAGGCACACGCAAATGCACTTGCGACAACGCTTGCTCTCCCCCAGAGAGCATCAATAATAAAGAGGTAAAATTACCAAACAGCCGTCTGTCGTCAACAAATGCTGTCCGCACCGACAAATCATGGCAATACACCTCATAACACACACGCATTTTACCCAAGCCATCAAAGGAATTTGCCAAACGATAATGGTTTTTTGAGGTTTTTATGGCTCGGTAGACCTGACCTTTTTCATCATAATAATGTACATTTGTGATGTTTTTGCTAAATTCCCTGATGAGATAACTGCCCGCTATCCAAGTCGGCAACCATAAATCAAGCCCATCCTCGCCCATCAAATGTGCAAAATCCGCCATCTCAAAACTCATTTCCACATTTACCAAATGTTCATAATACCTTGAAAAATCAAGCGTATAATGAATTTTAATCTCATCATTATGACGTGTGGCGTTAGTGGCTTGTTTTAAAAAAATTGATGAATTCATTTTACCCCCCATTACAAAGATAAGATATTATAACCCAAAACCCCCAAGCATGCCCCCTCTTAGTTTTTTAAACATTTTTGTAACCAATGCACATATCCGCCAAAACTTTGTTATAATAGGTGCTGATTATCGGTGAATAACATGCACCGATAACGCAATTAGTTTTATAGGAAAATTCCATGTCAATTATTGCAAATGATACCGTTGTTAGCTTTCACTACACCCTTACCAACAGTGAAGGCGACGTGCTTGATAAATCAAACAGCGAACCGCTTGCTTATCTGCACGGTCATCATAACATCATTCCTGGTCTTGAAAAAGAAATGACTGGCAAGACAGTCGGCGACAAGTTTAGTGTTACTGTCGCCCCAGAGGAAGCTTATGGCGAATACCTGCCAGAGGCGGTACAAGAAGTGCCACGTGCCAACTTCCAAGGCGTTGAAAACATCGAAGTTGGCATGCAGTTTCAGTCTCAAACCGAAGACGGACACGTCATGCTCGTTACCGTAAAGAGCGTCGATGACAATACGGTTGTGGTTGATGGTAACCACCCACTAGCAGGTGTTACTCTTACCTTTGATGTAGAAATCGTGGAAGTGCGTGAAGCAACCGCTGACGAAGTCGCTCACGGTCATGCTCATGGTGTTGACGGTCATCATCACTAAGAGGCATACCTCAATACATGCGCTACCAAACCCTTATTTTATTAATAAGGGTTTTTGTTTTTTAAGCCCCAAAATATCAGATTGACATCTCAAAAACTCTGGTAAGCTCATGGTTGATGATATTTTCTCAATGTGCTTTTTAGTCAATAAAAAAGACCTTAAATCAATTAAGGTCTTTTTTTATCAACAAACATTACTGAGGATTTTGCGAGAATGAACGCACATAGGCAGCAAGTAGCATGATACGCTCATTGCCTAGCTTGGTTTGCCACTCTGGCATCACACCTGCACGACCATGACGAATGGTAGTTTGCACAGACTCCCTATCGCCACCAAACAGCCAAATGTCATCTGTTAGGTTCGGTGCACCCATTGTGGTCAAGCCTTTGGCATCTTCGCCATGACATAGTACACAGTTGGCCTCAAAGATGGTTTTGCCTTGTGCAACAAGCGCTTGATTTAGCTCGCCATTATCCACACCAGAGCCATGACCACTAGAAATCGATAGTACGTATTCAGCAGCAGCACGCACACCAGATTCGCCCAGCTGTTTTTGCCACGCTGCCATCGCGCCAACACGACCATTATGAATGGTTAGCAAAATATCCTCTGCCTTACCACCATACAACCAGTCATCATCGGTCAAGTTAGGATAACCCAATGCGCCGCCTGCGTTAGAACCATGACACAAAGCACAGTTTTGCAAAAATAGTCGGTTACCGATTTTTTGTGCCTCAGGGTCTGCTGCCAGCATGTCCACATAAGGTGCTAATAACTTAACCTGCTCATCAATCTGAGTTTGTAATTCAGTATTTGGCTCGGCATTTTTGTGCTGCTCGGCTTGTAGCTCAGAGAGTTTAGCAAGCACAGGCACAGCATCGCTTGCTCCTGCGGTTTGCAAAATACCTTGCTCAAAGTTTTCGATAAAAACACGGTTGTTCTTTTGCAGGTTACTGTTTAGTTCATTGGCTGATGTCCAATTTACCTCTTGACCATCAACCTCAACAGTCGTCACACCCTTCCAAGCACCCGGCTGAATGGCTGGATAAAGCGTGAAATAAAGTAGACCCCAAAATAGCGTTCCAAAGAATACCACAAGCCACCATTTAGGCAAAGGTCTGTCATATTCACGAATGCCGTCATATACGTGTCCTGTTGTTCCGTCCTCTTCAAGCTTTGGTTTGGCTTTTAGGGTCCACATCAGCACCCCAAAGATGAAAGCCCAACAAGCCAGTGAAATAACGGTAACCCAAGAACTCCAAAAAAAGTTCATTGTACATCCTTAGTGCGTTGTGATGATAACTTCTCAATCTGAACATCATCTAACGCAAGTTTTGCATCTTCTTCAAAGCGTTTTTTGTTTTTTGGTGAATATGCCCACCATGCAACAGCGATGAACGCAATGAACGCCGCCACTGTTGCGATACTATGTAAAACGCCCCAATTCATTAGCGTTGACCCTGCATGGCAATGCCAAGCTGTTGTAGGTAAGCAACGATTGCATCAAGCTCGGTTGCCCCTTGTACTTGGTCAGGTGCCGCTTCGATATCAGACTCGGTATAAGGCAAGCCAAAGCGTTCTTTAAATAGACGCATTTTTGCTTGAACCTTTGTGCCGTCAACTTCATTTTTGGCAAGCCATGGATAAGATGGCATGACTGAATCTGGCACGACAGAACGAGGGTTAATCAAGTGGTCAATATGCCATTGGTCAGAATAGCGACCACCCACACGAGCAAGGTCAGGACCTGTACGCTTAGAACCCCATAAGAATGGGTGATCCCACGCAGATTCGGCAGCACGGCTATATGGTCCATAACGTTCTACCTCAGCACGAAGAGGACGTACCATCTGCGTATGGCAGACGTGACAACCTTCACGGATATAGATATCACGACCTTCTAGCTCCAAAGCTGTCCACGGACGCATGTTCGGCAATGGTTTATTGACACCACCATTTTCAGGTGCATTGCGGTCAAAAAGAAGCGGATAAATCTCAACCAATGTTGCAAAACTAATCGCAATCACAATAAACACAACGAGCAAGCCAGTGTTTTTTTCGATAATTTCATGTGTAAGTCTAGACATGGCTATCCCCTTATGCTTTTACAGCGTCATCAGCTAAGGACGTCTCGCCCACAGCTTCTTTTTCGGTCTCTTGAACGCTTGGCATGTTAATGGTTTTGTAGCAGTTATATGCCATGACCACCATACCACTCACATAAAGCAAACCACCCAATGCACGCACCACAAATGGAATATGAGAAATAACTACCGAATGGATAAAGTCGTATTTTAGCGTACCGTCTAGGTTGGTATCACGCCATACGATACCTTGGGTAATACCCGAGACCCAAAGTGCTACAATATACAAGACCGTACCTGTGGTCGCCAGCCAAAAATGAGTTGTGATAAGGTTGATGGAATACATTCTTGGCTTATTCCATAGACGTGGCAATAGCACGTAGATAGAGCCGATGGTAATCATACCTACCCAACCTAACGCCCCAGAGTGTACGTGTCCAACCGTCCAGTCGGTATTATGACTGATGGCGTTTACTTCTTTAATGGATAGCATTGGACCTTCAAAGGTACTCATCGCATAGAATGACAACGCCACAATCAAGAAACGAATGATGGGGTCAGTACGTAGTTTATCCCAGCTACCAGATAAGGTAAGTACACCGTTAATCATACCACCCCAAGATGGCGCAAATAGGATAAGAGAAAACACCATACCCAAAGATTGAGTCCAGTCAGGCAAAGCTGAATAGTGCAAATGGTGTCCACCCGCCCACATGTAGGCTGCAATCAATGCCCAGAAGTGGATAATAGATAGACGATAAGAATAAACAGGGCGACCAATCTGCACTGGGATAAAATAATACATCATGCCCAAGAAAGCAGCAGTCAAGTAAAAACCTACGGCATTATGACCATACCACCATTGTACCATCGCATCTGTTGCACCGCCAAATAGCGAATAAGACTTCCACATACTAAGCGGTATGGCAAGATTATTGACGATATGAAGCAGAGCAATCGTGATGATAAACGCTGCAAAGAACCAGTTCGCCACATAGATATGCGAAGTCTTACGCTTAATGAGCGTCCCAAAGAACACCACAGCATACGCCACCCACACAAGAGCAATGGCAATATCAATTGGCCATTCTAGTTCAGCATATTCTTTGGCGGACGTAATACCCAAAGGCAAGGTAATGACCGCAGCAACGATAATTGCCTGCCAACCCCAAAAGGTAAACCACGCCAAATAAGGAGCGAACAGACGAGTTTTACAAGTTCGCTGAACGATATAATAAGAAGTAGCAAAAAGTGCTGAACCCCCAAACGCAAAGATTACTGCATTGGTATGTAGCGGTCTTAGACGCCCAAAAGAGAGCCAAGCTGTGTCAAAGTTAAGAGCTGGCCATGCAAGCTGTGATGCGATAAACACACCAACGCTCATGCCAACGATACCCCAAAATACCGCCATGATGGTGAAAAGACGCACAAGCGTGATTTCGTATTCATGGTCAACGTTTAGTGGGGCTACTGCTGTTTTAGATAGACTCATGGGATAGGTTTCCTGTGCAGCCCGATTTATTTCGTTGTTTGATAAAAGACATCATCAAATTGACGTTTTGTAACTGTATTTGTTTATTGTAACGCAAAACGAACCAAATATCATCATTCAAATCAGCATTTAGGAAAAAACCTTGAAAAAATTAAGGAAATATTGCTGCCTGATGCAACAGCAACTTAATCCCAGTACTGGCTAATTCTCAAATGAGACTGGCTTGCGTTTAAATCCATACTGACAACATGGTATTGCAGTGGGTTTTTCACCTTGTATTATACAACACTATTGTAAGTTTTTACGATGTTTTGTAAAAAATAAATCAAAATTTTTACATTTTTTTCACATTTTTTATAAAGAATTGGTGTTTTGATTGGTTTTTTAAATCACTTTAAGGGGTTTTATCATGTTTTTTATATTTAGGGTTTTGTTTGAAAAATGTGATTTTTTGTTATTTTGGAGAAATTTGCTTTATAATGGAGCAATTAGGTGTACCAAGAGTATCATCTGATGACACCTAAGTATGTAAGTATTTTTTTGAGGTAATAAACATGGCAAAATTTTTAAGCCAAACATGGTTTGATGAGATGGCAACCCTAAACACCAATGCTGGCGAACTGCACCTACCGCCCACACTATCAAACCTCATCGTAAACATCAACATCACAGGCGATACTCCTGTCATGCTTCATCTAAAAGATGGTAAACTATGGCAACATCATACCGACAACGCCGTCAGCACCATCAATATCGACAGCGAGACACTTGCCCATATCATCGCAGGAAAAGATGCAAACATCGCTCTTGAAGCCTTTATGATGGGTAAAATCCGCATCGATGGCGACATGTCGGCTGTCATGGCACTACAATCTGCCAAGCCCAGTCAAGAACAAAAAGCATTGTATAAATCAATTTTAGCGATAACCGAGTTTTAATCAACCTTTACCAATACTTTATCCCAAATAGACATCTACATCATCAAACCTAAAATCAATATAGGCTTGTAAAGGTGTGTTCGCTACACTCTTTTTAATACCTTGATTACCAAAGGTAAATGGCAATGCACCTCTATGATTTGATGACAAATCTGTACCAATTTTATGGTTTTTGAGCATATTGATAAAACCCAAATTTATAAAAGGATGGCAAACACACCCTGTAATATTTCAAATAGCCTGACATATCAGGCATACTAATAATGCTTTTAAGACACTTGGTTATCAGTTTAAGCCAAAAAAACAAAAGCCCTGCGATTAACAGGGCTTTTGTCTTGGGTAAGATTATCTACCAAAGTTGAAGTTTTGATAAGCTTCACCATGACGGATTTCATGACGAGCACCGTTTTCACCAAAGGCATAAACAGTAACTTCTGCCTCAACACGACGGTTAGGCTGTAAGCACTTGATTTGCTCAGATTTTGGTGCGGTGGTGCTACATACAACATGTGGTAGGGGCTGAGTTTCGCCTGCACCTGATGCAGAGATCGTGCCAGCGGTAACGCCTCTGCTGATGAGGTATTGACGCACGGTTTGGGCACGTAGCATAGATAGGTTCATGTTGTACATGTCATCGCCATAACGGTCAGTATGACCTGTAAGGTTCACACGGCTCTCGCCACGAGACTCCCACTCAATCAACTGTGCTGCCAACTGATCAAGTTTGGCACGTCCAGCTGGTAGCATGTCTTCTAGCTTCCACTTGTCAAACTTAAACAGAGCATCAGCTTCTAGAGTGATTTTTTCTTTGATGATTGGGGCTGGCATAACCACAGGGGCTGGCATAACCACTGGTGCTGGGCTTGATTTCACAGCAGCATACTGAGCACAGTCGGCAGGTAGCCAGTAGAACTCTTGACCTTTGAATTTATCATCAAAAATCACTTTGTATTGGCAAACCTTAACGGAGTTGTCCGCTTGATAGAACTTCATGATGTAGTCCCACTCACGAGCACGGTTTGATTCATTAAAATGAGGACGACCAATCAGTTGGTATAGCTCATCTTTGGCAATACCTGGACGGATTTTTGATAGGTTTTCGCTGTTAGGAAATTGACCATCTTTTTGCCATGCTTTTTCAAGTGCAGGGAAAACGATGTCATCTTTATCACTGATGGTGCCATGCTCTGAGATGTTCGAGCTAAGCTGTTTGGTTCCCATACAGCCTGTCATGGCAACAACTGCTAGCGTAATCGCACTTAGAGTTAATGCTTTCATAGTATTCCTTAAAAATTAGTTTTGGGGTTGCTTGCACCCACATCTGTGAATGCAAGCTCAAAGCTGACTGATTAGAAGTGGAAACCTGCACCTACTGCACCACCAACGTTACCGTCAGTATCAGCAGAACCACTCATTTTCAGTACCCAACGACCGTTGTCAGATAGCTTCGAGAAGCCCACTGCAACTGCACCTTCGCCATTATAGCTTGCTACACCACCTGTCAGCATAGACTTACCAGGAATGTAAGCTTGTGGCAAGGTTGCCATCGCCATCGCTGATGAAACACCTGCGTTCGCACCTTTTTCGATGTCGTCAAGACGTTTGTTGATTGGGCTTAGGTCAGGAGCAGCCGCATGAACGGTATAGATTGTCTGACCATTGTCGCCTGTAGCTGTGTCTACACGCACGTTTTCGCCTGCACGAACTTCAGTCTTGGCAGCAGCAGCAGCCGCTTGCACGTCACCGATGTTTGCTGCGTTGGTTAGGGTGTCGCCAGAGGCGTTGTTAACTGCAGCGGCAATAGCTTGTCTTTGAGCTGGTGTGTATGTGGTCGCAGACACTGGGTTGCCATTGGCGTCAGTACCAGCATTGATGTAAGCACTTGGCAATGCATCGCCACCACTGGCAAGGATATCACGCACACCACTTGCTAGGTTTTGAGCCTGTACTGGTGCATCAGTAGTAGCACCCACAAACGATACGGTGTCAGTCGCTGTAGAGGTGTCGCCAGCGGTTTCGTTACCTACATAGGCTAGTGGGCTGTCCACTTTGATTTCGCCTGTGCTGTTATCCACGCTCACGTGAGTACCTTGACCGTTGATAAGGATACTACCTTGACCTTCTGGCGAGGTGTTGTTATTAACGGCATCTGGGTTACCATTAACTTTCAAACCACCAGTACCAGCGTCAGTACCTGCACCTGGAAGTACATAGGTGTAAGTACCATCAGGGTTTTGAGTAACTTTATAAGCAGTACCGCCTACGTTGATGGTTAGGTTATCGTAGTTGGCATTGTAAGTTACATCGCTAGATACACCATCGGCAGCTGTGGTAACAACCGCAGTAGTGCCTTTACCATCAACGAAGTTTACGATGTCGTAAGGCTTCACAAAGTCACGAGCTTCGCCGTTGTTTTGTAGGTTCCAGCCAGCATTTAGCACATCGCCAATGGTCGCAGCATTGCTTAACTGTGCTGGGGTAAGCTCTGGCAAGGCTTGTCCTTTGGTAGGTGCTACACCAGCGGTGTTTAGAGCGTCGTCATTATAAGTCGCTGGTAGCGTGCTTGCGATGTTACCCAACTTGGTAGGTGCACCAATCTCATCTGATGAAGCTGCTGGGTTAATAACATTAGTTACCAACTGGTCAGCAGGGATTGGAGTAGCTGTGGTATCAGGCAAGCCATCTTTACCTACTGGATAGTAGTTATCACCTACTTTGGCAACTGGCTGACCATCTTCGGTAGTGTACTGAACTGGTAGACCTGTTACATTGTAAGTAACGGTGTTGCCCTCTACAACCACTTTGGTGTTCGCACCGTCAGCGAAGTTGAGAGTTTCGCCAGCATTTACCAGACCATCGTTGTTAACGTCGCCAGCAGCTGGATCGTTGGCAGTAACTGTAAAGCCTACTTTGTTAATAGTGTCAGCAACAGAACCTGCGCTTACTGCATCTGTTGGGCTAGTACCAGTACCTACTTCAGCTTTACCATCTTTTGCATTCACTGAACCAACTTTTGCGTCAATAACAGCTACGTTTGCAGTGATGTAAGTATCGCCAACTGGTTCGACAGCTTCGCCTTGACTGTTTGGTCCGGTGTAGAACTTACCATCGGCACCTTGATATAGGGTGTTACCGGCAGCATCTTTGGCAGTAATGTAAGTAGTTGCATTATCCACGTTTACATTATAAGTGATGGTGCTGGTCTCGCCGTCAGTTTTGCTCTCAACGGTAGTACCTTTGCCGTTTACAAACTCAACAGTGTCATAAGGTTTGACAAAGTCTAGGTCGCCTTGATCTTCTGTTTTTAGGTTCCAACCAGCATTTAGCACATCGCCTACGGTAGCAGCATTGTTCAACTCATTAGCAGTCAAACTTGGCACTTGCTGTGCGGTGGTAGGTGCTTTGCCATCTGGGTTGTTAGCATCGTTGGCGGTGCTATAAGTATCAGGCAGCGTGCTGGTAACGTTTGTGATCTTCACAGGCTCGCCATTGGTGTCGCCAACTTTTAGGTTGCCG